>NZ_DASZAU010000004.1:0-671274 GCF_035944815.1 Sphingopyxis sp.
ATCCGCCGTCGGCATCCCCGCCTCATGCTCCTTCAATATCGCGATGATCTGCTCTTCGCTGAACCTGCTTCGTTTCATTCTGTCCGACTCCTTCGCGTCGGACTCTACTCAAAATCGGTCACATTTCAGGGGAGCACGTCACTTGCATTGCTTGTCTCGCTACCTCAGCACGGAGGGTCCCTCGAGCTAGGCCGAGGGCCCCGCGCGGCGAGACCGCAGCTGCCAATAGGCCGGGCAAAAAGGCCTGAATCAGCTAGCGATCATCCCCGCCCCATAACTTGCATACCGGTCTTTTAAATCTTTGTCGGCTCCCTAGCTGTAAATAGCAGGGGTGGAGGGCAGCAAGGCGGAGCGCGTGGATTGGGGAGGCTGGGATTTCGACGATCCGGTTGATGCTTCCAAAAAAGAGGGCGCGCGTGTTTTGTTTGATCCGGACCGGCGTCAGGATGCCGGCCCGGATGGGGAGGATCAAGGCGTCGTATTGGCGGGAGCAGCGAGTGCCTTCGCCGGCAGCTTGTTCACCTCATCGATGATCCGCGCGTAGGCGCGCGTCGATGCCTCGATGCCCGCCGCAGGTATGATCGCGGCATCGTCGCGACTCGAGTGATAGGGCCAGGCCGCAGTGATGATCTGGACCATCGGAGCGTCGTCGCGGATTTTGCCGACCTCGCCCGGCGCTGTCCGGTCCGGCTGGGCGAGAAGCGGAACCCCGAAGTCGGTGAATGCCTTGACGCTGATGTCGCGCAGTAGCGGGCTGCCGCCCACATACCAGTTGAAAGCCGGGAGGCTGTTCGATTTGCGGAGCTTGCCCAATATGTCTTCCGCCTCGGTATAGGCGGTATGCTCCGCATTGATGAGCACAGCGGTCTTCCCGAAGACCTGCTCGCGATTGTCGTGCATCCACGTCGTGCCCAGGAAATTCGGATCATGATGGCCGGGCGTACCGACGAATATGAGCGTCCGCTTGCGGTCCTTCTTCGGTACCGCGGCGAAATATTCGGCGAGGCCGAGCATGGTGGCTACGCCCGAACCATTGTCCAGCGCGGCCTCATAATAGCCGTCGCGGTGCGCGATGATCATGATATTCTCGTCGGTCGCACCCTCGAGCACACCCCACACCTGCGTGGTCTTGAGGTCGATACGCCTCTCAGTCTCAAGGCGATAGGACAGGCTGACCTTGCCACCCGCCCGATCGATCTCGCCGAGGATCCTCTCGCTATCCTCCTTACCGATCACGAAGCAGGGCACCTTCTCGCAGCGAAGCGACATGTGGCCCGTGATATTACCGGGGAGCCCGAGAGTTATGAACACGGCAGCAGCACCGAGCCGTTCGGCGCGTTCCACCGCCCCGTTGAGGCTGGCGGAAGAAAAGAAGGCGCTGGGCTCCGGGATCGCGTGAATGAGCACCGCTTTGCCGTTGACTGCGCGGTCGCCGAAATCGACTGGCCCTCCGAGTCCGACATAGACGAGGTCGAGCGCCTTTGCCGTGGTCGTCTCCGCCGGGATCCTCCCGATCGGCAGGGCGCTCGGGATCGCGAGGCTGGTCGGTCCGCTTCCGACGGTCACCGACCAGGACTTGGGCATGATCGTCTCGGGAACGTCGAACGACTGCATCCGGATGCCGGTGAGCCCGATACGGCGGAACTCCGCCTCCATCCAGGCGGCGCCGACGGCGTCGGCTTCCGTGCCCATGATCCTTCCCCAATATTGGTGACCCTTGTCGCGATAGTCGCGCGAGATCTGGGCCTGCGCCTCCACCATTGCCTTCAGGTGGACGCCGTCGATCCGGCCGTAGCGTTCAAGACCCTTGGGCACCGGCCATTTGAGCGCGTCGACAGCGTCGGGGTCCGCCTGTTCGGGCTGCATGACGCTCAGAATCCGGGAGCCCGGTTTCGATGCGTCGGCAGGGGCCGCGTCTTGGGCGATCGCAGCAGGGGAGGTAGCGGCGAGGGCAAGCGCCAAAACCGAGGCGGCGGCGCAAGCGCTCGAGGTGAGGAAACGGATTTGATGCGGCATGGCGGGACCCTCCCAGGATGTTGAAGGACGCGCGGACCATTCGCTTTCCGGGGACGTCAATCGATGCCTGCGGAAATGATTTTCAGCCGATATCGAGCTTGCCGGCGCGCGCGGCGCGGCAGCTTCGGCAGCCTCTCTCATTCCGCAGGATCAATGTCGCGCCGGGGCGGAGCGGGATCCGGCGGGCATGACCCATTCTTTGCGTGGCCATTGCCTGCCCGAGGCATCCTATGAGCGTTGCCACTTGTCAACAGAAATTTCCGAAAGAGGGAAGAAGTTACGAATCAGGGGTGGCAATGTCAGGATTTTTCGGACACCAGAAACTGGAAAGTGCGGGCGGGGGCCCCGGGGTTCGATTGAGGGAGGTTAGAATTGTCCGCAGAGCGCGCTGATTCCGACGGTCAGGCTCGTGGTCAGCCGATCAGCGATCGCGAGGGAGTCGCTCGAGCTGCAGAGCCCATCCGACAGCCTGTCGATCCTCCCTGTCCGGCCGAGCGAGAAGGTGAAGGCGCCAGTGAGCAGGTGATAGCTCCAGTAGATCTCGCGCTCGGGGGCGCGGGGAAAAATTGCACGCAAATCGTTGAGAAACTCGCGTGATACCTCGTCGAAGACTTCGGACATCAACTCGTCGAGAATGCCGCGCGAGCTGTTCACATAGCTCACGATCGCCATATAATTGGCCCAGCCTGCATCGTCCGACATCTTGACGAAGGCCGGGCGCATGAAGGCGTCGACGATGTCCGCGAGACGGGGGATGCCATTTTTTCCGTTATGCCGCGCCCTCGCCATCGCCTCAAGCCGCAACCGGTTGATCTCCGGGCCCCGCCGCGTGAACACTTCGCGAAACAGCTGCTTCTTGTCGACGAAATAGTAACGGATCAGGGCCGTATCGACATTGGCCACCTTCGCCACCTCGGCAAAGGTCACGCCATTATAACCATGCTCCGCAAACAAATATTCGGCATTGTCCAGGATTGAATCCATCGACGCTTGGCGGCGATCGGCCTGCCGGACGCGCCCATTCTTCGGGTCGGGCTCGGTCAATTCGACTCCCGATTTGGTCAAGGCAGGCTCTCCTTCATGGCGGACTTTCTCTCCTTTGCAGGGAGCTAGGAGACCCGGCGCCACATTCCAATACCAAAACGCGCCGGTGCGATAGCGAACAGCGGGGACAGTCGGCGCCAGCGAAACCAGTTCCGTGGCATTTGCCGTCTCTTACATTCTCTTTCTTCTGGAGAAAAGAAAGATCTTGACTTGGATCGAAATTGGCCTGACTTCTGAAAAAAATGAGAAGGCGAGAATCCGGTCCGCGTAGCGCACCGGCTTCCCGAAAAAAATGGGAGAGAGATATGATCACTTCGCGCAGTCTTCTGCTCGCGTCGGCTTCGCTCATGTTGCCTGGTGTCTGCTTTGCTCAGGATGTCGCCTCCGATCCGCCCTCGGCAAGCGCCGCCGTTGGTCAGGAAGAGGCAGCCGATGACGCCGCGAGCGCCGATACCGGCGCTTCCGATCCCGGCGGCGACATCGTCGTCACCGGCTCGCGCCTCACGCTCAGCGGCTATCGGCAGCCCACGCCCGTGACCGTGGTGAGCTCCGAGAAGTTGGAGCGCGACAATCATACCGATCTTGCCAGCGTGATCTCGAAGCTGCCGTCGGCCGGGAACATGTCGTCGCCGAACTCCTCGAACGCGTCGCAGAATGTGAGCTCGGGGACGGCCGGACTCAGCCTCGTCAACCTTCGCAATCTCGGCGTCCCGCGTACGTTGGTGCTGTTCGACGGCAAGCGGGTCGTAAGTTCGACGCAAACCGGCGGCGTCGATCTCAATCTCCTGCCGCAAAGCCTCGTCCAGCGCATCGACATCGTGACCGCGGGTGCGTCGGCGGCATGGGGCTCCGACGCGGTGGCAGGCGTCGTTAACGTCGTTCTCAACAAGAGCTTCACGGGATGGGGCGGCAACATCGAGGCCGCGAGCAACCAGCGCGGCACGCGACAATCGTTGAAGGGCGAGCTGACCTACGGCACGAAGATCGGAGACCGTGCCCATCTCATCGTGAGCGGCGGCTATCTTTACTCGCCCGATCATGTCGTTCCGCAGGAGACAGGATGGTACAAGTCGCAGAATCTCGTGAACAACCCCGCCTGGACACCGACAAACGGTCAGCCGCGGCTCATTCACGCCGACAATGTGGGTCTTTCCTCCGCTACGCAGGGCGGACTGATTACGGGGGGGCCGCTACGCGGTATCCAGTTCGTCGGCCCGAACGGGACGCCGGTGCCGTTCGACTTCGGCAATGTTTCTGGCACCATCTCCAATGGCGGCACCTTCGTGAACCCCGTTTTGAACGGTCAGGCGAACAGCCTCACGGTGCCGATCAAGAATTTCACGGGTTTCGCGCGCCTTTCCTATGAAATCAGCGACAAGGTCCAGGCCGCGGTCGAGCTCAACTACGGCTGGACGCACACGACCAGCGCGAGCGCCTCCTACACGCGGCAGGGCAACCTCAACATCCAGGTCGACAATCCCTATCTCGACGCAGGCATCCGGCAGCAGATGATCGATCTCGGGCTGACCTCCTTTCCGCTTGGCACGACCAACACTAACAATCTGAATGGTGCGGCGGGGGACGATTTTCTCGAACCCAATGGCCTCGGAAACCTCCACAATTACGCGAACCGCAAGCTGTTTCGCCAGCTCATCGAGTTCACGGGCGAGATCGGATCGTGGAAATGGGAAGTCTATGGCCAGCATTCCGCCAACAAGCGCTTCACCAAGCTCGTCGTGAACCCCGTCATCGCTAATTATAACCGCGCCGTCGACGCGGTGCGGGTGACTGCGGCCAACCAGGGCAGCTCGGGCCTCGCGATCGGAACGATCGTCTGCCGCTCTACCCTTACCGATCCCGACAATGGCTGCGTTCCGCTGAACGTCCTCGGTGAGGGCGTCGCCTCGCCGGCGGCTATCGCCTACGTCAATAATGGACCTGCGGAGTCCAACCTGACCTTGGCGCAATATTCGACCGGTGCCTCGATCGAGGGTGAGGCCTTCTCGACCTGGGCGGGTCCGGTCGCGGTAGCGGTCGGCGCCGAATATCGCCGCGAGACGGTCAAACAGACCGCTGACCCTCTCTCGTATGCGCGCGCCTATGCGGCGGGAAATTTCCAGTTCCAGGACTTTGCTAACGACGTCTATGAGGGCTTCGCTGAAGTCAACGTGCCGCTTGTGCGCGATGGCTTTGTCGAAACGATGGATCTCAGTGCTGCGGGCCGGTACACCCATTATAGCACGAGCGGGAGCGTCGCGACCTGGAAGGTCGGACTGACGAGCCAGATCATTCCCGATATCCGCGTACGCGCCACGATCTCGGCCGATATTCGCGCACCCACATTACTCGATCTTTTCAGCAACGGATCGTCATCCACCCAGGTCATCACCGACGTTACCCGACCCGGCAATCCGACGACCAACATCTTCGCGCTGACCGGCGGCAATCCCAATCTCAAGCCCGAACGCGCGAAGACCTATACTGGCGGTGTCGTTTTCACGCCGAGCTTCCTTCCGGGGCTGAGCGCCTCGGTCGATTATTACTCGATCAAGATCAACGGCGCGATCGTCACGCCGCTTTTCACCTATGTGCTGAGCCAGTGCGCCGCAGGCGACCAGACCTTCTGTCCCTTCATCACCCGCGACGGCAATGGGGTGATCACGACGATCATCTCGAGCCCGGTCAATGCGGCGTCGGTGAAAACCTCGGGCGTCGACTTTCAGCTCGATTACCGCCGCCCCCTAGGCGACGGGAATTTCACTTTCTCGCTGCTCGGCAATTACACGCATGAATTGGTGCGCGATGGCCTCGGGACGGTCTTCGATTATGCGGGCAGTCTGAACTTCGCGCCGCCGAACCTCGTGAACGGGGAGGGGGCCCCGAAATTCCGGGGCGAGGCGAGTGCGACATATGCGTCCGACCGATACAGCTTTACCAGCCAGCTTCGCGTGATCGGCGCGGCCAAGCTCAACAATGCCTATGTCGAAGGCGTCGACGTCGACGACAACAGCGTTCCCGCCGTTGCCTATGTCGATCTGCGCGCGAGCGCCTACCTCGACGGCGACCGGAAGGTGCAGGCCTATGTCGCGGTCGACAATCTCCTCGCGAAGAGCCCGCCGATCATCCCCAATGGCCCCGCCTCGAGCCCAGGCTATTTCTACGTGCCGACGCGGAGCGACATCTACGACGTGCTCGGTCGCAGCTGGCGGGTCGGAGTGCGCGCCCGCTTTTAGATCGCGCACCTGCGGCACACCTTCACCCCAATGACCTCAGATGACGGATATTTCATGCAAGGCTTGATGCAGCCCTATTCCCTGACCCTGGACAGGATACTCGATCATGCTGCCGAGTGGCATGGACGGCGCGAGGTCGTTACCTGGGCGGCGAGCGGCCGCAAGCTGCGTTCGAGCTACCGCGAGGTCCGATTGCGAGCGATGCGCTTCTCGAATGCGCTCCGCCATCTGGGGGTGGTCGAGGGCGACCGCGTCGCGACCCTCGCCTGGAATACGATCGACCATGTCGAGGCTTGGTACGGTATTATGGGGTTGGGGGCGGTCTGCCACACGCTGAACCCGCGTCTCTTCCTCGATCAGATCGCGTGGATCATCGACCATGCAGAGGATCGCCTGCTCGTCGTCTCCCCGGGCCTGCTCCCGCTCGCGCGCGAGCTTGCCGCGCGCTGCCCCTCGATCGAGGCCGTGATCGTATTAAGGGGCGGCGACGAGGGCGCAGAGACTGGCCCGGCCCTGCATCGCTACGACGACCTCATCGAGGACCGTGAGGAGGAGGGGGCGAGGTGGGGCGCGTTCGGCGAGGAGGCTGCAGCGGGGCTCTGCTACACGTCGGGCACCACCGGCGATCCCAAAGGCGTGCTCTATTCGCACCGTTCCAATTATCTTCACGCCCTGACGTCGATCCAGCCCGACATGCTGGGGCTCAGGGCGACCGACACCGTGCTGCCGCTTGTGCCGATGTTCCACGCCAATGCATGGGGGCTGGTCTTCTCCTGTCCTGCGGTCGGCGCGAAGCTGGTGCTTCCCGGCGACCGGCTGGACGGCGCGTCGGTGTCGGAGCTGATAAATAGCGAGGGCGTGACGTTCGCGGCGGCGGTTCCCACCGTCTGGCAAGACTATGTGAACTATCTGAAATCGTCGGGCGAGCGGCCTGCGGCACTCGACCGTGTGCTCATCGGAGGCGCCGCCGTCCCCGAGGGGCTCGTCTGCGATCTGGCATCCTTCGGTGTGCGCGTGATCCACGCCTGGGGGATGACCGAGGCCTCTCCGATCGGGACAGTGAATGCCGACGTCTGCGAGACCGCAGGTCTTGAGGGCAACGAGCGGAGTGAGCTGACCCTGAAGCAGGGGCGGCCGCCGCTCGGTGTCTCACTGGCACTGAAGGGCGATGAGAGTGAAGCTGCACCACGTGATGGGGCGGCGAACGGCAGGCTGATGATCCGCGGGCATTCCATCGCCCGCGCCTATTTCCGCCAGGACACGCCGATCCTCGATGCCGAAGGCTGGTTCGATACCGGCGATATCGCGCGCATCGATCCCTTGGGCTTCATGCAGATCACTGACCGCGCGAAGGACGTCATCAAGTCGGGAGGCGAATGGATCAGCTCGATGGATATCGAAAATATCGCCGCCTCGCACGCCGAGGTTACCCGCGCGGCAGTGATCGGCGTGCCGCACGAGAAATGGGGCGAACGGCCGCTGCTGATCCTGGTGTGCGAGCGCCCTTCGGAGGGGCTCGCCGATGAAATCCGCACGCTGCTGAGCGGCAAGATCGCGAAGTGGTGGATTCCTGATGAGATCCGCTTTGCCGACGCCATCCCGCTCGGCGCGACCGGCAAGATCGACAAGAAGGCGCTGCGGCTCGAACTGCTCGCGAGCTAACGGCTTTTCGGAATAGCTAAATCGACGAAAATCAGGGTGGAGGAGAAATGCCATGAGATCGCTGCCGAAAGCAAGAGCCGGAACGATGACGCTGCTTGCCGCCACCCTGTGCCTCGGCCCCACGGCGGCGCAATCGCAGTCAAGCCCCTGGCCAGAAGGCGTCAGGAACCATGGCTATGATCTGAACTCGAGTTTCGTGCAGCTTCCGCTCCCGACGGGAGAGGAGGCCTTTGAAAGCCTCGATGGCAAGCGCATGTCGAAGGACGTCGACGAGATTGTTGCCTTTTCGATCAAGGACAAGGCCGACGGCAATTTGCTGTGGGGGCGGGTCGCTGGCAGCAAGAATGACGCGGCCGTTACCGAATGGGTCGAGCGCCGCTTCAGGGCTATAGGTCTCGAGAATGTGAAGCGAGAGACCTTCGACCTGCCGCCGCAATGGTTCCCGACGTCGTGGCGGCTGACCGCCTCGGCGGGAGGGCAGAAGATCAGTTTCGAGAGCGCCCGGGCGAGCGGCGTGCCGCTTCCCGAGGGCGGGCTGGAACTTGAACCGATCTGGGTCGGGTTAGGAACCGAGGCCGATTTCGCGGGACGCGATGTCAGGGGCAAGCTCGTCGTGGTCTCCAGCATCCCGCAGCCGGGCACGATCAGCCATTCGGCGGGCTGGCTCGGCGTCGCCAAGCGCGCGCAGGAGAAGGGCGCCGCCGCTCTTCTCGTAAACATCGCCCTGCCGGGCAATTTCGAGGTGCAGGTGGCGCCGGGCCCCCGCTCCAACACCGGGCTCACGACATTCACGATGGGAACACGCGACACCGACGCGCTCCGCTCCTTGATAGAGAAGGGGCCGGTACGGATTCACGCCGACTATCGATCCGAGATGCGCGAAAATCTGAAGGATTACAGCATTTGGGGAAGCCTACCGGGAACGACGGACGAAGATGTCTATGTTCTCGCGCATCATGACGCGGTTTTCACCGGCGGCATGGACAATGCTTCGGGGATGGCGGTCATGCTCGCGCTGGCGGAACATTTTGCAAAAATACCGAAGGAGCAGCGGCGGCGCACGATCCATTTCGTGAGCACCGCGGGCCATCACAACGGGTCGCCGGCCACCGCCGCCATGCATGAGGGGCGTAGCGAGATATTCGCAAAAACGGCGCTGGTCATCAACTCTGAGCATGTCGCGTCCGCCCAAACCTATATCTGGGGCGTGAACGGCGCCGGCGCCCGCGTCGAACCTGCGCTGCGCCTCTCGAACTCGGTGAACGCCCGCATGTGGTGGATCTTCGGCAGCGACCGGCTGGCATCGATTGCGCTCGATGCGTGGAAAAGATTCGGCGTGACTCTGTTCGACACGATGGAGCCCCACGCACCCGGCGATATCTCACACATCCACCGCGACGTTCCCAATCTGCAGCTCATTGACGCGCAGCCGGTCTATCACACCAATGCACCCGATATCGTGCCCGCGCCCGCGCTGGAGGCCGTCGCGCGCTCCTACGCTAAGATCCTGCGCGAAGTAGACCGGCTCGATCGGGCCGATATTGCCCCCAGATCGGAATCGGCCAACGCCAAAGTTTCATGGCGTTGACACCTTGGCACTACTCAATGTCTGCTTCTCACGCTTTCTGATCGGAAGCAGACCGTCTCAAAATCGTTGAGAGCTTCGGACGCCGATAGGCGTCGGAAAGTCTTCGATGCCCGAACTGCGGGGATCATGGGCTGACTATGGGGCAAGCTGTTTTGCGCGGTTCGTGGGGTAGCCAGGTGCTGCCGAAAAGCGGACGCATCCGAGAGCAGACCGTCTGGATTTAGATCGCGAAAGCGGACGTTCAAAAGCGGACGGGCCGATTTTGATAGTGCGGCGTCTGCTTTTGCGCAGCGCCGGCGCGAGCGGGTCCGCGTCCAGGCGCGGGCCTGCCCTGGATCGTGTCGGTGCCAGGCCGTGCCGGATCACGGCGCCTCTATCCCGGGTGCGAGGGCTGAGGGAGGCGGTGCGCGAGGCTGATAGCGGCGTTCGAACACCTCGATGATGATCATCGTACCGCCGCAGCACGGGCAGGCCGGTCGGGGCTGTGCATCGACGACGGGCTCGTCGGTCGGTGGAAGTGCGACATCGAGCAGCCGGCGCGCGCGTTCGAGATGAGCCTTGCGCCTGGCGGAGGCGAGCAGGCCATAGTGGCGGATGCGGTGGAACCCGCGCGGCAGGGCATGGAGGAGAAAGCGGCGTATAAACTCGTCGGCGGTGAGGGTCATGACCTGCTGTCGTCCGGGCCCGGACTGGCGATAGTCCTTGTAGCGGAATGTGACCCCGGCCTCATCGAAGCGAAGAAGGCGGCTGTTCGATATGGCGACCCGGTGGGTGTATCGCGGCAGATAGGCGAGGACCGCTTCGGGGCCTGCGAACGGCGGCTTGGCGTAGACCACCCAGCGCTTCTTCCTGACAGGAGCGAGGTGCCGCAGGAAAGCGCGCCGGTCAGCGAGCTGTGTCATGCTGCCAAAGAAGGTGAGCTGCCCACGGTCATGTAAGGCGCGCAGCCTCGTCAGGAACAGGCGGCGGAACAGGGCGCCGAGCACGCGGACCGGGAGCAGGAAGGCGGGGCGTGCGGATATCCAGCGCGTCCCGTCTCGGGAGATACCGCCGCCGGGCACGATCATATGGATGTGGGGATGATGGGTCAGCGCCGAGCCCCATGTGTGGAGGACGGCGGTGATGCCGATCTTGGCGCCAAGATGACTGGGGTCGGCGGCGATGGTCAGCATCGTATCGGCAGCGGCCTTGAACAGCAGATCATAGACGAGCGCCTTATTGTGGAAGGCGATCGCGGCCACCTCGGCGGGGAGCGTGAACACGACGTGGAAGTAACCGACCGGGAGCAGGTCGGCCTCGCGCGCTTCGAGCCATGTGCGCGCGGCAGCGCCCTGGCACCTTGGGCAGTGCCGGTTCCGGCAGCTGTTATAGGCGATCCGCCAGTGGCCGCAGTCGGTACAGGCCTCCACGTGGCCGCCGAGCGCGGCGGTGCGGCAATGCTCGATCGCCGACATGATCTTGAGCTGATGTAGGCTCAGATGCCCGGCATGGGCGACGCGATAGGCAGGCCCCGCGGCACGGAAGATGTCGGCGACCTCGAGTGAGGCACGCGTTAGCGTCAGCCGTCGGGTGCCTCCTCGCTCGGCGATGCGAGCGCGAGCCTGTCGAGCGGACTGGTCAACGCACACATCGTCTTGGTCGCGACCTTCGTGTAAAAGGCGGTGGTATTTAGCGCGGCGTGGCCGAGCATCGCCTGGATGACGCGGATATCAACGCCGTCTTCAAGGAGATGGGTGGCGAAGCTGTGGCGCAGCGTATGCGGTCCGACGCGCTTGTCGATATCCGCCGCCTCTGCGGCCTCGACGACGATCCGGTAGAGCTGGCGCGTGCTGATCGGAGCCGACGCGTTCTGCCCGGGAAAGAGCCAGCCATCGGGAACGAGGATGCCCTGCTGCCGTCCGGCGCGCCACCAGTCGCGCAGCAACAGGAGCAGGCCTTCGGGCAGCATGGCTTTGCGGTAGCGCCCGCCTTTACCGTGCTCGACCCGCAGCAGCATGTGCTTGCTGTCGATATCGCTGACCTTCAGCGCCGACACCTCGGCGACGCGCAGCCCGGCGCCATAGGCGACCGACAGCGCGGCCTGGTGCTTGAGGCAGCGGGTCGCATCGAGCAGGCGCTTCACCTCGGCCATGGTCAGCACCACCGGGATCTTGCGCACCTGCCGGGTGCGGACCAGCTTGCGCGCGAGGTCGGGGCGGTCGAGCGTGTGCGTGAACAGGAACTAGAGCGCGCTGACGATGCTGTTCATGGTCGGCGCCGGAACACCCGCCTGCTGCTGCTCGATCTGGAACTGGCGGACGTCCTCGGCGCTCGCGGTGTGGGGCGAGCGCCCGAGCCAGGTCGCGAACCGTCCGACGTCGCGCAAATAGTTGCGATGCGTCTCCTCGGTGAAACGGCGCATGGTCATGTCGTCGATCAGGCGCTGGCGCAGCGGGCTGATCGGGCCAATCTGGATAAGCTCATTCATCGTTCGACCCCTCAGTTGAAGGAGTCGAAAGGGTCCACCCATGGCAGCGACCGTTCAATCAGGCGCGGCGCTCGCCGGGCCGCTTTACATCGCCGCTAGCTCCAATCCGCGATAGCGGTTCGTGCATCGGCCATCATCGGCGTACCGGAAAATGACGATTGCGCTTCTTTGGATTTCGCATCCAAAAAACATCGAGCGACCGTCTACGGTTTTTATATCCGACCGATTTGAAGCAGTTGATGCGCTTTTGCTCGCCCTGCCGATCGTCATCATGACTGCGACGATTGCCCATGCCGAGGGCTCGAACGGGAATGCTGTAGACAGCCGCGTCGACATTGGCGGGCGTTCCATTCATCTGATGTGCCGCGGAACCGGTACGCCCACCGTCGTCGGGGACGCCGGAATGGGCACCGCGCCCGTCGAAGTGCGCGGGGCCTCCTGACGACGAGAAAGCCGGGCAAACGGCCGCGTCGAAAGTTACGGTCAGAAGTGATTGCAAACGTCGTAATGTAGCTTATTGTTTGGCCCAATCATTCGTGTGATTTGCAAATCGGAGAGAATTTCATGCAGCCTGTTCGGATCGGATTGATCGGCGCGTCTCGCGTCGCGCTACATGCGGCCACCGGAGCTGCTGCCCATGTCGGCAATGTCGAGGTCATCGCCGTCGCGTCGCGCGATTTCGGGCGGGCGCTGGCGTTCGCGAAGGAGCAGAGGATCGAGCGGGCCTATGGTGACTATACGGCGCTCCTGAACGATCCCGACGTCGATCTCGTCTATATCGGCACCCCGCCGAGCCACCATGCCGAGCAGGCTCTCGCGGCCATTACGGCCGGCAAATCCGTCCTTGTCGAAAAGCCTTTTTCCTTGACCGCTGCCGACGCCGTCCGGGTGCGTGACGCCGCGGCCGCCTCGGGCGTCCGGGTTTTCGAGGCGATGCATTCGCCGCACCACCGGCTGTTCCAGCGGATCAGCGAACTTGTGAGCCAAGGCGAGTTGGGCCATCTGAAGTCGATCGATGCGCTGTTCGAGGCTCCGATCGACAGGGGGGATGCCATCCGCTGGTCGCCGGAGCTTGGCGGGGGCGCACTAATGGATCTCGGCGTCTATCCGCTGGCCTTCGTCCGGCGCATCGCCGGCGAGGATTTCGAGGTCAAATCGGCCGAGGCGGAATTCATGGGCGGGGTCGATGCGCGCTTCGAGGCCGTTCTTGCGTATGACAATGGCCTCGAGTGCCGTATTGCCGCCTCGATGATCGCGCAGGCTCCAGCTGCCCGGCTGAGGATCGAGGGTGAGGATGGCTGGATCGAGGCGATCAATCCCGTCCTGCCGCAACTCGGGCATCGTCTGACCCTTTGTGTCGGTGGGCAGCAGAAGGATGAGCAGGTCGGCGGGCCCAGTTCGTTCGAGGCGCAGCTCGCCGCCGTTGCGGCCACGCTGTCAGATGGCGCGTCATTTCCTGTCCCGGAAGATGATTTCGTCGCATCGATGGTTGCGATCGAGCGGCTGCGGGCGTCGTTCGGCCAGGCTTCCCCGGCAGGCGCCGCCGATCATAATGAGAAGGCGATATAGGCATTGCGTCCGGCCGAGAAGGTCGAAGGTAGTTCGCCGAGACTGAAGCCGCTCGCATTGGCGGCGGGGACGACGATATACGGACGGCCCTTGTACCGATAGATGGCGAGGCCGCCGCGCGGGCGCGAGGGCAGGGCGCCTTGCCAGAGATGCCGCCCGCTCCGGCTGTCGAAAGCGTGCAGCATCCGGTCCGCTTCGCTGGCAGCGAAGACCAGGCCTCCGGACGTGATCACCAACCCGCCCTTCGAAACGCTCGAGCCGGTCGGTGCGGGACGACCGGGAGCGGTCCCCACGGGTGTCTGCCAGACGCGCTCGCCGCTGTTCATGTCATAGGCAGTGATCGTCTGCCACGGGGGCGTCATGACCGAGTTCCCCGCCTTGGACAGCATGTAGCCGAACGAAGTGCGATAGCGCAGCGGCTCTCCAGGCTTGCGCTCGATGGGCTTGTCGGGCGCGGCCGCCACCGGGACATTCGAGAGATACACAGCAAGGCCGCGGATATCGGTTGCGTCCATGTCGGGGAAACCGGGCATCTGGCCGCGGCCCTCGCGGATCAGCTTCAGGAAGGCAGGCGGCGCGATACGTCCCGAGATATTCTCGAGCGACGGGATCAGCGGCGGCTGGCCCGTGCGGTCTGCACCGTGGCAATCCTGGCAATTGGTCGCATAGACCGCCGCGCCCCGGCCTTTCGACTGGGCGAGTATCTCGAGCGCCCCCGCGGTCATTCCCTCGCTGAGTTTCAGAAAGGCGGGCATGTCGTAGGACAGGACGTAGAAGCGCCCGGTTGCGGGATCGCCGGCCGCCATGCCCCAATTGGCGCCGCCATGGCTTCCCGGGACCTGGATCGAACCCTTGAGCGACGGGGGCGTGAAAATACCCTCGTTGCGCGAACCCGTCAGTTTGGCGATGACGGCGGCGCGCTCTTCGGCATCAAGCGCGGGGTCGATGTCGGCCTCGGTAAAGCTTTGCCGGGCGAAGGGCAGCGGCCATTGCGGCATCGGCTGTGTCGGCGACGAATATTCGCCAGGGACATCGCTCTGGGGAACGGCGCGCTCCGGGATCGGCCAGAGCGGCTTCCCGGTGACCCGGTCGAACGCATAGACGAAGCCCGTCTTGCCGGCGATGACGACCGCGGGAACAGGCTTGCCTGCCTGCTTTAGCGTCATCAGCACAGGCGAGGCCGTGAGGTCATAATCCCAGAGGTCGTGATGGACGGTCTGGAAATGCCAGAGACGGCGCCCGGTCCGCGCATCCACCGCCACGAGACTGTTGGCGTAGAGATTGTCACCCTTGCGGTCGGCCCCGTAGAAATCATAGGTCGCGGAGCCCGTTACGAAATAGGCGATACCGCGCGCATCGTCGACCGACATGCCGCCCCACACGTTGGCGCCGCCGGCCTTTTTCCAGGCATCGGCAGGCCAGCTTTGATCGCCTTCGTCGCTGGGAGAGGGGATCGTGCGGAATGTCCAGACAAGCGCGCCCGTCCTCACATCATAAGCGCGGACATGGCCGGGAGGATCTTCGTAATTCTCCCCTGTCACCGAACCCATGATGATGAGATCCTCGAACACGCGGCCGGGCGTCGGCGGCGCGATGCGGCCGATGGTCGCGGGGTCGCGGCCGAGACCCTCGCGAAGGTCCACGTCGAAACCCGAGATCAACGCACCGGTGGCGGGATCGAGGGCGCGAAGCCGCTGTCCGGCTGCGAAGAGAAGCCGCTCCTCCTTCCCGTCCTTGCTGCGCCAATAGGAGAAGCCGCGAACTGCGCCCAGCGGGAGCTTCGTATCGGTCTTCCAGAGCGCTGTTCCGGTCGCCGGATCGAGCGCTGCGATGGTACCGGCGCCCCCGACGACAATCAGGCGATCTCCGAGCAGCATCGGCTCCGCCGAGCTGTCGCTGTCGCCAAGGTCGAATGTCCATGCGGGTTTGAGGCGATCGACGTTGGCCGGGGAGAGTTCATCGACGCCAGCGAAATGGGAGGATGCGGCGTCGCCTTCATAGGCGGCCCATCCGGAGTTCGAGCCACCGGTCGGCGCCGCGGTCGCAGAGACAAGCCCATATCCGGCGAGCAACGAGAGAAGGGCCGCCGTCGTTCGCACCCCTGACGTTCCGAGCCATCGCGGCAGCCTGTGATTGCGACCCGATCGTTCCAGCCCTGACCGCTGCATCTCGATTCTCCATGTTTGGCGTCTCTGCGCGCCTTCTTCCGCGACTTAATGTTATTCTGCTCGACCATTCAAGCCAATTCAGAACCAATTGCCACAAATGGCTGAACCAATATGATGATTGGTTGCGCGTCGCTCAAGATGTGATCAGATCCGCGCATGGGGCAGGGCGGCAAAGGGAATCTGCGCTGACGGCAACGGGTGAGAAGGGCAGGGGGCGACGCGCGATCGGTGCGGTTCCGGCGGTTTGAGCGCCGCAACCCGGCGGGAGACGTGTCGCCGACCCTGGCGCATTTCTCATGCTTCGGCTGCCAACAAAGCGGTTGGGCCTCAGGCTGCGAGCAAGTGGCCGCGTAGCTCGCGCAGGTGATTGTGCAATTCAGTGCGCGCCCGCTCGGCGTCGCGGTTGGCGACCGCCTCGAAGATGGCGCGATGATGCCGATGGTAGAGATCGCGGCGTTCGGGCGTGACGGACCGGCGGCGTATGTCGGCCCAGACCGGCGAATTGCGGGCCTGCACGATCGCCGTGTAAAGCAAGGCCAGCGTCTCGTTGCGCGCCGCACCGACGAGCGTTTCGTGAAACTGCCCGTCCCAGATGTCGAACTCGCTCTCTTCACTTGCTGCCGTCATGCGCTCGAGGCACTCTTCCAGATAGGCAAGTTGCCGCGCCGACGCGCGGTGCGCCGCAAGTTCAGCGACGGCCGGTTCGATAATCAGCCGCACCTCCATCAGGTCGGCGGGGCTTGCGGCACGCAATATTCCGAGCAGGCTGTCGCCTTCCGAGAGCGTCGTCAGCGCGCCCAGCTGCTCCATCATCGTATCGATGCCGCGGGCGCCAGCGAGACCGGTCACGAACGTGCCACGCCCGACATGGCGATGGATCTTGCCTTCGGCTCTCAGCTGGTTGAGCCCCTTGCGCAGCAGATTGCGGGAGATGCCGAGGCGCTTCTCGAGTTCGCGTTCCGTCGGAAGGCGAGTTCCGGGTGCCCAGTCGCCGCTGTCGATCTTCGTCTTGAAATCGGTCACGAGCGCGGCGAGTTCCTCCGCGGGCGTCAGCGTGCGCGGCGAAAGGATGACGTCCTCGTCTTCATTGTCCTTCGAGGACGCCGTTTCCATTGTCATCGGTCCTTCCTCTTCATGCTCAGGCGCCATCGAGGTTGTCATTCCTCGACCACGCGGTCCCGTCAACGCCTAGCTGCATCGCGGTTCCAGAATATGGCAGTCCCGAACCGGGTCGAAGTCACCAGATCGGAATGTCCGTCGCCATCGAGATCGGCCGCGAGCAGCTCGGAACCCACCCCCGACCGGTTGTGGATGAGATGCGGGACGAACTGCGCGCCGCCGGGAGCCGACGGATCCCGGACGGTCTCGTACCAGTAGAGAACCGGCGGTCCCCAGCTGTCGGGGTCTCCCCAGGATTCAAGGTGCGAGAAATAGCGCTTGCCGGTGACAAAATCGGGGATGCCGTCGCCGTTCACGTCGGCCGCGATGCTGCCGTGCGCCTGCGAGAAGACAAAGCCGCCTGCATTCGTCCCGCCGGGGCCATCCATGATCAGGTGCTGCGTAAAGCCGATTTTTCCCGCGGCATCGCGCGTTTGTTCGAACCAGGCGAGACCATAGCCGTGCGCGCTGAGCGCTGTTACGACATCGTTCAGCCCATCGCCGTTGACGTCGTAGACAGCCATTCCTGCGCCGCCCGCGCCGCCGGGGCCGTGTCGTCCGAAAAATTGCGCATGGTGGCGCCAGGGAGTAGCGGCAGCGCCGGGGTTCTCCCACCAACCGAAGCGCGACACAATGTCGAGACGGCCATCGCCGTTGAGATCCCCGGTGCCGAATCCGTGGTTTCCACCGGGCCCCACGCCCTCTTTGGAGAGCGTTTCGACCAGCCATTTTCCCGCAGGATTAGCCGGGTCCGGGCGGGCCGCGCGCAATTCGCCCGGTATGGTGTAAAGAAGCTCGGCTTTCCCGTCGCCATCGATGTCGGCAAGCGCGGTCTTTTCGGTGACGAGCATGTCGAGGACCGTCGCGACAGCCCAGCGCCGCTTCTCGCCCTTCGGATTGACGTAGAGTTGACCGAAAGGCGGGGCATGCCGGACCGCCAATATGTCGGGCCAGCCATCACCGGTGAAGTCGGCGACATATTGCTCGAAAAATTTCGGATAGTCCGTCGCGGGGTTCGCGGCTTCGGGCAGGTCGAACTCCCGGAACTGCTGGAAATCGCCACCGAAATAGATGAAGGGCCCCGCGACGATATCGGTTTTTCCGTCGCGGTCGATGTCGCCTGCCGCAGCGGACCAGCCATAAAAAAAGTCGTTGAGTTGCTGCTTCGTGAAGCCTCCCGCGACTATATCCGGCTCGCGCACGCGCGCGCTCGTGTCGCCGATCGACAGACCCCTGATATCGGCGCGGCTACCGCGTTCGATGAAGAGCGCGGCGGCCCCATAGCCATCGGCATCGGCGACCCAGGATCCAACGGTCGCTCCGTTGACGATAACCCTGACGACATTGGCGTCGAAGACGATCCCGAGGTCGTTCCAGTCCGCCGTGCGAAGATCGGTCGGCGGTGGAGGGAAGGGGGCAGTACTCGTTGCCGGTGCGCGTGCCTTCGGGATCGAGGGGGCTCCGGCAGGGGGCTGCACCGCGAGGCGGCTCATGGCGCCGCCGGTCGGCAGAGGCTTCCGTTCCGCAATGCGCCCTGAACGATCGACAATGATCCGCTCGGCCGGTCTGCCCGGCTCTCCCACGGGCACGAGAATGCCGCTCCAACCGCCGGCCCCGGTCCGTTCGATCCTGAGGAGGGCGCCGAGCCGGCACGGCCCTGAGCAGCGAAATTGCCCCTTCGCTTCGATATCCTGCAATGGAAAATCGAACAGAAGCCAACCGTCGCCCTTTACACCGTCGCCCGAAATGACGCCGTTGCGGACAGTCCAGCGAGCCGTGCCGCGGACCTCGGCTTCGGCGATCGTTTGCGGCTTGAGGACGCCCGTCTGCGCCTTGGGTGCGTCCGTGCTGCGTGCGCTGGCGGCAGCAGGTGAGAGCGCGATTGCGGCGGCCAGAGCGGCACCGCCGATCAGAGCGGTCCTTCTCATTCCTTGATCGCAGCGCTCGCGTCCGCGGCGCGAAGATTGTCGCGAATGGTCGCTGCGACCGACTGGATGGCGCGGACGGGATCGAGGGGCATCGCGTCGCCGAGCGTGAAGAGCTCGACGGCATATTTGCCGGTATAGCCCGACGCTTCGGTCGCGCGGACAATCGCCCCAATGTCGTAATTGAGATGGTTATAATCTTCGTCGAACCGGATTGCCTTCGCCTCGACGAGCCGGAGGTCGCCAAACATGTGCGAGAGATCGGCGATGCGGGCCTCGGTCGTTTCCGCAGGACTGTTGCCCCAGTCGGCGAGAAGGCCGAAGCGCGGATGGGCGACACGCTCATGAATGGCCATTACATTCGAGATTTGCGCCGTGTAGCCGAAGTGGTTCTCGACCAGGATGTCGACGCCGATCCGATCGCCATATTCGGCAAGGCGCCGGTAGGAATCGGCGATTCTGTCGGGATCGAATGGGCGGCCTGCGGTAGGCTGGTCCGCGTTCGCGCGTACCGAGGGGGCCCCGATCAGCGCCGCGCGGTCCATCCATTGCTTGACCACCTCGACCGAGTGGTCGCGCCGTTCGTTGTCGAGGGATGCCAGATCCGCGTCGATTGCATCGAGCTGGATATTGTCGATCGAAACGCCTGCTTTCGCGGCGGCTTCAGCCAGCGACGCGCAATAGGCGGGCGAGATGTCATCGAAAAAGACCGACCAGAGCTCGGTGAAGGGCATTCCCAGTTCGTCAGCGACGAACTGGGGAAACTCCGCGAGCTTCATTCGGCGCGCTGGATCGCGCCCGCTCGTATATTGGGCCGGTGTTTGAGCGAACCAGTCGCGGAAGCAGACGGGCGTCGTTCCGACACGGCTATTGGCGAGGGGCAGGCTGGTCACGCAGATAATCTCCTGATTTTCGAACCGGAAGGCGCGCTCATCTTCGCGCGAGATTGGCCGTGATGGTGTCGGCCATCGACCGAACCGCCCGGACCGGGTCCTCGGGCATCGCCTTGCCCATGGTAAAGAGCTCGATCGAATAGGTGCCGCGATAGCCGGCGGCCTCGGTCGCGCGGACGATCGCTGCTATGTCGTAAGCCGAATGGCGATATTGCTCGTCGAAGGTCATTCCCTTCGCCGATACAAAGGCAAGATCCGGGAACATCTTCGCGAGATCGGCGATGCGGCCATCCGTATCGGCGGCGCGGCTGTTACCCCAATCGGCGAGGAGTCTGCAGCGCCGATGGCCGACGCGCTCGTGGATCGCAATGACATTGGCGATCGAGGCGCTGTACCCGGTATGGTTCTCGATCAGGATGTCGACGCCGACCTTGTCGCCGTAGCGCGCAAGCTCGCGAAAGGACTCCGCGATGCGGTCTGGGTCAAATGGCCTTCCCGACACAGGCTGGTCGGTATTTGCGCGCACACGCGGAGCGCCAACAAGGGCTGCGCGGTCCATCCATTGCTTCACGGTGGCGATGCCGCGGGCGCGCACCGCATCATCCGTGGAAGCAAGGTCCGCGTCGATAGCATCGAGCTGGATATTGCCGACCCGGACGCCCGCCTTGCGCGCTGCCGACCGGAGCGAGGCGCAATAGGCAGGCGAAACATCTTCGAAGAATACCGACCAAAGTTCGATTTCGCGGATGCCAAGCTCGTCTGCCGCGAACGCCGGAAACTCGCCGAGCGTCATGGGGCGCGCTGGCGGGCGCCCGCTCGTGAAAGGCTTCGGCGTTTGGGCGAACCAGTCGCGGAACGATACAGGCGTCACGGAAAGACGCCGTGGACGCTCCGGCACCTTTGCAAGCAGGCCAGATCCGAAGCTCGCAAGGCTCGCCGTGACGGCGCTCGCAAGTAGCGTCCTTCTTTTCATCGAACCCCTTTTCACCCCCATTGGATCGCGGGATTTATGGATAATGGGTGAACCAATGTCCATCATTTTGTCGATATTGGCGAGATTTTCTGAGGATTGAACTCGCCAATCGCAACATTTTACGTTTTAATGCAGTAGTTTGAACTGAAAGGTCTGTGTGAACCAATTTGGATTCTATGGGAGCCAATCCTGAACAGGAGAGAAGGATTGGCCTATAGGGATATCGCTGGACGGCGCGCATTGCGGGTGTCGCGGTGGTTTGACCATGCCCTGAAAAGCCCGGTCCGCGCCTTTGCGTCCTGCCAGTCACGCCTGCAGGCCCGAATGTCGTCGGAGAGCGCATCCGCGGGCCGCAGTGCGGCGCCGAGCGCGAATTTGCGATCGATGAGGCGCATCGCCCCGAGGGCGACGAGATCGACGGACGGCGCTGTGTAGACCTTCATATCAGGCCGCAGCGCAGCAAGCGCGGGAGCGAAGTCATCCAGATCGGCGAGGTCACCGGAGACGAGAAGTCTTGTGCGGCTCCCGATCGTCGAGAGCGCCGCATCTGCCTCGAGCGCGGCGTTGAGGCCATCGACCCGTTGGCCGGATTCCGTTTTTGACGTCTCGTGCTCAGGGTCCGGTCGCGCCGGCGCGGCGAAGTCGCCCAAATTGCCGGCACTGCCCCACTGGCGGGTGGCTTTGAACCGCGCCGCCGCGACTGGCCGATCGTAGGGGTCGACTTCAAGAAAGCAATTGCGCTGGACAGGATAGCCGTCTGCGCAAAGCGGGTCGGAGACGATACGCATCGCCACCGGCTGATTGTCTGTGGTGATGAGCGTGGCATCGGACATGCCGATTTCGGCGAAGGCCCGGGCGGCCAGAAGCGCGGCGTGCCGGTCAGACATGCCGGTGAGGATCCGTGTGATGCGGGGCAGGCCGGACCGTTTCGCGAGTTCAGGACGGATGAAACCCAGCGGCTCATAGGCCGACATGATCGGGGCGAATTTCCGTGCCCAACCGCGGCTGAGTGCAAGGGGCGAATAGCGTCCGGTGTCCGCGCACCAAAGGTCGCCATGGCTACCGAGACCGGTGACCTCGGTCGCCGCGCGACCCGAGAGGAACCACCCCCAATATTGAGCCCACGGAAGAATTGTCGCCCCTTCGGTCGCATTGGGAGTGATTTGCTCCATCCAATAGAGCCGAGCGCCGAGATCCTGGCCACCCGATGTGCGCGGCGACCGGGTTGGCGCAGACGCGTCGCGGTCGTTTCGATACGCAGCGGCGATATCCTTCGGGAGTGGTTCGTCGTGGTCGAGAGGCGCAAATGCCAGCCCATCCGCGTTGATTGCAGCAAGGGTCGCGCCGTGCGCGATCGGGATGATCGTGCCGACATTCTCATCGGCATATTGAGTGAGAGCCTCAAGGAGCCACGCGCCGATGCCTTCGGCGTCGAGGCGCCTGATGCCGCCGGTCGCGTGAGGGGGTGCGATATGTTGCTGCCCATCGAGCAGCGTCCCCGCACTCGACCAGAGGCTGACCTTGCTAACGGTCTTTCCGACGTGGACGATTACCGCGTTCTTGCTTCGCACGGTCTTGCTCTCCCGATATCGGGAAGCTTGTAACAGTCAGTTTTGATTGTTTCTAGCGCCTTTGTCGAGCATGCCCAATCCCGACCTGTCCGGCGCAGCAATGATCCGGATCCCACGGCTGGGCGGGGTTGCGGGATGGCTTTCATCACGCCGGAGCGCAACACCCGGGATCGCGGCAGTGATCAGTCAGGAGCGCGATGCTCAGCGAAAGCTCCAAATGCTGCTGACCGAGCACAATGGGCCGGAAGCCCCGCTTATCTCGCCACGCCGAGATCTGCGGCGACGGCTTTGTCGATCTCCTCGGTAATTGCGGCAGCCATCGGATTGTTGATCATCGTGGTTACCCGCACGCGTCTGACAGTATCGACCCAGGCGTGCGTCCCGGCGGCGCCGTCCCAGCCATAAGTGCCACGCTTGCGTCCGAGGCTGTCGGTTTCGGCCGTAGTGACCATCGCGCCTGCCCCGAACCCCGCCGGCTCTTTGGTTACAACCGGACCGAGGCCGCGATATAGGACCCCTTTCGGCATGAGGTTCGACTTGGCAAGGCGAGCGGTCTGCGGCCGCAACACGCGGACACCGTTCAGCGTCCCGTCATTTGCCAGCATATGAAGGAACCGATCATAATCGGCAGCACTGGAAACCAGCCCTGCGCCGCCGTATGGGAAGCTGGGCGCATCGAGATACACCGAGCTCGCCGCCGGGTCGGCGGGCGAGAATTTGGCCGATGCCGGCGCGCTGGGCAAGGCGCCTGGAACGCTGAGATAGTTGGTCGCGAAGCGCCCGACTTCGCTGGCGGGCACCTGCCAATATGTCGAATTCATGCCAAGCGGCGTGAACAGGCGCTGCTGCAGGAATGTTTCAAAGGGCATGCCTGCCGCCTTTTCGACCACGGCGGCAAGGACGTCGAGGCTCATCGAATAGCTGAAGCGCGTGCCGGGGTCGGCCACAAGCCCGGCTGTCGCGGCGCGCTTCGCGAAATCCTGGAGCGTGGTCGGGCGTGCTGTCCGGACTGCGGCCTCCGTCGCCCGGCTCCACTGGAACGGCAGGATCCCGGCCTTGTTCATGGCGTCGACCGCAGGCGACTTGCCCCCGATCGCATAGCCCAGGCCCGACGTGTGCGTCAGGAGATGACGAATGGTGATGGGGCCCGTTGCCGGGCGCGTTTCGAGGCCGTTGTCGGGATCGATCAGCACGCGGACGTTCTTATACTCCGGAAAGAATTCGCTTAGCGGTTGATCGAGGTCCAGCTTGCCTTCGTCCACCAGGATCATGGCCGCGACGGCAGTGATTGGTTTCGTCATCGAATAAATCCGCCACAGCGAATCCTGCGTTGCCTCGATGCCGGTGCCGATAGTGAGTTCGCCGGCCGAGATGAAGGTGGTCGGATCATCGCCGACGCCCACTGCGACAGTAATTCCATTGACGCGGCCCTCCCGGACAGCAGCGTCAACGGCAGCCTGGACAGCCGGAAATGCGCGCGGCGCGGGTGCAACGGTTGTCGCCGGCGCGACGTTGATCGCCGACTGCGGCGCACATCCAGCGAGCAGAAGGACCAGAAACGGAACGACAACTTTCATTTAAGTCTCCCTGAGGCGCTCAACGACGTGCGTTCAGTACGCAGGAGCGAAGGACCGGAGCGGTACCGTCCCCATCCCGGCACAAGCGTTCGCATGCGGCGACGTTACGGTCAATACTGCTTGCATCTATGTCATATGCTTCGCTAGCGTAAGGCTCGTGCATGGGGAGGAAGCTGTTTTGTCAGACCGTCGTTCGATTCTGATAGGCGCGGGGCTTACCGGCGCGAGGGTGGAGCGAAACGCATGATCACACGCCTCCTGGTTTCAGTCATTCTGGGAGGTGTCGCCATTGCGATGCCGGGCGCGGGGCATGCGTCTCCGGACGCATCGGCTTCGGTAGTCGCCGCTTGCGCCGATAGTAAGGGCGAGCGATTGATCCTGGACCATCTGCCGAAGCGTACGGGTCCCAAGATCCTGCTGTTCAATGGCAAAAACCTTGAAGATTGGGAGGGGTGGCTCGGATATGGCGATCCTGCACGGACCTATCGTGGTCCGGCCGGATCTCCGCTGGGGCACGAGGGCGCCGATGGCGTCTTCAAACGAGTACGCGAAGACGGCAAACCCGCAATCTACATCTCGGGAAAGACTTGGGGCGCGCTAACGCACAAGGGCGATTTCGGAAATTACCATTTGCGGCTTGAATTCAAATGGGGTGAGAAACGCTGGCCTCCCAGCGAGGGCAATCCTCCCAATAACGGCGTCATGTATCACAGCCATGGCAATCCCGGCGAGATCTTCGGGACGTGGATGAAGTCGGTCGAATTCGAGATGGTACCGGGCTCCCTCGGCATGGCGCTGCCTATTGCGCTAAACATTCGCTTCAATACCAGCGTCGCCGTCGATCTTTCCCTTCCTGCCCCACACTATCGCTTCATGGAAGGCGGGGAGGACCTGGTGGTTGCTCCGATGCTGAACGTGAAGGTCGCGCAGAACGCCGAACGGCCACATGGCGAATGGAACAGGCTCGACCTCTATGTTTTAGGCGACAAGGCCATTCATGTGGTCAACGGCGTACCCGTCATGATGGTTCGCGGCATCCGGACGGTGGATGCGACGGGTCGCGCGGTGCCGTTGACCCATGGCAGGATCCAGCTTCAGTCCCAAGGCGCGGAAACCTACTTTCGGTCGCTGGTAATCGAGCCAATCGATGCCCTTCCGACCATCCGCACCATCCGGGACGCGCGAGACGGGACTTGTGCCCGGCAATAGAGCGAAGTCTCGCGCCCCGGTTCCAGGGTCCGGACGCATGTGCCGACCTCGTTCCGCGGCACGCGGCTCGACGCCTTGAAGGGCCAGCAGGCAGTTCAGACCACCAAGGCAGCAATCTCGTAGAAGCCCACGCTCGGCAGGGTGAATCGAACCGTTCGCCCATCTTGCGCAAAGGCCACCGATTTGCCCGCCTCAAGCAGGTCGACGCGCTGCATCTTCACCTTGGACGGCAGCGTGAGCGTAACCGATTGCGCGCCCAACGGGATGGGCTTGCGTAATCGACCGCCGAGAGCATTCGGCGCGTTATAGTTCAGCAAATGGACGGCGAACCCTGCTTGTGTCTCCCAGGCATTGACCTCCATCAGCCCCTCGCCGGTCACGGTCAGCCCGGCATCGTCACCGAGCGTCCATCGCACCGCGTTGGCCAGCTGCCTGCCCAAATCGGGCATGTCGGCGCGCTCGTAGCTTGCATCGTGATCGCCCGCGAAATAGACCAGCCGCGACCGACCAACCTGTCGCGCGACGACGGTGGGCTCGTTGGTGGGCCCGCCGTTGGCAAACACCATTTCCGGAGGGCCGCCGGGTGCAAGCGGCATATAAGTGGCGGGCGCATCGGCCACCGGCGCGAGCGGGACACGCCACAGGGGGCCGGCGATCCAGGTCGTGTTGCCGAAGCCGTCGGTGAGCGGGCTTGTACCTTTCAGCGCCTGGTAATGCATCGACTGCGGCGTGAAGGCGGGCGGGTTCCATTTCTGGCGCTCCCCGGTCTTGCGGATGCCGAAGATGTCGGCCAGCGCGAAGTCGGGGCGGGGCTTGCCCGTTTCATCGTACAGGCCGGTTTCAAACGTTGAAATCAGCGATCCGCCGCGCTGCGCGAACTGGCGCAGCGACAGGGCCTGAGCATCGCTCATCAACGCCAGATTGGGCAGGATCAACACCGCATATTGCGCGAGACGGTCGGCGCCGAGATCGTTGGCGTGCACGAAGTCATAGGCAGTCCGGTTCTCGACGAGCATTTTGCAAATGCCCTCGACCGCGATCGCTCGCTCATTGCCGGCCGGCGCCTTGTATTGCTCCATCGAACCGGGCGAGATGACGACGCCGACCTTGCCCAGCGGCCGCTTGTTCTGGAAGTGAATGTCGTTCGCGGCCAGCCAGTTGAAGAAGGGCTTGACCAACTCCTGCCAGCGCTGGTCCTGGCTGAAGCTTTGCGTCATGCCCAGCATATGGTGCCATACCACGCCGCCCGACGCCGCAGTCTGCGCCATGCGGCTGAGCGATTCCGCGGTGGTATTAGAGATGTGGCGCCAGTCGTTGCCAGGGACGCTCCCGTAGCCCGATGTTACAAGCGCATAGGGGCGGTCGCGCATCAGCGACTGCGCGATCTTGGCGTCGATCGAGCCGTCCCAGACAGGATCTTCCAGCTTCGGCCGGCTTTGCGCGTCGCAAGCCGAAAAGGAGGAGCTGCGCGAAATCCGCCACGGCACATCACCGCCGCCAAACCCGCCGAAAAAGGAATTGGTGAAAAAGCCTGCGGCGTTCTTGTTGAGGAACATTTTGCGGAACAGCGCGAGCGTTTCGTCGGTCCGCTTGTCCAGTGCGGCCTTGTAAGCCGCTGACTTGGGATCGCCGATTTTTCGACAGGTGTCGCAATAACAGATTTGTGCCGTCGGCCAGCCATTGGTGAACATGCCGTCGAGCGGGTAGCGGTCCAGAATCTCGCGCAGCATTGCTGGCAGCTGCTCCGAGAAATAGTCGCTCATTTGACAGGTGATGGCGACATTGGGATCAAACAGCACCGGCTTCCCGTCGGGCAGGCGGCGGAACCAGGAGGGATGCGCGGCGGCAGTCGCCTCGTCATACCATTGATGGTCTGGGCTCATCCGTCCGATCACGCGCAGTCCCCGCGCGCGCGCCGCGTCGATGCATTCACCGGTGAAATCACGCCCACCCAACCAGCGGCTATGATGGAAGAACTCTACCTTGCTCGGATAAAAGGCGATCGGCCCGGATATGGAGAGGACTACTGCCTGGGCCTTTGCCGACGCCCAGAACTCGGCCCATTTTGCCGGCTCTCCGAGCTCGGGATCGCGTTCGTTGAGGTTTGTCTGGCCGATCCGCTTGATCGTCTCGTACCACTTCGCCTTCTTCTCGCCGCGCACGGCGCTCATCGCGGCGCCTGGAACCATGGCGCCCAGCAGTCCGGCGGAGCCGGCCAATCCGAATTCGCGACGTGTCAGCGACATCTTGTCCTCCCGTTACTGGGCCGCAAATCTGCGAAGAGCGATCGAAGCTTTGCCTTCCTGTCGTCTCGCAACATACGGTCAAAATTGCTTGTTAGTAGGATGGTGATGCGGGTTCGGCAACAATCGGCGTTCGACTTGTGGCCGTTTCGATGCCGCCGCGATCCAACCGCATCCCATAATGTAAGTGCCGCGGGTCTTGCCCGTGAGGCACCTCAAACCCAAGGAATTTCAACGTTCGCGATGCAGGCGGCCGGACACCCTCGAAAGGCGGGTGACCGAGTCGCGCGGCGCCGCTGTATGTAATTTACAATCTAGACTGACTGTTTGTGTCGCTTTTTTGTTTCGGCTCTGTTAGCACGCGCCGTGCCGCCACATGGGTCACTCACGGAGACATTCGTCGTGCAGAAAAGAAAGATCGCAAAGCTCCTCGTCGCCAATCGGGGCGAGATTGCCATTCGGGTATTCCGCGCGGCGACCGAACTCGGGATACGGACCGTTGCGATCTACGCCCGCGAAGACAAGCTCTCGCTCCACCGCTTCAAGGCCGACGAGGCCTACCAGCTCACCGGGGACGGAAAGTCGGCGATCGGAGCCTATCTCGACATCCAGCATATCATCGCGATCGCACGCGAGACCGGCGTCGACGCCATTCATCCGGGCTACGGCTTTCTATCCGAAAGTCCCGATTTCGCGCAGGCCTGCCTCGATGCGGGCATAGCCTTCATCGGCCCGCGCCCGGAAACGATGCGCGAGCTCGGCGACAAGGTGTCCGCGCGCGGTGTTGCGGTCGCCGCAAATGTTCCGGTGGTGCCCGCAAGCGGTCCCCTTCCGAGCGACGAGGCGGAGATCCGCGCGATAGCGGCGCGCATCGGCTATCCGTTGATGTTGAAGGCGAGCTGGGGAGGCGGGGGGCGGGGTATGCGCCCGATCGAGAGCGAGGCCGGCCTGATCGACGCGGTGCACTCGGGACGAAGCGAGGCTCGCTCGGCCTTCGGCCGCGACGAGGTCTATCTCGAGAAGCTGATCAGGCGCGCACGGCATGTCGAGGTGCAGCTGCTCGGTGACGGGGATGGCAATCTCTTCCATCTCTTCGAACGCGACTGCTCGATCCAGCGCCGCAACCAGAAGGTCATCGAGCGGGCACCGGCGCCCTATCTTGAGGAACAGGCTCGGACCGCCATCTGCGAGGCGGCCCTCGCGATCGGGCGGGCTACCGGCTATCTTGGCGCTGGTACGGTCGAATTCCTCCTCGACGAGACGAGCGGCGCGTTCTATTTTATCGAGGTCAATCCGCGGATCCAGGTCGAACACACGGTCACGGAAATGGTGACCGGCATCGACATCGTGAAGGCGCAGATCCGCATCGCCGAGGGCGGGCGGATCGGTATTGCGGCTGAAACCGGCGTGCCGCCGCAATCGGATATCTCCCTGAACGGTCATGCGCTCCAATGCCGCATTACCACCGAGGATCCGCTCAACAATTTCATTCCGGATTATGGGCGGCTGACCGCCTATCGCGGGGCCTTCGGCTATGGCGTGCGTGTCGATGGCGGGACCGCCTATTCGGGCGCGATCGTAACGCGTCATTTCGACCCGCTCCTCGAGAAGGTCACGGCCTGGGCGCCCACCGCGGAGGAGACGATAGCGCGCATGACGCGCGCGCTGCGCGAATATCGCATACGCGGCGTGGCGACCAATCTCGCCTTTCTCGAGAATGTGCTGACACATCCCGGCTTCGCGGCCTGCCGCTATACGACCCGCTTCATCGACGAGACTCCGGAACTTCTCGTCCCCGGTCAGCGGCGCGACCGGGCGACCCGCCTCTTGAGCTACATCGCCGACGTCACGGTCAACGGTCATCCCGACGTGAAGGATCGGCCGCGGCCGGCAGCGGGCGCGCGATTGCCGTCGCTGCCGCCGGCGACCGGCGAGATTCCCAGGGGGGCGCGGCATCTCCTGGAAGAGCAAGGCGCCGACGCGCTCTGCCGCTGGATCCGCGACCAGCCGCAGGTTCTGGTTACCGACACGACGATGCGAGACGCCCACCAGTCGCTGCTGGCAACCAGGATGCGAACGCACGACATGGTGAATGCAGCGGGCACCTATTCGCGAAGCCTCCCGCAACTGCTGAGCCTCGAGTGTTGGGGCGGCGCGACCTTCGACGTAGCGATGCGCTTCCTGTCCGAGGATCCCTGGGAGCGCCTCGCGGAGATTCGATCGCGCGCGCCCAATCTTCTGACCCAGATGCTGCTGCGCGGTGCCAATGCAGTGGGCTACAAGAACTACCCCGACAATGTCGTGCGCCGTTTCATCGCCGAGGCGGCGAAGGGCATCGACATATTCCGCGTGTTCGACTGTCTCAACTGGGTCGACAACATGCGGGTCGCCATCGAGGCGGTGCGCGACGCCGGCAAGATCGCGCAAGGCGCGCTCTGCTATACCGGCGACATCCTCGATCCGGCGCGAGCGAAATATGATCTTGCCTATTATCTCCAGCTGGCGCGCGAGCTGGAAGAGGCCGGCTGCCAGATGCTCGCGGTCAAGGATATGGCGGGCTTGCTGAAGCCCGAAGCCGCGCGTCTGCTTTTCAGGGCGCTGCGCGACAGCACCGATCTGCCGATCGCCTTCCACACCCACGATACCTCGGGCGCCGCAGCGGCCAGCGTGCTCGTCGCGGTCGACGCCGGGGTCGACAGCGTAGACGCGGCAATGGACGCCATGTCGGGAACCACCTCGCAGCCGTGCCTCGGTTCGATCGTCGAGGCGTTGCGCGGAACGGCGCGCGACACTGGCCTCGACGGCGAGGCCATTCGCCGGCTCAGCTTCTATTGGGAAGCGGTGCGGGGGCAATATGCGGCGTTCGAAAGCGATCTCAGGGCCGGCGCGAGCGAGGTCTATCTGCACGAGATGCCGGGAGGCCAGTTCACCAATCTCAAGGAACAGGCCCGCAGCATTGGTCTCGAGGCGCGATGGCACGATGTCGCGCGCGCGTATCACGACGCCAACATGCTGTTCGGCGATATCGTGAAGGTGACGCCGTCGTCGAAGGTGGTCGGCGACATGGCCCTCATGATGGTGGCGCAGGAGCTGTCACGCGCCGACGTGCTCGACCCGGCGCGCGAAATTGCTTTCCCGTCCTCGGTCGTCGAGATGATGCGCGGCGACCTCGGGCAGCCCAAAGGCGGCTGGCCGGACGATATCCGGACCCGCGTGCTCGGCTCGGAACCCCCCGTGACGGCGCGCCCGGCGAGCCTGCTCGGCGAGCTCGACCTCGCGGCCGAGAAGGTGGCCGCCGAGAGCGAATGCGGCGCTCCGCTCGACGATCGCGATTTCGCCAGCTATCTCATGTATCCCAAGGTCTTTTCGTCCTTTGCGGCGGCGCGGCGGCGCTTCGGGCCGGTGTCGACGCTGCCCACGCCGACCTATTTCTACGGCATGCAGATCGGAGAAGAGATCAACGTCGCAATCGAGCCGGGCAAGACGCTTGTCATCGTGCTGACCGCCATCGGCGAGACCGAGGAGGACGGATCGGTCCGGCTGTTCTTCGAGCTCAACGGCCAGCCGCGCGTGATCACGGTCGCCGACAAGAAATCGGCGGGAGGCCGCGTCACGCGCCCGATCGCCGAAGAGGGAAATGCCCGGCATGTGGCGGCGCCGATGCCGGGCCTTGTCGTGGGGATCGATGTCAAGCAGGGTCAGGTCGTCGCTGCGGGCGATCGGCTTGTCACGCTCGAGGCGATGAAGATGGAGACATCGATCACCGCGCCGTACGCGGGAACGGTGAGCGAACTGGTCGTCAAGGTCGGAGACCTGGTCGAAGCCAAGCATCTGCTGATCTGTCTCGACCGTTAGGAGCCTCTAAAATACAGTCAGCTCGGCTTGCAAATCGGGCGCTGGAACGATAGGTCACGGCCTGGCTGCCCCAAATGAGGAGACCGGAGTTGTCCAGATTTGCCATGGGTTCGGTTGCTGTGCTGGCGATCCTGACGGCCGGTGGTCAGCTTGCCCGGGCCCAGTCTGCGGCAGGTTCCGATGGCGGCGCCGAGCATTCTGGCGGCAAGGCCTCGCCGGGACTCCGAGACGATTTCGAGAATCCGCCCGCCTCGGCACGGCCGCGCGTCTGGTGGCACTGGATGAACGGGAATGTGAGCGAGGCCGGGATCGACCGGGATCTCGAGTGGATGGAGCGCGTCGGCATCGGAGGCGTCCAGAATTTCGAAGGCTCGCTGGGAACGCCGCAGGTGGTTGAGCAACGCGTCCCTTACCGTTCGCCCGCCTGGCAGAGTGCCATTCGCCGCGCGGTTCGAACAGCGCACGCCAAGGGGCTGGAATTTACGATTGCCGCTTCTCCCGGCTGGAGCGAAACGGGCGGGCCGTGGGTCCGGCCCGAACAGGGCATGAAGAAGCTCGCGTGGAGCGAGCTCGACGTGACCGGCGGGCGCAAGCTTTCGGTCCTGTTGCCTGCGCCGCCGAACGAGACGGGCATGTTTCCGGGGCTTGTCGGCGGAACGGGCGTTTTTCCGGGGTCGGGCAAGACCGAAACCGCGAGCGAGGCCCTCGTCCCGACCCGGTTCTACCGCGACACCAAAGTCGTCGCCTACCGAATACCGGATATCGAAGCCGATGCCGGGGCCGTGATCACCGCTTCGAACCCCGTCGATACAGCGGTGCTGACCGACGGGGACATCAACAAGTCGGTCGAAATCAAGCTCGATCATGACAATAGCGGCTGGATCATGTTTGCCTACAGGAAGCCGCAAACGCTGCGTGCCGCCCGGGTCGCGCTCACACCCGTCTTTCTCGGACCGCTGGTGCCGCTGATTCCGCTTGGATCGATCGAGGCGAGCGATGACGGCAAGACTTTTCGCACCCTCGCCAAATTGCCCATGGGCGGCGCCGTCCAGCAGACAGTCGCTTTCCCGGCGACGACGGCCCGCTTTTTCCGCTTGAGGCTTCAGCGCGGATTCTCCCCGCTGAGCCTGGGGGGCAAGACGATGAACTGGCCCTCGCGTCCATTGCACGGCGTGCGCGAAATCGAATTTCTGAGCGGGGCGCGTGTGAACCGCTTCGAGGACAAGGCCGGCTTCACGGCCCCCTCCGGGTTGGGTGAAGAATTGCCTGTCGCTGTCGACCCATCGGCGGCCGTCAAGACGTCGGATGTTGTCGATCTGACCGATCGCGTGTCGCCGGACGGCAAGCTCGAATGGGCGGCGCCAGCCGGGCGATGGCGCATTCTCCGGCTCGGCTGGTCGCTGACAGGTGCAACCGTGCACCCCGCCTCGGCTGAAGGGGTGGGTCTGGAGGTCGACAAGCTCAACAAGCGCCATGTTCGCGCCTATGCCGAGGCTTATCTCGGCGAACTGGAAAAAGCGGTCGGGCAGGGCGGTCTCGGTCCGGCCGGCATCAGCAATCTGCTGAACGACAGTTACGAGGCCGGTCCAACGAACTGGACGGATGATATTCTCACGCAGTTCGCAAACCGGCGGGGTTACGATCCGCTTCCCTACCTCCCCGTGCTGACCGGCAAGGTCGTGGGCAGCGCCGAGACGAGCGAACGCTTCCTGTGGGATTACCGCCGGACGCTCTCCGACCTCATTGCCGATGCCCATTACAATGAATTGGGGCGCATCCTTAAAGAGCGCGGCATGGGTCATTATGTCGAGGCCCACGAAGGGGCGCGAGGATTTCTCGGCGATGGCATGGAAGTCAAAAAGCTCGCCACCGTGCCGATGGGCGGCGCGTGGGTGAGCGCCAAGCCCGAGCGCATCATGCCGGAGCAGATCGAAAGCGCCTCTGTCGCCCATCTCTACGGACAGAATGTCGTTGCAGCGGAATCCTTCACGGCCTCGCCCGACGCGCTCGACGGAAGCGTCACCCCCTTTGCTTTTGGTCCCGCTCAACTCAAGCCTCTGGCGGACGCGATGATGGCGAACGGTATCAACCGCTTCGTGATTCACACGTCGGTTCATCAGCCTGACGAGCGGCTTGGTCCGGGCATGACTCTCGGCATCTTCGGTCAGTGGTTTACGCGAAAGGAAAGCTGGGCCGATATGGCAGGGGCCTGGACGCAATATCTCGCCCGATCGGGCGCCATGCTTCAGCAAGGTCGGCATGTAGCGGATTTCGCATGGTTTTATGGTGAGGATGACAACAGCACTTCGATCTACTCCACGAAATTTCCCGGTATGCCAGCGGGATTTGCGCTCGATCTGGTCAACGCGGATGCGCTGCGAAATCTGCTCGAAGTCGAGGATGGCAGGCTGATCGCACCCAGTGGCGCGAGTTACCGAATCCTCGTCCTCGATGCGCCGTCCAAGCGGATGACGCTGCCGACGTTGCGTAAACTCGCGGCGCTTGTGGACCGGGGCGCTGTCGTCGTGGGGCAAATGCCGGTGGCCAGCCCCAGTCTTGCCGACGACGAGGCAGAGTTCAAGAATCTTGCCGAGCGCCTCTGGAGCTCGGGCCGGATATATCCGACGATCGACGCGGCGGCTGCGGCGATCGGGCTCGTCCCCGACGCGTCCTTCGCCGGGACAGGCACGGTCTCGTATCTCCATCGCAAACTGCGCGACGCGGACGTTTATTTTGTCGCGAATCTCTCGGACGATGCGGTGAACACAACAGGCCGGTTTCGCGTTGCCGGTAAGGCCGCGCAGATCTGGCGCGCTGACGATGCAAGCATTCGCGACGCGAGCTACACCATCGATGGTGCGGTAACGGAGGTTCCCCTTGCGCTCGCCCCGCGCGACGCGCTGTTCGTCGTCTTCGATCGGCCCGCGGCTGTCAAATCGCGCCAGATTGTCGAACCCGTCGCTGCTGAGGTGGCGCGGATCGGCGGTCCGTGGCAAATCGATTTCTCGCAATCCGGCCAGCCGCCGGTAAGCATTACGAGCGCGGCGCTCGGCTCGTGGACCGAAAATGCGCGTAGCGAAATCAAATATTTCTCCGGTACCGCGACCTATCGCACGACCTTCACCATGCCCAGGCGCAAGCGAACGACGGATCGTATTTATCTCGACCTCGGTGACGTGAAGAATCTCGCTCGTGTCACAGTGAACGGTCGCGAGGCAGGCATCGTCTGGAAGGCGCCGTTCAGGGTCGATGTGAGCGATGCGGTTCGCAGCGGCCGAAACGAGCTGAAGATTGAAGTTGCGAACTTCTGGACCAACCGGCTTATCGGCGATCTGCAGCCGGGCGCCGCCGGCAAGCATGCGTTCACCACGCTCGACAAGCTCAAGGCCACGACCCCGCTCCAGCCTTCGGGGCTCCTGGGACCGGTCATCCTGTCCCGCGCCAGCGGCGCACCGATCAACTGACCGCAAGCAAGCCGGGGCCGTCGGCGCGTCGATGGATCGCGGCCACTAGAAGGCAATTGTCTCAGCCTTCAGATCGGACGGAGATCGCCAGCTCCTGTGGGCCGAGATCATTGGGGCCGCGTTTCTGCGGATGCTCGCAGCACCTTTTTTTGCGCCGGCCTTTCTCGGGAAGCAGCTGCGCGCAACCCGGCCGCTCAGGACGGGATCACCGCGCGATGTGCGAGCGGAAGAAATTGATCGTCGCCTGACGCACCGTCGCGTGTCCGATGCCGGCGGCGTCAAAACCATGCTCGCCGTAGGGAATTGAGATTGTCTTGACCTCGACGCCTGCCCGGCGCGCCGCGGCGTCATAGGCATGCATGCTGGCGGGCGGCACGAGATGATCATTTTCGGTGATGAAGAGGAGCGTCGGCGGCGTCGCGCGGCCGAGATGCGCGGCCGATGCCGTAGCCGCGTAACGGGCCGGGAAACTGGCGGGGCTCCCTCCCGTATATTGTTCGGCCATCACCCTCACGCCCGCGCCGGTCGGCATATAATCATTTGCCCATACCGCCGCGATGTCGGCCGCGGGGTAGACAGCGCTTACCGCGCCGATCCGAGGCACCGAGCCTCCGCATGCCGAGGGAAGCGTTCCCGCGTTCGCCATGCTGGCGAGGTTCAGCACCAGATTGCCACCCGCTGACTCACCGAACAGGCCTATTCGGCCGGGATCGCCGCCACGCTCGGCGATGTGATTTGCGGTCCATGCGAGCGCGCAGCCGAGCTGGCCGTGCACCCGGTCCGACAAATGCCGCTTCGGGCCGGAAAGACTATATTCGATCCCGACGGTGAGCCAGCCCTGGCGGGCGAACCAGCGCATGTCGGTACCGCGCCCAAGAGCATCCCCCGACGTCCAGCCGCCTCCGTGAACATAGGCGAGGACCGGCCAACCGCCAGGCGGCGGTGCGCCTGCCGGGCGCCAGATATGGAGAGTGAGGTCCTCGCCGAGATCGCGCAGATAGGTCAGCGTTTGGTCCGGGGGCGCCGCCGGGCCGAGCAGTCCGCCGGAACCGAAAGGCGCCCCGGCCGACAGGCGAATGTCATTCCGCGCTGCCATAGACAGCAGCCTTACCGTCGCGACGGTGGCGCCCAGCGCGGCGAGCCCGGCGGCGAAGACGAAAATCGATCGAGCACGTCCCGACGCGAGGCGCGCCATGACGAGCGCGCCGACGATGGCAACGCTCGCGATGGCGGCGGGCCAGATCGAGAGTGCGAGCGAACCGAAAACCCCGAGAAAGGGGAGGGCGGGGACAAAAGCGCCCAGTGTCAGCGCAAAGCAAAGAAGGACGATCGCGCCGATGACCAGCAGGGCGATCCTCCTTGACCATTTCGCGATCGGTCGCGCTGGTGTCGCCGCATCTTTCATCCGTCATTCTCCTTTTCGCGGCGCCGATACATCATGGCCGGAAATGCGCGATCAATTAGCAATCAGTTCTGACTGGATAGTCCGCTATCTGGACGCGGCCGAAACGTCCAGAGCGTAGAGACAACGGCTCCGAAAGACCGTGCCGGGCAATAGCCAGTCGTCCGGGAAATCTTCATGGCTGTACATGTCGGGGAAGCCTTGGGGCTCAAGGCACATGCCCGCGTGCCGCTCATAGACGGCGCCGTCCTTTCCGACGATCCCGTCGAGACTGCCGCCGGTGTAGAGGTGCAGGCAGGAACGATCGGTCGACAGGGTGAGCCTGCGGCCTGACGCCACGGATTCGAGGCAGGCCGCCAGGCTGCCGGCCGCATCTGCGTGGTCGATCACGAAGTTGTGATCATAGCCGCGAAGCGGAGGGCGAGGATCGGCTCCGATCGGTCGCGATTGCCGAAAATCGAATGGCGTGGCGTCGACGGCCTCGATCTTGCCGGTCGGAAGCAGGTCGGTGCCGATCGGCGTGAAGCGACTGGCAGCCAGCGACAGGCGATGATGCTCAAGCGTTCCGCTCGCATGACCGTCGAGGTTGAAATAGGGGTGGATCGTCGGGTTGAAAGGTGTCGGCGCGTCGCAACTGGCCTCGATCTCGACCGAAAGACGGCAGGGCGGTGCGAGCGTCCAGGTTGCCGCGACCCGCAGATTGCCCGGATAGCCTTCGTCGCCGTCCGCGCTTTCGACTTCGAACCGGACCGAGGGCCAGTCGCCGTCGCGTATGCGGGCATGCCATCGCAAACGGGACAGGCCGATCGGCCCGCCGTGCATCTGATGGCGCCCGTGGTTGGGGCGAAGCGCGAGTTCGCGATTTCCCCTGACAATCCGGGCTTCGCTGATCCGGCCGGCACAGCGGCCGATCACTGCGCCGAAATAGGCATTTTGGGCAAATTGCGCCGGCGCGTCGCCGCATGCGAGCACGATATCTTCGCTGGCTCCGTCGCGGTCCGGGCAAGTGAGGCCGACGAGGGCCGCACCAAGTTCGCAAATCGTAGCTTTGTTGCCATTTGCGAGGCACAGCTCGTAGACGAGCATTTCCTCACCATCGGGAAGGCGACCGAACCGCCGCTCGACGACGAACCCGCGCGTCATTGTCGCTCGCTCCGGCGGCTTTGCATGGAAATGGCCTAGCGAAGATAGACGGCGGCCGGGCGCGCATATTTGGGAACCGGCGCTTTCATGCAAACGAAGCTCGTCGCGGAGTCCGGATTGCCCTTGCCGTCGTAGCGCGCGATTTTGGGAAAGGCGCAGATCGGCCGCATGCCGAGACCCTTGCCCTCTTCGCCCGGTTTCGCGGGCGTTTTGATGAAGGACTGCCGCGCGAGGATCATGTCGGGGGCTGGCCCACCCTCGCTCCAGCGGTCGAGAGCAAGCAAGAGGTCGTTCTCGGGCGTTGCATCCCTGAAGTAAGGAATCTCCGCCAATTGGCCAAAGATGCCATAGCCGCCGCCGGCACAATGGCTCATCCCGGGCACCATGAAAAGGCGCGCAAACGAACCCTTGTCCAGGCCGCCGGCCTGCATCCGCTGGTAATAGTCGAGCGAATCGGTCGCTGTGATCAGCCCGTCTGCCCACCCGTGATGGATGATGAGCTTTCCGCCGCGCGCGGCGAAGCGCGAGAGGTCGGGATCCATTGCGTTGACCTCGACAGCGAGCCTGTCGTCCATCTCTGTCATGTCGCGGTCGAAGTCGAAGCTCTCCGATGCGCGATCGGGCGGCAACGACCAGTGGGTGATATTGAAGTCGCGCGACAATGCTGTGTCGCCATAGACCGACATGAGCTGCGGCTCGGACCCGAGGACGTCGCCGAAATATATCAGCTCCCCGGTTCGCGGATTACGCGTTCCGGCATAGATTTTCTCAAGCGCGCGGACCTGCGTTTGCGAAAGGCAGCTGTCGCTGGCCGCGCCCGGCTTGCAGGCGAGCGGGCGCGGCGAGATCGTGCACTGGAGCGGGTTGGTCAGGAACTTGTCACCCGGCGCGCCGCCGTCGCGGCCGCCGCACGCCTTGATGATCGACTGCTGCCACGCCGTGATGAGCGGGGTGGAGATGGCGGCGCCGGGCTGCATGCCGAGCTGCCGCAGCGCCGCGAAACGAATATGCAGCCGCGTCCGGTTGTGCGCGGGCGCGCCCGCGATGATACCGTCATAATCGTCCGGATATTTCTGCGCCTCGGAAAGCCCCTGGTGGCCGCCCGTCGAGCATCCGACGAAATAAGCCTTGCTCGCCTTGCGGCCATAATATCGAAGGACGACATCCTTCGCCAGCAACGTCATCTCGTGCGTCGCGCGGTACGCCCAATCGCGGACGGCTTCCGGGCGCCCGTCGCCAAAATTGAAACCGATCCCGGTTTGCCCCGCCGGATAGCTGCCAAGGTCCGTGGTCGCTGCCGCGAAGCCACGGCGAAGACCGCCCGCAAGAGACGTCGGCGATATTTTTCCGGCGGCGCCGCCATTTCCGATCCCGAGCAGCTTGCCATTCCATTTGTCGGTGGCAGGCATCCAGATCTCGATCAGGATCCGCGACGAGGGGTGCGGGTTCGCGACCGCGAAGATACGGCAAAAGGACGGCAAGCCGGTGATCTTGACGCCGTCGGACCCGCTATAGTCACCCGCGGGAACATCCTGGGCGAGAACGACGGTCGCAGTGCCGATCCGGCTGCCGCTTCCCATTGCTTCGCACGGTGTCGCGGCGGCGGCCGGGGTGGCGGCGAGAGACGAAGCTGCGAGGCCCAGTGTGCCCCAGACCATTCGGCGGAATGCACGGCCGCCGCCTTGCAGCCGCCAGCAGCTTGTCATGCCCATCGATATATCTCCCGTCGGTCGACCCTGCCTTCCTCGCGGGTCCTTCCTGCATGGCGTGGGCCGTTCTCGGCGCAGCGTCAATAATCGTATATTTACGAATGATTTTTGCAAGCAATCTTGTCTGTATCATGCGCCGCATGCCATTTTCGTTCCGGCGTGCTAAGGAGAGGAATGGCTCCCGAACTCGACACATCGGCAATTGAAGGCGGTCTGTCCGCGCTCGCATTCGAGCAGTCGCCCGTCGCGACCATTTACACCGAGCAGCGCATCATTCGCCGTGCGAACGCAGCCTTCGCGGAGATGTTCGAGCTTCCGCGTGGCTCGATTGAAGGCCTCTCGACCGAGCTCTTCTATCCCTCGCATGACGATTCCGAGAGGGTCGCGGGTTCGGCATATCGATCGCTGGGCAAGACCGGTCTTCATTCGGACGAGAGGACCATGCAGCGTCAGAGCGGAGCGCTCTTCTGGTGTGCGGTGAGTGGCCGGTCGCTAAGCCCGGACGATCCCTTTGCCCAGTGCGTCTGGTGTTTCCAGGACATGTCGCTTCATTGGAACCTGAGCGAACTGCGCCCGCGAGACCGCGAGGTCGCAATCCTCATCTGCGAGGGACGGACGGCAAAGGAGGTCGCGCGCCTGCTTGACCTGTCTCCCCGGACGGTCGAAACCTATCTTGCCCGGATCAAGCATAAGCTTGCGGTTCGTAATGTCGCTGAACTCGGCATGCGCCTCCGCCCCGCAGCAGGCGTCCCGAACCAGGAGGCGTCACTCTAGGAAGCCTTGTCTCTCGCTCCAGAGGGGGACTCGCGCACAGTCCGATGCGCCGAAGCGACGGCCTGGTCCGGGCTCTCATGCCGAGGCCCCAAGAAGCTTCTCGGGGGTTGTGCCTGCGGCGGTGATTACCGACCCGGTTCCGTCGGTGCCGAGGTTGTAATTTTACGATAGTTGCACGCCGCCGCGCGGAAGCGCACGAAGCAGTCTGGGAAAACCGGCGAGTGCCTGACTGGAGAGGAATTCGGAGTGAGCGCAGGGCGTCTTGCGGGCAAGGTCGTGCTGGTAACGGGCGGGGCGTCGGGGATCGGCGCGGCGTCCGCCGACCGTCTCCGGGCCGACGGTGCAACGGTCGTCGTCGGCGATCTCAAGAACGGGGAGGCAGGCGGCGATAGCCTGCACCTCGACGTCGCGGACGCAGCGTCGGTCGATGATGCGATCGAGACGATCGTCTCGCGGCACGGCCGGCTGGACGGACTTGTCCATAGCGCCGGCGTCGCGCGCACCCTGCCGTTCCTCGAGACGCCCGTCGCAGAATTCGACCGGATCATGGCCGTCAATCTGCGCGGTACCTTCCTCACGTGCCAAGCGGCGGCGCGCGCGATGCTCCGGACCGGCGGCGGCTCGATCGTGAATATCGGCAGCGTGTCGGGCATGCTCGGCAATGGACGCCGCTCGGCCTATGGCACGTCGAAGGCTGCGGTGATCCATTTGACCAAGATCATCGCGGTAGAGCATGCACGCGACGGGATACGCGCCAATGTCGTTTGTCCCGGACCGATCGACACCCCGCTGGTGAACGCCTTTTATACCGAAGCGATACGAAAGGAATGGACCGACCGGGTCCCCATGGGGCGCTTCGGAGCGCCGCAAGAGGTCGCGCCGCTAGTCGCTTTTCTGTGTTCCGATGACGCGAGCTATGTAACCGGCCAGACGATCGCAGCCGACGGCGGCTTCGCGATTGCGGGCCTTCACGACGATGCCGGCTAGAGGGTGTCGCCGACCGCTCGCCTTGACGCGTTCGCTGCGCTCATCCTTTTCGCCCGCCTTCAGGTCGTGGCCATTTGCGTGGCTGGGGGCTGAGGCAGATATGCCAACGACCGATCGCGCGGTTGTGGCGCCGATGTTCAGCGGCCCGATCACGGAGACGCTCCGGAGCTACGCGAAGATCTTTTTGCCCGACGACTCTCGCCGCCGTAGGCCTTCCGGCAGGCTGCTCGCCGCCGCTGCGCCGTGGTATCCGGGGCTGACCGGGCAGAGGGCACAACGGAACCTGCCACGATCTGGCGGATCCGGGGTGGCGAGCCTTCCGCTCTGATGGGGGAGATGATTTGGACGAGAGGAACTCGAAGATGAGTGAACACCAGACGCATGGGTTCAGTCGCCGCGGCGTGCTTTCGGCCGGTGTCGCCGCCGCTGCCTGGGCGCTCGGCCCGACAGGCGCTGTGAGGGCTGCATCGCCGGGCTTTCCACGATTGACCACCTCCTTCGACGCAGGATGGTTGTTCTGGCGTGGCGACGTCGACGGCGGCGAGCGGCCGGAGTTCGACGATCGAGGCTGGTCGAGTGTTCATTTGCCCCATGACTGGGGCATCGAAAATATTCCCGGAGCGCCCGGGACGACGGGCGATTGGGTCCCACCCACCGCAACCTGGACGCTCAAGCGTGCGCCGCGGACTGCAGAGAATATGATCAGCGGCTACGAGAAGCCGCTCGTCGAGGGGGCGCCGAGCCGGGTCGGTCCGTTCGATCTTGCCGCTGCCTCGCCGATGGCGATGGCACGCGGCGCGCTTCCAGGCGGCACCGGCTGGTATCGCAAGGCGTTCGTCGCGCCCGCGCTGCGCGTCGGGCAGCGCGTGGAGATCCAGTTCGATGGCGCCTATTCCGAAAGCGAGATCTGGCTGAACGGCGTCAAGCTGGGCGGTAATGTTTACGGTTTCGGTGCCTTCTCGTTCGACATTACCCCGCATCTGAAGCCGGGGCAGCGCAACCTGCTGGCGGTGCGTGTCGTCAATGTCGGCGACACCGCACGCTGGTATACCGGGTCCGGCATCAACCGTCATATCTGGCTGAACATCACCGGCCCGGTGCGTATCGTTCCGTGGGGCGTGGCGGTTTCCACGCCCAGAGTCGACGAGGGATCGGCCGAAGTACAGGTCGATGTCGAACTTGAGAACCACCTGGCAACGCCGACATTGGCGCAAGTCGCGGTCGAGCTGCGCGCGCGCGGCCGTTCGGTCGGCCGCGGGGAGGCGCAGGTCTCGTTGTCCGCAGGGGCGAAGGGGACGGCGCAGGCAACGATCTCGCTGCCGCGCCCTTTATTGTGGAGCATGGAAGCGCCCAATCTCTACACCGCCGAGGTCACGGTCAGCGCGGCCGGGGCGGCGACCGACCAGGTCTCGACCCGCTTCGGCATCCGCACCATCGCGGTATCGAAGGAAGCCGGACTGCGGATCAATGGCCGGCAGGTGAAGCTGAAAGGTGCTTGCGTTCACAGCGACCACGGCATCATCGGCACCGCCGCCTTCGACGGGGCGGAACGGCGCAAGGCCGGGCTGCTCAAGAAGTTCGGCTATAACGCTGTGCGCCTCAGCCACCACATGTTTCCCAAGGCGTTTCTCGACGCATGCGACGAACTGGGCCTGCTTGTCATCGACGAAGTCTTCGACATGTGGGAGGAAGCCAAGACGCCAGGCGACTATTCCAAGCATTTCAAGGCGAACTGGCGCGCCGACATGACCCGGTTGATCCGCCAGGATCGCAACCATCCGAGCGTGATCTTCTGGAGTCTCGGCAACGAGATCCCGGAGCGCGAGAAGCCGCGCGGCGCGGAAATTGCCGCGCAGCTTCGCGAATTGGTGCTGTCGCTCGACCGGTCGCGCCCGATTACGGCGGGGATCAACGGATCGACCGGCAAGAAGGGGGAGATTACGCGCGCCAGCCTCGACGTGGTGGGCTTCAACTATGAGCTGCCGGACCACATCAAGGATCACGAAGCCTATCCAGACATGATCATGATGGCGACCGAACAATGGGCCGCCGACATCCATGACGGCTGGCGGCTGACACAGGCCAATTCGTGGATGCTCGGCGAATTTGTGTGGACTGGAATCGACTATCTCGGCGAAGTGGGCGTGGGCGGCACCGACCTCAGGCCCGCGGGCGAGAAACTCGACTGGAGGTCATTCGCGATCTTCCTGTGGGATTATCCCGCATTCGTTTCGGGCTGCGGCGAGATCGACATCCTTGGCCTGCGCAAGCCGCAGGGGCTGTATCGGGATGTGTTGTGGGGCAACAGCGCGCTGGAATTGCTGGTGCAGCGCCCGCTGCCCGAGGGGATGGTCGAACGGCGGGGACCGTGGTCGTGGCATGACGAGCTGGAGAGCTGGAGCTGGCCGGGCCATGACGGCATGCCGATGATTGTGCGCGCCTATAGCTCGGGGGACGAGGTCCGGTTGATGCTCGACGGCAAGGAGGTCGGTCGCAAGCCGCTTGCGGTTCCGGCCGACCGGCTGACGGCAAGTTTCGAACTGCCGTACCGGCCCGGCGAACTTGTCGCCGTCGCCTATCGCGGCGGACGCGAAATCGCGCGCAAGGCGCTTGTGACCACAGGCGAGCCGGCGCAGCTGCGGCTACGCGCCGAACGCGTCCGCCTTGCCGCCTCGCCCAACGACCTAGGTTTTGTCTTTGCCGAAGTGCTCGATGCCAAGGGCCGACTGGTTCCCGATGCCCAGGTCCCGCTCACCTTCCTGCTCGAAGGCGAGGGACTGATCAAGGCTACGGGATCGGCCAACCCGCGCGGCATCAAGAGCTTTACCGATCCTCGGACACTTACCTTCCACGGGACCGCGCTGGCGATCGTGCAGCCGGGCTATGAGCCCGGTAAGGCAACCGTTCGTGTGACGAGTCCGGGCCTCGGGAGCGGCTCGCTTGCCCTGAAAATCGGCTGAGAAGGCACGCCTTTACGCGCAGTCCCGTCCTCAGCGCGGTGCAGCGAACTTTTTCAGCTACGGTGGCGAGGGGAGGGGCAGTGACATGGAAATCGGGCGGCGTGCCCTTGGCTGCGGCGCTTTGGCGGGCCTTGCAACGAACCAGCACTCGCTGCCCCGGACCGCTTCATCCCGCCTGCATATTGTGACAGCGAGCGCACGGGAGCGGTCGGATGCCCTTCAACGCATCGGCACGGCGGAGCCCGGCGTCGGATAAGCGAGCCAGACACCCTTCAACCGGCGGTAGCCCACGCTGTGCTTCGAATAATCGCACACGCCGGCTGCGAACACCCTCTTCAACCGTGCGATCAGTTCGGGCGGCATGCCGGGATAGTCCGCCGCGCGGAACGGGCGCAGCTGGCATTTCAGTACGTCATTGGTCAGCGGTGCACCGGCCGTCATGCGCGGATCCTCGAAATAGGGGAGCTTGCTGCCGCAGGCGCCGACATTTGCAAGGGACGACGCCTCGTTTATGCGGGTGCCGTCCGCCATGAAGCAGACGTCGGTGGCGAGATCGGCGGGCTTGTTGGCGGCCACTCGCACTGCCTTGCTGCGATAGCGCCTCGCATCGCCCGCCATGTTGCCCAGCCATTCATCCATTTTGAGCAGGGCAAAAATGTTCATCTCCCGGGAGTTGGACGCCGCGCCCGAGCCGGCGCCGGTGGCCCCGGGCGCTTCGGCGCGAACCATCACATGTCCCGCGGCATTGCCATTGGCGCGGATGATGCGCGCCCGCGTCGTCTCCGACTTCACCGCGTCGTGCACGTCCGGGCCCCGGCCGGGATTGCCGCGCAGATCGATGACGGGCAGGTCGCCCAGATTTTCTGCCTGATTGATACGGCCATTTTCGAACATTCGTCGGAGCGCGAGCGGATCGGCTACAGCCCGGGCCGGGCGAAAGTCGCCATCATCGTCCATGCCGCCGATTATCTCGTTCAGTTCGACAAACTGCTCGGGCGAGATCGCGCCGCTGCGATAGGCCTTGAGGCCATATTGGACGCCGACATTGTCGTAGGGGCGATAGGTCTTGCCGGTGTTCGGATCGAACCCAACCGAATTGCGGGCTGACGAATAGATGTCGCAGCGTGCGCCGCGCGGGTTGCTCACCGGGTCATAGGTGAGCTCGCGCGGAATGATGCGGTCACAAATGGGCGGCCGCCCAGGTTGCGAGGGCTTTGCCTGGACCCATTCGGGGGAAAAGAACATGTTCCATTGCGCGCATGTCTTCCAGCTATTGAGGCCCGTGGCTGCGCGCTGCTGCTCCTCGGTCCATTTTTCTCTCCCACGCGTGAAGGCGCGGGCCATCAGGGCGCAGTCCACCGGATAGGCGGACAGCGAAAAGAGATCGGGAAAAGAAGACCCCGGCACGATCCCGTCAAGAATGCCGGGATAATTGTTGGCGATCAGATGCTGCTGCATAGAGCCGCCTGAGCCGCCCCAGCCGATCGTGTAGACCGGAGGACCGAAGGTTTCGATGAAGTGTTCCTTCACCATCGAAGCCGTCTCCGCCGACACCAGATCGCTGCCGACGATGCCGAACACGTTGAGGCTGGAACTGAGGACCGCGTAGCCGCGCGAGAGCTTTTCATGATCGAGCGGCTCGCCCATGAGCGCGCCTTGATGATAGCCCGACGTCGCGCCGCCGCCGAACACATAGACGGCCCGGCCGTTCCAGCCATTGTAACGTGCGGTTGGCGAAGGAGCATCGTCCACGGTCGGGTCGAACAACACCGCGGTTTGATAGATTGCGCGGTTGATCGTGCCCGTCTCAATCCGGACGATGTAGTTGACCGTCCGGCCGGTCGTCGTCGTGGCCTTCCCCATATCGGCGGGAAGCGCCGGCCCCTCAGGTAGCGGCTTGAAATCGCGGCCGTTAGCGGGGCGATAGACATATATGACCTTGGTGGGGGCGTTGCAAAAGGCGTCCTGCGCGGGTCCGAGCGTCGATCCGTCAGGAAGGCGGAAGCGCTCGGTCTCGCAGATGAAGGGCTGTTGCTGCGGGCCTGAAAAGATCGGGCCGTTGCGGCTGTGATTGACCAAGGTTGTCCCGACCGACCGCCTTCCCATAGTCACGGTCAATTTGTTTGGTCCGCTTGTGAGGCCGTCGACCAGCCCGATCATCGATCCGCCCTTCAGTTGAAACCGGGACGTCACGTCGGCGTCGCCAAGGGTCACCCTTATACCGGAAGAGTCGCCGCCGCCCGGCGGGGTGACCGCGATCAGCGCATCTCCGTCACTCACCATATCCGGGCGGCTGGAGAGAACGGTGACAGTCTGTGCCGATGCCGACGAGACACTGGCTAGTACCAAGGCTGCCGCGCCTGTGATCAGTTTCATTTTCAAAGCTCCCCGCCGCAATTGTTCCCGTGCCTCCCATCGCGGGACACGCCTTCAGGAGAGGCAGGGCAGGGCATTGTTACCGATTATCCTGAACGCGACTAGGATAAAAGCAATCGTGATTGTTTTTAACATACAGCCGGGCGGCGGATTCGGGTGCGGGTCAGGCGTCGGCAGGTGATGCGAACGACGACGGGACGGGGCTCCGGCCGCCTCGAATGGCCGACCTGTGTTGCCACAATCCGGCCGTGGCGCAGCCCGTCCCGGTTGAAGCGGCGCCTCGGCAAGGGCGCCGCTTCTAGCGCATCAGAACCGCTTGCGGATGCCGATTTGAACCAGCCGGCCGAATGTGCCGCCGTTGGTATAGCCGTTGTCTGCATAGTAGACCGGCGGGTCGGTATCGAACAGGTTGCTCACGTTGAGTGTGAGCGATGCATCCTTGAGGATCCCCGTATCTGCCAGATCATATTCGAAGAACAGGTCGACGGTGGTGAAACTCTTCACGTGCGTCTGCGTCCCGAACAACGGATTAACAATCGTGGGATTGATATCATAGCCGCCGCTGTGGCTCGCAGTCACGCTCCCCGACAGCTTGCCAACCCTGGCGCCGGCCGTGGCGACAAGGCTGAGGCGGCTGGCGCCGGGGGTCTTCAACGCGTTTGAGAACGCCCCGCCCGCGACGGGAGAGATGCGGCGGTTCAGGATGTACGACCCGCCGATGCTGCCAAAGACATCGCCGAACGACGTCGTGCTGTTGTAGCTGGCGAGGAAGTCGATACCGTCCTGCTCGACCTCGCCCAGATTGTTGCGCCGCGCGTCGAGCAGCACGTAGGGCGGCAGGCCGGCGAAGGCTGCCTCGAGCGTGGTCCCACCCAGGACCGGGAAGCCGGCGGCGACCGATTGGACATAGGCGAGCGTCGGGTCTTTGACGACGAAGGGCGCGTATGGGGCGGCATAGACGCCAGGGCTGGTGAACGGAATGAGGGCGATTTGATCGGTGATAGCGATATTATAATAGGTCGCACTGAGCGTCAGACCGGGAACCACGGGGGGGCTCACATCCGCGCCGATCGACCAGGTCGTCGCCTTTTGCGGCCCCAGGTTGGAGTTGCCGCCTGCCAGCACGAGCGTCGGCCTGAAGAAATTTGCCGCGCCGTCGGCCGGATCAAGCCATGGGCTGACCGGAACGAAGAAGACCACATTGTCCGACGAGCTGGTGTCCGCGAGGCTTGGCGCGTTGAACGCCTTGCCCCAGTTGCCGCGGACGGCGATCCAGTCGACCGGCTCATAGGTGATGCCGAACTTGGGATTGAAGGTGTCGCCGAAATCCGAATAATCGTCATACCGGGCCGAAGCTGAAAGTCGCAGCGAATGGACAGCAGCGAAGCTGTTATCCGCTCCGACGATCGGGACGACAATCTCGCCGAACACCGACTTCACCGTACGATCGTTCCGGGACCGCGGTGCGGACCTGTAATTGTTGTCCGGGACCTGCCCGTTGAACGCGTCGAATGTCTCCTCGAAAATTTCCGCACCGACGGCGAGGCGAACGTTGCCGCCAGGCAGATTGACCAACGTGCCGTCCACGACAGTGCGAGCGTTGAACAACTCCTGTTTGCCATGGCTCCTGTTCTGCTCGAATATCGATGCCAGAACTGCCGGGTTGGTCGCGCCGAGATTATACGGGTTGAGCGCGGTGGCGGTCGTCGTGCCAGCAAGCGCTGCGCCCTGCGCGCCCGCGTTGATGGCGGGGCTGGTGGCGTCGAGGATGCTCACGCCAAAGCTGCCAAGCGCGCGCAATTGCCAGTCGCCGCCCAGCTTGGCGGTGAAGCTCGGGGTAATCTGGAACTCGTCGAGCTTGTTGGGCGCTCTATTGTCCTGCAGACCCGCATAGGAAAAGGCGACGGTCTGCGTGCCCGGATCGTTCGGGGCGATCGGGACATAGAAGGGGTTGCCCGACGTGATCGTGCCCGTTTGGCCCCCAGATGCGATGCTGGCACTGAGATCGATATAGTTGGTAAGTTTTCGCTGCGTGTAGAAACCCCGGATGTCGAAAGACAGCCAGGAGCTCAGGTCCTGGGTCAGGCCCGCGAAGACCGAATGGCGCCGCTCCTTCGGGTAGATCGACAGATTGTCGGTGCTGTCGCAGATCGTGATCGTGCCGGGCGTCCGGCCGGGCAGGGCATAGGTCGTCGTCACGCCTGCTCGCGTCACGCTGACGGTTCCCGGGGGGCAGAAGCCGGCATTGGGCGACGTCTGACGAACATAATCGCGGTCGCGGCCGAAGATCGCGTCGTGAGCGGAAAAGGCATAGGAAACGAAGGCAGAGCCGCTGCCCCAGTCCTTGCCTGCGGTCACATTGGCGTCATAGGTCTGGTAGTTGTCCGCGAAGCCGGCGCGTCCCGTGACTTCTACCCCGTCGAAGCGCTTCTTGGTAATCAGGTTGATCACGCCGCCGATGGCATCCGACCCGTAGATCGCCGATCCGCCATCGGGCACGACTTCGACCCGCTCGAGCATCCCGGGCGGAATGACGTCGGGGTCGGGAGTCGTCTGGAGCACGCCCGCAGGAACAGCACGATGGCCATCGATCAGGATCAGTGTTGTCGATCCGCCGGCAGCGCCGAGATTGCGGATGTTCGGCCGGTTGATCTGAAGTCCGGAGCCGCCCTGGATGGTGGGGGTCTGGTTGAAGGCGCTCGTGATCTGCGGGATCCGCGCGAGTAGCTGGTTGGTGCTGGTGGCGCCGGACGCGACGACGTCCTCGCTCGTCAGGTTGACGACATTGGTGCCGGTCGGTGCGACGCCCCGTATCAGCGTGCCCGTGACAACAATATCCCCCTCTGGCGCTTGCTCCTCAGAAGCGGCGGGCTGAGCCGCGCCATCCGGTTCGTTGGTCGCCGATGTGGATTGGGCCCACGCCGGTGCTCCTGACAGGACCCAAACGGCCGCGGATGCAGTCACGTAAAGGCGGCTTCTGTACGAAAATGCCATGATCCCTCTCCCAGATATTTTTTGCGTCCTGCGCGAGATCCAGAGCGGGGTGCGTCTTGCGGCTTACGAGATGACGCGCCGCCGCAGCTTCAGAGTCGCTAGACAAGCTGTCACTATCAAAATGACAAACGTTGTCAATTGATCTATTTTCGGTTCGATAAAACGCTAAAAATAACGCATTGACCGAAATGACAACGTTGGATCATAAGGGTCGGGGAGGTGGCTATGCAGGAGTCTCAGGGGGTTAAAGGGGGTGTGCGCCAGCCGCAGCCGCCACGAATCGGGCCGGCCCCCCTCAGCTTGTTCGTGCTTGCGCAAATCGGCAGCTTCCTGAGCTTCGTACCGCTCCTTGCCATTCTTCTGCCGCTCAAGGCGCAGGCCATCGGAGGTGCGGACAAGGCGTCCGCCTTGGCCCTCGTCACTATATGCGGTTCCGTCATGGCCTTTTTTGCCAATCCGATCGCAGGCAGCATCAGCGATCGGACGCGGTCGCGCTGGGGCCGCCGGCGTCCGTGGATCGTGGCGGGCGCGGTCGGGACCGTTATCTCTTATGCGGTGATCGCGCTCGCCAACTCGCTGCCGGCCCTCGTCCTTGGCTTCGTGCTGTTCCAACTGACGTTCAACTTCCTGTTTGCGCCGCTGAACGCCGTCGTCCCCGATCGTATCCCGGACGACCAGAAGGGATCGGTATCGGGCCTGATCGGCCTGGGGCTGCCCGTCGGCTCGGTGCTCGGGGTCACGCTGATCGGTCGCCTGATCGATGACAGCGCGCTGCGCTTCGTCGCGATCGCCGTCATCCTGTTGATCAGTGTTCTGCCCTTCGCCCTGTTCGTCCGGGAGGATGTCCCGATCGAGGCCGAGCGGGCCGCCGCGCTGCCGCTCTGGGATTTTCGCGTGAACCCGCGAAAGCACCCTGACTTTGCCTGGGCCTGGCTCGCGCGGTTCCTCGTGATGATCCCCTACAGCCTGGTGACGGGTTACATGCTCTATTATCTGCAGGACGCCGTAAGATATCAGGAGCTGTTTCCAGGCGCGAAGGCCGAGCAGGGTCTGGCCACGCTGACTGCCATCTCGACGTTTACGAGCGTGGTTTCGACGCTGGCTGGCGGCTTCCTTTCCGACCGGCTGGGGCGGCGCAAGATTTTCGTGCTGGCCGCCGGAGCGACGATGGCGGGCGCGATGGCGATATTTGCGCTTTTCCCGACCTGGCCCGGCATGATCGTGGGCTATGCCTTTTTCGGCCTTGGCATCGGCTGCTTCTTTGCCGTCGACATCGCGCTGATCGCGCAGGTTCTTCCTCCGGGCGGCGATGCCGGCAAGCATCTCGGCATCATCAACCTGACGAACATCTTCGGACAGACGCTGGCGCCTCTGGTGGCTGTGCAGGTGCTTGGCGCGACCGACAATAATTATCCGATGCTGTTCGGCATCGCCGCCGTGATTGCCCTGACGGGGGCCGTCCTGGTCAAACCGATACGAGGTGTGAATTGACCATCGCTTCCGATCTGTACGCCCAGCATCGACACGATCATGACGGATTTATCCGTCATCTGATCGAGGCGATGACGCTGCGCCAAAAGCTGGGGCAGCTCTGCCTCTACTCCGTCGAGCAGGACTTTTCGGCCGATCTGTTCAATCCTGTCTATCTCCCGGTGCCGCGCGACGAACGGCTTGCATCGATCGGACGGGGCGAGATCGGCGGGTTCTTCAACGCGGTCGGTGTGAAGGATTTGCTCCCGTTGCAGCGGCGTGCGGTCAACGAGAGCCGGCTTGGCATCCCGCTGATCTTTGCCGCCGATGTGATCCACGGGTTTCGCACCATCTTTCCGGTGCCTTTGGCCGAGATGGCAAGCTGGGATCCCGATATCGCTCGCCGGACGGCAAGTGCGGCGGCTGCGGAAGCGAGTTCCGCCGGCGTGGACTGGACATTCGCGCCCGGGGTCGACGTGGCGCGCGATGCACGCTGGGGCAGGATGGTCGAATCGAACGGCGAGGACGTCACGCTTGCCTGTCGCTTCGCGAGCGCTCGCGTGCTGGGCTATCAACGCGGCGATCTCAGCCGCGCGGATGCCGTGATGGCGACGGCGAAGCATTTTGTCGGCTACGGGGCGGCCGAAGCGGGCATGGACTACAACCGCGCGGACATGTCGTGGCAAACGCTGCTGGAACACTATTTGCCACCCTTCAAGGCGGCGATCGAAGCGGGCGTGGGCTCGGTGATGACGGCGTTTCACGACATCGACGGCGTGCCCTGCACCGCGAACGACCGACTGCTGCGCGGTGTGTTGCGCGACCAACTGGGGTTCGAAGGCGTGATCGTGTCCGACTATACGTCGGATTATGAGCTCGTTGCGCACGGGCTTGCCGAAGATTCGCGGCATGCCGCGCTGCTTTCGCTGCGGGCGGGGCTGGATGTCAGCCTCGAAAGCGGGATTTTTCTCGAGCATGGCGAAGCCTTGGTCGAGAGCGGCGAGGTGCCGATCGAAGTCATCGACGCAGCGGTGACCCGGATGCTTCGGGCCAAGCTGGCGCTCGGCCTGTTCGACGATCCGTTCCGGCGGCTTCGACCCGATCGGGAGGAAGCCGACAAGCCGGCGCACCTGCCGCTGGCGCGCGAGGCGGCGGCCCGGAGCCCCGTGCTGCTCAAGAATATTTCCGCTTTACCGCTGGCGCCCGGGTGCAAGGTCGCGTTGATCGGGCCTCTCACGGACGATCAATCGCATTTGAACGGCTGCTGGAGCATCTTCGGCTCCTCGGCAGATCCGGTGACACTCAAGACGGCCATGATTTCGGAACTCGGCGCGGAGCGCGTCCTTCACGCACCCGGTTGCGCGCTGACCGAGCCTATCCCGGGCGGCATCGATGCGGCGTGCGCCGCGGCGCGCGCGGCGGATGTCGTCATCCTGGCGATCGGCGAAAGCGAACGCTGGTCGGGTGAAGCGCGATCGCGCGCCGAAACCAACCTTCCCGAGGCCCAGCTCGAACTTGCCCGGGCGGTTTCCGCCTGCGGCAAGCCCGTCGTGGGCATCGTGACGACCGGCCGGCCGGTGCCGCTGGCCGAATTCGAACCGCTGTTCGACGCCATGCTGATCGGATGGTTCCTGGGCACCCAAAGCGGACCGGCGCTGTGCGATCTCCTGACCGGAGCGGCCCAGCCACGCGCGCGCCTTCCTGTAAGCTTTCCCCGGCATGCCGCGCAGACCCCCTTATATTATAACCGGCCTGCTACAGGGCGGCCGTGGAAATATGACGGGGAGCCTTTCCGCACGGCATATGAGGACCTGCGGCCAACACCGCTTTACCCCTTCGGCTTTGGATTGACCTACACCAGCTTTGTCGTGGGCGAAACGCGCGTGGATAGCGAAAGCTTCACGCCCGACCGGCAGCTGACGGTCCGCGCGACGGTCGCCAATACGGGCGAGCGGGCGGGCGATGCGCTGCTGCAGCTTTATGTCCGCGATCTCGTCGGCAGTGTCGTGCGGCCGGTTCGCGAGTTGAAGGACTTTGAATGGGTCGCGTTGGAACCTGGTGAACGAAAAACGGTCAGTTTCTCGCTCGCTGCGGAGCAGCTTCGCTTTCCGGATCGAGACGGAAACATGATCCTCGAGCCGGGCAAGTTCGAGCTATGGATCAGCGATCATGCCGAAAGCGGTGTCAGCACGATTGCCACATTGCTTGCGTCGGATAAAAGTCCCACCGGTGCCCCTCAACTGATTGCCGGTGAAATGGAATGCTGAAACCCCCGACGATCGTCGATGTTGCACGCGAAGCCGGGGTGTCGATCAAGACCGTTTCGCGGGTCCTCAACCGCGACCCGAGCGTGAAAGTGTCAACACTTCGCCGCGTGAACGACGCGATCGACGAACTGCGTTATCTGCCGAACCTCGCGGCGCGCAGCCTGCCGGGCGCCCGCAATTATACGATCGCCCTATTGTTCGAAAATGCGATTTCGGACTATCAGGGCAAGGCGCTGAAAGGTGCGATCGAACGATGCCGGCAGGCCGGCTATCGCGTCTTTCCCGAGCCGCTGGACGTGACCTCACCCGACCAGGACGAGGCGCTCAAGGACATCCTGCGCGGATTGCGCGTCGATGGATTGATCCTCGTCCCGCCGCTGAGCGACAATCCGCGGGTCCTTGCGATCATCGATCGTTCGCGCATTCCCTACGTGCGGGTTTCTCCGCAGGTCGACGTCTATCGCTCCGCCTTCGTGAAAATGGAGGACGAACGGGCCGTATTCGAGATGGTCACCTATCTCGCGGGCCTGGGCCATCAGCGGATCGGCTTTATCGGCGGCAATTCCGATCATCCCAGTTCCTCGCTCCGCCTCGCGGGCTATCGCCGCGCGCTCGACGAGCGCGGTATCGCGTTCGATCCCGACTATGTCGAACCGGGGCTTTTCACCTTTCCCTCGGGACTTGAGGCGGCCGAACGTCTGCTGGCCCAGCCGATACCGCCGACTGCGATATTCGGGGCAAATGACGAAATGGCGTTGGGCGCGCTTGCCCAGGCGCATCGTTTGAACCTGCATGTGCCCGAGGATCTTTCCATCGCCGGTTTCGATGACTCGATATTCAGCTCGGTCGGTTGGCCGCAACTGACGACGATCCGGCAACCGACGGAGGAAATGGCGGCGGAGGCGGCAGCTATTCTGATCGATGGCATGGCGCGCGATGTCGCCGAGGATGGGTCGGCAACGCATCGCATCCTGCCGTTCGAGCTTGTTGTCCGCGAATCCACCGCCGCGCCGCGAGCGCGTAACGAATAGGGCCCGCGACTATGATGCGTCGACGCTGTGGACCCCGTCTTGCGATCCTGGCCTTTCTGATGAGCAGCGGGGGGGCGGGGTGCACAGCGGTCGCGGCTCAGCTCCAGGCGGCAGCGGCCCGTCCATTCGAGCTCCGCGTGGAGGGCGCGCCCGGCCACATCATCACGGACGTCCGAGCGCCGCGTTTCAGCTGGCTTCTGCCGTCTTCGGTCAATCGGCAAACCCACTACCGGATCCAGGTCGCGACCTCGCCCGCGGCGCTTCGGGAGGGTCGTCTCGTTTGGGACAGCGGCACCGTCGCTTCCTCCGGACAATCGGGCATCGTCTATGCCGGACCGGCGTTGCAGGCGCGAGAGACCTATTACTGGCGGGTCCTGGTGACGGACAGCAGCGGACGATCCCTTTGGAGTGCATCATCGCCCTGGGAAATGTCGTTGCTCGTCGATACTGACTGGCAGGCTCGATGGATTTCGGCGGCGTCGCCCATCGAGCATGACTGGTCCGATGCCAAGACGGAGTGGAATTTCACCTGGTATGGGCTGCCCGTCGATTTTCTGTTTCGCGCTTCGCCGGAGGGCAAGACATTCGGTGAAGCCTATGTGTGGCGGCTGAGCGAAACGCGCGGGCAGGCGATGCTGACCGCGCTCTCGCGCAATTATGAGCCGAGCGGCACGCCGCTGGTCAAGGAACGGGTGATCAAGCAGATACGCCTTCCGCTCAGTGTTGCGGAGGCGCGCGCGCGTCCGCTTTCGCTGGCCGTCGAAGCGCGCGGCACGCGGATCATCACCCGGCTGGACGGCCGCGTCGTGGACGAACTGCGCGACGACGACCATGTGCGAGGCACCGCCGGCATCTTTCAGACGGAGCCGCGCCCGGGGTTCACAAGCCCGGTGTCGCCGCCAGACGCGATGTTGCTGCATTCGATTGAAGTGACCCCGGCCGGCGGCGCGGCCACCACCGCCGACTTCGCGCGCAACAACAATCCGCTGAGCGGCGGCACCGTCACCGACGGCGGCCTGTTGCCGGGCAACGCCAAGGGCATCGACATCGTCTTTCCGCTCGCGGCCCCGGCACCGCTACTGCGCAAGTCCTTCCTTAGCGAAGACGATGTGGTCAGCGCGCGGCTATATGTTGCGGCGGGGGGATTTCCGCGCATCCTCCTGAACGGGCACGGCGTCGGCGAGCCGATCGCCGATGGCTTCACCGCCTATGATCGCCGGGTGCTCTATCGCAGTTATGATGTGACGCAGCTGGTGCGGCGCGGCGAAAACGCGATTGGCGTCGAGATGGGCCGGGGCTGGTACGACTTGGCCGAGCCGAACGAATGGTATTGGCACGCGCCGCCCTGGCGGGCGCGGCCGGCGCTCAAGCTCCAACTCGAATTGACGCTGCGCGACGGCCGTCGACAGACGATCGCCAGCGACGATAGCTGGACCTGGATGCCCGGGCCGACGCTGCACGATTCCATCTATGCGGGTGAGAGGTTCGATGCGCGCCGCGCATCCTTGGCTTGGGCTCGGGCCGGCGATGTCGACGGCGACTGGCGCCCCGTCCGCATCGTCGGAGGTCCGGCGGGCCGGCTCGACGCCGCGAAGCAACAGCCGATAGCCGTCACCGAGACATTGCGCGCCCGGAAAATTACCGAGGTTTCGCCCGGCGTCTGGGTGTTCGATTTCGGCCGCGTATTCGCTGGCCGCGTTCGCGTGCATGCAAGCGGCCCTGCGGGTCAGACGCTTTCCCTGACCAAGCATGAGAAATTGCGGCCGGACGGTAGTGTCTGGTCGACCAGCAGCCATGTCGATGCGCAATTGCAGGTCGATCGCTACATCTTCGCGGGCCGCGGTGTGGAAGAATGGGCGCCGCAGTTCGGCTATGGCGGATTTCGCTATGTCGAATTGCGGGGTTTCACCGGCACGCCGACGGTCGACACGCTTGTCGGCGAAGTCATGCACTCCGACGTGGCGTCGCTGGGCGAGTTCGAGAGTTCCGAGCCGTTGGTGAATGCGATTCACCGCGCCGCGCGCGTCACGATCCTCAACAATATGCACGGCTTTCAGACCGATACCCCGACGTTCGAGAAAAATGGCTGGACCGGCGACGCCCAGGCGTCGGCGCTGGCCGCCGCGCTGAATTTCGAGGTCGCGCCCGTCTGGACGAAGTGGCTCGCGGATTTTCGCGATGCGCAGGCGCCCAGCGGCGAGATCCCGGAGATCGTTCCCGCAACGCCGTCTTACGGTTATGAAGGGACGCCCGGCTGGTCGATGGTCAACGGGCCCACACCGGCGTGGGACGCCGCGGCGCTGATCGTGCCCGACGACCTCTACACGCTGACCGGCGATCGCCGCGTTCTGGCGGACATGTACGACACGCAGCGGCGGCTGGTGGATTACACGCTGGGCTGGTTTACCCCCGACGAGTATCGTTACAAAAGTCCGACAAACGTCTTGCTGGGCGAATATGCCATGCCGGCTTCCGCTGCACCGGACGCAGACGCCGCTGCGCTGCGGCTCGCCAACGGGCTCGATGCACCGGCGACCGAGGTCGATGCCGTCTCGACCGCCTATCTCTACTGGATGGTCGATCGCCTGTCGCGCAATGCGAAATTGCTCGGCAAGGCTGAAGACGCCGAGCGCTACGCCGCCAAGGCCCGGCAAATCCGTGCCGCGTTCAACCGTGCCTTCTGGGATGGACGCAGGGGATTTTACCATATGGCCGCTCGCACGGACGAGAAGCAGCGTTTCCTGCAATATCTGAATGTCCTGCCGGTCGTGTTCGGTCTGGTGCCGGATGACGAGGCGGCTGGGGTCGTGGCGAAAGTGAACGAGGATATCGTAGCGCACGATTATCACCTGTCATCCACCGGCGCCTTTTCAGGCCGCTATCTGCTGACACTGCTCAGCGATTTCGGTCATGGCGACACCGCCTGGCGACTGGTGACCCAGACCAGCGCGCCGAGCTGGGGCTATTGGATCAGCAACGACATCCCCACGATGCTCGAAACGTGGGAACTGACGAGCCGATCCTACGACCACCACTATTGGGGGTCGGTGTCGAGTTGGTTCTATCAAGGTCTGGCCGGTATTCGCCCTGCAGCCCCCGGATATGATCGCATTGTCATCAAGCCCTTCGTACCTCGCGACCTGGGTGACGTGTCCGCCACGCTGCAGACCGTGAAAGGCGGCGTGACATCGAAATGGCGTCAGCGCGACGGGAGGCTTGAGTTGACGGTCATCATACCAGGCAATTCCTCCGCAGAAATCTGGTGCCCCGGACAGGTTGCGCAAGCGCCGCGCGCGGCTCGCCCCCTGCGCAATGAAACTGGCTATATGGTTTATTCCGTGCCTCCGGGCCACCACCGCTTCCTCGCCCGGCTGGACTGAAATCGCTCCGCTCCGGCAGAGCCCTGGACGCCTCAAGCGGGAAGGGCTGCGCTGCCATCCAGACTAAGCACTTCTCCGCCGCCGGGTCGATTGCTCACAAACAGGCAGGGCGTCTTGTAAGTTGACATCGCGCCGTGCGATGCGGAGAGTGCGAGAGCGAATTTTTCCTCCGGCAAATGGGCGAGGTGCGATTGGGTCGTCGAGCGTGGTCAGCGCGGGAACGGCGGCAGGTCCCTCGCGGCGACACGAGACTGTGGGGACATGATGCGGGAGTGGGTTATGATCAATATGTCGCTGAGCGGCTCGGTAATTACAGTAAGCGGCGGCACATCGGGGACCGTAGCAGCCGGCGCCGGCGCTAACGGCCTCCCTGACCATTATGCAGGCTAGCCCATGTCGCTGATCATCTGCCTCGGCGCGCTCGCCGCGCTCATCTTCCTCGCATATCGGGGATTCAGCGTCATTCTCGTTGCGCCGCTGGCGGCCATGGCCGCCGTGCTGCTGACCGATCCCTCGGCGGTGGCGCCGGCGTTCAGCGGCCTGTTCATGGAGAAGCTGGCGAGCTTCGTGAAGCTCTATTTCCCCGTGTTTCTTCTTGGCGCCGTCTTCGGGAAGCTGATCGAAGTGTCGGGGGCGGCGCGCGCGATCGTCGGCGGCATTACGCGGCTATTCGGCCCGGGGCACGCCATCCTTGCGATCACGATCGTCGGCATGGTGCTGACCTATGGCGGCGTGTCGGTTTTCGTCGTCGTGTTCGCGACCTATCCCTTCGCTGTCGAAATGTTCCGGCAAGCCGATATTCCCAAGCGCCTCCTTCCGGCAACGATCGCCTTCTCCGCCTTCACGATCACGATGGATGCGCTGCCCGGAACGCCGCAGATCCAAAACATCATCCCGACGACCTTCTTCCGGACGACGGCCTACGCCGCCCCCTGGCTGAGCCTTGCCTCGGCCGCCTTTACATTCGGCCTCTGCTTTGCCTATCTGCGCTGGCAGCAGCGGCGGGCGCAACAGCGCGGCGAAGGCTATGGAACCGGTCACCGAAACGAGCCGGACATCGGCGAAGGCGGATCGGCGCTGCCCGTCTGGCTCGCTGTCCTGCCCCTGCTGCTCGTCGCTGTCGGCAATCGGCTGTTTCTCGCGCTCGTGCAGTCGGGTTATGGCGAGAGCGCGGTCGCCTTGCTCAACCCGGCAGTGCCGACCGCAAAGCCCGTGGTCCAGGAAGTGACCGCCAACGCAGCGCTCTGGTCGCTCGAGGCGGCATTGCTGCTCGGGATCGCGGCGACCGTCGCGATCGGCTGGTCGACCATCCGCGAGCGGTTTGCCGAGGCGTCGCAGGCGGCGATCGGCGGCTCGCTGCTGGCAAGCCTCAATACCGCGTCCGAATATGGCTTTGGGGCGGTGATTGCGGCGCTCCCGGGCTTTCACCAGATCGCCACTGCGCTTTCGACGATCCGGGATCCGCTTCTGAATGTCGCCGTCACGACCAACATCCTGTGCGGAATTACGGGATCGGCTTCGGGCGGCCTCAGTCTCACCCTTGGCGCCTTCGCCGACCGGTTCATCGCCGCGGCGAACGCCTCGGGCATCCCCCTCGACGTCCTGCACCGCATTGCCTCGCTCGCATCGGGAGGCATGGACACGCTACCTCACAACGGCGCCATCATCACCTTGCTGGCTGTCACCGGACTGACGCACCGCGAGGCCTATAAGGATATTTTCGTCATCACCATCATCAAGACGCTGACCGCCTTCTTCGCGATTGCGGTCTATTACGGGACGGGGCTGGCCTGATCGGGACCGCCGCGGATCGCGGTGGAGCCTTGCAGCGCGCAAAGCACGCTAATCTCCGGCGCCGTGAACGGCCGGCCGCGTAGGCTTGAAGATAGCCGGCTTCGCCATGAGAGCGACCGGCCGGCAATCCCTCGAGCGGCCCCTCAGCCAGCGGGCAGGGCGTTGGCGCGCGCTATCGCCGCGAGGACACTCGCGCTCGGCTTGGGGGTTCGCTTGAAATTGCTCCGGTCGACTGCGATCAGCCCATATTGATGCTTGTAGCCCGAGACCCACTCGAAATTGTCGAGCAGGGACCAGTGCAAATAGCCCATAACGGGGATGCCCTCGTCCATCGCCTTCTTGAGCTCGCCGAGCGCCGCGGGGATCAGGTTTGCGCGAATGCGGTCGTCGGCTGTGTTGACGCCATGTTCGGTCACGAAGATCGGGACCTTCGCGAGGGAATAGGCGTAGCGCACGGAATTCGCGAGCGAGTCCGGATAGACGATGCCGCCGCTGGCGTTGTACACCAGTGCATCGTCCGTGCTGCGGCTGTCACCTTCCGGCGGCTTCGCCTTGCCCTTTGCGTCCCAGAGCTGACGATCATAATTCTGGACACCGAGGAAATCGTCGGCGCGCGCGACCTCGAGCCAGGGGACATAGACTTCCTGCCGAAAGCGATCGCGCAGGCTGCCCGGCCCGGCTTCCTGATCGTCGGGAATTGCCATCGTGACGCCGACGGGCAAGGCGCCGCGGACGGCCTTGATCGCGGCCTTGCCCTTCTTGTGGGCGGCGATCAGATGCTCGGTATATTGACCCAGGTCCTTGATCCCGATCAGCCCCATTGCGAAGCGGTCGCTGCCCGAGGCCTTCGCGGCGGCCGCCATGGTGGCGGCGAGCAGTTGCTGCACGCGCTCGGGTCGCGGCGCCTCGAAACTGCCGACGAGCAGATTGGGCTCGTTCAGCGTGACGGCGTAGCCGATCCCTGCGGCCAGGTGGCGCGCCGCCTTGTCGCAAAAATTCGCGAAAAGATCGGGGGCCTCGGGGTTGGCCCAGCCTCCGCGCGCCGCAAACCAGCGCGGCGTCGACCAATGGCTGAAGGTCACCATCGAGACGAGACCGCGCTTGGCGCACCCCTCGATCATAGCCTTGTAATGGTCGAGCATGGCGATCGAGAACATGCCGGGCTCGGGTTCGATCCGCGCCCATTCGATGCTGAACCGATAGCTGTTGAGCCCCATCGCCTTCACGAGGTCGAGATCCTGGGGCCAGAGCGCAAAACTGTTCGCCGCGTCTCCCGACGGCTCGGCGAAGAAGGTCGGTTTCACATTCTCGGCGAGCCAGATGTCGCTATTGACATTATTGCCTTCGATCTGGTGCCCGGCGGTCGCGGCGCCCCAGAGAAAGCCCTTGGGAAAGCGCGCTCCGCGTCGGCCCTTAGCCATGGCCTCACCCAGAGGCAAAGTGGCGGCAAGCGCCGCACCCGCGCCGATCAGCGTTCTGCGGTTCAGTTCCATCATAGTCTCCCGAAAAGTCTCGCGGCCGTGGCGCTCAGGGCTGGGGGGCTGCCTTCAAAAGTCCCTGCATCTCCATCCACGCGAGAAACTCCGGCATCAGCAGCGCATTCGTCTGTCCCGGCTTTCCCAGCCCGAAGCCGTGGCCGCCGGTCTGATAGACATGAAGTTCCACGGGCCGCCGGGCGTCGCGCCATGCGCCGACAATCTCATAGCCGCCCCGGCTGAACATCGTGTCGTCCATGGCAAGCGCCGCGAACATCGGCGGCGCGTCTGCCGGGACGGCGACCGCGTCCATCGGACCGTAGATATATCCGAAGAAGTCGGGGGGCAGCGTCGCGGCATCGGCGTCCGATCCGGCGTCGAGAACCGCCTTCAGCGTCGTGATCGCGCCCGCCGAGAAGCCGATCATGCCGACGCGCTTCGGATCGATCTGCCAGTCCTTCGCGCGGGTGCGTACGAGCTTCAGGGCGGCGAGCGCATCTTGGCCAGCCTCTGTATCCGGAAGCTTCGGCGGCGGCCGATCCTTCTTCGCGAGCCCAGTGATGAGCTTGAAAATCGCGGCCTGGAACTGGGCGTCGTCCGCGGGAGTCGGGGTCAACCGATATTTGAGGACGAAGGCCGTGACGCCGCGGTCAGCGAGGGCACGAGCGACGGCCCAGCCTTCGCTCTCCATCGACAGGAACATGAACCCGCCGCCGGGCGCAACGATGACTGCGGTGCCATTGGCCGTTCCGGGGCGAGGGAGAACCGGGATCAGGGTCGGATAGGTGACATTGCGGATCGATCCTTCCGGCCCGAAAACGAGATCGTCGGACGGCTTGCCGGGGTTCGATTTTCCATAGAGCGGGATCGCGACCGCGCCGGACGGGGCGCCCTTTTGAGGCACCTCCTGTGCCGCGGCGGGCGCGGCGAGGGCGAGCAGGCTGGCGGCGCCAAATGCTGCGAGCATCATTCTCATATTTTTCTCTCCCGTCGATCTGCGCTGCGGTGGCTCGCGACCGCCAAAAATGCCGGTCAACCGGCCAGTGCCGAGCCGATCGCCTTGTCGAAGGCAATCAGCGGCGGCTTGACCGACTGCTGCACGAAATAGACCGCAGCAAGATCATGCTCGGGGTCCACCCAGCCGTCGGTGCCATAGGCGCCGTCCCAACCGAAGGAGCCGCGGCCGCGGGCCGAGCCGGCCGCGACCGGGTCGACCACAATGCCGACGCCGAGGCCGAAGCCCCATCCCTTGCGGCCCATGAACGGAAAATTCTCGAACATCTTGCCGACATGGTTGGTCGACATGAGCGCGACGGCCTCGCGGCTGAGCACGCGCTTCCCGTTGAGCGTGCCGCGGTTCGCGAGCATCATCTGGAACTGCATATAGTCGTGGGCCGTTCCGACGAGGCCGCCCGCGCCGCAGAGATATTTCAACGTGGGGTCACCGGCGCCGAGGATATCGACGCCCGGCTTCCATTCGTCCTTGCGGCGTTCGTAGAAGGGCACGAACCGCGACCGCTGCTCCGGCGAGAGATGGAAGGTCATATCGCCCATCTCAAGGGGGCGGAACAGGCGTACCCGCATGAACTCGTCGAGCGGCATGCCCGACACAATCTCGACGACATGGCCAAGGACGTCGAAGCCGTCGAGCGGCGAATAGGCCCACCGCGATCCGGGTTGAAAGTCGAGTACCATTTCGCCGAGCAGCGGGATCCGCTCGGCGAGCGTCTTATCCCTTTGCACGTCGGGCGATTTGCTTCCCATTCCGAAGACGCTGCCGAGGCCGTTGGTGTGGGTCAAAAGGTCCTTGAGGGTGAGATCGCGCTCCGAGGCGACAATCGTGACCTGCGACTTGAGCTTGTCGCGTTTCCCCAGATCGTAACGGAACGGCTCCGCTTCGGGAGGCAGCTGTGCGACGCGCTGGTTCCGGAACGTTGGAAGGAAGCGGCTGACGCTGTCGTCGATCGAAAGCTTCCCCGCATCCTGCAACATGAGGATACAGGCTGCGGTGACCGGCTTGCTGCTCGACATCAGGCGGAAGATATCGGTCTTCCGCATCGGAGTGCCATCCTCGACGACCCGCAAACCCTGCGCCTCGTACCACACCAGCTTGCCGTGCCGGGCAACGGCCGTCACGGCACCGCTCAGGTCGTTCGCCTTGATGTGCGCTTCGATGGCCGCACGAATTCCCTCGATGCCGGCTTCCGTCATGCCTGCCGCCGCAGGCGGCTGCAGCGTCCAGCCGAAGGCCGGAGCCGAACCCTGCGAGACGCGCGCCGACATGCAGCCTGACAGCGCGGCGCCGGCGCCGAACATCGCGCTCATCTTCAACATCGCGCGGCGATCGATCATTCAGCCTCTCCTTGATTCGGGGTATTACATCGATAACACGGCTGCTCGCATATACAAGCATTTGTGACTGTAAAATATCATTGGGAAGATCTTCAATGCCGGAATGATGACTGGTTTGGGGCCGGTTTTTGTAGCCGTTATCGCCGCATTTCCGGGAACGGGAAGGGTGCGCACTCTAACTACCGGTCAATCTTGCTTGTAACATGGGCGGGCGTCGGTAATTTCGACCAGCCGTCCGGCGAGTCCTGCGATCCGTGGGCGGCCAGTCAGGCGAGGGGAGAAGCGGCGATGCACATGCATTCGGTGGTACTGCGGGTTCGTATGGCAATTCTGGCGGCCGCAGGTTTGCTGTGCGTCGCGGTCGCACCGACGGCAGCGGCTTCGCAAGATTGCGAAGGGCTCGGCGGCGGAGATCGCATAGGCAATGCGGTCGTCGTGCTGGCGCAGCCCGTTGCGGCGGGAGGCTATACCGCCGCCGACGGCGTCAGGTTGACCGGCATGCCCTCTTTTTGCCGTATATTCGCGGTCGCCAGTTCGCATCCGGATTCGCATATCCTCATCGAACTCTGGATGCCGCAAGCGGACAAGTGGAATGGAAAGTTTCTCGGGATCGGGAACGGCGGAAACGCAGGCAAGATCGGCTCATCGAGCCTCGCCGGGGGGCTGAAGCGCGGCTACGCGGCGGCAAGCACCGACATGGGCAGCAGTCCCGCAGCGGTGCCGGGCGTCGAGTTCAATTTCGGCAATGGCAGGCCCGAGGCGATCAAGGATTTCGGCTACCGGGCGACGCATGAAATGACCGTGCTCTCGAAGGACATTATCGCGCGATATTATGGGAAAGCGGCCGACCGCTCCTATTTCGTCGGCTGCTCGACCGGCGGCAATCAATCGCTCAGCGAAGCGCAGAAGTTCCCGGCCGATTATGACGGCATCATAGCGGGAGCCCCTGCGCATAACCGCACGCACATGCATGTCCATTATTCGGCATTGCGGGAGTTGGGGTTGCAGCCGGGCGCATCGGTCCCGATGCCGCTGATGGTTGCGTGGCAGCACGCGATCGTCAAGGCCTGCGCCGGTCGCGACGGCGGGGCGCCAAGCGACAAGTTTCTCACCAACCCGCTTCAGTGCACAGTCTCGCCGCGTCTTCTGTCCTGTTCGCGCGCGAAGGACAAGTCGGCCTGCCTTTCGGACGTACAGATCGGCACGCTGGAGAAGATTTACGGCGGGATGCGGAACCCGCGCACGGGCGAGGTCTATTATCATCCCGACGTCCGCGGCGCCGAAGAATCGATCTTCGCGGCGTATAATCCGCCGATCTTTCCGAGCAGCGGCTATGACATCACCCGTTGGATACTTCCCCGGGATCGTCCGATCTCGAGCTTCGACTTCGATCATGACCTCAAAGCGCTCGACGACCGCTACGCGACGGAACTCAACGCGATGGATCCCGATCTGTCGGCATTCGCGGGCCGGGGCGGGAAGCTGATCATCTATCATGGCTGGGCCGACGGGATCATCAGCCCCTTGGGTTCGCTCGACTATTATCGCCAGATCACGGGCGGCTCGCTGCCACGCGAGCAATTTGCGCGCCTGTTCATGGTGCCGGGGATGGGCCACTGCGCCAGCGGTCCGGGGGCAACCGATTTCGGCCAGCTCCTCGACATTCGTCCAGAGGGTGTCGTTCGCGACGATATTCTGGAGGCCCTCGAGCACTGGGTCGAGAAGGGAACCGCACCCGACCGGTTGATGGCCGGCAAGACCCAGCAGCAATATTCCATCCCCCCGTTCGCCATGGCGGGACCGGTACCCGAGGCACGGCCGGTTTGCGCCTTCCCGGCGCTGCCGCGCTACGACGGCAAGGGAGACTCGCTCAAGGCATCGAGCTTCAGATGTGTACGCGCCAATTATCCTGACTTTCCCCGTCCGGCCCCCGCCTATCTGCGATAATGGGCCGGCGCGGTCAGCGCACCGGATGGCGGCGACGAAATCTCGGCGGCGGCAACGCAGCGCAAGCATCTCGGAATGGCGCCCTCGGTGGCGCGCTTGCAGGGTTCAATTTGTCTCAAGGGGCCGGGACGTGCGGCCGGGGACTTGGCGAGGGTCTTGTGGTCGGCCTATGCGGCTTCGATCAGGCGCCGGATGACTTCCATGAGAAGCATCGTGCCGGGAAGGAGGAGCAGCCCCAAAGCCAGCCCCGAGATGCGCCGGTGCTGTGGCGCTTCGATTTGTCGCACCGGCGGCGCGGATATGCCATGAGCAGCAGGCGATCTTTCTTCGCGCAAGTCCGGAAATGCCAATACGTTCGCGGTCAGCGCCGATGGCGCCGGCAAATGTCCTGTATCCGCTTGCAGCACGCTCTTCTCCCGGTGTCATAGCGCCGCTTTCGGCGTCTCCTGCCGCGATGCCGTCACACCGCGAATAGAGAGGCTATCGAGGCCGCGCCCTTTTGTCAACTTACAAGCAGAGTTGCTTGCATAACCGGATGGCTTGCGAGCGGCCGGGACTGCGGCGATGCAGCATGGTGGTCGGGACCGCCCGTGCGATCGCCGACGCCGATTGCTCGCATGCGGGCGTCGCGAAACGCTGCGCCGCCGAGGGCGAGGGAAGTGAAGATGCCGGGGCTTTCGCCCCTGTCCGGCCTGCGGCAGGACGAAATGTTACGGCCTAGGTGCGACCGCACGGATTCGGGGTAAGCGGCGGATGGGCTCGATTGTGATTTGCCGGAACCAAGTCTCCGCCCCTTCGGACTGTAACTGAATCTGGCCATGAGTCAGTGGCTGACGGCTGCCATCCGGGCCGATCACGGCGAGGTCGCGCACTTCAGAGACCGGAACGCCGTTGACCACATGAATGGCGTGGTCGCCGACGACATACAGGTCGAGTGTGTTCCACTCGCCGACCGGACGTTCCGCGTCACTGGCGGCCTCGATCGCCCAGGTCGGAGATCCATTGCGCGTTTCCACATCTCGCCCATCGGTTCGAAAGCGGAGATGTGGCCAGTAGAGCGAGGGATCGAATGCCACGCTCGTGCGCGCACGCACTGCGGGTCCGACCGGCAGGAACATACCCACCGAACCTTTCATGATCTCGAACTCAAGCGATGGCTGCCACGTACCATAGACCTCGCCGGGTTTGCCATGGGTGTGGTAAAGTAGACCGTTGTTGCGGGGCAGCTTTTCGCGCGGCGCCCAGACCCGCTCACCCCATTTGAACTGTAGTCGCAGGTGATAATCGCGCAGGTCGGCGCGATGCGTCAGGGAGCCCCAGGTCTGCCCCTTGATCCAGATCGCAGGCTTACCGTCGATCCGTCTGACCGCGAAGTCGTCGCTAGTGTCACGGCTCGTTCCGATTGGTGCGGCGACGGTACCGCTGCTGTAGGTAGCGGCAGGATCGGCATAGCCCAACCACGGGCTCCATCCTGCCAGGGTACGTCCGTCAAATAGCGCGACGCGCTTTCCAGCGGGGCGCGGCAAATCCGTGAGAATCAGACGCTCCACTGCCTTCGGGGGATCGCCGGCGATCGAGCGCGCCCTCTCATAGGTGATTTGTGCGAAACTGGCCGCGGGCGGCGCGAGCGCGACCACCAAGCCGCATGTGAATGCGGACCGCCCAATTTGCGCAAGGCGTCTACCGGTCCGAGGTTCGGCGCCGGCTGGTGAAACGGGCTGTGTCAATGACCGATCCTCGTGTGAAGTGTACGTTGCTCGGTAGCTATTTCACCATCAGCGTAACGCCAGCGCATTGCGCCGCGCGATCGCGCCAAGCACCGCCGCGCTCGGCTTGGGCGTGCGCTTGAAGGTCTTGCGATCGACGGCAATCAAGCCGTAGCGATATTTGTAGCCGTAAATCCATTCGAAGTTGTCGAGCAGCGACCAATGGATGTAGCCCTTCACGGGAACACCTTCGTCGATCGCCTTTTTGAGTTCGCTCAGCGCCGCTGGAATCAGGCGCGCCCGCACCGCGTCGTCGTCGGTGTTGGCACCATGTTCGGTGACAATGATCGGCACTCGCGCCACCGAATGGGCGTAGCGGACGGCATTCGCCAAGCTGTCCGGATGAATTATGGTGCCGGCGGCGTTGCGATCGCCCGGACCGCTCTTGGCTTCGACCGCGCCCTTGTCGTCCCACAGGCTGCGCTCGTAATTCTGGACGCCGAGGAAGTCATCGCCCCGCGCCGCCTCCAGCCAGGCGCCATAGGTTGTCGCACGGATCCGGTCGCGAATGCTGTTGGTGCCGACCGCCTGGTCGTCGGGGATCGCCAGCGTGACGCCGACGGGCAGGTCCGAGCGCACCGCCTTGATGGCCGCGCGGCCCGCGCGATGAGCGGCGATCATGTTGCGGGTGAGCTCGTCGAAATCCTCGACGCTGATCGTGTTACCCGCGACGAAGTTCGGGCTGCCCGAGGCGCGCTTTGCAGCATCGTTCATCTTGTCGAGGATTGTCTTGATCCCCGCAAACATCTGCGGGGAAAACGCATTGCGGACCACCATGGAGAGATTGGGCTCATTCAGCGTCGCCGCATAAGCGATATTCCCTGCCAGATGACGCGCCGCGCGGTCGCAGAAGCGCGCGAACAGTTCGATGGATTCAGGGTTGGTCCAGGCACCAAGCTCTGCAAACCAGCGCGGGGTGGTGAAGTGGTTGAATGTCACGAACGGCGTGATGCCGCGCTGGCGGCAACCGTCGATCATCGCCTTGTAATGATCGAGCATGGCGACCGAGAACATCCCGCGCTCCGGCTCGATCCGCGCCCATTCCAGGCTGAATCGATAGGTATTGAGCCCGATATGTTTTACCAGGTCGAGATCCTGCGGCCACATCTCGAAACTGTTCGCCGCATCGCCCGAGGGTTCGGCGTAGATCGTAGGCTTGACGTTCTCCAGCAGCCATGTGTCGCTGTTGACATTGTTCCCCTCGACCTGATGCGCAGCCGTCGCGGCTCCCCACAGAAAGCCTCGAGGGAAGGCGGTGCTGCGCGCAGCGCCGGCTGCGGCGCCAGGCGCAGCGGCAAGCGCAAGCCCGGCTGCGATCATCGTGCGGCGGTCAATCGTCATCATCCACTCCCGTAAATTTGCCCTGCGGGACACGACGGACTCGGCGGATCAAGTCCGCGAGCGGCGTCCCGGGCAACATGATCGGCCCAAATTCGGGCCGATCGGTTCCCTGAAGCTCAACAAGCATATTTTGGAGCGGCGATCAACATGCAAGCAGCATTGCTCGGATGTTGCAGCGGATCCGGCCGCGCAGCGAGGTTCCGTTCAAGGCTCTTGCCGCGGGTGCGCCGTGCCTTTGAACAATCCCGTGAACCCCTTGACGAGCTCTATCTGCGCGGCTCCTTTCTTCACGCGCGTGTCGCCCACCTCGAAGGCCTGATGCTCATACTCCCAGTCATCCGCAATATAGCCTTCATATCCATTGGCGGCCGTCACAAGGATGGTGTTTCGAAAGGGCGATGTTTCCCTCACGGCCTTGCCGATGGACGTCACCACCTCCGCCGATACGCCTTGAAACGCGATATCGCCCAGCGTCAGCAGTCGCAGCTTGTAGGGCTGCGTCTTGCCGACATCGATCGTGTCCACCCGAACAATCGCTTCGGCACTGTGGATCTCGGGATCGGTCTGCGTCGCCTCGATCCCGGCATTGGCTTTCAATATGTCCCGGACATGCTCGTCGGTGAGATACTCCAATATGGAGGATCCCGCGCTCCCGAGGTTCCTGTTGTGCGGCTCTCGGCCCTTGGTCTGGATGGTGTACTGCGTCAGGAATCTCGGGTTCTGGTCTCCTGCCGCGCCCATGGTCCACAGCACGACCGCGTCGCCCCACCGCGCTTCGATCTTGGAGCTGGTTCTGCCGGCGATATCGCCGGTGATCGGCGTCCCGATGCCGGAGAGATTTCCGTTCATCACGACGGGATGGACGGCATAGTTCACGATCAGGGAAATGACCTTCCCGTTCAGATCCTCGATTCGAACCATTCTGATCGTCTTGTCGCTCGGCCGCTCGAAATTGCTCCCGAGCACGGACTTTTTGCCAAAGACGATGTCCCTGTTGACGTTGATCAGGGACTGTCCTTCCCCGTAACCGTAACGGGCGGGAACCATATTGGACCGGGCCGCCGCGACGGTGGACGCAAGCGTTCGCTTGATCTCCTCGTACCACTTGCGGCTCTTTCTGCTGTCTGCAGGGCTGGTATAGTCGAAAAGGGAGATGGGCGTCGTGCCATGGGTGTGGGTAGCGGCGATGAAGATGTTCTGGATCGGAATCCCGGTCTGCCGGTGGAGGAACCGCAGCGTCTCTTCGGCCTCGGGCACGAGGGTCATGTCGAGAGTGATGAACAGATACTGCTGCGCGCCGTCGGACATTGCCAGGACCCTGGCGTAGACCGGGTCGTTGATCGACCTGAACTTGAGACCGTAAAGGAGCGGCATCGGCATCAGATACGAGGACGGCGTGATCTCGCCTTTCGCCGCGCCGGCCATGAACCCGGGTCCGGCAGGGAAGGGGTGCGGACGCGAGACGACGCGCGTCGATCCCTCGCCATCCTTGTCGAGGGCAAAAGCGATCGAATTGAAGAGGACGCCGACCACAGCGAGCGCCGACAGGATCGCCAGGATCTTTCTGGGCCGCGTGCGCTTCCTGGAGACAAGATAGAGATTTACCAGCAGGAGGACGACAACCAGCGCAACGCACGCGAACGGCCATTCCGCGATATAAAAACTCCCGTCTGACAGATATGGGAGGTCCCGGAAGGCAAAGATCGCCAACAGGCTGATGTAGGCGGAAACTGCGCCTACGATGATCGTCGTGCGCCTTAATGTCAGCCAGGTTGCGATGCGGTCGCTTTTCAATTGCAGGTTCCTCGTCTCCAGGGGCGAAGGCCTCGCGCCTCGGTCCCGATGCATGCTCGTCTGGCTCGCCGTTGGCTCGCCGACGAGACAGGCCAGGCTGTTTCCATCACCGCGCCGATACTGGCCTCATCACTTCGACCGCCCGCGACATATTGTCGATCGATGTTTCGCGGAGCCCGTGCCGGTCAAGCTATTCCAGGAGGCTTGCCGAGTCAAACTTGCGGTCAATGTTGACCGTAACATTGACTTTGGCTAGACATTCGGCGTGGACGAAGATCCAGGCGCCCTTGGCGCGGTGGGAGGAGTGCGATGGCTATGCGTTCGTGGCTTGCAATGGGGACGGGACTTGCCGCCGTCATGTTCGGGGCGGCTTCCGGCGGCCTTGCGGCGGCCCAGCCGGCCGGATCGTCTTTTGCGACGCGCTGTAGCGGGATCGAAGGAAAAAGCCTCGCCGGCGCGGTCGTGACGAAAGCCGAGCATGTCGCGGCAGGCTCCACGCTGCCGCCGCTGCCAACGGCGGACAGCCCGGCGTTCTGCCGGGTGCGCGCCGAAGCCGTGCCGGTCGCGGGCTCACGCATCAAGCTTGAAATCTGGCTCCCCGATACGTGGAACGGGAAACTCGCCGGAATCGGGGGAGGCGGCTTCGAAGGAGGCTACACCCTTGCGAACATCGTGCTTCGCATGCCGGTCAGGGCCGGCTTTGCCGGGGTGGTGACCGATGCGGGCCACGACCGCGCAATCGTGCCGAAATGGGCGTTCGGACAGCCGGAAAAAATCGCCGACTTCGGAAATCGCGCCAACCATGTCGGGGCGGTCGTCGCCAAGGCGGTCGCTGCCGACTATTATGGCGCGCCCGTCAAGCGGGCGCTGTTTCATGGCTGCTCGAACGGCGGCCGCGACGCGCTCATGCTCGCCCAGCGCTATCCTCGCGACTATGACGCGATCGTGGTTGGAGCGCCCGCGAATGATTTTTCGGGGCTCATGGCGTCATTTGGCCGCCTGGGCCAGCTCGGCCGCGGAACGCTCGGCAAGGCGCTCGAACCCAAGCTCAAGCTTGTCCGCGATGCGGCGGTGGCGCGCTGCGACGGCCTCGACGGCGCCAGGGACGGGCTGATCGGAAATCCGGCGAAGTGCCGCTTCGATCCCGCGGTTCTCGCCTGCAAGGCGGGAGCGTCCGGTGAAACCTGTCTTTCGAAGACCGAGCTTTCGGCCGTGAAGGCCGTCTATGCTGACAGCCGCCTGCGCGACGGAACGCTCGTGATGCCCGGATTGCCGCCAGGAAGCGAAGGCGACTGGAGCAGCTGGCTGACCGGGTCGACGCCGCAGGGTGCTGGTATGGCGACCGCCTTCTACCGCAATTTCGTCCACAGCGACGATAGCTGGTCGGCCGAGAATTTCGATATCGACCGTGAATGGAAGGCGGGCAGGGCGACGGTAAGCAATATGATCGACGCGCTCGACCCCGACCTGCGGCCCTTCCTTGGAGGCGGCGGGAAGCTGCTCATGTATCACGGCTGGAACGACGCCGCGATCCCGGCCGGAAATTCCATCCGCTACTTCGAGTCGATGCGCCGAACCGTCGGAAGCCGGCTTGCAGGGGCGACACGGCTCTTCATGCTTCCCGGCGTCGGACATTGCACGGGCGGAAGCGGACCCGATACGGTCGATTATCTTGCCGAAATCGACCGCTGGGCGGAAAGCGGGATTGCGCCCGACCAGCTCACGGCGACCAAGTTCGAAAGCGCCTTTGCCGCCTACACGAGCGCGCCGGGGAAGGCGCTTCGAAGCCGGCCCGCCTGCGCCTGGCCGAAGGCGGCGCAGTACCGCGGCTCGGGTTCAATGGAGGAGGCTGGAAGCTATGTCTGCCGTTAACCGCTCGCCGGGGCGCACTGCCGGCCAATGCGATCGGGGCGAGCCCGCCGCTGCTGCGATGCGGGCGCGATGCGCCTTTGTCGTTGCCGCCTTCGCATCGCTTCTGGCCCCGGCCGCGAGCGCGCGCGAGGACGTCGTGATGACCGCGTCCGGCGAGGTCGCGGGACGGATCGAAAAGGACGTCCGCGTCTTTCGCGGCATTCCTTATGCCGAGGCGCCGGTGGGTGACTTGCGCTGGCGGGCTCCGCGTCCCGCGGCGGCATGGACCGGCCGGCGCGATGCGACGCACTTCGCGCCGTCCTGCCCGCAGCCGGACCCCAAGCCGTTCGGTCCCTATAGCGCCGCATTCATGCCGGCGAGCGAGCTGTCGGAGGATTGCCTCTATCTCAATATCTGGTCGCCAGATGGCGGGGGAAAGCGGCCCGTCTATCTGTTCATCCATGGCGGCGCCTTTGTCGGCGGCGGATCGAACGCTGCCGTCTATGATGGCGCGGAGCTCGCCCGCAAGGGCGCGGTGGTGGTCACCATCAACTACCGGCTCGGTCTTCTCGGTTTCATGGCGCATCCCGAGCTCGCCAGGGAGTCGCCGCTCGGGACTTCGGGGAACTATGGTCTTCTCGATGCCATCGAGGCGCTGCGCTGGGTCCGCGACAATATCGCGCGCTTTGGCGGCGATCCGGCGAACGTCACCGTAGCGGGGCAGTCGGCCGGATCGGCGCTCGTCAACGATCTGCTCGTCTCGCCCCTGGCAAGCGGGCTGTTTCACCGCGCGGTGCTCCAGAGCGGGCCGGAGCTTGGCATCCCCGGTCCGAGCTATGCGACCGCCGAGGCGCTGGGAAGCGCGACTGTCGCACGGGCCGGAGTGAAGGACATTGCGGGCCTCCGGGCGGCGCCCGTCGAGACCATCCTGAAATCCGCTGTCGGTTTCCCGTTGCCCGTCGCTGACGGCAAGGTCATCCCCGCCAGTCCGGAAAATATGGCAACCCCGCTCGCATCGCCGGTTCCTCTCATCATCGGTTTCACGCGCGACGAAAGCGCCGCCGCGGACGGTCCGCAGACTGTCGGCGCCTTCGAGGCGGAGGTGCGCAAGCGCTTCGGCGATCTCGCCCCGCGAGCGCTCGCGCTCTACCCGCACGGCACCGACGCGGAGGCGGCACGATCGGGGGTCAGAATCGCCCGCGATCGCCGTATCGCGGGGCTCATTCTGTGGGCCGAGGCGCGCGCGGCGCAAGGTGTACCGGTCTTTTCCTACCATTTCGAGCATCCGTTCCCGGGAAGCGATCCGGATGCGTTCGGCGCGTTCCACACGGGCGATCTGCCCTATGTGTTCGGCAACCTCGACATCTCGGACGCGCATTTCACCGGCAAGGACCGCGCCCTCTCGCGCCTTGTCCAGGACCATTGGCTGGCCTTCATCAAAACCGGCGATCCTGGCAGCGCCCGATCGAAGCCGCGATGGCGGCGGGCGGGGGCGGACCCGGCAACGATCTGGCGGATCGGGCAGGCGGACAGTGAACCGCTCATCGACCCTGCGCGCCTCGCGCTGTTTCGCGATCACAAGGCAAAGGGCGGAACGCTCGGCATCTTCTGAGGCCGGGCCGACCGGCGGTCGAACCCGGAACGGCCGAGGCACGGCGATGCGGCGCCAGCTCGAGCGCGCGGGCAGAAGGCGCCCGGGGGGAGGGCGCCGCGGGGGTTCCGCGACGCCGCTCGGCCGCGATTTTCTAGAGCGCGCCTTCCTTCAGGAATTCGCTCGCGTGATGCGCGGCGCGCGCGCTGAGCGCCATATAGGTGATCGACGGATTCTGGCAGCCGCCCGACGCCATTGCGGCGCCGTCGGTGACGAAGATGTTCGGCACGTCGTGAAGCTGGTTATATTTGTTCAGAACCGAGGTCTTCGGATCCTTGCCCATGCAGGCGGTACCCATTTCGTGAATTCCGGCTCCAGGCGTTCCCAATTTTCCGGCAGCATCCATTATGACCATAGCGCCCGCCGCCTCGATCATCGCGCGGGCATCCGTCGATATCTGCTTGGCCATCCTGGTCTCATTGTCCCCATGCGCGCATTCGATGTGAACTTGCGGGATGCCCCAGATATCGGTCTTCGTCTTGTGCAGGGTAACCCGGTTTTCGGGGTTGGGCAGCATCTCGCCGAAGGCGCTCAGGAACACGACCCAGGGGCCGGGCTTGCGCGCGATCTCCTTCACCGGCGCGCCGACGCCCTTGCCCGCCTTCCAGGGTGTCTTCCAGCCGAGCCGCATCCCGCCGCCCTGATATCCATAACCCCGCAGGAAATCGCCGGGTTCGGTGACGTTCCGGAAGCGGGGCAAATAGAAGCCGGTAGGCCGGCGGCCGCGGTAGAAACTGTCGCGGAAGCCGGGGTAGATGCCCGCGGTTCCGGCCATGATATGGTCCATCAGATTGCGCCCGAGCATGTCCGAGGAATTGCCGAGCCCCGTGGGGTTCTTCTCCGACGCCGAATTGAGCAGGATCTGCGCGCTGCCGATCGTCGAGGCGCATAGGAAGATGATTTTCGCCTGATAGGTCTTTCCCTCGCGGCTGTTCGCGTCGATGACGCGCACGCCCGTCGCCTTGCCGGTTTTCGGGTCCTGAATGATGCTGTGCACGATCGCGTCGGTAACGATCGTACAATTGCCGGTCGCCATGGCGGCGGGTAGCGACGAACTCAGGCTCGAATGATAGGCGCCGAACGTGCATCCCCGCTCGCACAGCGAGCGAACCTGGCATTGCATGCGGCCGAGCTCTTCATGGTGCGGGCGCGTTTCGGTCAGATGCGCGCAGCGTCCCGGAATCACACGGCGGCCGTCGAACTTGCTCGCGACCTTCGCTGCAAAATCCTTTTCGACATCATTCAACGCGAACGGCGGCAGGAATTCGCCGTCGGGCAGCTGCGGCAGCCCCTCCCTGGACCCCGAAACCCCGATGAAGGTCTCGACGTGCGAATACCAGGGTGCAAGGTCGGCGTAGCGGATCGGCCAGTCCGAACCATGACCATCCCTGGCGTTCGCCTCGAAATCCATTTCGCTCATCCGGTAGGTCTGTCGTCCCCACATCACCGAGCGGCCGCCGAGGAGATTGCCGCGAAACCAGTCGAACGGCTTGTCCTCATCGACGCTGTAGGGTTGCTCGCTGTCCTTCGCCCAATAGTGCTTATTGACCTCGCTCATCGCATATTGCCGGCCTTGAACCGGATAGTCGCGCTTGAGCTCTTCCTCATTGACCTTGTTGGCGTTGATCAGTTCCCAGGGAAGCACCGAATCCGAGTAGGAAGCGCCATGTTCCATTCGCACGCCGCGTTCGAGAACGAGCGTCTTGAGGCCCCGCTCGCTGAGTTCCTTGGCGGCAATGCCGCCGCTCATGCCGGATCCTATAACGATGGCGTCAAACATTCTTCAAACTCCCGTGGGGCAGGTCGTACGTCGCGTCAGAAGCCGGACGGCCCGCCATAGGCGCGGGTTTCGGCGGTGACCGGGATCGAGGGCTCCCAAGCGCCCGGATTATGCTCGTAGCGAAGCTCGACCGTCGCTCCCGGTTCGGAAAGATAGTAGAGGGTGACGATCAACTCCTTGAGCTCGGCATAGTCGGCATTCAGGCCGTTCGCCTTGTCATAGGCATCGAGGAAGCCGAACCGCGCGTCCGGCGCGAGCGCAGCGAAGGCCGTGCCCGTCTCGCCCTGCGCTTTGGTGTCGATCGCCTCGAGCGCTCCAACAAGCTTCGCGCGGTGCACGGGTGCCGCCCAGTTCGCCAGAAGCTTTTCGAAGGCGTCCGGAACGCCCGCCGCGAGGGCGCCGGGCGTGTCCGTGGCCGGAATGATGGTATCGGCAACCGCCGCGAGCAGCTTCGCCGTCGGGGCGGGGAGCGACTCGGGTCCGGCGAACAGCGCCCCGGCACTTGTGTGCGGGACGGCCGCGACACCTGCCAAAAGCATGATGTTGCGCAGCATGCTGCGTCTGTCCATGATCTCCATCCTCCCGCCGGTATTTCCGTCTGATGTACCGATTCTCTGATAAAGTTACAAGCATGTTGTCCCGTAAGTTGCGACCCGCTAAGCAGGGGGTGAGCACGGCATCGGGGATTCGAGCCGGCCGACGGGGAGTGAAAATGACGGTCTGGTTTCGCCTGTTCCTGATGATGGTGCTGCAGGTCGCGATCTGGGGCGCATGGCAGCCCAAATTATTCCCCTATATGTCGATGCTCGGGTTCAGCGCGGGCGAGCAGGGACTGGTCGGAACGAGCTGGGGCATCGCCGCGATCGTCGGCATCTTCTTCTCGAACCAGTTCGCCGACCGGACCTTCGCGGCCGAGCGCTTCCTCGCTGCGAGCCATGCGATCGGCGGCCTCTGCCTGCTCGGCACAGCCTACAGCACGAGCTTTCTGCCCTTCTTCCTTTTCTATCTCGGCTATAGTCTCGTCTACGTTCCGACCCTGTCGGTCGCCAACAGCATGGCCTTCGCCAATCTCCCGCATCCGGCGCGCCAGTTCGGATCGGTGCGGATGGGCGGCACGATCGGCTGGGTGATCGCGAGCTGGCCTTTCATTCTGCTTCTCGGCGCCGATGCCGACGGGTCCGAGGTGCGGACGATCTTCCTCGTCGGCGCGCTGCTGTCGTTCGCGATGGCGGCCTATTCGCTGACGCTTCCCCACACCCCGCCGCGCACCGGCGGCGGCATCGACCGCCTCGCTTGGCGGCGTGCCGCAAGCATGCTACGGACGCCCTTCATTGGCGTGCTGTTCCTCGTCACCCTGATCGACGCCGTGGTTCACAACGGCTATTTCGTGATGGCGGACGCCTTTCTGACCGAACGCGTAGGCATTGCGGGCAATCTTTCGATGGTGGTCCTCAGCCTCGGTCAGGTGGCCGAGATATTGACGATGCTCATTCTCGGACGCGTCCTTGCGGCGCTCGGCTGGCGCCCCGTCCTCATCATCGGGATACTCGGGCACGCGGCGCGTTTCCTCGTCTTCGCCTTCCTGCCCGACAGCGTGCCGACGATCGTCGCGGTGCAACTGCTCCACGGCATCTGCTACGCCTTCTTCTTCGCGACCGTCTATATCTTCGTCGACGAGGCCTTTCCCGAGGATGTGCGCTCGAGCGCGCAAGGATTGTTCAACTTCCTCATTCTGGGCGCCGGCATGGTCGTCGCGAGCTTTCTCTTCCCGTGGCTCATGTCGCAGCTCACGATCGAAACCGCCGAGGGAAGGGCCACCGACTATCAGGCGCTGTTTCTGATCCCGTCCGCCCTGGCTATGGTCGGGGCCCTCCTGCTTCTCGTGGCGTTCCGGCCTCCGTCGGCGCGACCGCTCGCCGCGCGAGGAGAGACCTCGTCCCAATCCCCTACACCGCCTGGAGACTTGCCATGAACCTCGCCCTGGACCGCCGTTCGCTTCTGATGGGTGCTGCCGGGACCGCCGCCGCGTTTGCGCTTCCCGCCTGCGCGATGCGGGCGCCCGCAGGGCGCTTCTTCGACCGCCTGTCGCTGCCCGTCGGCATCCAGCTCTATGCGCTCGGCGACGAGCCGCAGAAGGATCTCGAAGGCACCTTGGCGAAGGTCGCCGCGATCGGGTTTCGCGATATCGAGCTGCCAGGCCTGCTCGGGCGCGACGCGGCGACGATACGCCGCGCGGCCGACAACGCCGGCGTCTCGATCAGCTCGATCCATGTCGGCGCGCAGGGCGATTTTTCGTTGTCGAACGACAGCCAGAAGCTTCTCGATATCGCCGGCATGATCGGCGCCCGCCAGATCGTTGTGCCGATGTTCCAGCTGCCCGCCGGCGCAAAGTTGCAGCCGGGGGAGGATTTCGCCGCGCTCATCGCGCGCACGGTCCGCGAGGCCGGCGCCGACATGTGGGTGAAGCTCGCGGCGAGGCTCAACGAGAAGGCCGTGCCGCTCAAGGCCGGCGGCGTGTCGCTCGGCTACCATAACCACAGCGTCGAATTCGCGCCGATAGACAAGCGCACCGGCTGGGAGATCCTCGCGAAGGAAACCGACCCGGCGCTCGTCCATTTCGAGGCGGACATCGGCTGGATCGTATCGGCGGGCCTCGACCCCGTCGCGTTCCTGAAGCGTTACAGCGGACGGGTCCGGCAGCTCCATGTAAAGGACGTGAAGCGCGGGTTGGTCCCCAACACCCAGATGCGCACCGACCCGACCGAAGTCGGAACGGGGAGCGTCGACTGGGCGCGGGTCCTTCCCGCCGCCTACGCCGCAGGCGTGCGCCATTTCTATTATGAACAGGAGCCGCCTTTCGCGATTCCGCGCATCGAGGCGGCGGCCAAATCCTACGCTTTCCTCGCGCAGCTGCGCGCCTGAACAAGATCACGGTTGAAGGAACAGACGATGCGACGATTGCGGATGGCCATGATCGGCGGCGGACCAGGCTCCTTTATCGGACCGGTCCACCGCATTGCGGCCGAACTCGACCGCGAGATCGAACTCGTTGCCGGGGCCTTCAGCAGCGATGCCGAGCGGTCCCGTGCCGCCGGCCTGTCGTACCGGATCGATCCCGCGCGCGCCTATCGCGACGTCGCCGCGCTGCTCGAGGGCGAACGGGCGCGGGGAGATGGCGCCGACTTCGTCGCGATCGTCTCGCCCAACCATCACCATCTTCCGGCGGCGAAGGCCGCGCTTGCCGCGGGCTTTCCGGTCCTCAGCGACAAGCCGCTCACCGCGACGCTTGCCGAAGCGCATGAGCTTGCAAATGCCGTAACGGCCTCGGGGCTCGCTTTCGGCGTCACCTATACCTACTCGGGCTATCCGCTCGTCCGCGAAGCGCGCGAGCGCGTGGCCCGCGGCGATATCGGCGCCATCCGCAAGGTGGTCGTCGAATATCCGCAAGGCTGGCTCGCGGGCGCGGCCGAAGGCAAGCAGGCGGAGTGGCGCGTCGATCCCGCGCGCGCCGGCGAAGGCGGCTGTATCGGCGATATCGGCACCCATGCCTTTCATCTCGCCGAATATATCTCGGGTCTCCGCGTCAACCGCCTGTTCGCCGATCTCGGCACGGTGGTACCGGGGCGCCTCCTCGACGACGATGTCGCGGTCCTTCTGCGCTTCGAGAATGGCGCGAGGGGCGTCCTCCTTGCCTCGCAGATCGAGCTCGGCGAACTCAACGGCCTTCGCATTCGCCTCTACGGCGAGCGCGGCGGCCTGGTCTGGCGCCAGGAAGAGCCCAACAGCCTTGTCGTCCACCGCGCCGACGGCGGCACAGAAATCCTGCGCGCCGGCACCGCACTCGGCGCCGCGGCGAGCGGCGCGACGCGGACGCCCGGCGGGCATCCCGAAGGCTATCTCGAGGCCTTCGCCAACATCTACCGGGACTTCGCGCGGCAGCTGCGCGGCGAGCCCGGCACGGCGGCGCCGGGGATTGACGAGGGATTGCGCGGCATGGCCTTCGTATCGGCCGCAGTCGCTGCCAGCCGCGACGGGCGCGGCTGGACCGATTTCAACATCTGAAGGGAGCAGGCATGCGCACGATAAAAGGACCGGGCATCTTCCTTGCCCAATTCGCCGGCGATGCGCCGCCATATTCCTCGCTCGAGGCGATCGCGGACTGGGTCGCGGGTCTCGGCTACAAGGGCGTGCAGATCCCGAGCTGGGACGGGCGGCTCTTCGATCTTGCTCTTGCTGCCGAAAGCACGACCTATTGCGACGAGGTCAAGGGCATGCTCGCGGGCAAGGGCCTCGAGATCACCGAGCTGTCGACCCACCTGCAAGGCCAGCTCGTCGCGGTCCACCCCGCCTATGACGAGCAGTTCGACGCGTTCGCCGTGCCCGAGGTGCGCGGCAATCCCGCCGCACGCCAGCGCTGGGCCGTCGAGCAGCTCCGACTGGCAGCGCGCGCGAGCCGGAACCTCGGCCTTGCGGCGCACGCGACCTTCTCGGGCGCGTTCGCCTGGCCCTATTTCTACCCCTGGCCGCAGCGGCCCGCAGGACTGGTCGAGGATGCGTTCGCCGAACTTGGCCGGCGGTGGAAGCCGATCCTCGATGCGTTCGACGAGGCGGGGGTGGACGTCGCCTATGAAATCCATCCGGGAGAGGATCTTCATGACGGGGTGACGTTCGAGATGTTCCTGGGCGCGGTTGGCGGTCACGCGCGCGCCAACATCCTTTACGATCCGAGCCATTTCGTCCTGCAGCAGCTCGACTATCTCGGCTTCATCGATGTCTACCACGAGCGCATCCGCTGCTTCCACGTCAAGGACGCCGAGTTCAAACCCTCGCCGCGCGTCGGCATCTATGGCGGCTATCAGTCGTGGGTCGACCGGCCCGGCCGCTTCCGTTCGCTTGGCGATGGTGAGGTCGATTTTTCGGGCATCTTCTCGCGAATGGCGCAATATGATTTCCCCGGCTGGGCGGTGCTGGAGTGGGAATGCGCGCTCAAGCACCCGGAAGACGGGGCCGCGGAAGGCGCGCCCTTCATCCGCGACCATATCATCCGGGTGACCGAGCATGCCTTCGACGACTTTGCGGCGGGTAGCGCCGACCGGGCCGCAAACCGGCGTCTAATGGGGATCGCAGCCGCCGACACGCCCTGAGGCCGGTGCCGTGCGGCCTCGGCCGCGGTCGAGCTTCCATCGAGAGCTGGATGAGCAGTATATTTGCAGTCGGGATTGACTGTTTGTTACTTACGCTATTAAACCGCAATTGAGGCGTCGCGGCATGGCTGCGCGAGTCTTGTGGGAAAGGATCATCGAATGGCAGGCAAGGGCGGGCGTCTCGCGGGTAAGCGATGTTTCGTCAGCGCGGCGGGGCAGGGGATCGGCCGCAGCATCGCCGAGGCTTTTGCGGCCGAAGGCGCCGAGGTCGTCGCCGCGGACCTGCGTTTCGCCGACGACGTGCTGCCGCCCGGGGTCGAGCGCCTCATCCTTGATGTCACCGATGACGCCGCGCTGGCCGATGCGGTGCGGGCGGCGGGGGCGGTAAGCGTGCTCGTCAATTGCGTCGGCAAGGTCGCGTCGGGCACGATCCTCGACGCGCCGTTGGACGAACTCGACGACAGCTACCGGCTCAACGTCCGGAGCACCGCGGCGGTCATCCGTGCGTTTCTGCCCGGCATGATCGAGCGCGGCGACGGCTCGATCATCAATATCGCATCGGTGGTTTCGTCGGTCATGGCGGCCCCTGGGCGCTTTGCCTATGCTTCGACCAAGGCCGCGGTGATCGGACTGACCATGTCGGTTGCGCTCGATTTCGTGAAAAGCGGCATCCGCTGCAATGCGATCAGCCCGGGTACGGTGGAGACACCGTCGCTCCACGACCGCTGGGCGGCGACGGGCGACATCGAGGCAGCGCGCGCCGCCTTCGTCGCGCGCCAGCCCATGGGGCGCCTCGGCGCACCGGACGAAATCGCCGCTGCGGCTATCCTGCTCGCATCGGACGAGGCACGCTTCATGACGGGCGCGAATATGGTGATCGACGGGGGAATGAGCCTTTGACCAATCGTCTTGCCATCGTGACGGGCGGCAGCACCGGCATCGGTCGCCATCTCGTCGCGGCGATCGTCGCGGCGGGCTATGACGTCGCGTTCAGTTTCAACAGCGACGTGGCAGGGGCGGAGGCGAGCGCTGCCGAGGCATCGGCGGGCGGCGGACGGGTGCTTGCGCTGCGCTGCGATGTCGCATCCAGAGCCGAAGTCGACGCCTTCCACAGCCGTGCAGCCGATTGGGCAGGCTTGGCGCCCGCGCTGCTCGTGAACAATGCCGGTGTGCAGACCTGGTCGCCTCTCCTGGACCTCGCCGAAGAGAGCTGGGACCGGGTGATCGCGACCAATCTCAAGGGATGCTTCCTCAACACCCAGGCGGCGGGCCGCCTGATGAAGGAGGCGGGCGGCGGCGCGATCGTCAATCTGGGTTCGGGCTGCAACAAGCATGCGTTCCCGAACCTCGTCGATTACACGGCCTCGAAGGGCGGCATCGAACAGCTGACGAAATCCTCGGCGGTCGAGCTCGGCCAATATGGCATCCGCGTCAACTGCGTCGCACCGGGCGCGATCGAGACGGCGCGAACGCTCGAAGAGTCGCCCGATTACGAGGCGAGCTGGGCGCCGATCACGCCGCTCGGGCGAGTCGGCAAACCCGGCGATGTCGCCGACGTCATTCTCTTTTTCGCCAGTGATGCGGCGCGCTTCGTCACGGGCCAGACGCTTTGGGTCGATGGCGGTGTATTCAGCAGGGCACCATGGCCCTATTGAGCGATCAGCCAGCGGCCGGTGGCGCGGGCCTCCTGTCAAACGCCGCCGCGTCGGTCAGTCGCCGCGCGTCCGCGCATCTCGTCGAGGCGGCCCTCGACTTCATCGCCGATGCAAAGTTCGAGGCGTCGGTCGCGGTCGTCGACCCGGCGGGCACCTTGCGGGCTTTTGCGAGCAGCGACGGCGCACGCTTTTTGACCGTAGATGTCGCGATCGGCAAGGCGTGGACTGCCGCCTCGATGGGATATCCGACGGGTCTTTGGAACAAGCTGTCATCGGATCCCGCCTTCGCGCCGCTTTCGCGCCTGCCGCGCGTCGTCGCTGTGGGCGGTGGCTACCCGCTGTTCGAAAATGGCCGCCTGGTTGGCGCCGTCGCGGTATCGGGTGGAACGACCGAGCAGGACGAAGCCGCGGCGCGTGCCGCGATCGCGGCCGCCGGTTTCGATCCGCCCGCCTAGCGCGAGGGGCGAGCGACGATCGCGGCCGGAATTCGCATCGGCCTCCCTGGCGGATTGCGCGCGGCGACCTTTCCGTGCCGCCGCTGCGGGGGCAAAAGACAAGTCCCGGGTCCGGAAGGGCAGGGAAATATGAAGGAGAATGACTGGTGAAACTCGTTCGATTTGGCGACGCCGGCGCTGAACGCCCAGGGCTGATCGATGCCGACGGCAACCTGCGCGACCTCGGCGATGTCGTGGCCGACATCGATGCCGACACCCTGTCGCGCGAGGGGCTCGACCGTCTCCGCGCGCTCGACTGGAGCATGTTGCCGCTGGTCGAGCAGCCAGTGCGATACGGGCCGCCGGTTGCCGGCACCCGCCAGTTCATCGCGATCGGGCTCAACTATGCCGATCACGCGGCGGAAACCGGCCAGGCAGCGCCGCCCGAGCCCGTCATCTTCACCAAGGCGGTCTCATGCATCCAGGGATGCGGCGACGATGTGCGCAAGCCGCGCCTCGCGACCAAGATGGATTGGGAGGTCGAGCTCGGTATCGTGATCGGCGAGCGGACCTCCTATGTCGACAAGGACAAGGCGCTCGATCATGTCGCGGGCTATCTCGTCGTCGACGATCTGTCGGAACGCCAGTTCCAGATGGAGCGTGGCCAGACCTGGGACCGCGGGAAAGGCTGCGAGACGTTCGGGCCGGTCGGACCCTGGCTCGTCACATCCGACGAGGTCGGCAATCCGCAGGATCTCGACATGTGGCTCGACGTCAACGGCGTTCGCATGCAGACCGGCAACACCCGGACGATGATCTTCGATTGCGCCGAACTGGTGAGCTATGTGAGCGAGTTCATGCTCCTGCTCCCCGGCGACATCATCACGACCGGGACGCCGCCGGGCGTCGGCATGGGCAAGTCGCCGCAGGTCTGGCTCAAGGAAGGCGATGTCATCGAACTCGGGATCGAGAAGCTCGGCGCGCAGAAGCACAAGGTCATCGCCTGGAACGATGGCCGCTGACCGGCCCTCGTCCGCGCCCTTCCTCTCGGCGCTGCGCGCGATCGCGGGCCCGGCCCATGTGCTGACCGGCGCGGCGGCGGCTCCCTATGCAACGGGTTACCGGTTCGGAACGGGCGAAGTCGAGGCGGCGGTCCGTCCCGGCAGCCTGGTCGACATGTGGCGCGTCGCCGAAGCCTGCGTGGCGGCAGGACGCATCCTGATCGTCCAGGCGGCAAACACCGGTCTCACCGGCGGTTCGACGCCTGACGGTGCCTATGACCGCCCCGTCGTCATCCTCAGCACCGGGCGGCTGAAGGGCGTCTTCCCCCTGCGCGGCGGCGAGCAGGTCGTCTGCCTCGCGGGCACGACCCTCGACGAACTCGAGCGGCGCCTCGCGCCGCTCGGCCGCGAACCGCATTCGGTGATCGGCTCATCCTGTATCGGCGCGTCGGTCGTCGGCGGGATCTGCAACAATTCGGGCGGCGCACTGGTCCGCAGGGGCCCCGCCTATACCGAATATGCCCTTTACGGACGGGTCGAGGAGGATGGCCGGCTCTTACTCGAAAACCGTCTCGGCATCGCGCTTGGCGAGGATCCCGAGACGATCCTTGCGAACCTCGAGCAAGGCCGCTTCGGAGACGAAGACATTGTCGCGGACGACAGGTCCGCCTCGGCCGCCAGCGACTATGACCGCATCGTGCGGGCGGTCGATGCGCCGTCTCCCGCCCGCTACAATGCCGATCCCGAACGATTGTTCGAGGCATCGGGGAGCGCGGGCAAGCTCATCGTATTTGCCGTTCGCGTCGACAGCTTCGAGCAGGACGTGGATCCGGCGGTCTTCTATGTCGGCACCAACGACCCCCATGAACTGACGCGGATCCGGCGCCGCTTGCTTCTCGATGCACCGTCGCTCCCGATCTCGGGCGAATATATCCATCGCGACGCCTTCGATCTCGCCGATCGCTACGGCAAGGACATGGTGCTCGCGATCGATGCGCTCGGGACCGCCCGGCTGCCGCGCCTGTTCAGACTCAAGGCCGCGATCGACCGCTTCGCGCGCCTGTCGCGCATCCTTCCCGCCGCGCTCGCGGACCGGCTACTGCACGCGGCATCGAGGCTGTTCGGCGATCACCTGCCGCCGCGGATGCGCGCTTTCCGCGACGCCTATGAGCATCATCTCGTGGTGAAGGTGTCGCGCGACACGGCCGGATTCGCCCGCCGCCTGTTCGGCGGCATGTTCCCCAGCGAAACCGGCGACATGTTCGAATGCAGCCCCGCCGAGGCCGGACGGGCCATGCTGCATCGCTTCGCTGTCGCAGGCGCGGCGGTCCGCTACCGCGCGCTGCATCCTCGCGAGGTCGAGGATATCGTCGCGCTCGATGTCGCGCTGCCGCGCAATTGCATCGACTGGCTGGAGACCCTGCCCGCGGAGATCGAGCGCGATCTCGTCGGCAAGCTCTACTACGGCCACTTCTTCTGCCACGTGTTCCACCAGGATTATCTTGTCCGAAAGGGCGTCGATCCCGTGGCGCTCGAACACAGGCTGCTCGCCCTGATGGGGGCGCGGGGCGCCGAATATCCCGCCGAACATAATGTGGGCCACCTCTATCCGGCGGCGCCGGCACTGGCCGATCACTATCGCGCGCTCGATCCCGTCAACACGCTCAACCCGGGCATCGGGAAGACGAGCCGCGCCAAACACTGGAATTGATCATGACCCTCGAAGCGACGCACTTCCACTCGCTGCAGGCGGAACTCGGCGAGGGTCCGGTCTGGGACGGCGCGCGGGGGCTCCTGTGGTGCGTCGACATCAACGCTCCGGCTCTCCATGCCATCGACCCCGCGACGGGCGTCCGGAACAGCTGGCCTGCGCCTGCGAAGATCGGCTGGGTGTTGCCCGCTTCAGAGGATGGCCTCGTCGCCGGCCTCGCCGACGGACTTTATCATTTCGCGCCGGAGAGCGGCGCGTTCAGCTTGTTGGCAGAGGTCGAGCCGGACCTTCCCTCGAACCGGATCAACGACGGGACGAGAGGTCCTGACGGCGCTATCTGGTTCGGCACAATGGATGACCGCGAGACCGACGCCGTCGGCCGTTTCTACCGCTACGACGGCGAGGTTCGTGACTGCGGTCTCCCGCCGGCGTGCATTACCAACGGACCCGCCATGTCGCCCGGCGGTACGATCCTCTATACGGTCGATACGCTCGCGCGCGAGATCTGGGCAAACAGCATCGGTGCCGACGGCAGCGCCTCCGATCGCAGACTGTTCGCGTCGATCGCGCCCGGGGATGGCTGGCCGGACGGTGTCTGCTGCGACGCCGAGGGGGGTGTCTGGCTCGGACTCTGGGACGGCTGGCGCGCACGGCGATACGATGCATCGGGAGAGGTGACGGCCGAAGTGCGGTTCCCGGTCGCCAATGTCACCAAGATCGCCATCGGCGGACCCGATGGCCGAACCGCCTATGCGACGACCGCGCGCAAGGGGCTGGGTCCGGCGGATCTGGCCGCCCAGCCGCTGGCCGGGGACCTGTTCAGCTTCGCGGTCGACGTCGGCGCTGCCGGCTGAACCCAACTCAAACTCCGTCAGGTCCGCGCACCCGACGCCGCTATGCGAGGAGAAAAGTCGGTGAACACCAACCGCGCCTTGGCGCTTCTGCTGGCGGGCGCAACCGCCGGCATATGGGCGGCCGGTGTTCCGGTTCATGGCAAGGAGCCCGCCTCCGTCTTGACGGAACAGATGTTCCGCGACCCGCCACCCGTCTATCGACCCATCGCGACCTTGAGCACCACGGTCGTTCCGGAAGAGGCAGCGGATAAAGTTCGCCGGGCGTTGGAGGACGGTGAATATGGCTCGTTCATGTTCAGCCCCTCGCGAGACCCGGTGCGGGCCGAAAAGGATGTGCCGGTGGACATTGGCAGCATCCGCCGCGGCGTCGCGCTCCAGGACAAATATCCGGAGTGTGCATCGCAGTGGCTTCCCAAAGCCCTGCCCGGCGAGGCGGGCCTCGGCACATTCCTGTCCGATCTTTCGATGGCCCTCCCGTCGCAGCCCATACGGCGAAAGGTCGGCGGCCCGGGGTTCTGGACGCCCGAATATGTCGCAACGATCCGCGAGACGCTGGACATCGCGCGCCGTGGCGGAAGGCTGGCGGTATTCTATGACGAAGCAGGCTATCCAAGCGGCATCGCAGATCACACCGCGCCGCTCGAATATCGGCGGAAAGTACTGAAACGGACCGAGCTGGCGGTGGCCGCGGGCCAGTCGATCGATGTCCCGGTGGAAGGTGTGGTTCAGGCCATCAGTGCGCATGACGTGCGGAGCGGCAGGCGGATTGACCTGCGGTCAAACCTCACGTCCGGCCGCCTTGAATGGCATGCGCCCAAAGGCGACTGGAAACTCGAGATATTCTCGCTTGTCGGCGCCAAGCCAAGCGGCATTGCAAGCGATGCTGCCGTGTCGATCGACCCGATGGATCCGGTGGCATCCAGCTGGTTTATCAAGAACAGCTATGACCGCATGAACGATGCGTTCAAACCCTATGTCGGGTCGGTCATCTTCGCGAGTTTCTTCGATGACGTCGGCATCTACTCGTTCGAGAATTCATGGTCGCCCGGAATTGCCGCGCGCTTTACGGCGCTGACGGGGCGCGACCCCGCGCCCTATTATGCCGCGCTGTGGCGCGATATCGGACCGGAAACCCAGGCGGCGCGGGTCGCTTTCTTCAAGGCGCGCGCGCAGCTGCTGGGCGAGGGCTTGCCGAAGCTTGCCACTGATTGGGCCCGGGCGCACGGTGTGCAGGCGATGGGCCATCCACCGGGAAATTACGACCCGCAGCCGACCGACATGAACGGCGATCCCTTCTCGTTTTTCGCGCACACCGACGTGCCGCTCGCCGATGTGATCTTCGGACATGGCTTCGGGCGCGACGGCTTCAAGCTGATGAGCTCGGTTGCCTCTCTGCGCGATTTGCCGGTCGCCGGGGCCGAGGTGTTCAGCGCGTCAGCCACCACGATGGGCTATCGCCGCCTGATCGAGCTGTACGTCCGTGGCTTGACGCGGTTCGTCGTGACGCCGTTCCTGACGCGCGGCGCTATCGGCGAGCAGCGGGATTTCGCCCGCTGGGCGGGGCGTAGCTCGATGCTGCTACAGGGCGGGCGGCATGTTGCCGACATCGCCATCGTGTATCCGATCGAATCGCTACAGGCCTTCTATTCCTTCGATGCGCCGGGCAACGCGCCGCCTCTGCCCTATGGCAACTATATCTCGCAGGACACCGACTATCAGGCCGTTGGCGGCATGCTGGTGGACGAGCTTCATCGCGACTTCACTTTCGTTGATCCCGAGCATCTCAGGAGCCCGAAGCTGAAGGTCGAGCCGGGCGCGCTGGTGGTGGACAACAAGGTCAATCGCGAGCGATACCAGATCGTCATCCTGCCGGGCGGCGAGGTCTTGTCGGTCGCCGCGCTCACCAAGATCAAGGCGTTTCACGACGCCGGCGGAACGGTGATCGCGACGTCACGACTGCCGTTCAAATCCGCCGAGTTCGGCAAGGACAAGGAGGTTCGCGCGCTGGTGCGGGGAATATTCGGCCTCGACCCCGCCGCGCCGATGCCGGAAGGCGTCACGCCGATCCGCGCCAACCGGCGCGGCGGCAAGACGGTCTTTGTCCCCAAGCCGAGTGCCGCGGTTCTGGCAGATGTGTTCGACCGATTGGGCGCCGCGCCTGACGTGGCGATTGATGGCAACCCGTCCCCGCGCTCGGGCAATGGCGTCTTCGGCTACATCCACCGGCAAAAGGAGGGGAAGGAGATCTACTTCTTCGGCAATTCGAGTGATACGCCGCTCGACACCATGGTCGAACTCCGCGGCCGGGTGAACAAACCGCAGATCTGGGATCCGCATAGTGGGACCGTGGCTCCCGCGACCGAGGTCAGCTACCAGAGCAGGGGCGGGGTCGAGACCACCCGCCTGAAGCTGAAGGTGGGAGCAATCTCCGGTCAGTTCGTGGTGGGCGAGTTGGCCGATTAGGGTCCGCGAAGCGATCGCGGCACGCGTCAAACGTGCTGCGATCGCTGCGAGGCGTCAGCGAGCCATCACGATCGGTAAACGATCGATCGGTTGCAGCACGATATTGCGAAAATAGACTTCCGACCCCTCCGACTGGATCTGAATACGGCCGTGGGTCAGCGGCGTGCTGCCGGTCTGCGCATCGCCCGTCGCGATACCGTGAACCATCATCACCGGCGCGCCATTGACGACATGGATCGCTTTGTCCCCCAGCACGTACAGGTCCAGCCGGTTCCACCGGCCGGCGGGACGCTCGGCATCGCGGCCCGCCTCGACGCCCCTCGCCGGCGCCCTGATCTCGACGTCGCGGCCGCCCAGCATGAAGCTGCGACGCGGATCGATGACCGACCGGTCGACCGCGACAGAGGTACGAATTCGCATCTCCGGCGCAACCGGCACGACCTTGCCGCTCGACCCTTGCAGCAGCGCGAATTCCACCGATTTCATCCACGTACCGAACATGACACCCGGCTGTCCGAAGCTGTGGTAAAGCAAACCGCTGTTGGCAGGCCTGTCCGCGCGGGACGAGCCGCGAGCCTTGCCCCATTTATATTCGAGTCGGAGATGATAGTCGCCGAAATCGCCCTTGTGAGTGAGCGCCCCCAATAGCTTGCCCGACACGCGCAGCGCCGGCATGCCATCCTCGGTCACCACATTGAACGTGCCGCCGGCATAAGCGGTCCCGAGCGGTTTGCCGCTATTGGCGCGGTACGTCTCGGCCGGGTCGGCATAGCCCAGCCATGTGTCCCAGTCGTTGAGGTCCTTGCCGTTGAACAGCGTAATCGACGGCCCGACCGCTTTGGGCAGGCGGCGCAGGACCAGGCGCTGCGGCCTGAAGGGCGGATCCTCGGCTTCGGTGGCCGGCGCGAGGACGAATGACGGTGCGGTGCTGGCGCCCGGGGCGGCAGCAACCAGCAGGCACGGCATGCCGCAAACCAGGATCAGTGACATCTTCCGGCGCATTTACACTTCCTTCGGATCGAGCGGGCGAGGCGGCTCCGGCTTCAAACGATCAGCGCCGCGACCTCGTAGAAGCCGACGCTGGGCAGGGCGAAGCGGACTGTGCGGCCTTCCTGGGTGAACTCGACCGGTTCGCCTGCTTCGAGCAGGTCGATGCGGCGGACCTTTGTCGCCGTCGGCAGCGTTAGCGTAACCGACTGCGTACCCAGCGGGATGGGCTTGCGCAGGCGTCCGTTGAGCGCATTGGGCGCATTGTAGTTCAGCAGATGGACCGCGAAGCCGGCCTGGGTTTCCCAGACGTTCACCTCGATCAGCCCATCTCCTGACACCGTGAGCCCGGCGTCGTCGCCGAGCGTCCAGCGCACCGCGTTGGCAAGCTGGCGGCCGAGGTCGGGCATGTCGGCGCGTTCATAGCTCGCATCGTTATCGCCTGCAAAATAGACCATTCGGGCCTTGCCGACCTGTCGCATGACGACGGCCGGCTCGTTTGTCGGACCGCCATTGGCGAATACCATCTCCGGCGGACCGTCGGGTGCGAGCGGCATGAATGTTGCCGGTGCGTCGGCCACAGGTGCAAGCGGGATACGCCAAAGCGGGCCGGCGATCCATGGTGTGTTGCCGAAACCGTCGGTCAACGGGCTCGCGCCTTTCAATGCCTGATAGTGCATTGCCTGCGGCGTGAAGGGCGGCGGATTCCATTTCTGCCGATCGCCGATCTTGTGGATGCCGAAGACATCGGCCAACGCGAAATCGGCGCGCGGCTTTCCGGTCTCGTCATACAGGCCGGTCTCGAACGTTGCGATCAGCGATCCACCCCGCTGCGCGAACTGCCGCAGCGAGGTCGCCTGGGCATCGCTCATCAATGCGACATTGGGAAGGAGCAGCGTGTCATATTGCGCGAGCCGCTCGGCACCCAGATCATTTACGTGCACGAAGTCATAGGCGATCCGGTTCTCGACCAGCACCTTGCAAATGCCCTCGACGGCGGTCGCCCGCTCGTTGCCGGCCGGCGCCTTGTACTGCTCCATCGACCGGGGCGAGATCAGGACGCCGACCTTCGCCAGTGGCCGTTTGTTCTGGAAATGAATGTCGTTCGCGGCCATCCAGTTGAAGAAGGGCTTGACCAGCTCCTGCCAGCGCTGATCCTGACTGAAGCTTTGCGTCATGCCCAGCATGTGATGCCACACCACGCCGCCCGACGCCGCAGTCTGCGCCATTCGGCTGAGCGATTCCGCGGTGGTGTTGGAGATGTGGCGCCAGTCGCTGCCCGACGTGCTGCCAAAACCGGACGTCACCAGCGCGTAGGGACGATCGCGCATCAGCGACTGGGCGATCTTGGCGTCGATCGAACCGTCCCAGACGGGATCTTCCAGCTTGGGCCGGCCTTGCGCATCGCCGGCGGAAAAGGACGAGCTGCGCGACAGCCGCCATGGCATATCGCCCCCACCAAAGCCGCCGAAGAAGGAGTTGGTGAAGAAGCCGCCGGGATTTTTCTTGAGGATCATCCCGCGGAACAATGCGAGCGAGGCATCGTGCTGCTTTTGCAACGCCGCCTGATACACCGCGGAATTGGGATCGCCGATCTTGCGGCACGTATCGCAATAGCACTTCTGGATCGTCGGCCAGCCGTTCGTGAACATGCCGTCGAATTCATAGCGATCGAGGATTTCTTCCAGCGTTCGGGGCAATTGATCCGAGAAGTAATCGCTCATGTGACATGTGATGGCGATGTTCGGATCGAAGAGGATCGGTTTGCCGTCGGGCAGCCGCCGGAACCAGGAGGGATGGGCAGCGGCCGTGGCCTCGTCATACCATTGATGGTCAGGGCTCATGCGTCCGATGATACGCAATCCGCGCTTCCTGGCCGCGCTGACGCATTCGCCGACGAAGTCGCGTTCGCCCAGCCTGCGGCTGTGGTGGAAGAAAGGGATCTTGCTTGGATAGAATGCGATGGGGCCGGACACGGATACAAGCACCGCCTGCGCCTTTGCCGATGCCCAGAACGCCGCCCATCTCTCCGGGTCGCCATGCTCGGGATCGCGTTCGTTCAGGTTCGTCTGGCCGATCCGCTTGACCGTATCATACCAGGCTGCCTGCTTGACGCGCGGGTCGGTTGCGGCCGCGGCCGCGCGCGGCGACAATGTAGCCAGTAGCCCCACCGAGCCGGCCAAACCAAACTCCCGCCGCGTGAGGGTCATCGTCTTCTCCTATCATCCACCTGAATTATTGGCCGACCGGGGCCAGGTGCCGAGTGGCACGGAATCGGCCATATAAATCCAGTCTGGGCTGCTTGTTAGTAGAAGGCGGGCGGGCGGTTGGCAATTGTGATCGCTGGGGATCGTTTCAGCTTCGGGGTCTATGTCGGCGCAGCCCGCTGAACCGGCCGCGATTGCCGGCGCTTCACCGCGAAAACGCGGGATGTGACACAACAAACAATCATTCCTGTTTGCAAATGTCGTTCTTGCATCTACGGAGGAGGCTATCGGATCGGACTCGGAGAAGGGGCCGCCGCTTGGAGAAGAGGCCATGACGAAGGGCAAGGGGCTGCGTTCGCGCGCCTGGTTCGACAATCCCGCAAATCCGGACATGACGGCGCTCTATCTTGGATGGTATCTGAGCTACGGGCTGACCCGCGAAGAACTCCAGTCGGGCAAGCCGATCATTGGTATCGCGCAGACCGGCAGCGATCTCGCGCCGTGCAACCGTCACCATATCGAACTCGCGAAGCGCGTTCGCGAAGGTATTCGCGAGGCGGGCGGTATCGCGATCGAGTTTCCGGTGCACCCGATCCAAGAAACCGGCAAGCGCCCGACCGCGGGTCTCGACCGCAATCTCGCTTATCTCTCGCTCGTCGAAAGCCTTTTCGGTTATCCGCTGGACGGCGTCGTGCTCACCATCGGCTGCGACAAGACGACGCCGGCATTGCTGATGGCGGCCGCGACGGTCGATATTCCGGCGATCGCCCTGTCGGTCGGCCCGATGCTTAACGGATGGCATCGGGGCCGGCGCACGGGGTCGGGAACAATTGTGTGGGAAGCGCGGCAGCGGATGGCTGCCGGCGAGATCGACTATGCCGAATTCCTAGACCTCGTTGCGAGCTCGGCGCCGTCGCCAGGCTATTGCAACACGATGGGCACGGCGACGACAATGAATTCGCTCGCCGAGGCGCTGGGCATGCAGCTGCCGGGATCGGCGGCTATCCCCGCTCCCTATCGCGAGCGGGCGCAGATGGCCTATCGGACCGGCCTTCGCATCGTCGACATGGTGCGCGAGGACCTTCGGCCATCGCAAATCCTCACCCGCGACGCCTTCCACAATGCGATCGTGGTCAACTCGGCGCTGGGCGGGTCGAGCAATGCGCCCGTCCATCTCGCGGCGATCGCGCGCCATATGGGGGTCGACCTGCCGATCGAGGATTGGCAGCGGATCGGTCTCGAGGTGCCGCTGCTCGTGAACCTGCAGCCGGCCGGGGAATATCTCGGCGAAGATTTCCATCACGCGGGCGGCGTGCCGGCGGTGGTCGCGCAGCTCATCGGTGCGGGGCTCATCAACGAAGGCGCGCGAACCGTCAACGGCCGTACGATCGGCGAGAATTGCCGGGAGACGGAAACCCTGCTGCCCGAGGTGATCCGGCCGTTCGGCGAGCCGCTGAAGGAGCGAGCGGGTTTCCTCGTCCTCACGGGCAACCTGTTCGATTCCGCGATCATGAAGACCAGCGTGATTTCGGAAGAATTCAGGGGGCGCTATCTTTCCAATCCGGACGATCCCGACGCCTTCGAGGGACGCGCGGTCGTGTTCGACGGGCCCGAAGATTATCATGCCCGGATCGACGACGCCGCGCTCGCGGTGACCGCGGCCGATATTCTCGTGATGCGGGGGGCAGGGCCGATCGGCTATCCCGGCGCCGCCGAAGTGGTGAATATGCAGCCGCCCGCGCGGCTCATTCGCGAAGGCGTCCATTCGATGCCGTGCATCGGCGATGGCCGCCAATCGGGCACCTCGGGCTCGCCATCGATCCTCAACGCCTCGCCGGAAGCCGCCGCGGGCGGAAATCTCGCAATCCTCGAGACGGGGGACCGCATCCGGGTCGACCTGCTGCGCGGACGCGTCGACCTGCTTGTCGCCGACGAGGAGATCGCACGCCGGCGCGCGGCCCTCGAGGCGAACAGGGGCTATCGCTACCCCGCGTCGCAAACCCCCTGGCAGGCCCTTCAGCGCAGCTCGGTCGGACATCTCAGCGAAGGGGCCATTCTCGAGGGCGCCGACGCGTTCCAGCGGATCAGTTCGACCTTCGGCGTTCCGCGGGATAATCACTGATGTCCATCCGGATCGCGCTTGTCGGGCTCGGCAAGATCAGCATCGATCAGCATATCCCCTCGATCGCGGAAGACCGGGACTTTTATCTTGTGGCGGGCGTATCGCCGAACAGCCGCACGGACGGCCTCGCGGTCTACCCCGATCTCGGGGCGGCGCTCTCGGCCGAGGATATCGATGCGGTAGCGGTGAATACGCCGCCGCAACTGCGCTTCGACATCGCCCGCGAGGCCCTGCTTGCGGGAAAACATGTCCTCCTCGAAAAGCCGCCCGCGGGCAGCCTGTCGGCGCTCGCCGAACTCGAGCGGATCGCGCGGGGAAGCGGGCTCAGCCTCTACACCGGCTGGCATTCGCAGCATGCCCCTGCGGTGTTCCCGGCCCGGGCGTGGCTGACGGGAAAAAATATCCGCGAAGTCCGGATGCAATGGTGCGAGAATGTGCGCGAATGGCATCCCGGCCAGCGATGGATCTGGGAACCCGGCGGACTCGGCGTGTTCGATCCCGGCATCAATGCCTTGTCGATCCTGACCCGCATTCTTCCGGACAGTCTCGTTCTCACAGCCGCGCGGCTCGACGTTCCCGCGAACTGCGCGACCCCGATTGCCGCGGCACTCGAAGGGCGCGTTGGTAACGCGGGGCAGTTCGAGGCGACGCTCGATTTTCTGAAGGAGGGCGAGCAGATCTGGTCGATCGAGGTCGTGACCGACGTCGGGACGATGTCGCTCGCCATGGGCGGCGCTGAACTCAGCATCGCGGGCAGCCGCCAGAATATCGGACCGAGCCGCGAATATCCGTCGATCTACCGCCGCTTTGCGGCGCTCGTGGGCCGCGGCGAATCCGAAGTCGATGCCGCGCCGCTGGCGCTGGCGGCGGACGCCTTTTTGATCGGCCGCCAGCGGCAGGTGGCGGAATTTGTCGAATGATCCCCGCTCGCGCCGTCCACCGGCGCCCCGGGGCAGTATCTGCGCATTCGTGAAAGGGATGGACAATGACAATTTTTGCTGATCGCTTCGCGGGCCGTACCGCAGTCGTGACCGGCGGCGCCTCGGGACTGGGGCTCGACGTCGCGCGGCGCATTGTCGCCGAAGGCGGGAGGGCCATCCTGTGGGATCATGACACCGACGCCCTGGCGCGTGCGCATGCGGACATCGGCGCTCTTGCGGCCGTTCGGGTCGATATCGCCTCGTGGGAAGCGGTCGAGGCGGCGGCGGCGGAAAGTCTCGCGGCCGCGCCCGCGATCGACATTCTCGTGAACTCCGCGGGCATCACGGGACCGACGACGCCGGTGACCGAATTTCCCCTCGAAGGCTGGCACAAGGTGATCGACATCAATCTTTCCGGCACCTTCTACGCGTGCCGCGCGCTGGCGGCATCGATGACGGACCGGGGCTATGGGCGGATCATCAACATCGCCTCGGTGGCAGGCAAGGAAGGCAATCCGAATGCCGCGGCCTATTCGGCGTCGAAAGCCGGGGTGCTCGCCTTCACCAAGTCGCTAGGCAAAGAGCTTGCGACGAAGGGCGTGCTCGTGAACGCGGTGACGCCGGCGGTCTTCGACAGCCCGCTGCTGGGCCAGATGCCGCAGAGCCAGATCGATTTCATGCGCTCGAAGATTCCGATGGGGCGTCTCGGCCGAACCGAGGAGACGACGGCGATGGTCTGCTTCCTCGCGTCGGAGGAGTGCAGTTTTTCCACCGCTGCGACCTTCGACACTTCGGGAGGGCGCACGACCTACTGATTGTGCCGCGTCGCCGATTAGGGTTGACAGCCTAGCCGGCAAGATGAAACAAACAGTCAGAAACGCTTGTTTATAATCCTCGGGGAGAGGGAAGTTGGTTCAGTTTTCAGGGACGGCGCCGGGCTCGGACCAGGCGCCCGGGCGCCACGGCGCATCGCTTGCGATCCTCGCTCTCATCTTCTTCATGTGGGGGTTCATCACCGTCCTGAACGACGTGCTGGTGCCGCACCTGCGCTCGGTCTTCGCGCTCAGTTACACCGAGGCGACGATGATCCAGTTCGTCTTCTTCGGAACCTATTTCCTCGCGGCGCTGCCATCGGCCTGGATTCTCGAGCGGCTCGGCTACAAGCGCTCGATCGCCGGCGGGCTGTTCGCAACCGCGGTCGGCGCGCTGCTCTTCCTTCCGTCGGCAACGCTGCCGTCCTACGGCCTGTTCCTTTGCGGACTCTTTGTGCTGGCCTCGGGCATCACCATGCTCCAGGTCGCGGCGAACCCCTATGTCGCCATGCTCGGGCCCGCCAGCACCGCCTCGAGCCGCCTCAACCTCGTACAGGCCTTCAATTCGCTCGGAACGACGGTGGCGCCTTTCTTCGGCGGCATGCTGATCCTCGCCAACAGCACCTCGGGAACCTCCGAAGCCGGCCGGATATTGACCCAGGCGGAACGCATCCAGGACGCGCTGGCGGTTCGCGAGCCCTACGCCGCGATCGCCGCCACGCTCGTCATCCTCGGTCTCCTGATCCTCGCCTGGAAATTTCCCCGGCTCGCGGTGCGGCACGAGGGTGCCATCGAGGAGGGGCCTTCGCTGTGGACGGAAAAGCGGCTGATCCTCGGCATCGGTGCGATCTTCTTCTATGTCGGAGCCGAGATCGCGGTCGGCACCTTCCTGATCAACTATATCTCGTCCCCGCACGTCGTCCCGATGACTCATGCCGAAGCCGCATTCTATGTGTCGCTCTTCTGGGGCGGCGCGATGACCGGCCGCTTTCTCGGCGCCGGCCTCATGCGCCGTATTCTGCCAAGCCTGATACTCGTCACGGCGTCGGTCGGCGCGGCCTTGCTTCTCGGCACGACGATCCTGACGGCGGGATGGCTTGCCCTGTGGTCGGTCATCCTCGTCGGGCTCATGAATTCGATCATGTTCCCGACCATCTTCACCCTTTCGATCGAGGGCCTTGGTGACCGCACGGCGAAGGCATCCGCCTATCTCATCATGGCGATTGTCGGCGGCGCGCTCATCCCGCTCCTGCAGGGTGTGGTCGCCGACGGGTTCGGCCTCGCCGCATCGTTCGCGGTGCCTTTGCTCTGCTATTTCTACGTGGCGATGTTCGCCCTCCATTGCCTCCGCCATCCCGTTGCAAGCGCGCAGGTCGCGCAGGGAGACCTCGCATGACGGCCAATGCTGCCGGCGCGCGTCTCGGTCTCGGGCGCATCATCGGGTACGGGGCGGGCGATTTCGCCTTCAACCTCAGCTTTACCTTCGCTTCGCTTTTCCTGCTCTACTTCTACACCGACGTGCTGGAGCTCGATCCGGGAACGGCCGGCCTCATCATCATGGTCGCGCTTGTCTGGGAGGGCATCACCGATCCGGTCATCGGCATGCTCGCCAACCGGACGAGAAGCCGCTGGGGCCGGTACCGTCCCTATCTGCTGTTCGGCTCGGTTCCGCTCGCGCTCTCCGTCGCGGCGATGTTCCTGCCGCTCGGGCTCAGCGGCGGCGCCCTCGTTGCCTATTGCTTCGCAACCCATCTCGTCTACCGCACCGTCTTCACCTTCGTGAACATCCCATACATCGCACTGTCGGCCCAGTTGACGCAGGACAGCGACGCGCGCGGCCAGCTTGCCGCGGCGCGAATGCTCTTCGCAATCAGCTGCGGACTCCTGCTCGCCTCGCTCACCCTGCCGCTGGCCAAGGCCTTCGGGGGCGGCCAGGCCGGCTTCTTCCTGGTCAGCGTCGTCTATTCGGTGCTCGCGAGCATCATCCTGTTCGTGACTTTTGCGGCGACGCGCGAGGACGTGGCGGATGTCGGCGAGCGCCATCCCGGTTTCGCCGACATGCTCGCGACTATGCGGCACAACCGCGCTTTCCTGATGCTTCTGCTCGCGACCGTCGCTGGCCTCACGGGCTACACCATGTCGGGGAAGGCGCTCATCTATTATCTCAAATATTGGGTGGGATCGGAAGCCGCGGTCACGTCGGGCCTAGTCGTGACGCTCGGAGCAGCCGCCATCGCCATGCTCCCCTGGATGATCATCGCCCGCAGGACGAGCAAGCGTTTCGTCTGGATCACCGGCGCCTGCTTCAACCTCGCCGCCTATCTCTTCATCCTGCTGGCGGCGCCGCGTGGCGGAGCGATGCTGTGGACCCCGCTGGTGCTCGTCGGTATCGGAAACTCGGCCTTCATCCTGACGTTCTGGTCGATGCTGCCCGATACGGTCGAATATGGCGAGTGGAAGACGGGTCTTCGCGCCGAAGGGGCGATATTCGGGCTCATTGCCTTCTCGCAAAAGATTGCCCTCGGCATCGGCACCGGCATGATCGGAATTATCATGGGCTGGATCGGCTACGTCCCCAATCGGCCGCAAAGCGAGGCGACGCTGCACGGGATCGTTCTTCTCTACGGACTTGGGCCGTTCCTGCTGTTTCTGGCGAGCATCGTCGCGATCTGGTTCTACCCGGTCTCGGGGCCGACACACCGCCGGATCGTCCGTGTCATCGAGCGCCGGCGGAGCCGGTATAAGCAGGGATTGCAGGCATGAAGGCGCTTCTTGGATGGAAGGCATTCGCCGCTGCCGTTGTTGCGATCGCGGGGGCAGGGGCCGTCCCGGCGGCGCAGGCCGCTCCGGTCACGGACTGCCCGCTCGCCACGGCCTCTTACTCGGCCGACACCCCGCTTTTCGACCTTCTGATCGACCCGCGCGCGAAGCATCTCATCGACGAGGCGGGCATCCTCGCCAGGTTGCCGCCGATGATCGCCCGCGAAGAGGCGCCGAGCTTTGCCACCATTGTTTCGCTCCGGCAGGTCGCGCGCATATTTAAGGTCGATGCGGCCGTCGTCGACGGGCTCGGCGGCGCCCTCGCGAAGCTCCCGCTGACCCGGGCGGAGACTGTCGCGCGCTGTGCGCGCTATGCGCCCGACAGCCGCACGCCGCTGACCGTTCCGGCGGACAAGCCCGCACTCCTCGTGTTCGAGCACAGCAACGGGTTTCGCGACGCCCCTTCAGTAGAGGCGGCGCAGGCGGCGCTTCGCGCGATGGCCGACCGGCGGGGCTGGTCGTTCGTGTTCACGAGCAATCCCGGCGATATTACCAAGGCCAATCTCCGCCGTTTCAAGGCGGTGTTCTGGAACAATGTGAGCGGCGATGTCCTGACCGTCAGGCAAAGGGCGGCGCTGCGCAGCTATGTCGAGGACGGCGGCGGATTTGCCGCGATACACGGGTCGGGCGGCGATCCGCTCTATCTTTGGGACTGGTATGCCGACAGGCTGATCGGGGCCCGCTTCATCGGCCATGTCGATGTGCATCAGACCGCCCGGATCCGCATCGACGACCAGGCTTCGCCGATCACCGCGGGCGTTTCGCCCGACTGGGCGATGCTCGAGGAGTGGTACAGTTTCGAGAAAAGCCCGCGTGGCCCAGAGACACGCGTCCTGCTCACGATCGACGAAACGAGCTACGAGCCGACGAGCGGGATGCGCGACTTGCGGATGGGCGATCATCCCGTCGCCTGGACGCGCTGCGTCGGGCGCGGCCGTTCTTTCTACTCGGCGATCGGCCACCGCCCCGAGACCTATTCCGATGCGAACAATGTCCGTCTCCTCGAGCAGGCGATCGCGTGGACGATGGGCCTGACTTCGTCCGATTGCGGGCAGCCGGCCGGAAAGTGACCGCGATGGGTCAGGACATTGGGCCGTGGCGGCCGCTGCCGCACTGCCGCTTCCTCATCGGCATCTGTCATTTCCCCGAACAGGAGCCACGCGAGCAGATCTCCGACGATGCGCGGCTGATGGCCGAGGCCGGTATCGAGACCGTTCGCATGGGGGAGTTTGCCTGGAGCGTCGTCGAGCCGGAGGAAGGGCGGTTCGATTTCTCGCTTTTCGACGAGGCGATCGCGGTTCTCGGGGCGCACGGCATCGACACGATCTTCTGCACACCGACCGCGACACCGCCGCGCTGGCTCAGCCACCGTCATCCCGGCATCCTGCGCGTCGATGGCGACGGCCGGTCGCAGCGCCACGGCTCGCGCCAACATGCAGACGTCACCAGCCCGCTGTTTCGCGACCACAGCCGCCGCATCACCCGGGCACTCGCCGATCATTATCGCGGCAATCGCCACGTCATCGGCTGGCAGACGGACAATGAGTTCAACACGCATTTCTCCGAAACCCACTCGGACGCCGCGCAGGCAGCCTTCCGGCTGTGGCTGAGGGCGCGCTACCGCGATATCGGTGCGCTGAACGCGGCATGGGGGACCGTCTTCTGGAACCGGCAATATGGCGATTTCGGCGAGATCGAGACGCCGGTGAACAACCGGCCCGCATCCGCCGATCCGTCGCATCTTCTCGACTATCGCCGCTTCCTTGCCGATGCGACACGCGATTTCCAGCGCGAGCAGCTCGCGATCCTGCGGGCCGCCAATCCGGACTGGTTCCTCTTCCACAATATCGGCCGGCTGAATGATACCGACCTTCGGGACTTCGGGGCCGACCTCGATTTCCTCGGTACCGACGTCTATCCCGGGCTGCGCGACGAATATTTGAAGGCGGGGCTCGGCTATTCGCAGGCCATGCAGCTCGACAGCTTTCGCGGATGGAGCGGCAATTTCATCATACCGGAGCTGCAACTCGGCAGCGGCGCGCACCCAGGTTTTGCCATTCCCGCGCCCGAACCGGGCGAGCTCAGGCGCTTCGCCTTCTCGTCCGTCGCACGCGGCGCCGACGGCATCCTGTGGTTCCGCTGGACGAGTGCGCGCTATGGCGCCGAGGCCTATTGGATGGGCGCGCTCGACCACGACCGGGTGCCGCGCCGCCGCTACGCCGAGCTCAAAGAGACGATCGCCGACCTGAAGGCGGTGCGCGGCGACATCCTCGGAACGAGCGTCGATGCCAACGTCGCGATCCTCGCGGCCGACTGGGAGAATGAGATCGCCCAGGCAAGCTTCTCGCTGGGATTGCCGAGCCTCGCCGAGCTGTCGTTGCCGCTCCATCACCATTGCTACCAGCGCAATATCGTCTGCAGCTTCGCGGCACCGGGCGACGACCTCGCGCGGGCGAAGATCGCTTTCGTCCCGCATCTGGCGCTCTGGGACGCGCGGTGGACGGACAATCTGACAGCCTTCGTCGAGGCCGGCGGCATAATCGTGGTCGGGGCGCGGACGGCGACCCGGAACGAGAACAACCATGTCCTCGAGACGGCAGCGCCCGGAGCGCTGCGCGGCCTTTGCGGGGTCAGCGTCAGGGAGTTCGGGCGCTTGCCCGCTCCCGGAGCTTCATCGCTACTGTCGGGCGCGGTGTTCCAGGTCGAGGCGCTTCAGAGCGGTCGCGTCGCCGAGTCTGCGAAGCGTGAGCATTTCATCGAGCTGGGCGGCGCGGAAATCCGCGCCGCGCACGGCTATGAAATCGTCGATCCCGCGCCTGGCACCGAAGTCATCGGGCGATGGGCGTCGCGTTTTCTGGCCGGGGAGGCGGCGATTACCCGTCGCCGGCTCGGAGCCGGCCAAGTGATCTATGTCGGCACCTATCTGACCCCCGGACTGGCAGCGAGCCTGTTCGACCCGCTCTTCGCCCAAGCCGGCATCCACCCGCCGGCGCTGCCGCCCGGGGTCGAGCAGGTCTGCCGCAGCGGGCCGTCGGGAACATATCGCTTCCTGCAGAATACAGGCGCCGAGGCGCGCACGGTCGCCTCGCCGGACGGCGATATCGATCTGGCGCCCTACGGCTGCATGATCGTGAGAATGCCCCGGTGAAGCGCCGGGCCGCTTGGCAAAAGTGACTAGCTTCGGGAGACGCCTCTCTCTCCCGCCGCCGGTCAAATGGCCGGACAACTCGGGCGGCATTCCATAATCGGAATGCCGCCTATTTTGACGGTCCGCGGCGATACGCCGCAGGCGAGGGGAGATTTCTACCTGACCGAAGCGAGGTAGGATGCGAGCGCCTTGCGCTCGTCCGGCTTGCTCACCGAGATCGTCATCCGGCTCCCGGGGATGAGCTTGGTCGGCGCGGCGAGATAGGTCTCGATCGTCGCCGGCTTCCAGACGAGCTTCGACGATTTCATGGCGGGCGAATAGGCGAAGCTTCCCGAGCCCGCCTTGCGACCGACAACCCCGGTCAGATCGGGACCGAGCTTGCCGCCCTTGCCCTTGACCGTATGGCACATCGCGCATCGCTGTTTGAAAAGGGTCTCGCCGCGCGCCGGGTCAGCTTGCGCCGCAGCTGGACCGGCCATAACGAGCGGCGCCGAGACGAGGGCGGACGCGATCGCGAGCGAGGAAAACAGAAAACGTGTCATGGGCTCTCCACAGGTCCGGGGCGACCCCGTACGGCGTCATGAATGCCGCCGGTGCCGGGATAGCATTCGTCGAACTTGCAATCAATATTGACCGTAAAATATCAGCCGGGCCGGGGGTGCGCAGCGACCGGCCGTGACACGATGGGCGCGCAGCGAGACCGCATCGGGGCCTCGCTCCGTCGTCGCCACATCAGCGGCGGCCAAGGCCTGCCGGCAGGCCGCGGCTCGCAATCCGGCCCAGCACCCTCGCGCTGGGCTTCGGGGTCCGCTTGAACGTCGTGCGATCGACCGAGACGAGACCGTATTTCTGCGTATAGCCGTAGAACCACTCGTAATTGTCGAGCAGCGACCAGTGGAGGTAGCCTCGCACGTCGATGCCGTCGCGGATGCAGTCGTAGACGCCTTTCAGTGCGTTCTCGATGAGGTAGACACGCCGGCTGTCATCCTCGGTCGCGCAGCCATGTTCGGTGATGAGGATGGGCTTCTTCGTTTGGCTCGCCACCATCCGGACGACGTTGGCGAGGGTCTCGGGGGCAAGCGGAGCGCCGGTCTGTGCGACCTCGACGCCCGCCGGTGTCGGCAGGTCCGCCTTCTCTCCCACCTCATAATAGCTGTAATTCTGAAGACCGATGAAGTCATAGTCTGCGGCGAGCCACGGGAGGACATAATCGGCACGCTTGCGTTCGACGCCGCTCGGTCCGCTCCGCGGCGCACGGTCGTCGGGCAGCGAAAGGGTGAAGCCGACTTCGATGCGTCCATTGGAGGCGGCACGAATCGCCTCGCGCGCCTTGTGATGCGCCTCAATCATGATCGGCTGCTGCACTTTCCAGTCGGTCAGCGTCGGCGAGGCGAAAATTTCGCGGCCCTCTGCCTTGGCGGCTGCCTTGTTGGCCGCATCGAACGCCGCCCGCAGGCGCGGATAGGCGGGGGTCCAGGACAATTGCGCCCAGAGATTGGGCTCGTTCTGCGTGATCGCGATATCGAAAAGATCACCGAGTCTCTCGGTGACGAAACGGCAGTAGCGCACGAAATGATCGACATTCTCGACGCGGGTGAAGCCGCCGATGCCGGCGAACCAGCGCGGGACCGTGAAATGATTGTAGACGACGACGGGGGTCATCCGGTGCTTGCGGATCTCGTCGATCACGCCGCGATAATAAGCGATGGCCGCGAGCGAATATTGCCCGGGTTCGGGTTCGACGCGCGACCATTCGATCGAGAAGCGATGCGTGTTGAAGCCGAGCGAGGCCGCGAGCGCTATGTCTTCCGCGTAGCGGTGGTAGGTGTCGGCCGCATCGCCCGACACCTCCTTGAAAAGCGACGGCTTCAGATGCTCGAGCAGCCAGATGTCGCTGCCGACATTATTGCCCTCGACCTGATAGGCTGCACCTGAGGTCCCCCAGAGAAAGCCGGGCCGGCGCTGCGTCTTGACCTTTGCCGCGGCAGGCGCCGCCGCTGCGATCGTGGCGGCCGTGGCTCCGAGGAGGATGGCGCGGCGATCCAATTCAACACTCATTTTCATCGTCTCCCGTTTCGGCCCCTGCATCGAGGGCATTTAGAAGCATATCTGACTGTTTTGTAGCAAGGACGCAAGAGGGCATGTTGCACTCGCCTCAATCAAGAAACAAACAGTCATAAATGCTTGTAAAATCTTCGACGCTTGCCTAGAGAATGGGCAGCAGGTCCGAAAAATACGATAGGGAGCGACAGGGCAGGATGACCGATCTCGACGCGATCAAGCAGGGAGCCAAAGGGGTGGGCGGGCATCGCGAGAGGGCGCTGGGACTTGTTGCCCAATTGACGCTCGACGAGAAGCTGTCGCTCGTCGTCAGCTCCTTCCCCTATATCTCGCCGCGCGCACGCGAGCTCGACATGCCGATGTGCTCGGGATTCACGCGCGGCTGCGAGCGGCTGGGAATTCCCGACCTGCGGATCATCGATGCAAGCCTTGGCGTCGCCAACGTCCTCGAGATGCGACCGGGCGACAGCGCGACGGCGCTGCCTTCGTCGCTCGCGACGGGCGCGAGCTTCGACCCCGGATTGGCCTTTGCGGGAGGCGCCATGATCGGGAGCGAGGCCCGGGCCAAGGGCTTCAACGTCATGCTCGCGGGCGGCATCAATCTGGCCCGCGATCCCTGGGCCGGCCGCAATTTCGAATATATCGGCGAGGATGCCTTGCTGACCGGCGTCCTCGGCGGTGCCTCGGTCGCGGGCGTCCAGAGCAATCGCATCGGCGCGACGCTCAAGCATTTTGTGCTCAACTCGCAGGAAACCGGCCGGATGGTGGCCGACGCGCGGATCGATACAACCGATCTGCGCGAAAGCGATCTTCTCGCCTTCGAGATAGCGATCGAGATTTGCCAGCCTGCCTCGATCATGACCTCCTATAATCGCATCAATGGCGAATATGGCGGCGAGCATGCCGAGCTGATCAATGACGTCCTCAAAGGCGAATGGAATTATCCCGGTTGGGTGATGTCCGACTGGGGCGCTGTTCATTCGACCGAGAAGGCGGCGCTGGCGGGCCTCGATCAGGAATCGGGCATCGAACTGGACGAAATGCTCAACGGCGCGATCTTCTTTACCGACCGCTTGCGCGATGCGGTGGAGGCGGGACGCGTGCCCGAAAGCCGCATCGACGACATGGCCGCGCGGATCCTCGGCGCGATGATCGCGGTCGGTGCGCTCGACCCCGCGGATGAAGAGCCGCAGATTGACGAGACGCGCAACGCCGGTATCGCCCAGCAGGTCGCCGAAGCGGGCGCCGTGCTGCTGCGGAACGAAGGCGGCATGCTGCCGCTCGGCGAGGATATCCGCACGATCGCGGTTATCGGCGGGCGCGCCGATTGCGGCGTGCCTTCGGGTGGCGGCTCCTCGCAGGTACGCTCGCGCGCCGGCGTTCCCTACGAGCGACCGCTCGACGGGGGAGATGCGGCATGGTTCTGCCGCGAGACCGACCATGGGTCATCCCCCCTCGAAGCCCTGCGCAAGCGGCTTCCGCAGGCGGACATTCGCTACGCCGACGGCGTCGACATCGATGCCGCTGCCGCGCTCGCCCGCGAGGCCGATGTCGCGATCATTTTCGCGACGCAGTGGCAGTGCGAGGCCATCGACGCGCTGACCCTGGCCCTGCCCGGCGAGCAGGATCGTCTCATCGAGGCAGTGTCCGCCGCCAATCCCGATGTGGTCGTCGTCCTCGAGACGGGCGGACCCGTCCTCATGCCGTGGCTTTCCTCGGTTCGGGCTGTGCTCGAGGCCTGGTTCCCTGGTGAACGGGGCGGCGAAGCGATAGCGCGCCTGCTGCTCGGCGATGCGAACCCTTCGGGCCGGCTTCCGATCACGTTCCCGGCAACCGACGAGCAGGCGCCGCGCACCGAACCCGGCGGGCTCGCGGAAGTCGCCGCGCGCGCCGCAGCGCGCGCCGCCGGCGATCCGGCGGCGACGGTCGCTCCCTTTGCCATCGACTATGTCGAGGGCGCGAATGCGGGTTACCGCTGGTACGAGATCAGCGGACATGTGCCCCTTTTCCCGTTCGGATTCGGGCTCAGCTACACCAGTTTTTCCTATCATGACCTGTCGGTCGAACGGGAAGGCGGGCGTCCGCGCGTGTCCTTCGATGTGGAAAATACCGGCGGGCGCAGCGGTGCCGACGTGCCGCAGGTCTATGTTCGCGCCGCAGACCGGCTCGGCCGGGAAAGCTGGCGGCTCGCGGGCTTCGCGCGAACCGAGCTTGCTGCCGGCGAACGCAAGCGGGTGACAATAGAACTCGACGCGCGGACCTATTCGCGCTGGGACGACGCGGCGAAGAAATGGGCCGTGCCTGAGGGCCCGCTCGCTCTCGCCGTCAGCCGGTCCTCCGCTGAGCAGGTCCTCGCAGGCGAGATTCCTTCGCTCGAGATCGCCGCCTGACGAAAAAGGCCGCCCGGTCGCGTCGCGACGGGGCGGCCCTGTTCTGCGCCACGGCGATGGCGCTTATTTCACATCCTTGAGCGCTGCGTCGAGAGCGACGAGCTTGTCTTCCGGGATGGCACCCGTCGCCTCGGCAATCTGCTTTGCACTCATGGCCTTGATCATGTCCCAGGCGGGATGCTTGTCGAGGTCGGGAAAAACGGTGAGCGTCGCGGTCTTCGCGGCGGGATTGGCCATCAACGCCTCGAGCGTGGTGTCGCGCGAAAAGGGCTGAGCATTCGCCGGAGCGGGTGCGGCGGGAGCCGCGGCCGGGGCGGCGGCGGTGTTCGCCGGCTCGGCGTGGGCCGGGCTGGCGGCGAGAAGCAGCGCGGTGGCTGCGAGCATCAACTTCATGTGACATCCTTCCTTGCGCCGCCAAAAAGGGGAAGCGGCAGACGCCCAAGGTGCCTTAGTATAGACATACAGTCAATACTGTCTGTTTATGAAAACGGACCCGCCGCTACTTCTTCTTGCCCTTGGTGTCGGCGCGCAGGAGATGCGCCTCCATCCCGGCGCGCAGCAAATCCTGGAAAAGCTCCATCGGTTCCTTGGCGCTGCGTGCGGTCGGCGCGATGAGCTGCGAGACCGCGAGGCCGCGCGCGACGCCCACGATGAGTTGCAGGAGGGGAATCGAAACGCCATGCGGGAATTCGGACTCGAGCGAGGCGACTGCGAACTTGTCGATTTTCGCCTGCGTCTGCTTGAGTTTCCGGGCGAGCGCATGATCGCTGCGCGATCCCTGGAAAATCTCCATCACGGCGACCCCGGCGGGACGGCTGTGCAGCTTCCAGACCGCCATCGGATAGGCGAGGAGACGCTCGCGCGGATCGTCGATGCCCTTCAGCAGCTTGCCATATTGGCGAACCTCGTCCTCGAAGACGGCCTCGACCACAAAGCTCATCAAATCCGCCTTGGAGGGAAACTGGTGCAGCATCGCGCCGCGGCTGACCCCGGCCATCTCGGCAACGAGAATCGTCGTCGTGGTTCCATAGCCATGCTCGAACAGGCATTTGATCGCCGCATCGAGCAGGATTTTTCGCGTCGCAGCGCTCCGCTCGGCCTGGGTCTTGCGCGGCGGCTTCGCGGTCTTGACGGTATTGTCCTTCGGTAACGTCTTGCTTGCCATCAACTCGGGTCCCCTCGGGCCGCCAGGGGTTGCGCGCGGCCGCGTTGCCGATGGGGTGAACGATAGCAGCCCGATTTTCAAGCAGAGTTGCACCGCGGGCGGCAACTTACGGTCAGCCGCATCGGCGAAATGTCGTCATTTCGCCGATGCGGGCCGGGAAGCGCGGTGGCGCCGCGCCGGATCGGATCCCGCTCTAGCGCTGCGGCTGGAGCCTGACGGGGCCGATCAGTCCGGAGGGACGCAGCGGCGCATCGGACTTGAAGGTAGGGATCGTGACGAAGGTCGTCTTCGTCGCGCCCGGCTGCATGTCGCCGATCAGCCGGTTGACCCAGAGATTGGCTACCCTGACCTCGAGGCGGTTTTCCCCCGGTCGGAGCGCTGAGCCGATGTCGAGACGGAAGGGCGCCTGCCATACGCTGCCCACGACCTGTCCGTTGACCCGGACTTCGGCAAGGTCGCCGACAGCACCGAGATCGAGCCAGAGCGGCTTGCCGGCGCGCGCACCCTTGGGCAGGCGAAAGCTCTTGCTGTAAACCGCCTCGCCCGAGAAATAGCGGATTGCAGGATCGCTATGGTCTGAGAGCGATGCGAGTTTCGACAGCTCGGCAGAGGCGGGAGCGCCCCGGCCGGCCTGGAACGCGACCGTCCACCCTCCCATGAGCTCGGTGGCGGGCGCAAGCGCGGCCGGTACCACGGTCCGCTCGGTGGCCTCCGCGGGCCTGCGGAAGAGAATATGCATGCTTTTCTCGGGACCCAGCTCGATCGGGACCACCGTGACCGCGCCATCCTGCCGATAGGAGAGCGGCGCCGACGTTCCGTCGACGGCGTCCAGCCTGTCGGGTGCCTTGCCGGTCACGCGAAAGCGCCCGTCGATCGTCACCGGCTTCTTCGAACGATTGACGAGAAAATAAAGGTCGCCGTCCTTGAGCCGGCGATGGACGAACATCGTGTCTGGCGCGGCTGTGCCGAGGTCTACGTCGGGAAGGACGCCGACGCGGGCAAGGCTCGCCTCGATGTCGGAACTTGCGATCACACGGCCCTTTCCGACACGCGTCTCGGACCCGCCGGCCCAGAGCCGCTTGACGAGCGCCTCGGTCTGCGCGGGATCGTCGGCAAGGCTCGGGCTCGCTGCGGGCGGCATGCCGACGATCGTCGCGCCGCCCTCGGCGAGCGCCGCCAGTTTCCGGAGCGCTGCGAGCGTCATCCGGCTGCTGCGGCCACCAAGATAGAGAATACGGTAGCTGTTTCCCGACGGCGCCCGCAGCCGCCCGTCGGCATCGACGCTGAGGCCGTCCAACAGTCCCTCGGCATTCACGAAATCATAGGCATGACGGACGGGCGTGTCGGCGAGCGGGGCGTAGGCCGTGATGGCGCTGATCGGCGCCTCCTCGCCGTAGAAATAAGCGACGTCCGCCACATTCTCGCCCTGCTGGAGCAGGAAGCTGTTGCGAGCCATATAATCGACCCATGGCTTGGCCATTTCAGCCCAGCTTTCGTGCCGGTTGAAGAACTGTCCGAAGATCATCAGCGACAGGCCGGGCTTCTTGTCGTCGAGCGGCTGGTGCACCGAAGTGTGGACGACCGGCCGATTGATGCCGTGCGCGAATTCGAGATCGATCACGCGCCGCAGGTCCGAGGGTGCCATCGCCCAGGGCGTCAATGCGGAGGTCATCGATTCGGCCGCAACGACATTCTTGCCGTAGAAATGGCCGACCGAACTCGCCCCTTTCATATCGCCGAGCAGGGTGGGGCGGACACCGCCGGCATCGTTCCAGACCCACAGCGCGCCCATCGGGATATCGGCGTAACGACGCATGGCCATGTCGTCGCCAATGACCATCCGGCGATCCTCGATCGCCTCGCCATAGGTGGTCAGCCCATATTCCTTCGCGATCCGTGCCACCGTCGCATAATGTTCGCTGGCGTGCAGTTCGGCGAGCGTGCGGCGATAGTCGTAGAGGAAGCGGTCGCTTTCCGCGCGCGTCCCGATGATGATCCCGCTGAGCGTTGGCAGCCAGGGCGTCGGGTCATAGCCGCGCAAACGCCGGAACTGCTCCACCATGCGCGGCGTCCAGTTGAAGGTGCCGACCTCTGTCGAATCATTGAGCAGCGCGCGTACGCCGCGCGCTCCGACCAGTTCGCTTCCCGCGGCTTCGCGATACATGTCGAGATAGTGGCGCAGATAGCGCTCGACGGCCGCGCCATCGAGCTTGTCGACCTCGAGGCCCGTCGCCTCGGCAGGCGCCGGGTGATTTGTCTTGCCGGTGAGCGTCCAACCCATCCGCAATATGCGCCACTTGCCCTTGGGCGGCGTCCAGTCGAGCGTGCCGTCGGGGCGCAGCCGGCTGGTGAGGTTGACGATCGACTTGACCGCGACTCCTGCCTCGGCGGGGTCTGCGCTCGTGGCGAGGGCGTAATAATCGTTGGTGAGCGAATAGGCCGCCTTGCTCTCGAACCGGTCGATCACCGCGCTGTTCGACAATGTGAGTTCGGCGACCTTGACCGCCGGCGGGCCGGTATCAGGAGCCAGCGAGCCGGGCACCACGACGCCCGGGGCACCAGCCATGAGCGAGGGCCCCTTCTTGCCCGTGTAGGGGCTGAATACGACCCGGAATTCGGCGGCGCGTACCGGCGCGAACGCGACTGTCGTCGGCACGTTCGACACTTCGAGCTTCGCGAGGGGGGTCCACTCGGATCCCGAACGCACTTCGAGGGTCGGGGTGAAGCGCGGCGAAGCTCCGAGCCCGGTCACCTCGCGCATGAAGAGCGTCGCGGAGCGCACCTCCTGCGGCGCGTCATAGGTCAGCAGCAACGCAGGAGGAGCCCCGGCGGTCCCTTTGCCGAGATCGACCGTCTTCGAATAATCGCCGTCATTGAGAAGCGAGAGGTCGGCCGCCGTGCCGTCGGCGCGCCGCACCGTCGGCGGCGAAAGCCGGGCGGAGCCATCCAGCGGAATCGCGTAGACGGCGACGTCGCGGTAGAGGGACGGAATCGTCTTCGTGCTTCCGCCGATACCAAGTTCGTCTCCGTCGGTGACGGCCTGGAAAGGACCGGTCGTCTCGGGAGGGGGCGCAAGCTTTCCCGCCAGTTTACGGCCGCCCATGACCTCGGTCACCGACCAGCTCAGCTTCTTGATCGCTTCTTCGGGTTTCACCCAGGGACCGCCCGTTTCGGACCAGCCCGGCGATGCCGCGATCGCCAGCTCGAGCCCGTTCGCGTCGGCCTGCTCGGCCGCGAAGCGGAAGGCCTTTTTCCATTCGGGGGTCATGTAGACGAGCCGCTTGTCGACAACCTTGGGGGTCATCAGGCTCGCATCGAAATTCTGGAGGCCGCCGATCCCGACGCGCTTCATCCAGGCGATGTCCTTGGCGATCCCGTCCTCGGTGACATTGCCGTTCATCCAGTGCCACCAGACGCGCGGGCGGGCGCTTGCGGGCGGGGTTTCGAAGTCGCTCATGAGCTCAGCGTCGGTGTCGGACTGGCCGATCGCGGGACCGGGCGCGGCCATCGCGATGCAGAGTCCGAGCACAAGACGCGATGCCGGGGTGAAACGCTTGGTCTTCGTCACTTTCATCATCGCTCCCCTTGGGCCGTCTGCCGGGGCCCTGTCCGCCGCATCCTAGGCGAGCTGAATTAGCAGTCAAGGCTGCTTGTAAGATTCGAGTTCTGTTTGCGCGGAGCGCGCTGGGCGGCTCCGAGCCACGCTTCTCCACGCCTTTTCGGCTGCTCCTCTCTCCCGCGCGCAGCACGATCCGCCGCACCTTGCCGATCGCAGTCTCGGGCAGTTCGCCAGGACAGGCTGCTTCGCGGGAACAAGTATGTGAGTGCCTCGGGTGCGTCATGGCCCGCGGCTGGCACGACAACTGTCCTGGGGCTGTCCGATCACGAACAGCCAATAGGGACGGTTTCCAGCGTACAAGTCGGAGCTGCCGGGCCGGCTCCGATGGATGAGGGCCTAGACGAGAATGCTCCGGTTGATATCGGCTACGCTCGTCGCGCCGGTCAGCGCCATCGCCACCCGCATTTCCGCTTCGATAAGCTTGAGCATCTTGGTCACGCCCGCCTCTCCGTCGGCCGCCAGCGCCCAGGCCCACGCCCTGCCGAGCAGGATACCCTTCGCGCCGAGAGCAAGAAGGCGGACGACATCAAGCCCCGATCGCACGCCGCCATCGGCGAGAATCGCGAGGGCGTCGCCCACGGCATCGGCGATGGGCGGCAGTGCCTGCGCGCTCGACAGGACTCCGTCGAGTTGGCGGCCGCCATGGTTCGAAACGACGATCGCGTCCGCGCCGACCCTTGCCGCTTCGCGCGCATCGTCGGGATCCAGAATTCCCTTGATGATGAGCGGGCCGCGCCACTCCGACCGGATGAACTCGATGTCGCGCCAGGTGATGGCCGGGTCGAAGTTGTTCCGCATCCACGCGAAAAAGTCTTCGATACCCGTCCGGCCGGCGAGGACCGGCGCGACATTCCCGAGCGTATGGGGCCTGCCTCTTATGCCGACGTCCCAGGCCCAGCGCGGTTTCAGCATCGCCTGAAACGCCCGCCGCGAGGCGCCGGCAAGCCCCGGAGCGCCGGCAAGTCCGCTATGATAGTCGCGATAGCGCGAGCCGGGCACGGGCATGTCGACGGTGAAGACGAGGGCGCTGACCTTCATCGCTGCTGCGCGGGCCAGCAGATCGCGCATGAAGGCGCGGTCGCGGATCATGTAGAGCTGGAACCAGAAGGGAGCGCTGGCGCTACGGTCGACCTCGTCGAGATCGCATGCCGAAACAGTGGAGAGGGTGAAGGGTATTCCGCAGGCGTTCGCGGCGCGCACCGCCTGGCATTCGCCGCGCCGCGCATTCAGACCGGCGAGACCAATGGGAGCAAGCGCCACGGGCAGGGCGAGCCGCTGCCCGAACAATTCCGTGGAAAGGTCGAGCGCGGAGACATCGCGAAGGACGCGCTGCCGGAGCGCGATGCGCGCCAGATCCTCGACATTTCGCCCGAGCGTGACCTCGGCGTAAGAACCGCCGTCGATATAGTCGAACAGAAAGCGCGGAAGCCGGCGCCGCGCGGCGCCGCGAAAATCGGCTACGCTCGCGACGGTCATGCGAAAGCTCCCGTCTCGGCCGTCCATCGCTGTCGATAGCGCGAAAGATCCTCGCCGAGCGGTTCGACGCGCACGAGTTGGCCGCGCGGGCGAAGCGACGGGTCGACGAGCCGGAGCGCACCGAACGAGACGTCATTATGTGCGTTGGCGGTGAAGACCTGTGTTTCCGGCCTGAGGGCCGCGAGCGCGCGGACAAACACCTCTGCCTCGGCGAACCGGCCCTCGACGAGCAGGCGATCGCGACTGCCGATCAGCGAGAGCGACGTGTCCGCGACGAGCGCGGCATAAAGGCACATGGCGGCCCGGCGCTCGTACCAGTCGGCCGGCTCGGCGAGCCATCCGCCCTTGATGTCGGGGAAAGGGCCGCTGTCCGGTGCCAGCGTCGGGCGCATCATCGCGCCCTTTTCGATGACGGCCGGAACCGCCGCGAGAAGTTTCGGCTGGTCGGGACGGATATCGACGCGGCGCGTGTCGATTTCGATGACGGTCTCGATCTCGCGGCCGCCCATGAAGCGTGCCGACGGAACCGGCCGCCCATAGGCATCGACGTTGACGAGACAATCGCGCCCTTCGCGAAGGCGCGTCGGGTCGACCGCCTCCGCAGTAAGGCGCATCGCCACGAACCAGGTCCCGGTGGACAGGATCGTCGCTTCATGGCCTTCGATTTCCGCGAAGCCGCGGGCGGCGAGGAGCGCCGCGTTCGAATCATGGAGCCCGGTATAGATTTGCGTCGTGGCCGGAAGGCCGGTGCGCGCCGCGATCTCGGGCCGGATCGGGCCGAGAATGTCGCCGGCGCGGGACAGGGGGGCAAAGCGCCGCGACCAGCCCATCCGGTCCGCGAGCGGAGCGAAGCGGCCGCGAAGGGGGTTCCAGAGGTCGCTGTGGCAGCCGAGGCTTGTGACCTCGCTAGCAGCACGGCCGCTGAGGAACAGGGCCCAATATTGGGCCCAGGGCAGCAGCGTCGCGCCGGCCATCACCCTTGGATAAAGCCGGTCCATCCAGTAGAGCTGCGCGCCGAGGTTGAGGCCACCGGGGAGGGCGGGAGAGCCGGTGACGACGAAGCTGTCCCGTTCTTCGCGATAGGCTGCGAGGATGTTGGGAGGAACCGGCTGCTCATAATCGAGCGGGAGGAAGATGGGGGTGAGACCGCTCACCGCGACGACCCCCGCCCCGTGGCCGACCGGAACGATCGCGCCGACATCCTCGCCCGCATAGCGGCCGAGCGCTTCGACCAGCCAGGTCTCGATGCCGAGGGCGTCGAGACGGCTGATGTCGCCGGTCTCGGCGCGCTCGTTCGGCCGCACCTGGCGGTCCAGCATCTCGCCCGAGGACGACCAGAGACTCACCTTGCTCAGCGTCTTGCCAAGATCGATGACGATGATTGCGCTCATTTTCCCTCGTATCCGATCACGAATTTCGTGCATCAGTAACAGTCAGGATTGATTGTTTCTAGTGAAATCGCTATGGGCCTTCACAGCGCCCGAGAGGCGGAACGATTCCAGCACGGACAGGAATGCCATGAACGCCCACGCCAATATTCCAACGAACGCCACGCCTTTTGCCGTTCCCGCCAGCCGCTGGGACGATGCGCATGCGGCAAGCCTCGATCCGGCAACCCTCCTCCTCTATCGCTCGAATCTTCTCGGCTCGGACCTGACGGTGACCAATTTCGGCGGCGGCAATACCTCGGCCAAGCTCACCGAAATCGACCCGCTCACCGGCGATGAGGTCGAGGTGTTGTGGGTGAAGGGCTCGGGCGGCGACATCGGTTCGATGGCGCTCGACGGCTTCGCGACGCTCTATCAGGACAAGCTGCTGGCGCTCGAAAGCCATTATGGCGGGCCGGACGACGACGACAAGATGGTCGGCTATCTTCCGCATTGCACCTTCAACCTGAACGGCCGGGCGGCCTCGATCGACACGCCGCTCCACTCGATGCTGCCCTTCGCGCATGTCGACCATGTCCACCCCGACGCGATCATTGCGCTCGCGGCGAGTTCCTGGGGCGAGGCCGCGACGCGGGAGATCTGGGGCGGCCGCATCGGCTGGCTCCCCTGGAAGCGACCGGGCTACACGCTCGGCGTCCAGCTTCGCGACTTTGTCGCAGCGAACCCCGGCGTTCAGGGCGTGATGCTGGCGGGGCATGGCATCATCTGCTGGGCCGGCAATGCTAAGGATTGCTACGAGCATACGATCGGCCTCATCGCCGACGCCGCCCGCTATCTCAACGAACGCCTGGGGGCCAAACCCGCCTTCGGGGGAAGCATCATCCCGCCGACTCCCGACCGCGCGTCGATCGCGGCGGCGGTGATGCCGCGCCTGCGCGGCCTGATGACCGGTTCGAGGCGCAAGGTCGGGCATTTCTCCGACGATCGCGAGACGCTGGAATTCGTCGGCAGCGCCGATCTCCAGCGACTGGCGGCGCTCGGCACGTCCTGCCCCGACCATTTCCTGCGTACCAAGATCGCGCCGCTCGCGCTCGATCCCGCGCGTCTCGACGACGAGGCCTATCTCGCAGGCCAGATCGAGGAATACCGCCAGCTCTATGCCGCTTATTATGATCGCTGCAAGCGGGCGAACTCGCCGGCCATGCGCGATCCCAACCCGGTCGTGGTCCTGATCCCCGGCGTCGGGCGCATCACGTTCGCCTCGGACAAAACGACCGCGCGGCTCGCCGGTGAATTCTACGGCAACGCTATCAATGTGATGCGCGGGGCCGAGGCGATCGGCGAATATATCGCGCTCGACGAGCAGGAAGCCTTCGATATCGAATATTGGCTGCTCGAGGAAGCGAAGCTCCAGCGCATGCCGGCATCGCGGCCACTCGCCGGCCGCATCGCCCTCGTCACCGGCGGTGCCGGCGGGATCGGCGCCGCGACCGCGGCGCGGCTGATGCGCGACGGGGCCTGCGTCCTGCTCGCCGATCGCGACGCCGACGCCGTCGAGGAGGTCCGCGCGGGCTTCGCGCGGCAGTTCGGGGCGGACGTCGTGCGCGCCGCGCGCTGCGACGTGACCGTCGAGGCCGATGTCGAGGCGGCGTTCGCCCTGTGCGCCCGCGAATTCGGCGGGCTCGATATCCTCGTCGCCAATGCCGGCATCGCCTCCTCGGCACCGCTCGAGGAGACGACGACGGCGCTCTGGAAGAGGAATTACGACGTTCTCGCCGAGGGCTATTTCCTCACCACCCGGTCCGCCTGGCCGCTGCTGAAGCGGATGAAAGGCCAAGGGGGCGCGAGCGTGGTGTTCATCGGCTCGAAGAATGCGGTCGCGGCCGCCACCAATGCGTCGGCCTATGCCTCGGCGAAGGCGGCGGCCAACCATCTGGCCCGCTGCCTCGCGCTCGAAGGGGCGGGCGACGGGATCCGCGTCAACATCGTCAACCCCGATGCCGTTATCCGCGGCTCAAAAATCTGGGACGGCGACTGGCGGCAGGAACGCGCGGGGGCGCACGGCATCGATCCCGGTAGCGAACTCGAGGAGCATTATCGCCAGCGCTCGATGCTGAAGCGCGATGTTTTGCCCGAGGATATCGCCGAGGCGGTATTCTTCCTCGCGAGCGACATGTCGGCGAAGTCGACGGGCAACATGATCAATGTCGATGCGGGCAATGCCCAGGCCTTCACGCGCTGAGACGGGAGACGCTCAATGACCATGCCGATTTCGGAAGAGCTGATTGCCGAGGCGAACGCGCGCCTCATGCCGGCGATCGAGGATGAATATGCGGCGCTGGGTCGCAAGCTGGAGCGGCGCGGCATCGGCATAGGGGGGATCAAGCAGCGCGTTCTCGACTTCTCTGTCGCGATCCCGAGCTGGGGCGCCGGGCGCGGCGGCACCCGCTTCGCCAAATTCCCGATCCCAGGCGAGCCCACGAATATTCACGAGAAGCTCGAGGATTGCGCGGTCGTCAACCAGCTCTCGCGGGCGACGCCGCGGGTTAGCCCGCATTTCCCCTGGGACAAGGTCAGCGACTATCGCGCCCTTCGCGAGCAGGCAGAGGCGCTCGGCCTGGGGTTCGACGCCGTCAATTCGAATACTTTCCAGGACCAGCCCGGGCAGCAGCGAAGCTACAGTTCGGGCTCGCTCGCCTCGACGCTCCGGCGCACGCGCGAGCAAGCGGTCGAACATAATATCGAATGCATCGCGATCGGCCAGCAGCTGGGCTCGAAGGACCTCACCGTGTGGGTCGGCGACGGCACCAATTTCCCGGGGCAGCAGGACCTTGGCCGGAGCCTCGACCGCTATCTCGAAGCGGCCGCCGAAATCTACGCCGCGCTGCCCGCCGACTGGCGCATGCTGCTCGAACACAAGATGTTCGAGCCTGCATTCTACTCATCGGTGATCGCCGACTGGGGCAGTTCGATCCTCGCGGCGCAGCAGCTCGGGCCAAAGGCAAAATGTCTCGTCGATCTCGGTCACCATGCGCCGAACGTGAACATCGAACAGATCGTGGCGCGCCTCCATCGCTTCGGCAAGCTCGGCGGGTTTCACTTCAACGACAGCAAATATGGCGATGATGACCTCGATTCGGGCTCGATCAACCCGCATCAGCTCTTCCTCGTGTTCAACGAACTGATCGAGGCCGAGCTCAATCCGCGCGACGGGTTCAACCCGGCGTACATGATCGACCAGTCGCACAATGTCACCGACCCGGTCGAAAGCATGATGTCGTCGGCCGAGGCGATCGTCGCCGCCTATGCCAAGGCGCTCGTTGTCGATCGCGGACGTCTCCATGCAGCGCAGGAAGCCGATGACGCGATGCTCGCGTTCCGGACGCTGCGCGATGCCTATGACGTCGATGTCGGGCCGATCCTCGCGATGGCGCGCGCGGAGGCGGGCGGCGCGGTGGACTATATCGGCGTCTACCGCGCGAGCGCCTGGCGCGGCCGCAAGGCGCAGGAGCGGCGGCCGGTCGGCCTCGGCGCGGGGATCGTCTGAGGCGGCGAAAATATATCGGGTTCGAAGCGGCACCGCGAGCGTGCCGCCAGCCAGGGAGAGAGACATGTATCGGAACCTCGCGGGCCAAGGCGAAAGGACGGCGCTGAGCCGCCGGTCGCTGCTGTCGATGGGGGCGCTGGCGGCGCTCGGGGCGTGTGCGCCGCGCGGACTTTCCTCCGCGGGCGCGCCGGCCCGATTCGACTGGACCTTGCGGCCGCCCGCCGAAGCCGGGATGAGCGAGGCTGGCATCGCCGCCGTGCGGGCGGCGGTCCAGAAGCAGATCGATGCGGGCATCATCGGCGGCGCGGTCAGCGCCATCGCCCGCCGCGGCAAGCTCGTCCATTTCGAGGCGCAGGGCTTCGCCGATCCGGTCGCGAAAACTCCGATGCGCAAGGATGCGATCTTTCGCGTCATGTCGTCGAGCAAACCGCTGACGGCGCTTGCCGTCCTGACGCTCGTCGACGAGGGCCGGATATCGCTCGACGACAGGGTCAGCAAATATATCCCGTCCTTCGCCAATCCGCGCGTCGCCGTCTCCCCGCCCGGAAACACCGATCCCGCGAAGGTGAAGATCGTTGCCGCCGATCGCGAGCTCGTGATCCGCGACCTTCTGACGCACACCTCGGGGATTACCAGCGGGCGAGGAGATCCGGCCGCGGGCCCAGCAGGGCTTGTCAACACGCTCGAATATCGTCCGGACGATACGCTGGAATCCTATATCCCGCGGCTCGGCACCGCGATCCTGCAGTTCCAGCCAGGCACGAAATTCTCCTATTCGCCGACCGATGCGCTCGATACCGCGCTCTATATCGTGCAGTTCGTCTCCGGCATGCCCGCCGATGTCTATATGCACGAGCGCATTTTCGCTCCGCTCGGGATGGTCGACAGCTATTATCACGTGCCCGAGGCAAAGCGTGACCGGCTCGTCGACATCTGGTCTGCAAAGGACGGCAAGTTCAGCAAGACGCCGGACATTCTGGAGCTGCTGCCGCCTGGAATGATCTCGGGCGGCGGCGGCATCCGCAGCACGGTCCATGACTTCATGAATTTCGAGCTGATGCTGCTCGGCGAGGGGAGCTTCAACGGCCGACGCATCCTCCGCCCAGAGACGCTCGCGCTCATGAGCCGCAATGCCGTCGGGCGGCTGTTCGCCGACTGGCTGCCCTCGGTGACCGGGAACAGCGGTTTCGGGCTCGCCGTTCGCGTTGCCGAGGAAGGCAATCCGAGCGGGCGAAGCGTCGGGGGCTATGGCTGGGGCGGGGCCTATGGCACCGAGAGCTGGGTCGAGCCTGCGCTCGATCTCGCCGGCGTCTACTTCATCCAGATGAACCCGGCGCCCTTCGGCGCATCGATCGATTTCGAGAATGCGGCGCGCGCCGCGATCGTCGGCTGACCCCGCTAGCGTCCAATCAAGCTCCATTTCCTGGGCAGCGTCCGCCCGCGGCCGGCCGGAACGCATGACGCTGGGGCCATCGCAGATGCTCGGGCTTTCCCGTCGTGCAGCGCGCCGCCCCGCAGCGCGGCGGGAACGGCAAGCGGCTAGCTTTGCTCGCGCATCGCGGCCAGCTCTTCCTTGAGCAGGATCCCGCGATCGATCCCCGCTGCGACCAGATCCTCGAAGAGCTCGACGGCGGCGCGGCCATCGCTGTCGGTCGGGGAAATGACGCCGCCGATCGCGAGACCGCGCCCGACCGCGACGATGAGCTGCATCAGCGGGATCGAGGGCGCGCGGTGCAGTTCGGCCTCGAGCGCGGCGACAGCCGAGGCGTCGATCCGCTCCTGGACGGGGCGCAGCATTTCAGCGAGGACATCGTCGCTCCGCGAGCCCTGGAATATCTCCAGCGTTGCGACGCCCGCCGGGCGACCCATCAGCTTCCAGACCGCCATGGGATAGGCGAGCAGCCGGTCGCGCGAGCCCTCGATTCCCCGCAGCATCTCTCCGTAGAGCCCGACATCCTCCGCGAAGACGGCCTCGACCACATAGGTCATGAGCTCGGCCTTCGAAGGGAACTGGTGGAGCATAGCGCCGCGGCTGACCCCGGCCACTTGTGCGACAAGGGTCGTCGTGGTTGTCGCATAGCCATGTTCGAAGAGGCATTTGATCGCGGCGTCGAGAAGGACCCCGCGCGTCGCCGCGCTGCGCTCGGCCTGCGTCTGCCGGGACCGTCGGCCGCGCGGCCTGTCGTCGGCAGTGGGCCCGGGCGCGGCCTTTGCAGCGCCCGTCATCGGTTGGCAGATCCTGCGCGTGTCATCGTCGTTCCTCATCCCTGCGGACTTTTGGGCGACCGGTCGTCCACTGCGATCGGTCTGCCCTTGAGCGAGAGGGTAGAGGTGAAAATATAAAACAGTCAAGATTGCTTATAACATGTCGTCCGATTCGCTTCTGCCGGGCCTGAATCGAGCCGATCGGCCTGTCCGTGCGCGCGCTGCGCTAGTGCGGCGGCCGCAGGGCCGCCACCGGGCGGCTCGAAAAGGCTCTCAAACCAGCAATATTGCAACAAACAAACAGACAAGATTGTTTTTGCGTTGACATATGCGGGCCGCGCTCTATCCAGAAACAGGTTCGGGGCCCGCTGTCCCGGGCGGAAACTGGTGAAGGGCGCGCAGGCGCTCCGCCTTGGGCTAACATGGCCCGACATGGGAGGGATTGATGACCGGATTTTCTCTATCGCTTCGTCTGGCGACGAGCGCGCTCGCCGTAGCATTCGCCGCGCAGGCCGGAGTGGCCCAGGCGCAGGACGATGTGGCTGCCGCCGACGCAGGCAATGCCGCCGAAATCGTCGTAACGGCGCAGAAGCGCAGCGAGCGCATTATCGATGTTCCGGTCTCGGTGAATTCGGTCGGCAGCGACCAGCTTGATCGCCAGCGCGTCTATTCGCTTAACGATCTTTCGACCGCCGTGCCGTCTGTCAGCTCGACCGGCGCCATTCGCGGCATCTCCACCACGGGCGCCGCGCGCTCGTCGGCAGGCGCGGTCGCGGTCCTCCTTGATGGCGTCGACCTTGGCCCGCCCGTCGTCGGACAGTCGCAGATCAGCAATCTTTTCGACGTCGAGCGCATCGAAGTCCTGAGCGGCCCGCAGGCGACGCTGTTCGGTACGACGGCCTCGGCGGGCGTGATCCAGGTCGTCACCAAGGCGCCCGATCCCACCAAGTTCGAGGTGAGCGGCCGCGCCGAAGTGGCGGAATTCGGGTTCCATCGCGAGCAACTGACCGTCAACGTCCCTCTCGGTGCGAACATGGCGCTGCGCGTCAGCGGCCATAACGACCAGAGCAAGGGTATCGTCCGCAACACGCTGACCGGCGAGCGCCCGGAATTCTGGGATCGCGGCGTCCGCGGCCGCCTGCTGTGGGAGCCCAGCGATAATCTGTCGATCAACCTCATTGCCGACTACAATCGCGGCGGCGGCAATTCCTTGCGTGATATCGCCTACGCGATCGCACCTACGGCCTCGCTTCAGGCTCGGCTCGCGGCCTGCGGGATTACGGCGAGCCTGAACAACCGCGAAAACTGCCCCGCCGGCGTGAACAAGATCACGGCGCGCAACGAAAAATATGGCTTCTCGGGGCAGGTCGACCTCGCGCTGGGCGATCATACGCTCACCTCGATCACTGCCTATCGGCGTCACCGGATCGGCGATCTCGGCTATAACGGCCCTGGCGGCGACAGCGACTTCCTGTCGGAAAATATCCTCGACACCAACCTGACCGCCGAAGATCTCCAGACCTTCAGCCAGGAGATCCGCTTGACTTCGCCGTCGAACCAGACGCTCGAATATGTGCTGGGGCTCTATTATTTCGATAAGAATCAGAAGGACTCGGTAATTCAGGCCGGGCAGCTGGGGGACCTGGGCGCTCTGCTCCGGCTCGTCAACGGACTGCCGCCGACCGCCATTATCGGACGCGTTACGCTTCTCGACATCGATCAGCGGGCCTATGCTGCATTCGGTCAGGCGACTCTCCATGTCACCGATAAGCTTTCGCTTATCGCAGGGGCGCGATACACCGAAGACAAGTTGAGCGACGTATCTCGCTCGTTGACCCCGACGACCACGCCGACACTGGGAAGCTACGGCTATTCCTTCGTGGTTAACCCCTTTGCGCCGGGAGTGCCGCCGGCCTTCTTCCTCGCGCCGGTCAACCAGAGCGTGAAGGTAAACAACTTCTCGTGGAAGCTTGGCGCGCAATATGAATTCTCGCGCAGCCTCATGACCTATTTCACGGCGACGCGCGGCTACAAGGGGCCGTCGGTGAACGATCAGGCAGCGCCGCCGATCGCGATCCCGATCATCCGGCCCGAAATCCCGATGAACTATGAACTCGGTATGAAGGGCGCGTTCTTCGACAACCGCGTGCTCGTCACTCTCGCGCTCTTCCACAACAAGGTGAAGGATTTCCAGACGTCGATCTATGTTCCGCCGTCGGCAGGGAACCCTGCGGGCAGCTTCGCGACCGGGAACGCACCCTTCATCAAGAGTCGCGGCGTCGATCTCAACATCTTCGCGCGTCCGACCGACGAGCTGACGCTCAATGCCGGTCTGCTCTACAACAAGGGAACCTACGCCGACACCTTCCTCGTGGCTTGCGCCCAGGGCGCGACCCCCGGGGTCGGCGACTGCTCCGCGGCCGGTCTGACGACGCCGGTTTCGCAGCTTGCCGGCGTGCCGAAGTGGCGCCTGCTTCTGAACGGCGAATATGCGACCGAAGTGAAAAGCGGACTGACCGTGTTCTTCCAGGCCGACGCCACCTATGAAAGCAGCCGCTTCTCCGGCACGACTCCCGATCCGCTTCTGGACATCAATGGAGAGACGATCGTCAACGCGCGGGTGGGCTTCAGGGCGACCGATCGCCGCTGGGCTGCGTCGATCTTCGCAAAGAACCTGCTCGGCACCGACCAATCGCGCCTGCAGGGCGACCCGCTCACCGGTTTCAATGGCGGGGGCGGCCAGTCTTACTGGATCGCACCTGCCCGCGGCCTCACCGCTGGCGCGACGGTCGACTTCAAATTCTAGTCGATCGGGAGCGCGCAGCGCTTCTGTAGTGAAGTCAGAGAAGGGGCCGTGTCGCAAAGCGCGACACGGCCCCTTCGCTATTTGCGTTCCCGCGAGGCGTGCGTCCGCTACCGGCCGGACCGAGATGGTCACCGCTGAAACGATGTGATGCAACAAAGTCGCACCCGGCGGGAAATCCGGTAAGTTACAGTCAAGCTGGACCGTTAATGACTCGCATGGCCCGGTCCCGATGCTATGAAGACCGCCGCTGGCCCGGACCTTGCCCGGGTGGGGGGCATTGCTCGTCCAGCGTCTGACGGCCCGGAACGCGACCCTCCGGGCAGAAGATCTGCAGCGACGCCCTTGTCTTCACCCGTTGGGAGGGAGGGAGGCAAGGGCGTCCTTGCGGCCAGTGCACGGCCGGTGCGCCGTTGCTTTTCAGACCAGCTTGAAATTTGGCGGTCGCTCGCTCTGTGTGCGACCAGTTTTCCGGAGTGTAGCCGATTGCGGGCTTCCCCATGATTGGCAGGGCCGCGCCGCAGCGCGGCTCCCGCGTCGCGCCATGCCTGCCCGGTGGCTGGCCGATGCGGTGACCGGGGAGGCCGGTGGGCGGGCGTGATAGAGGAAAAGGCAAGCGGGGCTCCTGCGGCGGAATGAAACCGGGAGAGCGTCTTCCGGGTTCCGCCCGGAGTATGGGCCATGGCCAAACTGGCACCAAAACTCACCCTCAACCCGTCGCGCGACATCCAGCTCGACCGGCTTGAGCTATCCCAGTCCAATGTCCGGCGCGTAAAGGCCGGCGTGTCGATCGACACGCGTCGTGCTGCGTCGGTCTCATCCGCAGATCGGGCTTGTTGTGGTCACCTGTCGGCAGCTTGGTGGGCATCGCCCGACAAGTTGGAAGATCGCAAGCGGTGGAGCTTTGCATTGAGCGCGCCATCCTCCGCGCGGGCGCGGCTGCCTGATCTATCCTCCCGGATGGACAGAAGGCAGCAGGTCTGATCGGTTATCGGTCCGAATTGGCACGGCGCCGCGTTTCAATCCGCGCGGCGGCATCGCAGCGCCGCAATGCCTGACCAGCATCGCCCGTAACCGGACATTATTTGCAAGCATTGTTGACCGTTAGATGTGAACTCGTACAAGGGTGCTTGTCGCGGCCATCATCCGCTGGCGCGAGGTTAGGGAGAAGGACGAGTGAACTCATCGGATGGGCCTGCGTCGACGGCGGAGTGTTCTCGCGCGCGCCATGGCCGTATCGATCGGCCAATGAGCGGCTGTCAAAAGGGGAGGCAAGCCAATGAGCGGATCTGAAGCGCTCGTGCGCGCCGCTGCGTCGGTGAACGGCGCCGCGGCTGCAAGTCTGGTCGAGGCTGCGATCGGGGCGGCGCTCGACGGGGGCTTTGAAGCCTCAGTTGCGGTTGTCGACAATGCGGGCGTGCTTCGTTCGTTCGCCCGCACCGATGGGGCGCCGTTTCTGACGGTCGACATCGCCATCGGAAAGGCGTGGACGGCGGTATCGCTTGGTTATCCGAGCCATGTCTGGAACCAGCTGTCGGCGGATCCCGCATTTGCCCCTCTGGCCCGCCTTCCGCGGGTCGTGGCGGTGGGCGGCGGATACCCGCTTCGTTCGGGGGGAATGGTGGTGGGGGCTATCGGCGTATCGGGCGGGACCACGCAGCAGGATCAGGACGCCGCAATTGCCGCGATGCGCGGGGTCGGCTTTGACGTCGGCTGAGAGAGGCTGCGCAGATGGCATGGCTGCGTGGAAAGTACGGGTGCGACGCAATCTGATAAGGGAGAATTTGAGGTGAAGAAACTTCGTATCGGTCTCGTCGGGGCGTCGCGCGTCGCCACTTATGCGGTCATCGCGCCAGCGCGCGAGATCGAAGGCGTCGAAGTGACCGCCGTTGCGGCCCGGGATCCGTCGCGAGCCCGCGATTACGCTGCCGAGCACGGGATCGAGCGGGTCTTGCCCGACTATGAGGCACTGTTCGTCGACCCTGATATCGATCTTGTCTATATCGGGACACCTCCGCTGCTGCACGCCGATCAGGCAATGGCCGCGATCCGGGAGGGCAAGCCCGTGCTCGTCGAGAAGCCGTTCGCGCTGACGTCTGCGGACGCGAGGCGCGTCGAGCTGTTCGCCGCCGAACGCGGGGTCCCTGTCTTCGAGGCGATGCATTCGCCGCATCATCGGCTGTTCTCCCGCATTCTCGACATCGTGCACAGCGGGCTGCTTGGGTCCCTGCAGCATATCGACGCGGTCTTCGACGCGCCGATCGACCCAGGCGACCCGATCCGGTGGCGGCTCGAACTTGGCGGCGGGGCGCTGATGGACCTTGGCGTATATCCACTGGCTTGGGTGCGCAGGATCGCGGGAGAGGATTTCTCGATTGTCTCGATGAACGCGCACATGCGGGACGGGGTCGACGAGAGTTTCGAGGCCACGCTCGACTTCGGAGGCGGGCTAACGGCTCGCCTTGCATCGACGATGGTCGCCGAGGCGCCTGTTGTCAGATTGCGCGTCGAGGGAAGTTCCGGGGTAATGTCCGTCGTCAATCCGCTCGTGCCCCAGCGCGGCCACATGCTCACGCTCGAGATCGACGGCAAGACGACGAGTGAAACCGTCGCTGGACCGAGCAGCTATGCGGCGCAGCTCGCAGCCGTTCGCGCGACAGTTCTCGACGGCGTGCCGTTCCTGCATGATAGAGGTGATTATGTCCGGTCCATGGAAGCGATTGAGCGGCTGCGAGCTGCCATGCCGCGCGGAGAATACTTCAATCGGATACATATATAGCGAGTTTAGGCGTATAATTGCCGTTCTGGATTGACAATTCCGGTCCAATGTATCCATATGCCGCTGTCCTCTTCGTGAGGGCGGCACCGCAGCGGCGGTGTCGATTATCATATGCGGCCCGCGAGCCCGGAGAAATCTTCGGCCACCGCTGCGATGCCGTGACGGGAATTGAGGATAGATATGTCGGTCACCCAAGCGGGGCGTCAGCCAGTACTTCCGCCCATCCGCGCCAGCATCGAGGAGGCGAAAGAGGATCTCGCTCGCTACGGTGTGACCCGCGTGTCCGGCGCAGCATCAATGGCCGACATAGAGGCCGCCCGCGCGCGGCTTGTCGAGCAGGCGGCGGGCGAGGCCGAGGCGGGCGTCGCCCACACGGACTCGGGCTATACGGCGGCTGCGACGGAGCAGGCTGCCAATCAGCGCGTGTGGAACCTGCTCAACAAGGGCGATATTTTTGCCAGCTTCGCCCTTAACGAGACGGCGCGCGCGCTCGCCGGCCACATCGTCGGGCCGGCCCATCTTTTGTTCTCCAGCACCGCCAACATCGCACGCCGCGGCGGGATGGCGCAGCGGCTGCACGGTGATCAGGTGTTCGCACCCGCCGAGACGCCGTTTCCGCTTATCGCGAACACGATGTGGATGCTCGACGATTTCACCGAAAACAATGGCGCCACGCGGGTTGTCCCTGAAACGCACGAACTTCGCAGCTGGCCCGCCGAGGGTGACGAGATCGCGACAGTGGCGTCGACCGGGCCGCGCGGGACGCTGATGGTCTGGGACGGCCGCCTCTGGCACGGAACGGGCGAGAATGTGACCGACACGCCAAGGCACGGGATGATAATCGCTTACTGCGCGCCGTTCCTGAGGCCTCAGGAAAACCACACGGTTTCACTCCGCCCGGAGGTGATCGCCGGGGCTTCGCCCGAGCTTCTGGAACTTGCCGGCTTCCAGCACTGGTATGGTCTGGGCATGATCGACGGCTATTCGGAAGGGCCCCGCACCGGCCGTCCGGAGAAGTTTTCGACGATCATGGCCCCGACGCGGCCGTCGTGAACGCGGCCGGATATTCTGTCCGGCGGAACGAGCCTTGCCGGATGCGTGACGGGGTCGCGCTCGCGACCGACCTCTGGCTGCCCGACGATGCACAGCCTGTGGCGGCCATCCTCATCCGGACGCCATATGACAAATCGCGTCTCGCGTCTGACTTCATCCGCCCCCAGCAACTGGTCGAAAGCGGGTTTGCAGTGGCCGTGCAGGATACGCGGGGTCGTTTTGCGTCCGGGGGCAAGTGGACGCCGCTGGACTGGGAACAGGAAGGGCTCGACGGCTTCGACAGCATCGAATGGCTGGCAAGCCAGCCCTGGTGCGACGGCAATGTGGGCATGGCAGGCACATCCTATGCTGGCATCGTTCAGTTCGCCGCTGCGGCTCTCTCTCCTCCTGCGCTGCGCGCCATCGCGCCGACAATGACCGGGGTAGCCCAAGGCGAAATCGCGGAGACCGGTGGCGCTTTCTGGCTCGACCATCTGTTCGGATGGTTGTGCGCCGTGGGTATCGATTGGGCTCTCGAGAATGGCCGGCCGGACACCGCGAATATGTTCGCTGGCTGGCTTTCCGAGCCGGCGCCGCTTCACGAAAGTCACCCCGTGTCGGCTGCGCCGATTTTTGCGCTCCCCGATTTCCCGGTGACCCATGACCGGCTGAGCCGCGATCCGATTACGCCTGCGGTGTCGCCCGCATCAGTCGCGATGCCGATCCTTGCGATCGGCGGCTGGTTCGACATGTATCTTCGCGCGTCGATCGCGGCGGGAACAGAAGGCACGTCTCCCCGCCATCTCGTCCTTGGCCCCTGGGCCCACAGCGGCCAGCCCGGCCCCACGCAAGGGGATCTGAATTTCGGTCTGACAGGGTCCGCGGCAGGCGCCGGGATGGCGGCTCAACACATCGCCTATTTCGACCGCTATCTGAGAGAAGGCGGAAGCGAGGTTCCCCCCGTCCGCTTTTTCGAAATGCCCCGGGCCGGTTGGAGAACAGCTTCGCGCTGGCCGGTCAACGCCGAGCGACGCCTGCTGTCGCCGCGCGAGGGGCGACTGGTTCAAGATGGCGAGGGCGGGTCAGCACGGCTCGAGTACCGGTTCGACGATCCCGTGCGCACGGTCGGTGGCCGCACCATGCCGCTGGCCGGTCTCACCCCCGGACCGCTCGACCAGCGCGCGGCATCGCGCCATGCCGGCGTGTCGCTGGCCATCGGCGATCAGCTCGCCGAACCGATCCTGGTAGCCGGACAGACGAGGATCGTCTTCGATCTCGATTGCGATCGGCCGGGCTGCGATGTCTTCGCAAAGTTGCTCGACATCTACCCCGACGGACGTGAACTTCTCGTCACGGACGGCCACATCCGCGTCAGCACGGGCGATACCAGCGCCAGCACGCGCTGGCCTCGACGCGCCGAAATCGCACTTGCGGACACTGCATGGAGGTTCGAGGCCGGACATCGGCTGGGGCTCCTGCTCCAGTCGAGCAATTTTCCGCATTTTGATCGCAATCCGTTGTCAGATACTTCGGCGCGGCTGTCGCTCGACGGGATTGTCCTCGATTTGCCGATCGGCAATCTGCAATGACAGGGTCGCATCCTTTCGCGGTCCGATGCTCCCCGTTTACGTGGAGCGACATCCTGCTAAGTCAGCAGAATGAAGATGAATGAAGAGCCCGAGGCGGAACAACGATTGAACGGCGTCGCCAGTCAGCGCGTGATCGACCAGATCCGCGACCTCATCCTGTCCGGTGAACTGGCGCCGGGGGAGCGTATCCTCCAGGAAGATCTCGCTCGCCGCTTCGGCATGAGCCGGATCCCGATACGCGAAGCCATTCGCTACCTGGAATCGGACGGGCTCGTCACGCTCAAGTCGAACAGCGGTGCATGGGTGGCGAAGCTCGACTATGCCGAATGTATCGAGGTCTACAAGATACGCGAGCGCATCGAGCCGCTGGCGCTGGCCGAAAGCGTTCCGCACCTCGATGAAGACCAGCTTTCGGCGCTGGAGAGCCTCGTCGAGCGCATCGAACTGGCGCGCAACATCGAGGAATTCCTGCGCCTCGATCGCGAGTTCCATCTCGGCAGCTACGTCGCTGCGGGAATGCCCGAGCTTGTTCGCCTGATCCAGCGCTACTGGAATCGTACCCAGCAATATCGCCGCGCCTACACCCGTATGATCGGGCCGCAAGGGCGATGGGTCATCAATCACGAGCACCGCCTCATCATGGAAAGCATGAAGCGCCGGGATGCCGAAACTGCGGCGAGCCTCCTTACCGTTCATATCCGGCGTACCCGGCTCGCGCTCGCCGATCATCCGCTCATCATGGGCGGCGACTAGTCCCGCAAGCCTCGGCGGCGGACGTACGAACATCCTTCGCGCGCTAAAATGTATCCGATTAGTGGGTCTTCGGCAGAAAAATCTGGCATTCCTGCGCCCAATGGATACATTGCTTGCGACGCGCTTCGTACGGGTGAGGAGGATGGCTTGAAAATTGACAAGATTGAGGTGTGGGCGTGCGACCTGCCTCTGCCCCAACCGATCAACCTTGGACGATTCCTCGTACATCGGCGCTCGCATCTCGTCGTGCGCATGCGCGCGGGCGATCTGGTCGCCGACTGCGTGACGCAGAGCCGCGGCTCTCCGCTCGACGTCATCGTTGCCGACCTGCTTGCGCCGCGTCTGATTGGGCGCGACATTTTCGAGCATCGCGCCATCTGGACAGATATCGAGCGCGAGCTCACCGCGGTCGAGACGGAGGGCGCTGTTCGCCGGGCCTGGTCTGCGCTGGATATTTGCCTTCACGACCTGCGCGCGAAAGCGGCGGGGCTGCCCTTGTGGCGCCATCTCGGCGGCGGATGCCCCGAACCGGTTCCCGTCCTGATCGTCGAGGGCTATGCCTTGCCTGATGAGGTGGGCGAGGCCTTTGTCGATCGGCTGGCGGCTCGCGTCGCCGAGGGCTTTTCGATGATAAAGCTCGAAGCCGGTCATTATGCCGAGCCACGAGATCTTATCGGGCGACTCGAAAAACTCCGGGAGAAAGTCGGCCAATCCGCCGATATCGTGCTCGATTTTGCGTGGTCGTGGAAGCAGTCGAAGCCGCATCTCGCGATGCTCGATGCGATCCGGCACCTCGGTATCGCGTGGATCGAGGATCCGTTTCCGAGTTCCGCGGCCTCGAACTACATCGCACTCAGGCGGCAGACCGATCTTGCCATCGGGTGCGGCGACGAATGCAGTTCTGCCGCGGACCTGTTCCGCCTCGTCGAGACTGAAGCGGTCGATCTGTTACGCGTCGATGCAACGGCGATTGGCGGCGTCACCGCTCTTGAGCAGCTGGCGACCGCTGCTCGCCGAAAGAAGATCCGCGTGTCGCATCATGAACATCCAGAGACGCACGAGCATTGCGTATTCGGGTTCGGCATCGCCGATCATGTCGAGATGTTTCCGACCGACCGCCCATTCGACCAGGTGCATCGGATCATCGAGCAGTCGCCCTTCGACCGGGTCCGGCAAGGACGTCTCCATCCACCGACCGAGCCGGGAACCGGCGTTCGTCTGCGGCTCGGCGAAGTCGAGCGCCTGGCGCGGCGTCACCACAGCATCACCCAATAAGGATATCCTCATGATTGAGATAACGGGCGCGACGCGCGTCCTTCTTATCGCCGCCGACCCCGTTGCCCACGTCAAGACCCCGCAGGCGCTGAACGCAATCGCAGCAGAGCGTGGCCGGGACATTGTGATGGTGCCTTGCCACGTGGATTCTTCCGGGCTTCCCGCCCTGCTCGAGGGGTTGCGGGGTATGCAATCGCTTGCGGGACTTGTCGTGACGGCCCCGCACAAGGTGAGCGCGGCCGCGCTCTGCGATCGTCTGGAGGCACAGGCGTCGATGGCTGGTGCCGTCAATTCCATCCGCCGCGACGCCGATGGCAGCCTGGTGGGCGAAATCTTTGACGGTCTCGGCTTTGTGGGCGGGCTGCGGGCGTCCGGTCACAGGATCGAGGGGCAATCCGTCTTTCTGGCGGGGGCCGGCGGCGCGGCGAATGCCATCGCGTTCGCACTGGCGGCCGCGGGCATTGCTCGTCTTGCCATCGCGAACCGGACCCCGGAGAAGGCCGAAGTGCTGGCGCGGCGTCTGGCGCGTCACTTTCCTGCGCTGGAGATCAGCGTCGGAGAGGAGGGGCTCGGCGCCGCGGATATCGCAGTCAATGCCACGTCCGCCGGGCTCAAGTCCGAGGATTCGCATCCCTTCGACGTGTCGCGCGCGCGGCGCGACGCGCTGATTGCGGAGGTCATCATGCAGCCGCCGATCACGGCCCTTCTGCAGGCCGCGCGCGAGCAAGGCCTCGCCATCCATCCCGGGCAGGCGATGCTCGAGAACCAACTGGCGCTCATTGCGCGATTTCTCGGAGTGACAGAGTAGGGTTGCATACGACCGGGGCGATTATCCCGCGGGTTGGCGCGATATCGGCATCAATGTATACATACGACTTGGCAATTGTGCGTAATCGGGGTATGCACGGGCAAAATTGATGGGCGATGGATACAAATGGCGAATCAGCGCGGCCTCCCTGGCCTGAAGGGGACCGATCACATCGGGTTTACGGTGCCCGATCTCGACGAGGCGACGCACTTCTTTGTCGAGGTCCTGGGATGCGATCTCGTCTGCGATCTCCCGCCGATATCGGACGCCACGGGGAGCTGGATGCATGACCAGCTCAATGTCGACCCGCGCGCGACCTGTCGCATCCGCCTCCTGCGCTGTGGTCACGGGTCGAACTTCGAGATTTTCGAGTATGACGCGCCGGCCCAGAGACGCGACATCCCGGCCAACAGCGACGTCGGCGGCTTTCATCTTGCCTTCTATGTCGATGATTTCGGCGTCGCGCTCGACTATTTGCGCGGCCAGCAGCTGCGGATACTCGGCGAGCCAGTGCTGCGCGAAAGCGGCCCCAACGCAGGGCAGACCTGGGTCTATTTTTTGAGCCCCTGGGGAATGCAGCTCGAACTCGTAAGCTATCCGGGAGGGCGCGGCTACGAGACCGGTTCCCCGGTCCGCCTCTGGCATCCAGGCAAGCCCGCCGATTGAGCGGGCGCCACCAGAACACCGAACGAAAAACGACAAGATAATCAATTGGGAGATTGACCATGACGTTACGAAAGGCCTTGCTGCTGCTTACCACCTGTGCGGCTGCGATCGTTCCTGCGGCGCCGGCGCTGGCTCAGGAAGCGGACACGGTGGACGGAGTGTCCAATGTCCAGGCGGGCGAAATCATCGTCACGGCCCAGCGCCGCGAGGAGAAGCTGCAAGACGTTCCGGTGTCCGTCACGGTGGTCGGGGCGGCGCAACTCGAACGGCAGAATGTGTCGGGGATATCGGAGCTTACTCGGTCGGTTCCGGCGCTCAGCTCATCGGGCAACTTTGCCGGCAGCAGTAATGGCAGCGTCGGCATTCGCGGCATATCGACCGCGGGCTTTGCGCAATCGTCCGAGGCATCGGTGTCGGTCGTTCTGGACGGGGTGGTGCTCGGGCGCGCGCAGATCTCGAACCTGTTCGATCTCGAACGTGTCGAGGTTCTGGCCGGTCCTCAGGGCATGCTTTTCGGAAAAAATGCCTCGGCAGGGGTGGTCAATGTCGTCACCAAGGCGCCGGATCCCTCCAAATTCGAAGCCATTTTCCACTCCAGCTTCGGGAACTACAAATATCTGAGGCAGCGTGCGACGCTTAACGTCCCGGTCAGTTCAACGGCCGCGCTCCGCGTCAGCGGTCATTATGATCAGAATGGCGGGTTCGTTCGCAACACGCTGCTCGACTTTACGAACAAGAATTATTCCTTCGGTGGCCGCGCGCGCTTCCTCTGGGAACCGACCGAGCGCCTGACCATCAATATTATCGGCGATTATGATCGTATCGGGGGTAACAGCGGCAGCCTCGGGAGCTTCGCAACGCCCGGTACATTTGCAGTCGTGAAGACCGACGCACTGCGCAACGCAATCGCGGCTTGCGGAATTGTGGCGAGCCCGACGAACCGCGAAAACTGCTCGGAGGGTGTGTCGAAGGATTTTGCGAAGGATCGCGCGCGCGGGCTATCCGCGCAGATCGACTACGACCTCGGAGGCGATTATGTCCTGACGTCGATCACGGCCCGCCGCTGGCGCACCGTCGGTCCGGAATTTGGCAAGGGCGGCGATACCGATCTCCTGCCCGCTGACATCCTCAGCACCAATGCCGGCAAATATGACTATGACACGTTCAGCCAGGAACTGCGCCTCACATCGCCCGACGACCAGTTCGTCTCCTTCGTCGCTGGCCTCTACTATCAGGACGCGCGACAGAATGTGACATCGATCCAGGGCGGTACGCTCGGCGGCCTCGGTACCCTGTTCGGATTGCCGGCAACGGCCCGCATCGGGCGAGTCTGGACCACGGACGTTGATCAGAAGAGCTATGCGGCCTTCGGCCAGGCGGAGTTCCACGTCAGCGACACCGTCTCGCTCATCGCCGGGGGGCGTTTCACGCACGAGACGCTGCGCGACGAGGTGGTGGCGCTCAAGAACCGCGATCCGCTCAATCCGTCCCTTCCGAGCGTTCAGGATTTCGGTTTCGATCTCTATACGCCGGCCTTTGCCATCTCCGATGCTTTCGCACGGGTAAAGGTTGACAATTTCTCCTGGAAACTGGGCGCTCAATACAAGCCGAACAATGATCTGATGGCATATTTCACGGCATCGAAAGGCTACAAGGGGCCGGCTGTCAATGACACGGCAAGCCCGCCGCTCACGCGCCTCGTGATCGAACCGGAAAAGCCGCTCTATTTCGAACTCGGCCTGAAGGCCGGGCTGCTCGACGGCCGGATGCTGATGACGCTGGCGCTTTTCAGCAACAAGATCGAGAACTTCCAGACGGCCGTCTTCACCCCCGCCACTGCAACCAATCCTACCCCGGGCTTTGCACAGGGCAATGCGTCGCACGTCCTGTCGCAGGGCTTCGAACTCGGCCTCTCCGGACGGCCGCTGCCCGGCCTCACGCTGAATGGCGGGATCGTCTACAACCGGGCGAAATATGCCAAGGATTTCCTCGTGGCGTGTAACCCGGAACAGGTTCGCGGTGTCGGTACCTGCTCGGCCGACGGCACGACGGCTCCGGTGGGACAGCTGGCAAACACGCCCGAGTGGCGCGTATTGCTGAACGGTGAATACACCCATGGTCTCTCGTCCTCGCTGGACGGGTTCATCCAGTCGGATCTTGCTTTCCAATCGGGTTTCGACTTCTCGCCAACGCCGAACCCCGTCACCCGGACAGGGGCGCAGTGGATGCTCGGCGGTCGCATCGGGGTTCGCACGTCCGACGGGCGATATGGCGTGAGCCTGTTCGGGCGGAACCTCCTCGATAAGGCGTATCCGTTCATCCAGCCGGATTCGGTCAGCCGCTTCAATGGCGGGGGCGGCAGTTCTTACATCGCCCGCCCGAGCTTCGACTGGAATCGCAGCTGGGGTATTTCGCTCGACGCCAGGTTTTGACGCGATTGCCGCCGGGGGAGACGGATATTCTCCTCCCGCGGCGCATCGGCGCATGGCGCATAGCCTGCCTCGCCACCACGTCCAGGGCCCCGGCCACTGCTTGAAAGACAGGATCATTGATGCAGACGGATAGCCGAATGAGCTGGCGCCAGATCGTCAGCTACGGGGTGGGGGATTTCGCCTTTTGCCTTAGCTTTCAGCTCTGCTCGCTCTACCTGCTCTATTATTACACGGATATCGTCGGGCTTCCGGCCTCGACCGCCGGCATGATCATCATGGTAGCGCTTGTCTGGGAAGGCGTGAGCGATCCACTGGTCGGGGTGATCGCCAACCGGACAAGATCGCGTTGGGGGCGGTACCGCCCTTATATTCTGTTCGGTACAATCCCGCTCACACTCAGCGTTATCGCCATGTTTTATCCAGTGGCGCTCACGGGATCGTGGCTCGTCGCTTATTGTTTCGCGACCCATATTATCTACCGGACGCTCTTCACATTCGTTCAGGTGCCATTCGTCTCGCTCTCGGCGCAAATCACCCGCGACAGCGAGGTCCGGGGACAGATTGCCGGTGTCCGGATGATGTTCGCGATCCTTTGCGGTCTCTTGATCGCTGCTGTCACATTACCCTTTGCAGGGCTCCTCGGCGGCGGCCGGGAGGGCTTTTTCGTCGTGACGCTCATTTATGCCGGCATTGCGGCGATCATCCTCTTCTTTTGTTTCGCGACGACCCGGGAGCCCGGCGAACTCGAGACCGGACCCGCTGTGAGCCTTGCCGAGATGCTGCGGTCGCTGGCGGGGAACCGGCCATTTCTCATGCTGCTTGTGGCCACGATCGTCGGCGCCACCGGCTATACGATGGCCGGCAAGGCTCTGGTATACTACATGAAATACTGGGTTGGCTCGGAGGCGGCGGTCACGCTTGGCCTCGTACTGCTCCTGACGTCGGCTGCTCTGGCCTTGATTCCCTGGATGATGATCAGCCGGCGAACCAGCAAGCGTTTCGTCTGGCTGGCGGGGGTCGGTGTCAATATGTGTGCCTATGCCCTGCTGCTGCTCTTTGCGCCGCGGGAAGGGGCGGCGCTGTGGCTGCTCATCATCCTGACCGGAATCGGCAATTCAGCGTTCGTCCTGACTTTCTGGTCGATGCTTCCCGATACGGTCGAGCTCGGCGAATGGCAGAGCCGGGTACGCAGCGAGGGTGCCGTTGTGGGCATGATCAGCTTCGCGCAGAAGGTTGCCTTCGGACTTGGCACCGGGATGATCGGGATTTTCCTCGATCTGTCGGGCTATGTGGCCAACGTCCCGCAGTCAGATGCAGCCCTTCGCAGCATCGTCCTCCTCTACGCCGCCGGACCGCTCCTGCTGTTCGCCGCGAGCGCGATCGCGATCTGGGCCTATCCGATCGACCACCGGCTTCACAGCCGACTGGTTCGAGGGCTCGAATGGCGCCACCGCCGCCGCGGCGCGCCGGACGTGTCATGATCGTGCGGACCGCTGGCCAATGCCGCTGATCTGCCGGTCACAGATAGCCGTAGGCGGTCCAGCCGCCATCGACCGCGAGCGTCTGCCCGGTGATGTGGCGGGAACGATCCTCGCAAAGATACAATACAGCGTCGGCAATCTCTGCAGGTTCGGCGAGGCGCTTCTGGGGCGTTCGATTCTGCACTGCCGCCAGGTCGACTTTTCCCTGGCCGCTCAGCGTCTCGATCGCCGGCGTCAGAACATAGCCCGGTGCGACCGCATTCACCCTGATCCCGAGTTCGGCCCACTCGATCGCCAGGCACTGCGTCAGCATGGATACCGCCGCCTTCGTCGCGCAATAGGCCGCGCGGTTCGGCGCGGCCACTATGCCGTAAATGGAACTCAGATTGACGATGCTGCCGCCCGTGCCGCGCATCCGCTCCGCAGCCTCGCGGGCGCAGAAAAAGGTTCCGTCGAGGTTGATCGACACCGTTCGCCGCCAGTCCTCGATGCTGAGGTCGAGCGTCGGCTGGTTCATGTTGATCCCTGCATTGTTCACGAGAATGTCCAGCCCGCCCCATCGGGCGTCGAGAGCCGCGAACACATCGGACAGACCGTCGGGATCGCTGACCGAGCCTTCGATGGCAAAGGAATCGGTGGCGGCCGAGCCGATCGCCGCGACCGTTTCAGCCGCGGCGCCGATATCGAGGTCGAGGACAGCAACCCGAGCGCCCGCACCCGCCAGCGCTTCACCGATGGCCCGTCCAAGCCCTTTGCCGCCACCCGTCACCAGCGCCCGTCGCGTACCAAGACTGCCTGTCATCTCCATCTCCCGTGGTTCACTCTACATTATTGCCGCAGCGTCATATATGGATACATTAAAGCTTGCAATGCCGAGAGGGAAAAGGCGATGCCACGGAATGGGAAATGGCAAGGTCGGATAAAACCATGATATAACAAATATATAGATCGAAAAATGGGGCATCCCAATCTTCTGGCACGAGACGGGATTGCCGAAGTTTGGAATCAATGTATACAATCGATGCCCCGGTCGGGTGTTCCTGCCAGGGTCTGCTGAATCGAAAAGAGGATGAATAGCGTGCTTCAGTCGTCGACCGCGCAAACGCTCCGGAGCATCATGTGACGACCGTTCACCAGCTTTTGCCGGCGGCGCCATGGGTTCGTCTCGATGCCTCGGGCAGTGACTGGGAAGAGGCAGATCCGCAGCTCCTTCGCACGATGCTTGTCCAGCTTCGTCTGATACGAGCATTCGAGGAGAAGGTGCTCGAACTTGCCGGGCAGGGCCTTGTGCATGGTCCGGCGCATTCGAGTATCGGGCAGGAAGGCGGGGCCGTCGGTTCGATCCTCGCGCTGCGCCCTGACGATGCGGTCAACGGATCGCACCGGGGGCATCACCAGTTTCTTGCCAAGGCTCTCGGTTTTGCGCTCCCGGGTGGCTTCGACCCGGCGCAACCATTTGGTCTCAGGGTCGAAGAGATCCTCTACAAGACGCTTGCGGAGATTCTCGGACTCGCGCCGGGCTATTGTCGGGGTCGCGGTGGCTCGATGCATCTCCAGTGGAAGGCTGCGGGGGCACTTGGGACGAACGCGATCGTCGGTGGCGGGGTGCCGCTCGCCATGGGCAATGCCTGGGCGCAGAAATGGTCGGGAAGCGATGCGGTTTCCGTAAGCTATTTCGGCGACGGCGCCGTCAACATCGGGTCGGTGCTGGAATCGATGAATCTTGCGGCGGCGTGGAAACTGCCGGTCTGCTTCTTCATCGAGAATAATGGCTATGCGGTATCGACAACCGTCGACGAGGCAACCGCAGAGCATCGTCTCTCCGCTCGCGGCCTCGCTTTCGGGATTCCGTCGTGGCAAGTGGACGGGATGGACAGTCTCGCGGTCTACAAGGCGATGGAGGCTGCTGTCGCCCACATGCGCGCGGGTGGAGGCCCGACCATCGTGGAGGCCGAGGTATACCGCTATTTTCACCAGAACGGTCCTCTCCCCGGCAGTGCATTCGGGTACCGGCCGAAGGCGGAAGAGCAGTCCTGGAAGGACCGCGATCCCATCGCGATGGTCGAGCATAGTCTCCTCGTACGCAATCTCGCGGCGCGCGATGAGCTCGATCGGCTCGACGTTGCATGCGCCGAGGCGATGGCCCGCGCCGAGGCGGCATTGGTCGAACTTGACCCTGCGCAGGGCGGAAAGCGCCGCATACGGCCGGCATTTTGGCCCGACCCGGGCTTTGCAGATGTGGGGGTTCGCGGCGATCTGGCCGAGCTGGCCGGCGCCGCGATCTGCGAGCGCGATACATATAATGGCATCGTGCGAGCGGGAAAGTTCATCGATGTCGTATCGGCAGTGATGGGACGGCGCATGGAAACCGACCCGCGCGTGTTCGTCCTCGGAGAGGACGTCCACCGTCTGAAGGGTGGCACCAATGGCGCAACCCGCGGACTGGCCGAGCGCTTTCCCGACCGGATCCTTGGCACACCGATCTCGGAGAACGCCTTCGTCGGTCTCGCGGGCGGCGCTGCGATGGACGGGCGGTGCCGGCCCGTCGTCGAATTCATGTACCCCGACTTTCTGTGGGTCGCCGCAGACCAGGTTTTCAACCAGATCGGCAAGGCAAGGCACATGTTCGGCGGCGACGACGGCGTTCCGCTGGTCCTTCGTACCAAGGTGGCCATGGGAACCGGCTATGGATCCCAGCATTCCATGGACCCGGCCGGCATATTCGCCACGGCACCGGGTTGGAGAATAGCCGCCGCTTCCACGGCCTTCGACTATGTCGGCCTCATGAACACAGCGATTGCGCTCGACGATCCCGTTCTGATCATCGAACATGTCGATCTTTATGCCCGCGATTGCGAAATCCCGGTTTCGGATCTCGACTACCAACTCCCGTTCGGGCGCGCGGCAATTCGCCGAAGCGGACAAGCGGTGACGGTGCTGACCTATCTGTCCATGGTCTCGCACAGCCTGGAAGCTGTCGAGCAGTCGTCGATCGACGCGGAGATCGTCGATTTGCGGTGGCTCGATCGAGCCAGCCTCGACTGGGAAACGATCGAGACCAGCATCCGCAAGACAAATTGCGTCCTGCTCGTAGAGCAGGGCGCGATTGGGACTTCCTATGGCGGGTGGCTCGCCGACGAAATCCAGCGGCGTTTTTTCGACTGGCTGGACGCGCCGGTCCTTCGGGTTACTGGCCGCGAGGCGTCTCCCAGCATCTCGAAGATCCTCGAGCGCGCGGCAACGGCAAGAACCGAAGAAGTCGTCGAGGCCTTGCACGCGGCGATCGCGGAGAAGGGCGGTCGTAGATGAACCATGGCCATTTGCCGGAGTGGCGGAGATGCAATTGCTCGGGGACTGCCGCGGCGAGGGTAGGAGAATGACGATGCGTATGGTCGGGATTTGCGCGCTCGCCACCTGCCTCGTGGCGGCAGGGATCGGCTCGCAATATCTTGTTCGCGATGCCGGAGAACAGGATCGCGACTGGTCGGTGTACGGCGGTGCTCCGGGCGGAGAGCGTTATTCGCCGCTTGCCCAGATCGATCGGCGGAACGTCGGGCGATTGCGCGAGATATGGCGGTTCGAGGGCGGCGAGGGGAGTCTGCAGACCTCACCGCTCGCGATCGACGGCAAGATTTACGCGATGACCTCGACGCAGGATGTCGTGGCGCTCGATGCGGCTACGGGCCGGCTTCTCTGGAAACATGCCGCTGCGATTGCCGGCACCCAGCCCGTGAGAGGGCTTTCCTACTGGGTTCGCGGCCGCGAAAGGCGTCTGTTCGCAAGCCAGGGGTCGGACCTCATTGCGCTGGACCCCGCGAGCGGACGGCCAGCCCCGGGCTTCGGCACGAACGGGCGCATTGATTTGAGGGAAGGCTTTGGAGACAGGTCGGGCAAGCTTCCGGTTTATCTTACATCGCCCGGCGTGGTTTTCGGCGACGTCATCATCACCGGTTTCCGAACTGGGGAGTCGCGCCCGGCCGCCCCCGGTAAGGTTCGGGCCTATGACGTCCGCTCCGGCCAGCTGCGCTGGAGTTTCGACCTCGTAGGCGAGGAATCGCGGAACAGCGAGGCGGGTGGCTATAATAACTGGGCCGGAATGGTGGTCGACGAGAAGCGCGGGATTGTTTTCGTCCCGACCGGTTCCGCGGTCGCGGATTTCTACGGCGGCGATCGCCCCGGCGCGAACCTCTACGCCAACAGTCTGGTCGCACTCGATGCTCGGACGGGCAGGAAGCTCTGGCACTTCCAGATCGTGCATCATGACATCCTCGACCGGGACCTTCCCTCGCCGCCGGTGCTTATGACGGTCACCCACAAGGGGCGCCGTATCGATGCTGTCGCCCAGACGACAAAGCAGGGCTATGTCTTTCTGTTCGAGCGGCAAACCGGAAAACCCCTCTTCCGAATCGACGAGAAGCCGGTTCCGGCCAGCGACGTTCCCGGCGAAAGTTCGTGGCCGACGCAGCCCGTTCCCGTGCTCCCTGCGCCCTTCGCGCGCCAGTCGCTCACCGAGGCAGATCTGACGACGCGGACGCCATCCGCGGCAGCGGCAGCGCGCGAGGCCTTTCGTGCCATGCGTCACGAAGGGCCGTTCACGCCGCTCACGATCGGACAGCAGACGCTCATCTTTCCGGGCTTTGACGGCGGGGCGGAGTGGGGCGGGCCGGCAGTAGACCCGCAAGGTATTCTCTATGTGAACAGCAACGAAATGGCCTGGCGCGGAGCGCTCGCGGTCCGCACGGCGGGTGCCGAAGGTGTCCGCAGCGGCCAGACGCTTTATCAGGACAGCTGCTCGATGTGTCACGGCGACGATCGAAGCGGCTCCCCACCAGCCTTTCCCGACCTTCGCAATATCGGCTCGCGCCTCACGATCGGGCAGATTTCGGCGGTGATACAGGGGGGGGTGGGCCGCATGCCCGGCTTTCCTCAGTTCAGCGAGGCGGACCGCAGCGCGATAGCGGCGTATCTCGCGGGGGCTGCCCCGGCGCAGGCGCCCCAGGCCCGCACCGAGGTCGGCGGCGAGGATGCCGAGGGCAAGGCGCGTTATCGCTTCACTGGCTACCAGAAGTTTCTGGACCCCGAAGGCTATCCTGCGATCGCGCCCCCGTGGGGCACGTTGAGCGCTATCGACATGAACAGCGGCCGCCGCCTATGGCAGGTTCCGCTCGGCGAATATCCTGAACTGGCCGCGCGCGGGATGCGCGATACGGGTTCCGAGAACTACGGGGGGCCGCTCGTGACGGCGGGCGGGCTGCTCTTCATCGGCGCGACCCTCTTCGACAGCAAGCTGCGGGCTTTCGACACGGCGACAGGCACCCGGCTCTGGGAAACGGCGCTCCCGTTTGCGGGGATGGCCAGCCCGATCACCTATCGCGTGAAGGGGCGGCAGTTCATTCTCATCGCGACGAGCAATGCGCGCAATTCGAAGGGGCCGCAAGGAACGGCCTATGTCGCCTTTGCGCTGCCAGGCAATTAGCGGCTTCGTCCGCACCGGAAGGGAGACCCAACATGACCGAGATCGCGAAGGCAACCGCCCTGGGCGAAATCATGCAGATGGCCTTCGTGCCGCAGGATTTCGAGGCGTCGCTTCAATATTGGCTGAAAATGGGTGCAGGACCATTTTTCGTGCTGCTCGACAAGACGTCCGACTGGTGCCGCGCTTATGGTGAGAGCATTGACCTCACGCTCGATGTCGCGCTCGGAAACTGGGGCGATATGCAGATAGAGATCATCCGTCAAAAGAGTGATGCACGCACAATCTACTCGGACTGGCGCGCCCGAGGAAAGGAGGGGGTGCACCATGTCTGCATCGTCGTGGGCGACTTTGCCGCCGCACGTCGCCAATGCATCGACAATGGCTTCACCCTCCTTCACGAAGCCGGTTATCGCGGCGCCGAATGGGCATATTTCGATACCCATGGCGGTGACGGTACAATGCTCGAAATCGTGTGCTCGGCACCGGGGTCGCTCGGCATGTCCACGGTTACGCGCGAGGCTGCACGCGACTGGGACGGCTCTGATCCGGTCCGCTATCTGTAAGCATCGTCACGGCGACAAGGAACCGACCTGCGGGGGGCGAGATTGTCCGCACTTGCTCCGACCGACGCGGGAGCTTCGGCGCTGGAATAGATCAGCTGCCGGGCTTTCTCTCGCATCCCCCTCGATTCCCGAGCACCGGATTTTAAGGCGTCCACTCCTCGGCAGAAGGCGCCGGGGAGCAAGTTTCGACGCAAGGCTCGCCAATAAATCCCAGGCCTATCGCAGCCGCGTCCGTGCGCGCGTCGGAACACATCGCAATTGAGGTCTGGTAAGATTGTTGCTCCAGAATACTGACTGCATTTCGGCTCATTGAAACGGTATTCGGCCATTTTCTGCAAGGGCGGTCAACGGTCTGGTGTCTTTTGGACAAAATAATTAACCATAGCGAGCGGGGAATCTGTTAGCAGGCGGGGGCGCCACTGAGCCGCCCGGTCTTGAGCTGGGACGAAGAGACTTAACGGGAGACAAGAATGCGGACCAAGACTTATCTGATGCTGATTTCTGCCGCGGGCGCCATTCTGTCGCCGCTGTCGGCAGGGGCGCTTGAGCCGGTTTCAATGCCCGGCACCCCAGTGCCGCAACGATTCGTGATCGGAACAAAGGAGGGCAGTCCTCTCGATCACCTGCCCCGGGGTGTCCGTCTGGCGACGGCGTTCGGCGAGCGCGCGGTCATCTCGCCGGACGGGCGCAAGTTCGTTTTCGTGGACCATTTTCTCGGAAATGCTTTCGAGTACGACATCGCGAGCCGCACGACGCGAAGTGTTACGGCGCACACGCCGCACCTGGGCATTAGTCGCATTCATTATCTCAGCGACGGCAGCTACCTCATCGTTGCGCCAAGGGAACTGGGAGCTTCGCCGCGCGAGACACGGCGGACCAAGCTCGAACTCTTCTGGCTTGATGCTCAGGCGTCTGGACCGCTGCAGCCCCTCGGGCAGCCTGTCTTCGAGGGTGTTGCGACGAGCCGCATTTCCAATCGGATCGCCTGGACCGAGAACACGCCGCGGGATGTGTACCCGCTGTCACCTGATGCTCAAGGTACCGCAACGCTGAAGGTGGGCGAAGTCGTCGTGGAAAATGGCCGCGCCAGGCTTGCGGGGGCTCGGACGCTCATGTCGCGGCAGTTCAACGAGTGCGTTCTCGAGGCGCAGGACTTCCTGCCGGGCGATGCCGCCGTCGTGCTGCCCTGCTACAACAATGATGGCTCGCTCGTGGGGCACAAGGTCCTCTCTGTCGCGCTCGCCGACGGCAGGGTCACCGATTATCCTGTCCCGGCGGATCAATATGGCGAGGTCGAAGGCGTATTTCCCGATGGGAAGCGGGCATTCGTGGAATGTGGCAACAAGCACACCGAAGGGTTGGATCTCTGCTTGCTCGAACTCGTCCCTCGAAATCCTCGCTACACGCGCATCACTTTTGCGCAGGATTTCGGAAATTATCGTTTCTCCAATCCGACAGTTAGCCCGGACGGGAAGCTCGTGGCGTTTCAATTTGGCTATGCCAGCGATGAGTCCGGCACGGGCCGCGGCATACTTCTGATGGATTTTCCGCCAGCGCCGTGAGAGGACGCGCTGTCGCGATCGACAAGAAGAAGGGGTCGGGAAGAACTTCCGGCCCCTCTTTTTTGACGGGCAGTCCGGAAGATCAGAATTTGAGACGGACGCCGACCGTAATGCGCCTGCCGACCTGATCATATTGCGCAACGCCGTAGTTCACCGACGCCTGGGCCCTGATGATCGTATTCTCTGCGAGAAGTGGCGGAGCCGTGTCGAGCAGATTGTCAATTCGCGTAAAGAGCTCATATCCGTCGCCGACGCGGAACTGAGCGGATGCGCCCAGAAAGAAATAGGCCGGGATATTGTTCTGCGGAAGGATGGCGGTGGTATAGGTGGCGTCATATTTGCCCTTGCCGATGAAGTCGCCAAGGAGCTGGAGCGTGGTCGCCTCGTCGGTGTATGTGAGCGTCGTCGATCCTCTCCAGTGCGGTGCAGACGGAATGACGGTCGCACTTCCCGCAGGTGTGCGGCTGGTAACTTGGCCTGCCTTGTCTTGCGGAACGCCATTCAGATAGACGATGATTTCATCGACATAGTTTGCGAGAGCGGAGAAGGCGAGGGTACCGCGGCCGACCGGCATTCTGTAGGAGAGTTCGAAGTCAATTCCCCGCGTGGAAAGCTGGGTGGCGTTATAGGGCGAGGTGTTGATCTGCTGGATGATCCCCGCGCCGTCGCGCTCGACCGCGGCGCACAGTGCCGTATCACCGGCAAAGCAGCGATCGATAATCTCCTGCCCGGAGAGATTGGTGATCGCGTCGGAGATCCGGATATCATAATAGTCGGCCGAAAATTTCAGTCCCGGCGCAAAAGATGGCGTCAAGACGACCCCGGCCGTGAACGTCTTGCCGACTTCGGGGTCGAGAGACGGATTTCCGCCGCTCGAGGTTCGGATCACGACCGTCGAGTTTGTGGTACGATCGGTGACTGTCGATCCGGCGGCAACGACCGGGGCGGCAAACAGTTCGCTGATGGTGGGGGCGCGAAAATCGCGCGAGTAGGTTGCGCGCAGCCTTATGCCATCATTTATCGCCCACGTGCCGCCGGCTTTCCAGACGAAGGTCGATCCGCTCGTGCTATAATCAACGACCCGTCCCGCGAGATCGAGTTCCAGACGCTGGAAGAACGGCGTATCCGACAGGAGCGGGATCGCCAGTTCAGCGGACGCTTCCTTGACTTCGATCTTTCCGTCATATGGCTGCGAGGCGCGTTGGCGCCAGCCGCCCGTTGCCGAAAGCGGATCCGTCGTCACCCGTACGGTCTCGCGGCGATATTCCAGCCCGGCGGCGAAGCCGACCGGTCCTGCCGGCAAGGTGAAGAGGTCGCCGCGCAGATTAGCGGTAAGATCGATCCCTTTCTGTTCGGTGCGCGCCCAGGACGTCCCCGAGGCATAGGCAGTTGCAGGGCCTGAAATCGCATTGACACCGAACGGATTGATGGCGACGCAGCCGTTTGCGGGATTGGTGAGGGTCGAACGGCAGATCGGGGTTCCGTCAGGTCCGATCACGCTGTCGAGGCCGGCCGTGAAGGCGGCATTGCGCCTGTTGTTTTCAGTGGTCGCTATGTTGATCGAACGTGTTGCGACGCCGGCGATGTCCCATTTGAGCCCGTTGGAAAACGTACCTTGCAGCCCCGCCACGCCACGCAAATAATCATACTTCGTCCGGTTCAGATTGACTCCGAGCTCGGAGTTCAGCCGGCCCAGGTTGAACGACTGGATGTTGTTGGCGATCATGATCTGACTGATATTGTCGGGCAGGAACGCGTTGTCGCGCCGGATCGTGATGTCGCCGTTGTTGTAATTCGGGACGTTCGTGAGCTTCGCGACGCTGTTGTTGTAGAGGCCTTCGAGGAACAGTTCCACCGAGGGTGAAATTTCGTAGCCAAGCCGTGCGAAGACATTGCCCCGCTCTGATGCAGGTGCAATTGCGCCATAGCCGGGCTGCGTCATCAGGCCGCTGCCGCCTTGCATCCAGATGCTGCCGACATTCGTCCCCGGCGTGAAGCGGCTTTGGGCGCCGTTTTCGCCGAACTGGATATATTGCAGGGGGCCGGGACTTGTGATGAGGCCGCCCTCGGTCATCCGCGAGAGCCGAACATTAGGGACGATCAGCAGTTGCGGCTGGCCGTTGGACGGCGTGTAGGCGGTGTTGTTGATCAGGGTGTAGCCCTTGGATCCCCAGTCGCGAGAGCCTTGGAACAGGATGTCGGGACGAGTGAAATAGGATCCCGCGACGAGCAGCTGTCCCCGTCCCCCCGCGAAGGTGGTGCCGTAGGTCGCGTTCAGGGCATATTGGGCATAGTCGCCCTTGTCGGAGATTCCCGCCTGGCCTTCGAGCCGCAGGCCACGTGCCTTTTCGTCGACGAACAGATTGACCACGCCGCTCACCGCGTCGGAACCATAGACCGAGGATGCACCTGCAGTCACGACCTCCACCCGGCTGATCATCTGCGCCGGAAGGCTGTTGATGTCGAAGCCCGACAAGGGGGAGGTCGAGAGAAGGCGTCGTCCGTTAAGGAGGATCAGTGTCCTGGAGGCGCCGAGACCGCGAAGGTCGAATGTGCTGATGCCGACATTCGCCGATATCGCGGCATTCTGATTGGGGCGAACTGCCGGGATATTGACGAGGAGATCGCTGACGCTTGCGGCGGCGCGCGTTTGCAGCTGCTCCGACGATACCGCGGTGACTGGCGTTGCGGTGTCGAAGGTGGAGCGGCCGATGCGGCTGCCGGTGACGACGATCTCCGAGTCGGACGACACAGTCTCCGGACTGGCATCCGTTGCGGGCGCTGGTGACCCGGGGTCCTGGGCCCACGCGGGGGCGGCGCTCCCGGCCCAAGCCAACGCGATCAGCGACGCCTGGAGAAGACCTCGATATTCCATGCTACTCTCCCTGATGATGCCACTCTGGGTGGCTTTGGTAAAATCTATTGACCAAGAGCGGAAGGCAAGTCAATCATCTCGCGGGGCAATCGTTCGGCCTTGAGCGTTGTCGGACTAAAGTCTATATTTTAAAGGCATTTAGTGAGGTGGTCTCAAAGCAGGGCCTAGGCTGGTTTGGATCATTCTAATAGCCATGCGAGACTTTTCGTGAATGAGGAGCATGACCATGAAGTGTCGGCAGAGTGACGCAGGGGTCGCCGAAGTGTCCGTGACGCGGCGTCACGTCTTGGGGTGGGCTGGCGTTGCGCCGTTCGCTTTCATGTCTTCCAAGGCGACGGCGACATCGCGCCCGGCACCGCCCGAGCAATTCGCCGAACTGGTCGCCTCCGCAGTCAAGAATCGCAGGCGCGTTGCGCTGGCAACATCGTTCGAGCCCGCCATGAGCGAGGATCGTGCTTATGAATATCAGGACGCCGTCGTGCGCAGGCTGGCCGGCAGATCTGAGATTGCCGGGATCAAGGGCGGTGGGATGACCGCCGCAAGCCAGTCGCGCTTGGGAGGCGGCCCATTCTTCGGTGCTCTATTACCGTCGGGAACGATGCGATCGGGAGTAGCGATCGATCTCGATGCCTATCGAGAGCTGGTGCTGGAAACCGAGATTGGCTTCGAGCTCGGAAGACCCGTATCGAATGAACTCGACATGCAAGGTCTGCGCGGTGCCATTGCTGGAGTTCGGCCCGTCATCGAACTGCCGGACAATATGTTCGAGCGCAATGCGTCCTTTACTTCCCGGGATCTGATAGCGGCCAATGTACTGGCTCGCTGTCAGATTGTCGGAACGCGCCGATTTTCCAGCGACCTCGATGTCGACGCCATCACGGTTCGCCTGTCGCGCGATGGTAAGGAAATCCATAGCGCGTCGGCCAGCGGAACTTTCGGTGGCCAGTGGGATGCGCTCCTCTGGATCGTCAACAATGCCGTTCGGCGTCGCGGTAGGCTCGCCAAGGGCTGCCTCGTCATAACGGGTGCGCTCGGAGGTGTCCTTCGCGCGCAAGCAGGCAGTTATCGCGCCGATTTCGGGCCATTGGGAGTGATCGAATTCGCGATGAACGGCGCGTTCTCCGCCTGATCGCAAAGAGTGTCAGGAGGCCTTGCTGCGCTGGCTTCGCGACGCGACGAGATCGGAGCGGGACAAGCGACGGATCGATGCTTCGTGTCGTCGCTCTGCGTCGTAGATCTCTTTTTGTGCGTGCATCGCGCTTGTCATGTGGTGCGAGGCGGCCTCGCGTGCCGCCAGACCGTCCCGTGCCAGGATCGCGTCGAGTATCGCTTTGTGCTCTCCGAGTAACGCCTCCTTCCGCGGAGCCTTCTCATACAAGGTTCTCCGGTTGAGGTAGACGTTGGAACGCAACATGTTCTCGAGACTGATCATCAGATGCAGAAGCATCTGATTATGACTTGCCTCATAGATTGCCAGGTGGAACTCTGCATCTGCGCGCGCCAAGGCATCTGCGTCCTCGAGTTGCTGCGCCGAAACCATCGCCTCGTAACAGGACCGGAGTGTGTCGCGGTCTATTTCCGAGGCGCGTTCGGCCGCGAGGGTCGATGCCGCCGCTTCGATCACCGAGCGCAGTTCCAGAAAATCCACTCTTGCTTCCGGCGTTTCCATCAGCATCGACAGCGGGTCGCGGAGGCTCTTTCCGATATCCTGACTGACATGCGCGACGCCGCGCGCATCGGTCGTCAGCAGTCCCGAACCGACCAGTTTGTCGAGGGCCTCGCGCAGCGAGGGACGCGAAACGTCGAGCCGCGCCGACAATTCGCGTTCCGGTAGGAGGCGTTCACCCGGATAGAGTGCGCCCTCAAGGATCATTTGCTGGATATGCTCTGCGATCGCATCGGCGAGCTTGGCCGGCCGGATAGATGAGGGCTGCATTGGTCTGGTTTCCACACGCCAAGGATAACGTGCTTCGGCCGGCTGGCAAGGCTTTTGGACAAGGCTTGGAGCACTCGAGACGGGTTTGCAGATGGGAAGCGCAACCTCGAAACTGCCGTCGTGTCGGACCGCGCTGTCCTGGCCGCCCCGCCGCTGTTCTCGTCTCCGGAGGCCACAAGCATGAGGCTGCGGCGTAGACGCCGCGACCTGTGACGTGCTCTATATGAAGTCAGTCCATTACCACCATCTCGCTGACCAGAATGTCGTTTGGTGGCCCCCCGAATTCAAAGTCGCCAGGCTCGGGCGACGATCACGAAGAGCAAACCCGATGCCCCGGACGCGCTGTTGCTGGTCCGCCAAGACGTCTCATTAGTACGAAACCGAACCCCGCAAACTACTGAGCGAGCGCTAGCGTCTGCGCCCATCGGCGATGCGCCGGTCACAAGCACGCCCCTTATTCCGTAGCGCTTGAAGGCGTTTACCGGTCACATCCTGCCAGACAGGTCGATGGTCCTTGCTGGCTTTGCGATGGTCACGGATTGCAACTTCGGCGTTCTCTGTCGCGCGGCTATATTCGGCGAGTTCCAACTCAAGAAGGTTGAGCGGAGGCCAGCCGCTTTTCGCAAATCGAGGCCATGCCGGCAGCAAACAACATGGGAAGACGCTCGGCGATCGAATCCATGTCGGTGGAGTGACACAGCCCATCAGACAATTTGTCGATGCGGCCCGTCTGCGCCAGGGAGAAAGTGAAGGCACCTGTCAGGAAATGGTAGCACCAATAAACATCCTCCTCACGCGCGCCGGGCAGGATCTGTTTGAATATCTCAAGGAAGCGCCTCGACACGTCATCGAAAAACTCGGACATCATCGCCTGGCCCCAGCCGGGGGTGTTGTTCACGATCCCCACCAATGCGCCGAAGTTCCGAAACCCCGGATCCCCGCTGCCGACGAGGCGGAGGGCAGGGGTCGTGAAGGCATCAACAATCCCGTGCAGCGTCGGATTGTCGCCGCTTTTCTCGAGATAGTCATCAAGCGCCTTGATGCGGGCGACATTGGCCTCGCTCGCGCGCCGCGTGAACACTGATCGAAACAGCTGGTCCTTGTTCGAAAAATAATAGTGCACGAGGGATGTATCGACCTTTGCCTCATAGGCGACGTCGCGGAGCGTCACGCCGTGGAGCCCATGCTCGGAGAACAGCTTCTCGGCACTGTCGAGAATGCGGGTCGATGTCTCCTCGCGCCGCTCCTTTTGCGACCTTCGCCGCGGCGGTGTCTCGTCTGGAATTGTCGAAGCCATCGTTCCTCATCCTTCAAAGCAGCCGCGTTGTCGAGCCTTCCAATATATTCATTCATCCGTCAATAAATAAGATTTGACATTGAGACAGGCCTGACTGAATTTTATTGGGCTTCGCGACTCCGCAAGCGTCTGACCGCCATTCGAGCCGGCATCTTCCTGCGCTTTGCGGGACGAGATCGCTCGGCTGCGGAACGGCCGCGGGCCCAGCGAAGCTGCAAGATCATCGGCGAACAATCGCCGGGACTTTAGGGAGAGATGAGATGAAAGGTCCTTTCGCAAGAACCGTGCGGCCATATCTGTATGGTGTCAGCCTGATAAGCATGATCGCCGTCCCGCTTTCGGTTCATGCCCAGGAAGCCGATCAGGCGGCCGAAGCGCCGGAAGATGCCGCGGGGGCGGGCGACATCATCGTGACAGGGTCGAGGACCATCAACGACGGGACGCGCGCGCCGACGCCGGTGACGGTGATCGGGTCCCATCAGCTGAAGCAGGCGTCGCCGGGGCCGATTGGCGAGGCATTGCAACAACTCCCGGTGTTCCGCGGGTCGACGAACTCGACGACCGGAACGGTATCGTCGAACGAACCGCGCGCCGGGAATTTTCTCAACCTTCGCAACCTCGGGCCGCAAAGGACCCTGCTTCTCGTCGACGGCCGCCGCATTGCCCCGTCGTCGGTGATCGGCGCGACCGACACCAATCTCATTCCCCAGGACCTTGTGAAGCGCGTCGACGTCGTGACCGGCGGCGCGTCTGCGGCGTACGGATCCGACGCCGTATCCGGCGTGGTCAACTTCATCCTCGATACGCGGTTTGAAGGATTGCGGGGCGAGGTCGTCGGGGGGATTTCCAATTACGGCGATGGCCGAACCTTCAAGGCTTCGGTTACCGCAGGCACCGGGTTCGGCGATGGCCGCGGCCGCATCGTCGTCAGCGGCACCTACAACAATGTCCAGCCCATCAGCAATGTCTCGTCGCGGCCATGGGGCCGTGAGCGCCGCGGCACGGTCAACGATCCTGCAAATCCGGCGCTCTTGATCATCACCACCGACGTGCACTCTCCGAATATGAGCGCCGGAGGCGTCATCACTTCGCCCGGTCCCCTTCGCGGCATCCAGTTCGGTCCCGACGGGACAACGGCACCTTACAGCTTCGGAACCAATGTCGGCGCCTTTACGGCGACAGGCGGTGACGGCGCCTTCTTCGAGACCAACATTCGCGCCCTCGTGGACTCGAAAGCATTGTTCGGCCGGGTGGGCTACGACGTTACCGACAGTCTCGAGGTCTACGTCCAGGGTGGCTACGGCTCGGTCCACAACCGCTATGCACAGGTTCAGCCCTTCAACCTCGCTGTCTACAATCCGATTACAATATTCAGCGGCAACCCGTTCCTTCCGGAAGCCGTGCAGGACGTCATGACCGCACAAGCCATTCCCACCTTCACGATGGGAAGACTGTTCAGCGACCTCGATCCTGTGACGGCTGACGCCAGTAGCAGGTCGTGGGATGTCACTGCCGGAATCAGCGGTGAACTCGGCGGCGGTTGGTCCGTTGACGCCTACTATGGTCATGGCCAGACGCGCCAGCGGATCCGGACCGAAAACAATCCTGTCATGGAGAATATCTATGCGGCCTTCGACGCCGTGGAGGGACCCGACGGGACGCCTGTCTGCCGCGTGACACTGACAAACCCGGAACTCTATCCGGGATGTGTACCGCTCAACCCCTTCGGTAGCGGTTCGCCGAGTGATGCCGCCGTCGATTATGCGTTCGGAACCGCCCAATATGTGACACGGGTGAAACAGGATGTTGCTGCGGTATCGCTTCGGGGCGAACCCTTTTCTACATGGGCTGGCCCGGTTGCCTTCAGCATCGGTGGCGAATGGCGGAAGCTGTCGGTACGGCAGGTCTCGGACCCCATATCGCAGCGCCTGAACGCAGGCATCGGCATTCGGGGCTTTCCGTCGCGGTTCACGACGGCGCCGGGCGGTTTCCTGATGACGAATGCTCAGCCGGTGGCCGGTTCCTACAATGTGAAGGAAGCCTTTGCTGAGGCGCTCGTGCCGCTCGCGAGGGATGTCGGTTTTGCCCGGATGCTCGAACTCAATGGCGCGGTGCGCTATACCGATTACAGCACCAGCGGCGGTGTCGCCACGTGGAAGCTCGGGCTTGTGTACGAGCCGGTCGATGGCCTGCGGTTCCGCGGTTCCCGGTCGAGAGATATTCGCGCGCCTAATATTGCCGAACTTTATTCGGGAGCGGTGCAGGGCATCAACAATGTGACCGATCCGCAGCGAGGCAATGCCCAGTTTTCCGCGCGCGTAAGTACATTGGGCAATACCGACCTGAAACCGGAAAAGGCGGACACCTGGACGATCGGTGCGGTCGCCAGCCCGTCGTTCCTCCCGGGCTTCAGTCTGTCGGCCGACTATTTCGATATCGACCTGAAAGGCATGATTGCCTCCTTCACCGCGCAACAGACAGTTGACCAATGCGCGCAGGGAACGACCGTTGCCTGTTCGAACATCTCTCGCGACGAGACCGGCGCGATCATTCTCATCCGGGCGCCGCAGCTCAATCTGGGCCGCTCCAGAACCCGCGGCATGGATTTCGAGCTCAACTATCGCACGTCGATTGGAGCGGACAGGCTAGCGTTCAGGGGCATTGTCTCCCATCTGATGAAGAGTGCAACGCAGGTTGCGGGAGGTACGCCCCTTGTGCGGACCGGCGAGGTCGGGCTTTCGGCGTCGCCGCGGTGGACTGCTACCGCCAATCTGCAGTTCAGCACGGAGGGGGGCACCAGCCTGTTCCTTCAGGAACGCTACATCGGTCCAGGCAAATATGATGCGAGCAGGATCGAGGGCGTGACGATTGCCGATAACAGGATCGGCGCCGTCTGGTACACCGACGCGACAATCAGTCAGAAGATCGATTTTAACGGCCACCAGTTCGAGTGGGGCGTGACCGTGAACAATCTCTTCAACCAGTCGCCGCCCAATGCGCCCACCGGCACATTAGGCGCCTTCTCGCCCTCCAATCCCAATCTTTACGACATTGTCGGGAGATATTTCTCCACCTCTGTCCGCGTCAATTTCTGACCGGAAACCCTTGCGGCCGGTCACCGGCAGAAGCCGGACCGGCCGCACCCGGACACTTGTAGCGGCAAATTAGGAATCCAGATGACCACTTCGCTTGCCGACCCGGCGACTTTCATGATTGAGCGCACGCCCTCGGCGCACGACAGCCCCTTGCTGCTGAAGGAGCTGCTGGCGTCGGGTGTTCGCCGGGCACCGCGGCAGGAGATTGTTTACCGCGAAGACGTCCGGCACGACTATCGAACGTTCGCCGCGCGGGTTGCTCGGCTCGCCTACGTACTCGAATCGCTCGGCGTCGGTCGCGGTAGCACGGTGGGAGTGCTTGACTGGGACAGCCACCGCTATCTCGAATGCTATTTTGCGATCCCCGGGATGGGCGCGGTCCTCCATATGGTCAATATCCGGCTATCGGCCGAGAAGATCCTCTACACGATCAACCACGCGGACGATGATCTTCTGCTGGTGCATGTGGATTTCCTCCCGCTGGTCGAGACGATCCATTCCGGGATCAAACGTCAGGTCAAGATCGTCGTGATCGGCGATGGTACCGATTGTCCGCTCTCTTCCGAACTTCCCATCGCAGGCGAATATGAAAGCCTTCTCGCAAAGGGTGGCGATGAATATATGTTCCCCGACCTTCCTGAAGATACACGCGCGACGACCTTCTACACCTCCGGCACAACCGGCGACCCCAAAGGCGTCTATTTCAGCCATCGCCAGCTCGTGCTCCATACGCTTGCAGCTGCTGCGACGGTGGGGACAGCGCGGGTCCAGGGCAGGTTCGACCGCGAAGACGTCTATATGCCGATCACCCCGATGTTCCACGTCCACGCGTGGGGTTTTCCCTTTGTGGCCACGATGCTCGGCATGAAACAGGTCTATCCCGGGCGTTATGAACCCGACCGGTTGCTCCGGTCGATCGAGAAGGAGGGGGTAACCTTCTCCCACTGTGTGCCGACGATCCTCCACATGCTCCTCGAGAGCGATCCCTCGAACTCGGTCGATCTTGGACGCTGGAAGGTCATCCTCGGCGGCGCCGCGACGCCGGCAAAACTGGTGGAAGCCGCAATCGGCCGCGGGATCGACCTGTTTACGGGATATGGCATGTCCGAGACCTGTCCCATCATGACGATCGCGCAGCTCACGCCTCAAATGTGCGCCCTGTCCAGCGAGGAGCAGCTGGCGATCCGGCTCAAGGCCGGCATGCCTCTGCCGCTCGTCGAGCTTCGGATCCTCGATGGGGAAGACCGGATATTGCCCGACGACGGCAGCGCCGGTGAAATCGCTGTCCGGGCGCCTTGGTTGACCCAGGGCTACTTCAAGGATCCAGAGAACTCCGAAAAATTATGGCGCGGCGGCTACCTGCACACGGGCGACATCGGGGTCGTCGGTCCCGATGGCTTCCTCAAGATCACGGACAGGATCAAGGATGTCATCAAGTCGGGTGGCGAGTGGGTCTCTTCGATCGAAATCGAGGATCTCATCTCCCGCTGTCCGGGCGTCATGGAGGCTGCGGTAATCGGGATTGCCGATGCCAAATGGGGCGAGCGGCCGCTGGCAATCGTTGCTGCGCGCGCCGAAGGGCCGCGCCCCACCGAGGCGGACATCTGCAACGTGCTGAAGGAGCACGCCGCGAGCGGTATGATATCCCCCTATGCGGTTCCCCGCGACTTCGTCTTCACCGACATTCTCGAGAAAACCAGCGTGGGGAAGATCGACAAGAAGGCGCTGCGCGAGAAATACGGCCGCACCGCGTCGGCTTGAGGCCGAAAATAAACAGACCATTCGTCTCGTGTGGCGAACGGCAGAAGGAGAGGTGATATGAATAAAAGGCACTTTGGCCCCATCGGTTACGGGCTTTCTGCCATCCTTGGTCTCGCAATGAGCATCGCGCTGCCCGTTCAGGCGCAGGACGGCGAAACCCAGCCCCGCGAGAGGACAAACCTCGATCCGCGGGCCAAGCGGATTCTCGAAGTGATGGCGCCGGGCAAGGAGGCGTTTCGTCTCGAGGATTCCATGTTGCGCTGGCCGCTTCCGCCAGGCGAGGAGCGCTATGGCCGCATCGACGGACAAAAGCTCAAGCCCTATGTCGATGAACTTGCGCAGCTCTCTCGCGACTACCGCGACGAGGGGAACCAATATTGGGGGCGCATCATGGGAACGTCGGTCGACCTTATCGGCGCAGAATGGCTTGCGTCCCACTATCGCAGGCTCGGGCTCTCGAATGTTCGGCTCCAGCCATTCGATGTGCCGACAACCATCATGCCGAAGCAATGGTCGGTCGACATCGCCGGATCGGGAACGCGCACAAGCCTCGCGAGCGCGCTTCCGATCGCACGTTTCAGCGCAGACCCGATCAAGGCATCGGCCGAGGCGGTCTATGTAGGTCTTGGCGAAGCGGCGGACTTCATGGGCCGCGACGTCAAGGGCAAGGCCGTCTTCATATATGCCATTCCCGAACCCAGTTCATTCTTCACCTCGGCCGCGCTCAACGGAGCGGTTACCCGCGCCGAGAACGCCGGCGCGAGCGCGGTGTTCATCATTTTCGGCTTGCCCGGCAACATCACTGGTCATCTGCTGATTGAAACGCAGAAAATCCCCGCATTCGTTATCGGGAAGGAAGACGGCGACCGGGTCCGCGAAAGGATCGAAAGCGGAAAGACCTCGATCGACTATTCGCTGGTGACCGAAACGCGCTCCGACCTCAAAACCTATCAGGTCTGGGGAGAACTTCCCGGAGAGAGCGACGAGACGATTTACGTCCTCGCCCATCGCGATGGCTATTTCGAAGCCGGCCTGGACAACGCCTCGGGCGTTGCAACGATGCTCGGTTTGGCCGAATATTATGCAGCGGTGCCGCAGAAGGATCGTCGCCGCAAGATGATCTTCGTCGGTACGCCAGGGCATCACGATCCGAATTATCTTGGAACAGCGTGGATGCACGATAACAGGGAGCAGGTCTTCGCGAAGACAGCGCTGCTCATCAACGCCGAACATACCGCTTATGTCGAGGCCTCGGACTTCCTCGGCAAGCTCAGGCCGTCAAACGCCATTCCGCCGTATAACTGGTATGTCGGAGGCAGCAAGAAGATGGTGGACATAAGCTGGATGGCGTTCCGCGAATTCGGCGTACCGCTTCTCGCCCAGCCCGACGGCCACGCGCCCGGCGAAGTCGGCAAGATCTGGCGCGATGCTCCGATGGTACAGATAATTTCCGGCGCATGGCCCTATCATTCGAGTGCGGACACCGCCGACATCATTCCTGCCACCGGACTGGAAGCATCGACGCGGGCCTACGCAAAAATCATCGACGAGGTGAACAAGCATGATCTTGCAGATCTGAGGTCGGACCCTCGCCCATGATCGAAAATCGCTCGAGGAGCGCAAGGCGCCTCGGGCGTTTATTGAGCTCTGCGAGCCCTCGCTGTCTTTCGGGAACCAGGCGCCTGTCGCCGTACCCCGGGGGACGGCGAGCACTGCGGCATCGGTGATGCCGCGATAGATCCCGCCAACGACGTCGGCATCCCGTCGAACCACGCTTCGCGCGGCACCGTCGATCATCGTCTGCAGAGTTCCCAGAGCTCGTAGAGTGCCATGATCGCGGCGCAGCCGCTTGCCCTTGCAGCAATCCAGGCCGGCCCGGCACAAGGGGCCGTCCTCGCCGCTGCCCCTATTCCTGCGGCAGTGCGCCGCCCACGCAACGGGCTTCGCCCGTCCTCCGCTGCGCTTCGGCCCTCCAGGTGCGCGCGGGCCTCATGCACCGCCGCCGGGCGGGGCACGCGCCGGGATCGGCCCGCGCGAGCAGGAGCATGGCAATGGCCGCAATTGGACTCGTCAACGGAACGCTCGATCGGGGCTTTTCCGGACAGCTGCGAACACTATCGATCAAGGCCGCGATCGCGGTTCGGTGCGATCGCCAGTAGAGCGGCGATGTGCAGCCAGACTATCGTATCTGGTCCGACGGGATCGAGATCGGCGCCGGCTGGCTCCGCGTGAGCACTGCATCGGGCATTCTCGACTGCCGTGCGATCATTTGAAGCGAGCATCCGCTACCGTCGTTTAAAAGGCGTCTGGCCTGCCCATGTGGCGCCGGGGTCAGCCACGCCGATGCGTTGAGAGAAATCCGAAACGATGCGAGTTGACGGGCAAGCGGCTAACGGTCAAGCGTGATCGGAAATGAGCCGCGCACGGTGCGCCGCGAAGACAGGAATCAGAGAGTGAAAAGCGACCGCACCGCAAAGTGGCTGACGTCTCGGCGCTCGACGATCATCGTCGGGGCAGTGGGCGCATATATCAGCATTTTGTCGATTTTTGCCTTCCGCAACCTGCCCTATCTCTCGGATGGGACCTTCTATATTGCGGAATGGCCATTCGCTTGCTTCGCGGTCGTCGTCGTGCTGCTGCTGGTCAATCTTTACCTCGTGTCGAAGAAAAGAACGCGGCCGAGAAAGATCTTGGCGATCCTCTCCGCTTTGGCGGTGGTCAGCGTTCTGATCAACGCGATCGCCTTTGCGTTCGGCGGGGACGGAACGACATCCGATCGTTCGCACGCGGCACAGGTCGCGTCACCTTCGCGTCCAATCCCTGCCGGGCCTCTATTCATGGCTGGGGCAGCAAGAGGAGAGATCACGCCGTCTGACTACCTGATGCCGATGCCGCTCCTCTACATACTCAAGTTCAGGTGGGTCAACGACCCCGTCTACGCAAGGGTTCTCGCGATGTCGGACGGTACACAGCAGTATCTGTTCATCACCCTGGACATGACCCTTGTGCCCGAGGCCGAAGAAACGCTGCAGTTCATCCATCAACAGACCGGCATTCCGATCAGGAACATCTTCATTTCCGCTACCCACACCCATGGAACGACGCCTATTTCCCTCATCGACTACACGAACCCCGCCGACAGAAGGAAAAGTCGCAAATGGTATGAGGAGATCAAGCGAACGCTTGTGTCCACCATCGCGAAAGCCCGGTCCAACATGGTGCCCGCCCGCTATGGATACGGCGAAGGCCAGTCGCTGATCAACGTCAACAGAGATATCGTGGTTGGCAAAAAGTCCGAGCTCGGCAGCAATTTCGACAGACCGAGCGACAAGACGATCAGAATGGTCCGCATCGAGGACCTGAATGGAAAGGTGATTTCGCTGATCGTGAACTATGCGGTGCATTCCGTCGTGATGAACGGGTCGCTCTCCGGGATCGGAACGCCGATTACGGGCGACATCGCCGGCAGGACCAGCGCCAAGATCGAGGGGCAATGGGGCGATGCGGTCGTCCTTTGGACCATGGCCGCGGCCGGAGACCAGAACCCGAGATTCATGACGCAGTATACCGGCCCGATCAAGGACGGAGAGCCGGTCAGGAGGATGCTGGGAAGTGCAGGATCGGCAATTTTGGAATATCTTTCCGATGAGCATGTGCGCGATATCCTGAAGGCCAATGCCGGGTTCGAGGCCACCCAAACCGCGCCTGAGATTCACACCGCAGAAGCGACTGCGCTGGTGGACACGATCGATGCTGGCAAGAAGCAGCCGTACAAACTGCGATTGCTGACGCTGGGGGATATCGCATTTCAAGGCATATCGGCGGAGGTCGTCACGTCCATCGGCAAGGCGGTGCGGGAAACATCTCCCTTTCAACACACCATTCTGGTGACCGCAGCCAACGGGTACGAAGGCTATGTGGCGGACGACTGGGAATATGATCATCAGGCCTTCGAGGTGGGAGACACACGGGTGAAGAAGGGGGCCGTGCAACCGGAATTCGTCAAAGGGTTCACTGGATTGTTCGGCGACCTGACGCCCCGCGTCTCGCAAGTCATGACCTCATCAACGAGCCGTTCGCGATGAAAATCCGCGCGGCGCTGTGAAGGTCGGCGCGAGCGACGGTGTGCGAATGTCGGCTATCGCCACATTTACTCTTCAGACCTGACATTCGCCAGCCGGCCAATCAGGATTTTGCGACATCCTTCTAGAGCATCACGTCCTTGAGGGTGCTGCCCGCAACCGCGGCGGCACCGATCGACAGGGCCATGTTGCCCACGAAGAATTCCGAGATTCCGACAACGGCGCTGAAGGCCAGCATCGCCGACGTCGTGATGGGAAGGGCGCCCGTAAAGCTTGCCATCATGCTCCTTGCGCCCGGCCGGCGTGCCCGCCACTACCGGTGGGATAGGTCCGGCGACCGCCCCTCTCTGCGCTTTCCCGGCGGACGGCGGCTTCGCGGCGGGAGGGCCGCGGGAGAGCCTTCGATCTGCAGGCGTATGCCGGGAGAGGCGAGCTAGCGCATCGATTCGAGGATGGTCACGACGCAGGCGGCCTCCTCGATACCGTGAAAGCCGCCGCCATTTTCGGCGAGCGCCAGCCGTGCTCCCTCGACCTGGCGTTTGCCGGCCTCGCCGCGCAGCTGGGTGACCAGCTCGACGATCTGGATCGCGCCGGTAGCGCCGATCGGATGGCCCTTCGACAAGAGTCCGCCCGACACATTGATCGGTCGCCGGCCGCCCAGCGCGCTGTCGCCGCTCTCGGCCAGCCGGCCGCCGTCGCCATAGTCGCAGAAGCGCACATTCTCGCTGTGCAGAATTTCGGCGATCGCCGACGCGTCGTGAAGTTCGGCGACATCGATATCGTCGGGCGACACGCCCGCACGGGCGTAGCAGGCGTCGGCGGCGGCGCGCGTCAGATGGCGGTCATAGTCCTCGGGGCCGCGGTCGCTGCTGCTCGATACCGCGACTCCGCGCAGGCGGACGGGTCTCGCCGCCGGCATGCGCCTTGTCGCGCCCTCGGATGCGAGAATGAGCGCGGCCGCGCCGTCGCTCATCGGTGCGCACATCGCACGCGTCACCGGCCAGCTCACCATCTTGTCGGCGAGGACCTCCTCCACCGTCATCGGGAAGCGATATTGGGCGATGGGGTTGTGCACCGAATGATTATGGTTCTTCGCCGCCACCGCGGCGATCTGGCGGGCGGTGGTGCCGAAGCGCGCCATGTGGAAGCGGGCCTGCGCCGCATAGATATCCATGAACACCGAGCGCTCGGCGGCGTTCGGCGGCGCGTCGGGCGGCGGGGCGAGCGCGTCGCCCATCGCGAGCAGGCGTGCCATATGCTCGTCGGCAAGCTCGCGGTCCCAGCTTCCCTTGAACGCCTCGAACATCTCCTGGCGTTTCTCGGGATAGTTCATCTTTTCGGCGCCGACGACGAGCGCGACCTCTGCGAGGCCCGCCTTGACCGCGGCATAGGCCTGGAAAAGCCCCGAACTCGAACTGGCACAGGCATTGTCGGTGTTGAAGATCGGGATGCCCGAGAAGCCGGCGGCACGCAGCGCGGCCTGGCCGCGCACCCCGTGCTGGCCCTCGAGCGCACCTTGGCGCGTGTTGCAGAACCAGGCCGCGTCGATACGGCCGCGCTCGATGCCGGCATCGGCGAGGGCAAGATCGATCGCTTCGGCAGCGAGACTCTTCACGCTTCGGTCGAGATGCTTGCCCAGGCGCGTCGAGGCGGCGCCGATTATCGTCACATCCATGTCGGAAATCCTCTGGTTGGGGACCGGGCCCGGGGCGGTCCCGGCACCATCAGGTCGGTCAGGAAACGGCCATCATCGCCTCGATCTCGCGCGCGATGTCGGCGATCGCCGGTCCGAACTCGGTCCAGAGGCGCTCTTCCTCGAGCATGAACGAAGGCCCCCCGATATTGATTGCGAACAGCTGGCCGTCGAAGGGCGTACGGATGGGGGCGGCGACGCCATAGACATTCTCCTGCCAGTCGCCGAGGCTCACGCAGAAACCCTTTTCCTCCACTTGCGCCTTCGCGCTCTCGATCCCTTCCGCGACCCTCGGCCAGTCGGCATATCTGGGTTCGAGCTCGGTGAGAATTTCCGCATATTCGTCGCCCGGCAGCGCGGCGATATAGGCCCGGCCGATCGAGGAAAGCGCGATCGGAAGCCGCGCGCCCGGAAACAGCCGAAGGCCGACCAGCGCCTCGCTTTCGAACGCGTCGGTGAAGATCATCGAGGTCCGGTCGCGCGTCGCCATCCCCACGTTGAACCCGGCACTGGCCGCAAACTGCTGGAGACGGGGGCGGGCGAGGCGCCGCACGTCGAGGTTGGCGAGCGCCACTTGCCCGACGGCGAAGGATTCGGCCCCGAGCTCATACATGCGGAAGCGCCGGTTGAACTGGAGGAAGCCGCACCGTGCGAGCGTGTAGGTGATCCGCGAGACCGTCGAGGCCGGAAGGCCGGTGCGCTCCGCCAGATCCGAATTGCCGAGCAGGCTGTCGCCCGCGCGAAACGCGCGCAGAACGTCGAGCGCGCGGCCGAGCGACTTCATATATTGGGGATCATTGTCGAGATCCTCATTCTCCGGGAGAAGCGCGAGATCGCCCGATTGCCTCGGACCGGACCGCCCCTCGGAGGTCATCTTGTCGCGCGAGTGTCCTGTCGTCGTCATGGCGTCTGCTCTTCCTCAAAATCCGTCCGCCGAGGCCGGCGGCCGCGACATGTCGCGGGCACCGTATAGGCAGGCGGGCCGACCGGCAATTCGGTGAAAGAGAACGGCAGGGGCATCAGTCGAAGACGACCACCGAACGCAGGCCGTCATTCTTCTCCATCTTCCGGAAGGCATCCTCGACCCCGTCGAGGCCGATGCGCTCGCTGATCATCCCGTCGAGATCGAGGCGGCCCTGCCGGTAGAGATCGAGATAGTATGGGATGTCGATCTGGAAGCGGTTCGAACCCATGAAGGAGCCGGTGAGCCGCTTCTCGGCGAGCAGCCCGCGGGCCTCGATTTCCAGCATGATGCCGGGTCCGATCGATCCGACCAGCACCGCGAGCCCGCGCGGGGCGAGGGCGGAAAAACAATCGGCGAGCAGACTGCTCCTGCCTACGGCATCGAACGCATAATCGGTGCCTCCGCTGCTGATGTCCGCCACGGCCTCAAGTGCATTGTCGCGGCTGCTGTCGACGACATGCGTTGCACCGAATTTGCGTGCGGCGGCCAGCTTGTCCGCGTTGACGTCGACCGCGATGATCGTCCGCGCGCCCGCGATCCGCGCGCCCTGGACGATGGCGCTTCCGACCCCGCCGCAGCCAAACACGACGACCGACGAACCGGGGGTCACCTGCGCGGTATTGAGAACCGCGCCCATCCCGGTGAGGACGGCGCATCCGAGCAGCGCGGCCCGGTCGAGCGGCGTGTCGTCGTCGACCCGGACGACCGCGCGCTCGTGGAGCAGCATATATTCCGAGAGGCCGCCGAGATCGGAGAAGGCGAGCATCTTCGCATCGCCCTGCGCGAGCCGGCCGCGCGAGCCCTTCGGACGGCGCACCGCAGAGCGGTTGCGGCAGAGGTGCGGGCGCCCGACGATGCACTGCTTGCAGGTCCCGCACGCGATCGAGTTGCAGGCGACGACCTTGTCGCCTTCGCGGACCGTGGTGACGGCCTTGCCAACCTTCTCGACGATGCCCGCCGCCTCATGGCCCATGACGCTCGGGACGGGGAAATGGGTCACCGCCCCGTTGCGATAATGAAGGTCGCTGTGACATATCCCGCAGGCACAGGTACGGACGAGCACCTCATTGTCCGCCGGGTCGTCGACCTCGACCTCTTCGATCGAGACGGGACCGCCAAAGGTCCGCAGGATGGCGCTGCGTGCGTGTCGGGTCATGCTTTTTCCTGTTCAGATAGGGTGGGATCGTTGCCGTCGGGCCCGGCCTGCGTTGCCGGCCGACGCGCGAGATAGTCTTCGCGCACGAGGCGCTTGCGGATCTTGCCGGATTCCTCGCGGGGCAGCGCCGCCACGAAGGCGATTTGGCGCGGGAGCTTGAAGCGGGCGAGGCGTCCGGCGAGAAAGTCCGCGATCATGGCCTCGTCGAGCGAGTCCGGCTCTATCGCCTGCACGACCGCGACCAGCGCCTCGCCATAGGTCTCGTCCGGAATGCCGAACACCGCGGCATCGCGTACCCCGGGACAGGCGGCGAGAACCGCCTCGATCTCGGCGGGATAGATGTTGACGCCGCCCGAAATGACGACGTCGCGCTTGCGATCGCACAGAAAGAGAAATCCCTGCTCGTCGAGATATCCGACATCGCCGGTCCGGATGAGGTCGCCGCTGCGCAGCGCGTTGCGCTCCTGTTCGAGATTATGATAGGTGAAATCCGGATGAGCGGCATTGCGCGCGGTGATTTCGCCGATCTGCCGCGTGGGCAGGGGGCGGCCGTCTTCATCCTCGATCCGCAGCGTCACGCCATAAGCCGCCTTGCCGACGGTGCCCTTGTGCCCGAGCCACTCGAAGCTGTCGCAGAAGGTCAGCGGTCCATGTTCGGTCGACCCATAATATTCGCAGATCACGGGCCCGAGCCAGTCGATCATCCGCTGCTTGACGCTCGGCGAACAGGGGCCGCCGGCGTGGAGGATGAAGCGCAGGGAGCTCAGATCATAGGCTGCGCGGGTGTCAGCCGGAAGTTCGAGCAGCCGCACGAAGATCGTCGGCACGGCGTAGACATGCGTGATCCGGTGGCGCTCGATATCGGCCAGAAAGGCCTCGGGCTCGAACTTCGGCGACAGGACCAGCAGCTCGGCGAGCCTGAGCGCGCGAAGCGCGAAGAAGTTGGGTGCCGTGTGATAGACGGGGGAGGGGACGAGAACGCGCGAGCCCGCCTCGATGCCGAAAATCTGCGATCGCATGCGATCGCCCGCGGCAGCAACCTCCGCTGTCGCGAGTTCCCGCCGGACGCCCTTCGGCTTGCCCGAGGTGCCCGAAGTATAGATGAGGCTTTCGGTCGCCGGCAGCGGCTCGCCGAGGTGCCGCTCCTGGCCCTCGATCCACACCGACCAGATTTGCGGTTCGCGGCGCGGCGCTCCGGTAGGGGCGCCACGGCCGCGTTCGGGCGATCCGGCGCCGCTCGGCGCTTCCGCCGGCGCAACCTCGAGGATCGACAGCTCCGGGGGGAGCCGGTCCGCAATCTTGTCGAGAAGATCTGCGTGCGCGACGAGCACCGCGGGAGCGCTGTCATCGATCACATGCATGATCTCGTCCGCCTCGAAGTGCCAGTTGATCGGCACCGGATAGGCTCCAAGCATCTGCGCTGCGAGCGAAGCCTCGAGGAAGACGGGGTCGTTGCGCAGCAGCAAGCCCACGCGCGATCCGGGGGCGATTCCGAGGGCACGAAACCCGCTCGCCGCGCGCTGCACCCTCTCGGTGAGACGGGCCGCCGGGATTAGCGTCTCGCCATAAATCATGTCCGCTCTGGTCACTGGACCGTTTCTCCTGCTGCGGGCGCGAAGCGCGCGAGGCCCGCATCGAGCGCGGGGACGTCGCGCTCCCCGATCAGGGTGCGGAAGCGGCTCTCCTCGAATATCTCGGTGACGAGCGTCTCGCCCGGCACGACAGGCGCCGTGAAGCGCGCCGACATCGAGACGAGGCGCGCCGGATCGCCGGGCGCAAGATGACGGGCGAGCGCCCAGGCGGCGATGCCGAAACTGCACATGCCGTGCAGGATCGGCGCGCGAAAACCGGCGGCGCGCGCCACCTCGGGATCGGCATGAAGCGCGTTCATGTCGCCGTTGAGCCTGTAGAGCAGCGCCTGGTCCCTGCGGGTCGCGAAGGATGAAGCGGCGAGGGCAGACGATTCGGGGCCGGTACGGGGTGCCGCCGGCTGGGCATCCCCCGGCGCATAGCCGGAGAGTCCGCGCAGCAGATGCTTCTGGCTGACCCTTGCGACAAGCTCGCCCGTGTCGTTGAAAATTTCGCGCGAACTGCTGAGGACGGACCCCCGGCCCGCGCCGCGGTCGCGTAGGCCGTCGATCCGCGTCGTCCCCCTGACCCGTCCGGCGACGGGGAGCGGACGCAGCAGCTCGAAGCTCTGCTCGATATGCAGGATGTTGGCGCTACCGATGCCGAGCGCCGGCTCGCCGAGCCAGAAGCCGGGATAGCCGAGGATCAGAGCCATCGAGGGAAAGGCGGTGAAGTCGCGCCGGGCGGGATCGACGAAGCGCAGCGCTGCGGTATCGAGCGGATCGCTGCCGATCCCGATGGAAAGCGCATAGAGCGCCGCGCGCTGCGGCGTGACGGTCATTTCGGCGTCGGGAACCTGCCAAGCCAGCAGCCGCGAGGCTCGGGCGGCCATATCGTCGGTCGCGTCCATCCGCTTGCTTGCCTCCTCCCTATTCGCCCCGCGCATCGCGCGGCGACGAGCGTTTCGTTGCTCGCTCAAAATATGGAAATGATTTCCATTGACAACAAAAAAATCTGAAAATAATTTCCATTTTTAGGAAAGACGGGAGCGGCAGAGCAGGATGGATCTGGGACTGGCAGGGAAATGCGCCATTGTGACCGGCGCGGGCGGCGGCCTCGGCGAAGCCATTTCGAGCCTGCTTGCGGACGAGGGCGCGCATGTGATCATGGCGGATATTGATGGGGAGGCGGCAGAGGCGGCCGCCGGCCGCGTCCGCGCCGCTGGCGGCAGCGCGGCGCCGGCACTATGCGACGTGACGTCCGAAGCGTCGGTCGCAGCGCTGGCCGCGGGTGCGGGCGGCATCGACATTCTCGTCAACAATGCCGGCTTCACGCGCGACATGCGGATCGGGAAGATGGCGGAGAGCGACTGGGACCTGGTCGTCGACGTGATCCTGAAAGGCGCCTTCTACTGCACCCGCGCCGTGGTCGAGCCGATGAAGGCGCGGGGCGGGGGACGGATCATCAATATCTCGTCGCGGGCGTATCTCGGAAATCCCGGACAGGCCAATTATTCGAGCGCGAAAGCCGGGCTGATCGGATTTACCCGCGCCATGTCGCTCGAGCTCGGCCGCCACGCGATCACGGTGAACGCGATCGCGCCCGGGATCATCGATACGCCGGCCGTGCGTGCACTGCCTCACTTCGAATCGATCCGCGACAATGCGGCGAAGACGGTCGCGATCGCCCGCATGGGCGAGCCCGGGGACATAGCGGCGGCGGCGGCATTCCTGGCGTCGTCGTGCGCCGGCTACATCAGCGGCGAAGTCCTCCATGTGACCGGGGGGCGATACTAGCCCGAGCGGCGCGATGGCGAAAAATGACCGGGAAGACCGGCAAGGGAGAGATGCATGGGAATGGGCGCACGGGCAATTCACGCCGCAGACATGAGGGGGGCGCGGCTGCCGCTGCGCGGCAGCTGCAGCGCAAGGGGGCGCGCATGACGGGAGCCGAGCCGCTCGTCGAAGTGCGCGACGTGACGGTCCGTTTCGGCGGTATCGTCGCTCTCGACGGCATTTCCTTCGATATTCGGCCGGGCGAACTGCTCGGGCTGATCGGTCCCAACGGGGCGGGCAAGACGACGCTCTTCAATTGCCTCAGCCGTCTCTACACCCCGAGCTCGGGCGACATTCGCGTCGAGACACGCTCGATCCTCGGGCTGCCGCCGCACCGGATGGCGGCGCTTGGTCTCGGGCGGACCTTCCAGAATGTCGCCCTGTTCGACGGCCTCAGCGTGCGTGACAATGTGCGGATCGGCACGCACAGCGTATCGCGGTCGGACCCTCTCTCGGACGCGCTCCGGGGCCCCTGGGTGCGCCGCCGCACGGCCGTGGCCGATCGCAAGGTCGACGAGATACTTGCGTGGCTCGAGCTTGGCGCCGTCGCGGACATCCTCGCCGGCGATCTTCCCTTCGGAACGCGCAAGCGCGTCGAGATGGCGCGGGCGCTCGCAAGCGGGCCGAAGCTGCTCATGCTCGACGAACCGGCGGCCGGGCTCAACCGTGCCGAGGTCGACGAGCTGGCGCTGCTCTTGCGCCGCGTGCGCGCCGAGAGCGGCGTCTCGGTCCTGCTTGTCGAGCATAATATGGGCCTCGTCATGGGCGTATCCGACCGCATCGTCGTGCTGAACTTCGGCCGGAAGATCGCCGAGGGAATCCCTTCCGCCATTCGCGACGATCCGCGCGTCGTCGAGGCCTATCTGGGGGAAGCGGCATGAAGCCGCTGCTCGAGGTGCGGGGTCTCAGCGCCGGCTACGGCCAGATCGACGTGCTGCGCGGGCTCGATTTCACGGTCGGCGAAGGCGAAGTGCTCGCGCTGCTCGGCGCGAACGGGGCGGGCAAGACAAGCTGTCTGCGCGCGCTGAGCGGGATTTCGCGGCGAGACGGTGAGATCCGGTTCGACGGCGTGCGGATCGACCGCGCGGCGCCCGAGGCAATCGCCCGGCTCGGGATCGCGCATGTTCCCGACGACCGCGGAACCTTCGCGAGCCTCAGCGTCGACGAGAATCTGGCGCTCGGCGCGATGGCGCGTGCGAACGATGCCTCGATCAACGCGGACCGCGAACGCTGCCTCGACCTGTTTCCCCGCCTTCGCGAACGGCGCGCCCAGCAGGCGGGAACGCTGTCGGGCGGCGAACAGCAGATGCTCGCCATTGCCCGGGCGCTGATGATGCGCCCGCGTCTCATCCTGCTCGACGAGCCGAGTTTCGGCGTCGCGCCGATCATCGTGCGGCAGATTTTCGACGTCCTCGCCGAGATCCGCAGGTCGGGCACCGCCATGCTGCTCGTCGAGCAGAATACGGCGCTCGCGCTCGAACTCACCGATCGCGCCTGCCTGCTCGAGTCCGGCGAAATCATCCTCTCGGGGAGCGCCGACGAAATCGGCAGCAACGACGGCGTGCGCGCCGCCTATCTGGGGCATTGACGATGGAACAACTGGTCACGCAGCTGATCGACGGCATCTCGGCTGGGAGCATCTATGCCTGCATGGCCCTGTCGGTGGTCATGATCTACCAGGCGATCAACCATCTCAATTTCGCGCAAGGCGAGATGGCGATGTTCTCGACCTATCTCGCCTGGCAATTGCTCCAATGGGGACTGCCCTACTGGGTCATCTTCCCGGCGATCGTCGCGGCGTCCTTCGCGATCGGCTATGCGGTCGAACGCGCCGCGATCCATCCGCTGCGCGGCGCGTCTGAGCTCAGCCATGTGGTCGTGTTCATCGCACTCTTCTCGATCTTCAACAGCGCCGCGGGATTCATCTGGGGCTTCGGCGTCAAGAGCGTCCCGTCGCCGTTCGGCGAAGGACCGCTGTTCGAAGGCGCGCTGCTCGGAAAGCACCAGGCCGGCATCCTCGTGGTCACCCTCGTCCTCGTCGCGGCGCTGTGGGTTTTCCTCCGCCTCACGCGGGTGGGACTTGCGATGCGGGCCGCCGCCGCCAATCCCCGGAGCGCGCGGCTTGTCGGCATCCCTGTCGAGCGCGTGGGGGCGCTCGGCTGGGGACTCGCCTCGGCGATCGGCGCGGTGGCCGGCATGCTGATCGCCCCGATCATTTTCCTCGACCCCGGAATGATGATGTCGGTCCTCCTTTACGGGTTCGCGGGGGCCGTCCTCGGAGGGCTGACCAGTCCGCTGGGGGCGGTGCTGGGCGGCCTGACTGTCGGAATATTCGAGAAGCTGGTCGAGGCCTATGTCCCCGTGGTCGGCGAGCAGCTCAAACTGCCGATCGCGCTCGCGGTCATCATCGCCGTACTGCTCTTCCGTCCGAGCGGATTTCTCGGTCAGAAAATCGTGCAGAGGGTATGATCATGGAAGATGCGCTCCCGTCCGGTGTCGCCCGTGTGTCGCTTCGCCGCCGGCTCGCGCCGTTATGGCCCTGGCTGATCGCCATGGTCGCGCTCGCGCTTCCGTTCGCCGTGGACAGCTTCTCGCTCTTTCAGCTCACCATGGTGCTGATCTATGCGATCGCCATTCTCGGCCTCAATGTGCTCACCGGCATCAGCGGCCAGTTCTCGCTCGGCCATGGCGCCTTCTTCGCGCTCGGCGCCTACGCGACGGCCATCCTGCTCGAGGCGGGCGCCATGCCCTATCTCCTGACGATCCCGGCCGCGGCTATTCTCTGCCTCGTCGCGGGCTATCTGATCGGGCTTCCCGCTCTGCGGTTGAAGAGCGTGCATCTGGCGCTTGCCACCTTCGCGCTCGCCATCGCGATCCCCGAAATCGTGAAGCTGTCGATCTTCGAGCATGTCACCGGCGGTGTCCACGGCATCCTCGTCGGCGTGCCGCCGGTGCCCCCGGTGCTGAAGCAGGCGATCGGCGTCGATCAGTGGCTCTATTTCCTCACGCTGGGAATCGGCTTCGGCCTCTATCTCATGAGCTGCAACCTCGCCGACAGCCGTACGGGCCGGGCCCTGAAGGCGCTTCGCGAGAATGAGGTGGCCGCGGCATCGATGGGCGTTGCGACATCGCGCTACAAGGCGGTCGCCTTCGCAATTTCCGCGATGATCACCGGCATCGCCGGCAGCCTCTGCGCGCTCGTCGTGCAGTTCGTGGCGCCCGACAGCTTTCCCTTCCAGCTTTCGATCGCGCTCCTCGTGGGTCTGGTCATCGGCGGCATCGGCTCGTTACCCGGCGCGCTGGCCGGCGGCGTGTTCGTGGTTTTCGTCCCGAACATCGCCGAGAGCGTATCGAAGGGGCTGGCGGGGGCGATCTACGGCCTCCTTCTCATCGCGATCATCTTCTCGAACCGGAACGCGCTCGGTCGGCACTGAAGTGCCCCGTTGCCAGCATGTGAGCATCGATCATGATTGAAGATTATACCCGGCGCTTCGTGATCTCCGCCGCCGCCCTGATGGTGGCATCGCGCAGCAGTCTCTTCGACGGCTTCCGGTCCGAGCGGCGCAGCATCCGCGTCGGGCACACGACCGCTTATTCGGGGCCGGCCTCGGCCTATGGCACGATCGGGCGCACCGAGATCGCCTTCTTCCGGATGATCAACGCCAAGGGCGGGATCAATGGGCGTCCCGTAGATTTCATCACTTATGACGATGCCTATAGTCCCTCGAAGACGGTGGAACACACGCGCCGGCTGGTCGAACTCGACAAAGTCGATCTCCTGTTTCATCAATCCGGGACCGCCAATATCAAGGCGATCTCGGACTATGTCACGAGACGGGGAATACCGACGCTCTTCGTCGCGACCGGCGCCTCCAAGTGGGACGACCCCGCCCGCTATCCCCGGCTGATGGGCTGGGGGCCAAGCTATGCGTCGGAAGCCGCAACCTATGCCCGCCACGCGCTCGCGACCGTTCCGGGCGCGCGCATAGGGCTCCTCTATCAAAATGACGACTTCGGCCGCGACTATCTTTCGGGCGTGCGCGAGGTCCTCGGTCCCGGCGCGGCGGCGAGGCTCGCTGCGGTCTCCTATGCCGTCACCGATGCCACGATCGACGGCGCCATCAGCTCGCTCAAGGCGAGCGGCGCCAATGTCCTCATCATAGCGGCAACGCCCAAGTTCGCGGCGCAGGCTATCCGGCGGACCTACGAACTGGGCTGGCGCGCGAGGCGCTACCTGTCGGCGGTCTCGACCTCGCTCGCCGAGGTGCTGCGACCTGCCGGGCTCGAGGCAGCGCGCGGGCTGATCTCGGCGCATTCGCTCAAAGACCCCAGTGACAAGGCATGGGCGCGCTCGCCCGACCTCATCGCCTACCGGCGCTTCATGGCGGAATGGAACCCGGGCGGCGACCCGGAATCGGCCTTCAACGTGATCGGCTATGCGGCCGCGAGCAGCCTGGTCGCGGTCCTGTCGCGCTGCGGCGACGATTTTTCGGCCGAAAATATCATGGCGCGGACCGAGAGCCTTCGCGACGTCGAGATTCCGATGCTGCTGCCCGGGGTGAGGATGACGATCAGTCCCACCGATCATGCCCCGATCAGCTCGACCCGCATGATGCGATTCGACGGCGCGCATTGGGAGCTGTTCGGCGGCCTCGTCGACTCCGCCGCGCCATCGCGCGGCGCCCCGTCGGAGCATGCGCAATGACGGCAAGTCCGTCGCCGCGCTGGAGCCGCCGCCCCGAGGGCTCGAACTGGGGGGACTATGGCCCCGATGACGAGCTGGGGCGGCTCAACGAGCTTGGCCCCGACCAGGTGCTGAAGGGTGTGCGCGAGGTTCGCGAGGGCCTGACCTTTCTCCTGTCGCTGCCCCTCGATCTGCCGGGCGGCACCGCGCTCAACCCGCGGCGGCTGCCGCCGCGCCTGTTCGCGGTCGACCGCGGCGGCGAGCCGACCTTCAACCTGTCGCTGCCACGCAGCCGCGGAAGCTGGACCGACATCATCTCGGACGATGTCGCGCAGCTCACGCTTCAATATTCGACGCAGTGGGACGCGCTTTCGCATGTCGGCGGACATTTCGACGCCGACGGCGACGGCGTGGCCGAGAGGGTCTACTACAATGGGTGGAAGGCGGGCGAGCATATCTGCGATCCGGCGCGCGAGGCACCCTTCGAGGGATCCCGTGCGCGCCGCCTCGGGGTCGAGCATATCGCCGAGCATCGGATTCAGGGGCGCGCTGTGATGATCGATCTTCACGCGCATTTCGGCGATGCGCGCATGCTCGTCGGCATGGCCGAACTCGCCGCGGTGATGGAGGCGGACCGGGTGACCGTCGAGCCCGGCGACATGATGTGTTTCCACACGGGCCTTGCCGACATGATCATTGGCATGAAGGGCGCGCCCGACGGCGCGCGGCTCCACGCGTCCTGCGCCGTCCTCGACGGCCGCGACGCGGCGCTGAAGGCATGGATCCGGCGCTCGGGCGTGGTCGCGATCGTCGCCGACAATTTCGCGGTCGAGGCCTTCCCCGCGGCCGATGGCGGCGACTGCTGCGCCGCGCTGCCGCTCCATGAGCTGTGCCTGTTCCATCTCGGCATACCGCTCGGCGAGCTTTGGCGGCTCGGCGAACTTGCCCGCTGGCTCCGCAGCGCCGGGCGCTCGCGCTTTCTGCTGACGGCGCCGCCGCTGAACCTGCCGGGCGCGGTCGGCTCGCCGGTGAGCCCGGTCGCCACCGTTTGAGATCCGATTGCCGGGAGGAGAATGTCCGATGAAGCCGTGGGTGAAGATCGGGAGCGAACGCAGGTCCCATGCCGAGGTCCGCGCGCGCGCGCGCCAAGCGGCCGCGGGTTTCGAAATGCTCGGGATCGGGCAGGGGGATGTCGTCGCAATCTGCCTGCGGAACGACTTCGCGTTCCTCGAGGCCTCGCTCGGCGCACAGCATCTCGGAGCCTATGTCACGATGCTCAACTGGCACGCCACGGCGGCCGAGGCCGCTTATGTGCTTGCCGACAGCGGCGCGAAGATCCTCGTCGTCCATGACGATATTCTTCAGGCGATAGAGGCGTCGGTTCCCGAAGGCATCGAGCTGTTTTCGGTCCGCGCCTCCGCCGAACTGCGCCGCGAATATGGCTTGCCGCCGGCCGATCGGCCGATCGCCGGTCACGCGCACGACTGGGAGGGGTGGGTCGCCGCTTTCACGCCGATCGATATCGCGCCGCGCGCCTCGGGCGGCACGATGATCTATACATCGGGGACGACCGGCAAGCCGAAGGCCGTGCGGCGCGAGCCGCCGCGCCCCGAGGAGGCGCGTTCCACCTTCGAGGGCTATATGAAGGCCTATGGTGCCCGGTCGCATCGCGAACGCCCGGGAGAGATTGTGGCACTCGCGGCGGGCCCGCTCTACCACGCTGCCCCGTCCGCCTGGACCAGCTTCTATCTGAAACTCGGGGCAAATATCGTCCTCGAGCCCAAATTCGATGCCGCCCGCACGCTGCAGCTCATCGAGGAGGAGCACGTTACGCATATGCTCGCGGTGCCGACGATGTTCGTCCGCCTGCTGGCTCTGCCCGCCGAAACCCGCGCCGCGGCCGATCTCTCGAGCCTCGGCTTCGTCATGCACGGGGCTGCCCCCTGTCCGCCGCATGTGAAGCGCGCGATGATCGACTGGTGGGGGCCGATCGTGGCCGAACATTATGGCGGAACCGAATCCGGCGTTCTCACCTTCTGCTCGTCCGAAGACTGGCTCGCTCACCCGGGGACGGTCGGGCATGCGATGCCCGAAGTCGACTTGCGCATTCTCCGCCCCGACGGCTCCGAATGCGCTCCGGGCGAGACGGGAGAGATATTCGGCCGACGCCGGCTGTTCCCCGATTTCACTTACTTCGGCGACGCGGCCAAGCGGCAATCGGCTGAGCGCCATGGCCTCATTTCACTCGGCGATCGGGGATATCTCGACGAGGATGGCTATCTGTTTCTGACGGGCCGCGCGTCGGACATGATCATTTCGGGAGGCGTCAACATCTACCCGGCAGAGATCGAAAGCGAAATCCTGTCGCTTCAAGGTGTGAAAGATTGCGCGGTGTTCGGAATTCCGGACGAAGAGTTCGGGGAGCGCATCTGCGCAGTGGTCGAGCCCGAACCCGGCGCGACGCTGGATGCGGCCACCCTGAGCGCCGTCCTGCGGACGAGGCTTGCCAGCTACAAGATTCCCCGTCGCTTCGAGTTTCGCTTCGACCTGCCGCGCGAGGATTCCGGAAAGATCATGAAGCGCAAGCTGCGCGATCCCTTCTGGGTCGATGCGGGACGCAGCATCTGAGTTTCGAACCCTCGGGGGCTTTCGCCGCGTCAATCCGACATGAGCGCACGGTAGCTGTCTTCGAGCTGGCGGCGCTGCCGCGCGAAGGCCGCGTCGAGCAGATCGTCATTCTTGTTGAGGAGCCGTTCGAGCGCGAGCCCACGCACCGTGGCCAGCATCTGTATTCCGGCGAGGCCGGCCGCCCGTCTGTCGACGATGCCCATGTCATCGAACTCGAGCGAGAGAAGCTGCTTCTCGACGAGGTTTCGCGATTCGCCGACCTTCTCGAGGCGTTCGGACAGTTCGGGATCGGCCCTCGAGCCGAGCATGACCTCGAGAAAGGCGAACGCCCTAGGTTCCTTGTAGAGCGTCCACAGATAATCGATCCGCGCCATCGCTCTTGGCAGGCCCGGCGGAAAGGTGCGGACATAAGCCAGCGTATCTTCGCGCATCTCGTCGAGCAGTTGTTCCACCAGCGCCGCGTAGAGATCGGCTTTGGTCAGAAACTGCTTGGCGAGGGCGCCGCGACTGAGGCCCGCCCGGCGGGTCACCGCGACCATCGACGCGCCCGCATATCCGGCTTCGTGCAGGCATTCGATGGCCGCAGCGAATGCGCGCGCACGGGTCGAGCGCCTTCTTTCGGCGTGCGATCCGCGAGAGCCGGTGGCACTCATTTCGATGGCCGCCACCCTCGTCTTGCTCTCGGCAAGGCGAGACGGTGCGGGGGCGCAAGCCGCGCGGTTGGCAAGGATGGGGGGAGCGTCTTCGGCGGCGATGTCGCGGGCCGCGCACGGCGCCGCAGCCAAGGATCGGATCTCTGCTTTATCAGGGGTCATATATGCTTCCAATAATCTGCACCGATAATTTGTGGAATAGCGAAAAACGGCGATTGACTATGATAATTTGGAAGCATAGGTGTTTCCAAATTACGAAGTTGCTTCGAGCGACTCGAATGGGAGAAGAGATTCGATGGGCGTCACCAGAGCTGCCGTGCTGCGCGAATTCGGGAAGCCGGTCGAAATCGAAACCTTGCACGTCGACGATCCGGGCCCGGGCGAAGTGCTCGTGCGCACTGCAGCGTGCGGCGTCTGCCACAGCGATCTTCATTTCAAGCAGGGCTCGATGCCGATCAGTCCCTGTCCCTCGATCATGGGGCACGAGGCCGCCGGGATCGTCGAGGCCGTCGGAAGCGGCGTCACGTCGCTCGTGCCGGGAGATCATGTCATCGCCTGCAACTCGGTCGGCTGCGGCCAATGTCCGCAGTGCATGCTGGGACGTCGGCACCTCTGCCGCGACAGGAGCTGGCTCCGCCGCCCCAAGGGCAACGGACCGCGCTTCTCCAAAGGTGAGGAGAAGATCGCGCCCTTCACCGATCTTGGCGGTTTCTCGGAGTATATGCTTCTTCCGGAAGCCTCGGTGCTGCGCATCGAAAAGGATATTCCGCTCGAGCATGCCGCCCTGCTCGGGTGCGCGATCATCACGGGCGTGGGGGCCGCGCTCAACACCGCCCGTATCAAGCCGGGATCGACGGTCGCGGTGTTCGGATGCGGCGGAATTGGAAGTTCGATCGTCCAGGGCGCCCGCATTGCCGGTGCCGAGAAGATCATTGCCATCGACCTCGTTGCATCGAAGCGCGAGCAGGCGCTCCGCTTCGGGGCCACCGATGCCATCGACCCCACCGCCGGAGACGCAGTGGAGGCGATCCGCGAGTTGACCGGTGGAGGTGCGGATTACGCCTTCGATGCGGTCGGCAGCGTGGAGCTGATGCGACAATCCATCGCCGCGCTCACCGTTCGCGGGACAGCGGTGCTGGTCGGCGCGCCGCCGCGCCGCGAACGCCTCGAGCTGTCGCTTGGCGAGTTGATGTCCGAGAAGCGGATCACGGGTTCGCTGATGGGATCGAGCCGGTTCAAGCTCGATGCACCCTATTATCTGGAACTCTACCGTCAGGGGCGGCTCGATCTCGAGGGTCTCGTATCGCACCGGGTGCCGCTCGATCGGCTCGAAGACGCCTTCACGGCTATGGAGCGCGGCGAGGCCATGCGCTCGGTGGTTATATTCTGAGCGGCGTCGCCGCATAGCCAAGGGAGAATGAGATGAGCGTCGCACAGGAGATGACTGCGCAGCAGCGTTTCGAGGAGATGGTCGAAGGCCGCGAGATCGCAAGCTATGCCGAGATCAAGCCGCTGTTCCTCGAGCTCGAAGGGACGACCAACGAGTTCATGTTCGGGCAGTGGCAAGGCGGCAGCTTCAGCGGCCAGACCACGATCAGCAATTTCTACGGCAAGCGCTTCAACACGCCAGAGCATTGCGAGCCGATGCTGCGCACCGACGAAGACGGTAAGGTCTATGCCTGGGGGGATTGGGGCGAGGCCCGCCTTCGCGAGATTCGATATTGGGACAAGGTGCAGTCGGCCGTGATCTACGACGATCGGCCGCTGATGGACTATTTTCGCAAGGTCAATGACGACCTCGTCATCGGTCTGGGCGACTGGAAGGGCAAGCCGAAGGGCTTTTTTTGGCTTACTCGCGACAAGGCCGCCGCCTAGCTCCGCGCTCGCTGACAATTGAGAGACGAAGACCGGAAACGGACGGCGCCCGCAGGGGCGCCGCCCGAAAAGGGGAAGCTGCGCCCGGTTGGGCGGGCAGCGCGGCCGAATGGCGGCGAAAAAAACGACAATCGGGAGGAGGAAACAAAATGAAGCGACTGAAGTTCATCATCGGAGCCGGCATCGCGGCCATGGCGTTGGCGCAGGCGGGAGCGGCACAGGCCGCCGACGCAGCCGCAGAGGGCGCTGCGGATAACGCCGACATGGCAGCGACAAGCGAACCGGCGAGCGGCGAGATCATCGTCACCGCACAGAAGAAATCCGAAAGCATTCGTGAGGTCCCGGCGACGATCCTCGTCAAGGATGCCGACCAGCTGATCACCGCCGGGATCCGGTCGCCTACCGACCTCGGCAACGCGTTTCCGGGCCTTGTCTTCACGCGCCTTGCAACCTCGGCGCAGCCGGCAATCCGCGGCATCACCAGCACCGCGGTCAGTAGCGCGGGCGGCATCGAACAGCCAGTTGCTGTCTATATCGACGGCATTTACAGCGCCTCCCAGTCGAACAATCTCGCGTTCGATCCCACGATGGTGTCGCGCATCGAAGTGCTGAAGGGGCCGCAGGGCACCGTGTTCGGGCGCAATGCCGTCGGCGGCGCGATCCTCGTCTATTCGCGCGACCCCGATCTTGGCGCCGTCAAGGTCGACGGCTCGGTAACGCTCAGCCGCTTCGGCGGCGGTGCGTCGAATGCCGTAACCAACAATGAGCAGCGCCTGTTCGTCAGTGCGCCTCTCGTCGAGGATCGGCTCGGCGTGAGCCTGTCGGGCGTTCGCACCTTCAATTCGGGCTTTCTGACCAACATCAGCCCGGGGTCGGACGGCCGCTACGGCCGCTCACTCACCGAGAATCTCGCCGCCAAGCTGCTCTGGGAACCCAATAATAGCATCCGGGTGTCGCTGAGCGCTCGCTACAGCCATCTCAATATCGAGACGGCGAGCTCGATCCAGAACCGGGGCTCGCGCGCGCTCCAGGTCAACGGCAGCGGTCAGCTCATCTATCCGGACACGATTATCGGGGAAGAACCCTGGGAAGTTGCTTTCGACGTCCCGGGCAAGAGCATTCTCAAATCCTACGCCCTGACCCTGCGCGCCGATTTCGATACCGACATCGGCAATTTCACCTCGCTGACCGGTTATCAGCGCGTCATGCCTTCGGGCCGCGGCGACGTCGAAGGCGCCTGGTCGCCCAACTGCCTTGCCGTGCGGCGCTGCCAGGATCTGCGCTGGTTCTACCGCCAGCCTCTCTTCCTCTCACAGGAATTCAACTACGCCTCGCGCGACTTCGGTCCCTTCTCCTTCATCGCCGGCGTCTACGGACTGCATATCGTGAACGAGACCGAGGCAAGCCTGTGGGGCGACACCTTCCTCTATCTGTCGCGCGCGAAAACCGACTCCTTTGCCGCTTATGGCGAGGGAACGCTGAAACTCACGGATCGCTTCTCGATCCTCGCCGGTATCCGCTACTCCTTCGATACGCTGTCGCTGCGCGGGACGAACATCAAGGGGGCGGCCTTTACCCAGCCGAACGAGAAGAGCTGGAGCGCCGCCACCAGCCGTCTCGGGATCAAGTGGGAGGTGACCGACACGCTCAACTTCTATTCGACCTTCAGCCAGGGCTACAAGAGCGGGTTGCTCTCCTACTCGGCGTTCAACCAGCTGGTGAATGGTGTCATCGTCCCGCGCACTCCGGGCGCGGCTGTCGATCCCGAGCATCTCGACGCCTATGAGGCGGGGATCAAATTTGCCGACCGCGGCGTGACGTTCAACCTGTCGGGCTTCCACTACAAATATAATGATCTCCAGGTTCAGAGCTATGTGAACAACGTCATCGTTACCGCGAATGCGGCGAAAGCCAGCGTTACCGGTGTCGATTTCGACGGGTCTTTCATGGTCGCGCCGGCACTGAGGCTGTCCGGGGGCGGTTCGTGGCTGCCGCGCGCCCGATATGACAGCTACACGGCCGCGCAGACCTTCCCGCTCGTCAACGGTCAGCCGGTCTCGGCAAATGCGGACGCCAGCGGACAGCGCCTCATTCGCGCCCCGAAGTGGATCTTGTCGGCGGGCCTCGACTATTCGCCGGAAATCGCTGGCGGCGAAGCAAACTTCAATATCGGTTACAATTTTTCGTCGCGCTACAAGCACGACGTCATGGGCTATGTGCCGCAGGGCAAATATGGCGTGTGGAATGCTTCGGCGAGTTTCACGCCGCAAGACAGCAACTTCAAGGCGACGCTGTTCGTCCGCAACATCACCAACACGGCCTATGCCGCGGGCTCGAGCATCAACGACAACGGATATAATGTCGCCTATTCGCCGCCGCGCGAGATCGGCCTGACGTTGGGCTATAAATACTAGCCTGCTCCAGGGAGCAGGAACGGGGGGCACTCGTTCCGGCTTCTGCCCGAAGTCGCCGGCCTCTCCGGCGTTCAGATGCGGGCGCGACTGGGGAGCCGCAGCCACGCGGCTCCCCCTTTCCTTCAAGAGGCTGGACCGGCAGCCCCGGCGCCGCCGCGCTCTGCGCCGCCGCCGAGAAACCGGCGAAACGACCGAGGATCTGCCATGCACCCATCATTTCACGCGGCGCGGACGCCGGACAAGCCGGCCTATATCATGGGGTCGGGCGAGGCAGTGAGCTATGCGCAGCTCGATCGCCGCTCCAATCAATATGCCCACCTCCTGCGCGCCCGCGGACTTGCCGCAGGCGACACGATAGTTTTCAGCATCGGCAATTCTCCCGAGTTTCTGCAGATTGCATGGGGAGCGCAGCGAGCGGGCCTCCGCTACGTCCCGGTTTCGAACAAGCTCACTGCCGACGAAATTGCCTATATCGCCGCCGACTGCGACGCCCGGCTGATCATCGCGTCGCACTCGCATTGCGAACTGGCGGACAGCATTGCAGCCCAGGACTGTCGCCCGGCGATGTTTGCGCTCGGCGTGCCGATGCCGGGCTTCGAAGATTTGGCGGGTGCGCTCGCCGCCATGCCCGACACGCCCCTCGCCGACGAGACGGCGGGGGTCGAGATGCTCTACTCGTCGGGAACGACAGGGCGTCCCAAAGGCATCGCAGCGCAGCGCGATGCTGCGCGCAGGATCGACGCGCCCGAGCCCGTGACCGAGGCGATCCGGTCGAAGTTCGGCGTCTCCTCCGACTCCGTCTATCTCTGCCCCGCGCCGCTGTATCACGCGGCTGCGATACGCTGGTGCATGGCAATGTCGCGCATCGGCGCGACCGCAGTGGTGATGGAAAAATTCGACGCCGAGGCTGCGCTTGAACTCATCGGCCGCTATGCGGTTACGCACGCCCAGTTCGTGCCGACCCATTTCGTGCGCATGCTCAAGCTGCCTTCCGGAGCGCGCGAGCGCGCCATGACCAGCTCGCTGCAGGCGGTCATCCATGCGGCGGCTCCTTGCCCGATCCCGGTCAAGGAGGCGATGCTCGCTTGGTTCGGCCCGATCATATACGAGTATTATGGCGGCTCCGAGATGAACGGGAGCACGTCGATCGGTCCTCGCGAATGGATGGAACATAAGGGTTCGGTCGGTCGCTCCGCGACCGAAACCGTGCACATCTGTGACGAGCAGGGAAGGGAATTGCCACCCCGCTCCGAAGGGCTTGTCTATTTCTCGGGCGGCCGCGATTTCGAATATCACAATGACCCCGAGAAGACGCGCGATGCGAGGCATCCCGAGGGGTGGACGACCCTCGGCGACATCGGTTGGCTCGACGAGGACGGCTATCTCTATCTGACCGATCGCAAGAGCTTCATGGTCATCTCGGGCGGCGTGAATATCTATCCGCAGGAGATCGAGAATCTTCTCATCACGCATCCTCGCGTCGCCGACGTCGCGGTTATCGGCGCGCCCGACGACGACATGGGCGAGCGCGTCGTCGCAGTGGTTCAGCCGGCGCAATGGTCCGACGCGGGCGAAGCGCTGGCAGCCGAACTCGACGCCTTTGCCCGTGATCGGCTGTCGCACGTGAAAGCGCCCCGCCAATATGATTTCCGCCAGGAACTGCCGCGTCTCGATACCGGCAAGCTCGCGAAGCGCAGCCTGCGCGATGCCTATTGGCTGGGGCGCGGGAACTGAAGGGCGGACAGGGAGCACACAACGCTCGGCGCCGGAAGCGGACTAAGTGGGCGCCATGAGGGCGCGAAGCGTGGCCTCGATCTGTTTGCGCTGAAGGAGAAACGCCGCCTCGAGCGTGGCGCCGTTTCGATTGAGGATGCGCTCGATTGCCAGCCCGCGCACCGTCGCGAGCATCTGGATCGAGGCAAGCCCGGCGGTCCTGCGGTCCGATATGCCCATGTCGTCGAAATCCGTAGCGAGCAGTTCGCGCTCGATCAGATATCGCGATCGTCCGACCCGCGCGAGCCTTTCGGAAAGCTCCGGATCGCTGCGTGCGCCCAGCATCACCTCGATGACGGCGAAGGCCTGCGCATGCTTGTACAACTCCCAGATCGCATCGACGCGGGCCATCGCCCGGGACAGGCCGCGCGGGAAGGTACGGACATGCGCGAGCGCCGTCTCGCGCATTTCGTCCAGAAGATGCTCGACCAGCGCCGCATAGAGGTCGGCCTTGATCGGGAATTGCTTCGCCAACGCGCCGCGACTGATGCCGGCGCGCTTCGCGACGGCCAATATGCTCGATCCGGCATAACCCATTTCGTGAAGCAACTCGGTCGCGGCCGAAAAGGCGCGCGCGCGGGTCGTCTCGCGGCGGGCGGCGTGCGTGCCGCGGCTTCCCGGACCGACGGCTGAAGTTGGCCGGTCGGACGGCGTTCCGCTTTCGCGATCCTCGTTCTGCGCTTCGATGCTCTCCATCGGACCGGAATACGGATCATGGGCGCCTGCCGCAACGCTTCTCGCCGCAGTCTTTCGCATTCGCGTCCCGTTTCCCGAAGGTCGACGCGCCGCTGGATGCGCGACGAGGCGTTCGGGCTGCCGTCCGCACGAGCCGGCAAACCCTGCCGCTGCCCGGGCGGCGAGTGCCTTGAAGCCGCTTGCGGAAAGCCGAGACACCCCCCCCCGAAAGCTCGAAGACTGGGCGGTACCATTTAGCGCCGCGACACCGCCCGGCTGCGAAGATCGCACGCGCTGCAAATATGGGCTTGAACATACCGCCTTGCTCCGCTCGAATGGCGGTGCACGGTAATCATAATGCCGCGGTTTGGGAGTGGAAACAGATCATGACAGAAGCGGTCAACCTTGGTGCGATTGAGGAAATCCGGCTGCTCAAGGCGCGCTATGTGCGCGCGCTCGATACAAAGGATTGGCCGCTTTTGCGCAGCTTGCTGACCGACGACATGATCGCAGACTTCCGCGAAATGCCGGGCGGGGAACCCGACGAGCGATTGATGACGAACGGGGGCGATGCCTTTGTGGCGAGCGTCGCGGCCGAACTCGACAAGGCCACGACGGTCCATCATGTCCACAGCTTCGAAATCCGCTTCACAGGCGCGCGCGATGCCGAGGGCGTATGGGCGATGGACGACCATTTCTGGGCGGGGGAGGGGGGCGATCTTGCCGGGCGATCGCGCCACGGCTTCGGGCATTATCATGACTGCTACCGCAAGGCGAGCGGCCGGTGGCTGATCGCGAAGACCCGGCTCAGCCGCATCCGGGTCGTGCGCGACTGACGCTGTCCGCGCGCGTGCCGGCGTCGGCAAAGCGATGGCGAGGAACAAGGGCGTGCTGCCCTCACACCGTTTCGATGTCGACCTCGACGGGGTCAACAAGCGGTATCAGCCATGCGAGTAGCGCGACGTGCAGGGGGTGACCACCATAGGCCTCGAGCGCGGAGGCATCGCTGAACCGCATGAACCCGCCCGTCTCATATCCCCCGGTCCGTTTGGCGAGGTTCTCGCCGACCTGAACTTCGATCAGGCCTGGAATTTCTCCCTCGAAGCGTCGAATCTCGGCGATGGCCCGGTCGCGGTCTTCTGCGGTGGCTTGCGGTGCCCACCGGAAGGCAAACATGTGGATCAGCATGATATCTCCAGACGATCAAACGGACCTCGCGGCGAGCACGTCGCAGGCCAGTCGGGTTGAGAGGCAAGAATTCCGGGGGGAATCATTGCCATGACCGATATTCGCGGCGACTGTCTCACCTTGGCAACAAACAAGCAATGATGTTTGGAAGTTCGCCCCGTCGAAACGCGTATCCAAATTCGGTGGTCGTCGGCCGACGAGTCCTTTCTGCAGCTTGCCCAGTCCTTAAATCATGCGAAGCGGAGGCGCACTGCTGAGCGCGGCTCGAACAGGCGTGCAGTGGTCTCGTGGGCTCATCCAACGGTACAGTCAGCGGCCTTCAATCCGTGCCGGAGGCGGGAATGGCGGACCCTCATATTCGTAATCATGCCGCCGGTCGTCCCTTTCTCGGCGAGCAAGTGACGATAATCGGGATCACTTTGGTACCGTGACGGGCGTCGCCACGAAGTCTCCAACACGTCGAGAGTGGACGGTAGGGCTTGCTTGCCGATTATGCTCTTGAACTTCACCTTAAAAGCAGTCAGGATTGTCTATAAAAGTGCCTGCATTGCCGGGCGAGGGAGACCGTATCAGGATGTCTTTGAAAGAAGTTGGAGCAATCGATCGCCGGGCAGTGCTGGTTTCCGGCGTTGCCCTTGCTGCCATGGCGATCGTGCCTGCCGGTGCTTTCCAGGCAGCTGCGCGCCGCGGGCCGCGAACAAGATTGTTCGACGATGGCTGGCGCTTTGCACTGGGCGATATCCAAACGGCTACCCAGCCTGCTTTTGACGACCGCAGCTGGAGCACCGTTCACCTGCCCCACGACTGGAGCATCGAAGACCGCCCGGGCGCGCCGAAGACTAGCGGAGACTGGATCCCGCCAAGGGCGCTGTGGACCGTGAAGCGCGCCGAGCGGACGCCTGAAAATTTCCTGACCGGATACGATCACCCGTTGGTGGAAGGTGCGCCGGAGAAGGTCGGCCCCTTCGATTTGCCGGCATCTGTTCCCATGGCGATGATCCGAGGCGGGACCGTGGGAGGTGTCGGGTGGTATCGAAAGACATTCACCGCCCCGAAGCTTGAGCGCGGGGGGCGGATCGAGCTTCAGTTCGATGGCGCCTATTCCGAAAGCGAAGTGTGGCTGAACGGGACGAAGCTCGGCAAGAACGTTTACGGGTTTGGTGCGTTCGTGCTGGATGCGACGGCGTCGATCAAGCCGGGGCAGACCAACGTGCTGGCAGTGCGCGTTGCCAACGAAGGGAATACCGCGCGCTGGTACACAGGCTCGGGAATCATTCGTCACGTCTGGCTGACCGTCACGGCGCCGGTACGTATCGCGCCGTGGGGAGTGGCAGTTTCGACTCCCGAGGTGAGCGGCGGGTCCGCAACGGTGCAGGTGGATATCGACCTCGAGAATCATCTGGACGCACCGGCTCTGGCGCAAATCGATGTGCACCTGCGCGATGCGCTGGGCCGATCGGTAGGACGAGGGCGGACGAACATGTCGCTGCCGGCTGGCGGAAAGGGCGCGGCGCGGACGACAATCAAGCTGGCGCAGCCCGGGTTGTGGAGCCCTGAAGAGCCCAATCTCTACACCGCCGACGTCTCGGTCGCGGCAGGCGGAAAGTCGGGCGATCACGCGGTTGTCCGTTTCGGTGTGCGCACCATCGCGGTCTCGGCGCAGGAGGGACTGAGAATCAATGGCAGGCAGGTCAAGCTGAAGGGCGCGTGCGTTCACAGCGATCATGGGATCATCGGTACCGCCGCATTCGACGGGGCCGAGCGTCGCAAGGCCGAGTTGCTCAAGAAATTCGGCTACAACGCCGTCCGCCTGGGTCATCACATGTTCCCCCAGGCCTTCCTTGACGCGTGCGACGAGCTAGGCCTGATCGTGATCGACGAGGTGTTCGACGCTTGGGAAGAGGCTAAGGTCGCCGACGATTATTCGAAGCATTTCAAGACCCATTGGCTCGAGGACATCGCGCGGATGGTCCGGCAAGACCGCAATCATCCGTGTGTGGTGTTCTGGAGCATCGGTAACGAGATTCCCGAGCGCGATAAGCCGCGGGGGGCCGAGCTGGCGGCCAAGCTTCGCGAGACGGTGCTTTCGCTCGATCGCTCGCGACCGATCACGGCGGGTATCAACGGTCCCACCGGCGAGAAGGGCGAGATCGTCCGGCGCAGCATCGATGTCGTGGGCTACAACTACCAGCTGAAGGACCATCTCAAGGACCACGCGGCCTATCCCGACATGATCATCATGTCGACCGAGCAATATGCCACGGACATCCACGACGGCTGGCGGATGGCCGAAGCCAATACCTGGATGCTCGGCGAGTTCGTGTGGACCGGGATCGACTACATCGGCGAGGTCGGAGTGGGCGGCACCGATTTGAAGCCCGCGACCGAGAAGCTCGACTGGAAAGCTTTTGCGATCTTCCTGTGGGACTATCCCGCATTCCTGTCCGGTTGCGGCGAAATCGACATCCTCGGCTTGCGCAAGCCGCAGGGGCTTTACCGCGATGTCCTGTGGGGCAACAGCGACCTCGAACTGCTCGTCCAGAGGCCAACGCCGGAAGGGATGGTAGAGCGGCGCGGACCGTGGTCCTGGTACGACGAGCTCGAAAGCTGGACCTGGCCGGGGCATGAGGGCAGACCGATGACCGTGCGGACTTACACCTCGGGCGACGAGGTGAGGTTGCTTCTCAACGGGAGCGAGGTTGGCCGCAAATCGGTCCCGGCCAAGGATGAGCTCAACGCAATCTTCGAGCTCGGCTATGCCGCCGGTGAACTCGTCGCCGTCGCTTATCGGGGAGGCCGCGAAATCGCGCGCAAGCGTCTCGAGACGGTGGGGGCGCCGGCCCAGTTAAGGCTGCGAGCCGATCGGACGCGCCTTGCCGCATCGCCCAACGATCTCGGTTATATTTTTGCGGAGGTGCTCGACGCCACCGGCCGGCTGGTGCCCGATGCACAGGTGCCGCTGACCTTCGGGCTGGAAGGGCAGGGCGCGATCAAGGCAACCGGTTCTGCCAACCCTCGCGGCTTGAAGAGCTTCACCGACCCGCGGACGCTGACTTTTCACGGGACTGCGCTTGCGATCGTCCAACCCGGCTACAAACGCGGAGGGGCGAAGGTCCGGGTTGCCAGTCCGGGTCTGAAGTCGGCTGAATTGAGCCTGGGGATCGGATGAGACACGAACCTTGCATTCTGACAGCGACGCGGTGCTTGCGCAGCCGGCGCCTCGATAGAGATCACCGTACCACCGGACAGGCTTTGGCGTGCGACCGCGGGATCGTAAAGTCGCTCGTGTAAGAGGTCTCGATCATTTTTTTGGCCTGAACCCGACCCATTTCCCGGGCCAGTTACGAGCAGACGTGGTTCGCATATCCGCAGTTCGGCGCAAGTCGTAAGCATTACTGGCATGGGTTCGCGAGGGCGATCCTGTCGTCGGGCACTCCAACCTTCGTGTTCGTCTTGCGAAGCAATGGGCCTTGCGCATCGGAGACCTAGTTGGCGGACGCCAGTTTGATTTCCCCGTCCATCTGCGCGTCCGACTGGGTGGCCGCCAACTGCTGAAACTTTCGGCGGTAATCGCTCGGCGACATGCCCTTGAGTTCCAGAAAATGCCGGTCGAAGTGCGAGGTATGCTGATAACCGCAATCGAGCGCGATGTCTGTAATGCGATCCGTCGAATTGGCCAGTTGCCGGCAGGCCTCGGTGATCCTTGCCAATTTGACCAGGCCCATGAAGGTGTTGCCCGTGGCCGACCGCACGAACTTGCTGAAAGCCTGGGCCGACATTTCCAGACGCTCGGAAATCTCCGCCTGCGACACGGTGCCGCGATAGCGCTGATCGATATAGCGCTGGACCAGGGTCAGGCGATCCACCAGTCGCTGATCGACCACCACCCGGTCGAGGTACCGGGGCGTCGTGAGCGCCCGTCTGGAGATTCTGCTCAACCGGTCGAGCACTTCGAGCAGCTTGATCAGCTTCGACATGCCTGAGAGGTGCTCCAACTCGATCATCAATGGGCCGATGCGTTCGGCGGTGCCGGGCGCGAACATCAGTGCGCTTCGTGACTCGTCGAGCAACCTTCGGATCGCCGCCGCCTCCGCCATGCCGAGGAAGGCTTCGCCGAGGAAGGCGAGGTCGAACTGCACGGTGATCTGCTCGACCACCTCGCCTTCGCCCCCGTCGTTGCGTGAGCAATGGGGAAGATTGGGACCGTAAAGCACCACCTCGTTCGGCCCGTAAGGGCGAACATAGTCGCCGACATACCGGGTTCCGTGGCTCGACATCACCCAGCTCAGCTCGAACTCGGGATGGTAATGCCACGGATGATCGCGTGCGAGGTCGTCGCAGGCTTTGTGGATGTAACGGAAAGACGAGCCATCCTCGGCGTGCACATTTTCGAGCCTAGGTTTTGTCAGGGTCGGCGACATGGTTCGTGCTCACTGGTGACGCGGTTAGCCCGCGCGTCGATGCTTCATGATAATCAAGCGGGCAAAAACGTGCAAGCCTGACTGCAAAACGGCTGTAGCGCGGGTGCCACCGGACGGGTCAATATCCTGTCACGTTCAGGACTGCTCTCGGGATGCGGGTAGCTGTCACGAGCGAAAGAGCCGCTTGCCCACGAAGGTATGGCGGTCCGTCGGGAGGAGATGCAATTGAATGCCGCCGCGCAGCGCGCGTGCCCGATGGGCAAGCCACTCCAGAATTCGAGAATTTCATACCACTCGCGCCGGAATCGTTCCGGCGAGCGCGTTCAATCAAAGAACTGACATTGGGATAGGGGAGAAACTCATGAGCAACGTTGAAGCAGCGGACCGTGATCCGAGAATGATTAAGCTGATCGCTCGCCTGATGGGCGGCATCGCGGTTGGTTCGATGGCCCTCCATGGCGTCGCGGCGCATGCGCAAGCTCCTGCGCCGGCCGAGGAGGTCGTCGCGTCCACCGCGGCCGAGACTGGCCAGGACGAGGGCGAAATTGTCGTCACCGGCACCCAGCTTCGCGGTATCGCGCCGGTTGGAACGAATGTCGTTTCCATGTCTCGCGAAGATATCGCAGCAACGGGCGCCACCAGCGCCAACGATATTCTCCGCGCGATCCCGCAGGTAAGCAGCGCATTCCTCAGCAACCCGTCCGCTCCGCCCGGCGGATTGTCGATTATCCGGCCCAACATCCGTAATTTGGGGGCATCCGGAACTAACACCACGCTCGTCATCGTGGATGGTCATCGCGTGGTCGGCGCAGGCGTATTGCAGTCGACGCCCGATCCCGACATTATTCCGCCGGGCGTGCTGGAGCGGGTCGACGTTGTGCCCGATGGCGGATCCTCGATCTATGGATCTGACGCCATCGGCGGGGTCATCAATTATATCTCGCGAAAGACCTTCGACGGCTTCGAGGTGAACGCCCGAACAGGTTTCGCGGACAATTACAGGACGACAGACTTGAGCCTTACGGCCGGCAAGGACTGGGGCAGCGGCTCAGCCTTCGTGTCCTACGCTTGGGCTCACAACGATGCGATCTTCGGCAAGGACCGCGATTACGTCCAGCAGGTCACGCCCAATCAGGGCCACTGCGGCGCGGGCACGATTTTTGCCAATGGCACAAGTTACGCGATCACCGGACCCGACCCTGACACGTTCACACCCGGGACGATCTCGAGCTGCGATGTCACTGACGAGGTCAGCCTCTGGCCAGAGGTGACGCGGCACAATATGTTCGCCGGCATCACCCAGGAAATCACCAGCGCGATAACGCTGGATGTCCGAGGCTATTATGCCGATCGGCGCCTGACCAATCATAAGGGGCTCGACGTAGATTTTGGCGCCAATACGGTCACCATCACCGCCGCCAATCCCTACTTCGATCCGATCGCCGGTGAGACGTCGCAGACCGTACGAACGAGCTACATCGGCGTTTTCGACGACCGCTATCGTAACCGTCTCACATCGTACGGAATTACGCCGACGGTTACCGCAAAACTGGGCGGCGATTGGCAGCTGAGGACCATGTTCAACTATGGTCGGAGCATCACGCGCACCAGCGAAACGCAGGTCAACGCTGCCATCGCCGCGAACACCTTGAACTATTACAACCTTGCCTCGAGCACAGCTGCGCAACTTGCTGCCGCTTCGCTCCACAACTTCGGCGTGGGCAAGCAAAGCCTGGTGAATGTGCGCGCGATCGTTGACGGACCGGCGTTCACTCTCCCCGGCGGCGAGGTTCGCATCGCTATCGGCGGCGAATATTACAAGGAGAAGGTCGCTGTTCAGGGGCCATCGGGAGCGGTGGCCTTCGGAACGGAAGATTCGTCACCGATCACGAGACGCGACCGGGACGTTAAGGCGGTGTTTGCCGAAATCGCCGTCCCTCTCGTCGGTGCCGAGAACGCGATGGCTGGTATCGAGGCGCTTACCTTGTCCGCTTCGGGGCGCTACGACGACTATTCCGACCAAGGCGGCACGTTCAATCCAAAGCTCGGACTGACTTACAAGCCAGTGGACTGGATCAAGATTCGGGGTAACTGGGGCAAGTCGTTCAATGCACCTGCGCTGATCGACGTCACGGATGTGACTTTCGTCTTCCCGATTCCATTTCCCGCGGTCGTCGGTCAGGTTTCGTCGGCGACACTTATTCCCACCGGCAATCGCGGTTCCGACGTGAAGCCGCAAACTGCGACGACCTGGTCCGTCGGTTTTGATATTTCGCCGCCGCCACTAAGCGGCCTGACGCTGAGTGCGACTTATTGGAACGTGGACCTCAAGAAAGAGATATCGCTCCTCGCCGGACAGCCGCTCACGCCCAGTTTGCTCGCGAGCGGTTTGTACCAGGATCCGGTCCCCTGCGTCGACGCGATCAATCGGTTCAGTTCGGCCGCTCCCATTTCGACGGTGCTCAGCACTCTCGCGGGACTTGGCGTTCCGGCTGCCGACCGGCCTGCGGCTGCGTGCGCAGCACTGCTGAATGTGAGCGGGGCCACGAATATTGCAGTGCTGGACTGGCGGGTCCAGAATCTCGGCGAAGTCAAAGTGGAGGGCATCGACTTCAATGCGAGCTTCAACCGGCCTGTGAGCTTTGGCTCGGTCAACGCGAGCCTCGCAGGAAGTTATACGCTGAACCGCGATAGGGCAGTCGTCCCGGGCGCTCCATTCGTGAATGCACTCCAAAACCCCGGCTCCAGCCGCCTGGCGCTGATCGCGACGGCAGGCGTCCAAGTCGGAAACTTCACGGGAAGTGCCTCGCTCAACCATCGGAGCGGCTACGACATCTTCCCGGTGATCGCCGCAAACCCGGCCAACCCATTTCCGCAGAGCCAGGACCATGTCGGGTCATTCACCACGGTGGATGCCTTCTTCCAGTACCGACTGCCTGAATCGTGGTTGAAGCCCGAGACGTTCCTGACCTTGAACGTGACGAACGTCTTCGATCAGGATCCGCCATTCTATAATTTCCCATCCTTCGGGGGGAATAGCGGCTATACCAATGGCTCGACTCTGGGGCGGCTGGTTCAAATCGGAATCCGTAGCAAGTTTTGAACGACGGGCGGCTCCCATTTCCCATGGGAGCCGCCCGGTCGGCCCGGCTTACACTGCGGGCTGTTCTCGTTAGTCGCCGCGCGGAGCTTCCTCTCCCGGAGGCAGGTGCGCGGATGAGGAATGCCAACATTGAATATTGCGCGAACGAACATGACCGGCCAGTCTGCTGCCAGCCAAGAGGGCATGTTTGATCATAACATCGTTCCGGGTCAGTTGCGAACCGAGGACGATTCGGGCTTGGTCGCTACCGCCATGCCTAGTCCCCGGCTATCGTGGCAATTGCTGGCGGATAGACAATCTGTCGAGCAGATTGCTTATCAGCTGCAGGTTGCTGACGACCCCTTGTTCGAAGAAAAAATGCTGCTGTCGCCGGTGGTCGAGTCAGGCTCGACCTCCTTCGCTCCATGGCCGTGGGAGCCGCTGCGGAGCCGGGAGCGCCGCTGGTGGCGGGTGCGGGTCCGGACGGATATTGGCTGGACGAAATGGAGCGACGCGTCCCCCATCGAGGGCAGCCTCTACAGTCGGTGCGACTGGAGTGCCCGTCCCGTTTCGCCAGTAAGTAACGCAGGCCTGCCCGAGCGGTCGGCCGTCCACCTCCTCCGACGAGAATTCGAGGCCGACAAGGTCATTTCGGCGCGGCTCTACATCACTGCGCTGGGCGTCTACGATATGACCGTCAACGGCCGACCGATCAGCGCTGACCTTCTTGAGCCGGGCTGGACCGACTATCGGCACCGCACGCTGTTTTCCGCGTACGACGTCCTTCCTTTGCTCCGGCAAGGTCGCAACTGCCTCGCGGCCCAGGTTTCCGAAGGCTGGTGGCGGGGTGAGCTTGGCTGGTTGGGACAACGTGGCCACTATGGCGACACAACCGCGCTGCTCGCCCAACTCGAGCTCGAGTGCCAAAACGGCGACCGCCTGATAGTCGCGACTGACGGGTCGTGGAGGGGGAGCTGCGGGGCGCTGGAATTTGCCGAGCTCTACGACGGTGTCGATGTCGATCGCCGCCGAGAGCCCGCCGGCTGGCGCGTCGCCGGGTTCGACGACCACCGATGGGAGCGGGTGGTCGAGCTCGACTTGCCAGCGGGTCTCGAGCAGCGGTCGATGCCAGCGGTACGGGTTCTCGAGGTACGCGAACCGGTCCGGGCCGAATGGTCCGGCAACCTCCTCAAGATCGACGCCGGTCAGAATCTCGCAGGCATGTTGCGAATTCGTGCCTCCGGCCCTCGCGGGGCATCGGTCAAAGTTCGCCATGCCGAAGTTCTCGATGCGCAAGGCGCTCTGCACACGGCCCCGTTGCGCAATGCGCGCGCGGCCGACAATTACCGGCTTGGCGGAACTGGCGAGGAAATTCTCGAGCCGATGTTTACCTTTCACGGGTTTCGTTTTGCGGAAATTGCATGCGACACCGGTGTAGAGATTTCGCGGGTTGAGGTCGTGTGGGTCGGCAGCGACCTCGATTATTCCGGCCGTTTCGAATGTTCTGACAAGAGCCTCAACCAGCTCTACGCGAACACTGTCGCGTCTCAGAAATGCAATTTCATCTCACTGCCTACCGACTGTCCGCAGCGCGACGAGCGGCTCGGCTGGACCGGCGATATCCAGGTCTTTGCCGAAACAGCGTGCTTCAACGCAGACTCGCGCAGCTTCCTTGCCAATTGGCTGAAGGATCTAGCGACCGAGCAACGCGCGGACGGAAATGTGCCGAGCACGGTGCCCAATATTCTCCACGGTCATGCGTTCGAATATGCTGGGGTGGGATGGGGTGATGCGGCAACCCTTGTCCCCTGGGTTCTCTACACAATCTATGGAGATCTCGGGGTCCTCGGCCGGCAATATTCGAGTATGCGCGCGTGGGTCGATTATGGCGTCTCGCGTCTGGACGGCGACGGCGTCTGGGCAGGTGATTTCCATCTCGGAGACTGGCTAGACCCGGGCGCTCCGCCAGACAGGCCGCACGAGGCGACGACCGATCGCGACTTTATAGCAACTGCCTATTTGTCGGTGAGCGCCCGCCGTGTGGCGCAGGCCGCCGCTGCACTTGGGAAGTGCGAAGACGCAATTGTCTATGAAGCGCTGTCAGACAATGTCGCCGCCGCGACCTGGCGGCGCTGGAACGATGTGGCGGTGAAGACGCAGGCGGGCTGCGGAATAGCAATCATGTTCGGCATTGCTCCCGTGAGTGAACGCGCGAAGGTTGGCCGGCTGCTCGCTGAACTCGTTGACGCCAATCAGGGACGGATCGCAACGGGGTTTCTTGGAACACCCCTCGTTCTCCCCGCGCTCAGCAACACCGGGCAGGGGGCGGCCGCCTATCGCCTGCTCTTGAACCGGGCGTGTCCGGGATGGGTCTATCAGGTCGACCGCGGCGCTACGACGATGTGGGAGCGTTGGGATGCCGTCGGCGAAGACGGCAGTCTCCATGCAGGTGCGATGAGCACCGAAGAAGCCAATTCGATGATCTCGTTCAATCACTATGCCTATGGCGCTGTATCGGAATGGCTCTACCGCACCGTCGCCGGCCTGTCGCCCGACCCCGACTATCCCGGCTTCGGCCGCATTCGCTTCGCTCCCGAACCGGGAGGAAATCTCAGCTGGGCCTCGGCCTCCATCATCACGGGTTATGGCACGGCGGCGATCCGCTGGGACCTCGCAGAGCATGGGCTCGATGTCGAACTGGTCGTGCCGCCCGCCGCGAACGCGACTTTCTTCTGTCCTCCGGGACTGGCATTGCCGGGGGCGAAGCATGTTAAGGAACTCGGTTCGGGCCGCCATATGTTGCAACTGAGACGGATATGAACCCGTTTCGCGGGCGATGACGCGATAACCCTCGGGATCATCGACGAACCATTTCGGATAGCCCGCGCCCTCCATCTTGCGGACATGGGTGACCGCTCCATACCCCAAGCAGGGAGCCTGAACTTCGCCGGACGCAACCAGCCGGTCCTTGGCACCATGCGAAACAGGGGCCGGTGCAGGCTAGGTCCTGAATTCGAGCCGCGTGTCGGCCGTGAGCCGGCCATGATGGACCGCCTCGCCGCTACTGCGAGGAGGCGGCTTTCTCCCGAGCGCGGAGCAGGAAGCGCTGGATCTTTCCGCTCGGCGTTTTGGGAAGGTCGTCGACGAACTCGATTTCGCGCGGATAAGCGTGCGCCGACAAACGCGCCCGGACATGCTGTTGAAGCTCCTGCTTGAGACTGTCGGACGGGGACATGCCTGCCGCAAGAACGACAAATGCCTTGACGAGTTCGGTGCGTTCGGGGTCGGGCTTGCCGACGACCGCCGCTTCGACCACCCCCGGATGCTCGACGAGTGCGCTTTCGACATCGAAGGGACCGATGCGGTATCCAGACGAAGTGATCACATCATCGGCGCGGCCCACAAAGCTCAAACTTCCGTCATCGTTGCGTTCGACGACATCGCCGCTGAGATAATAGCGGCCCTGACCGGACGCGCCGCCCTGCTCATAGCCGCCAAACCAGAAGAGCGGCGACTGGTCGCGATCGACCGCCAGCACGCCGGGCACGTGCGGTTCGAGTTCATTGCCGGCTTCGTCGACGACAACCACGCGGTGTCCCGGAACCGAAAAACCTGCCGAGCCCGCCGTGATCGTATGATCGAGCGCGTGATGATTGCAGACGACCATACCAAGTTCGGTCTGTCCGTAGTGATCGCGCACGGGAGCGGACAGATGCTCGTCGAACCAGCGCGCGACCTCAGGATTGAGCGCTTCGCCGGCGCTGCTGATGCGCCGGATTTGCCCCTTGACCTGAGCCATGGCTTCGGGACCTGCGGCCATCAGAAGGCGAAAGGCCGTCGGCGAGCCTGCAAGATTGGTGATACCATGATCGCGGATCATCGCGACCGTGCTCTCGGCGGTAAAGGCGCCGCTGTAGAAATGAGTGGTCTGCCCCATGGCGAGCGGACCGGTGACCGCATAATATAGACCGTAGGCCCATCCCGGATCGGCGACATTCCAGAAGCGATCCTCGGGCTCAAGACCGACAGCATCACGCATGTAACCGACGAAAGCGGGGATGGCCTTGAGCGGGACCAGTAGCGATTTCGGAGCGCCGGTGGTTCCCGAGGTGAACATGATCAGGAAGGGGTCTTTGGCCGATCGCAAAACAGGCGCGCACTCGGGTGAATAGTCGCCGAGCGCCGAGGGGAGATCGACGTCGCCAGCGCGTCCATTCGCAGTCGAGATGACAGGCGCGTCATGGTCGATGCCGTCAAGCTTGCTCCGGTTACCGGGATCGGTGACGATGGCGCGCGTGCCCGCGGTGACAAGCCGGTGCTCGATAGCCTTCGGCCCGAAAGCCGTGAAGAGCGGCTGGTAGACCGCGCCAAGTCGCCAGGTCGCGAGAATCGTGACGAGCAGTTCGGGTGTGCGGGGCAGGAGCCCAGCCACTCGGTCGCCCGGCGCGACGCCCTGCGCTGCGAGGAGATTGGCCAGACGCGACGACCGGTCGCGCAATTGCTCGAACGTCCAGTCTTCGCGGCGGCCGTCCTCGCTCGTCCAGCGCAAGGCGGTCCTGCCCGCACCGCACCAGCGGTCGCAGCATTCTTCGGCCGCATTGAGCCCGCCGGATACCGGGCGCGAGAGGCACGCCTGCGCCTCAGCGAGATCGAAGGCATCATAGGTGCTTTGATAGTCAATCATTTTGTCTCTCCGCTGGACCTGGCGGTCCCAGTTCAGGCCGCTTGCTGCTCACGGTCGATCTCCTCGAGCGTCTTGCCGGCGTTGCTCGGCGCCCACAACCAGCCGATCACCATGCTGATGGTGAGGAATCCCGTGAGGATCCAGGCAAGTGCGGTAAAGTCCGCCGCCGCGAGTAGCGGCACGAAGAAACTGAAGATGCCGAGGCCGATGCGAACGATGGCAAAGCAGACGCCCTGGGCCGTGCTGCGCAGTGCCGTCGGGAACATCTCGGCGCTCCAGAGCTGAAAGAAGCTCTGGGCGCCAAACCCGCCGGCGAAGCCGACGAGGAAGACATGCAGCAGAACCACCGGCACACTCAGTGGTAGGACAGCCAGCATCGCCATGCCGACGACCTGCAGCGCCGCGGACACAAGGAACATGGTCCGGTGGTTAACTTTGTCGACGAAGGCCATGAAGATGAAATAGTTCGACACCATTCCGAGACCGAAGTTGAGGCACTGGAGAGCAATGCTCTCGGCGCGGGTGGCAACCCCGAGCGTTTCCATGAGGAAGGGGAAGAACAGGCCGTTTGTTCCGGCCCACAGGTTCCAGAAGCCATAGAGGCCGACAAGGCCGAGAATCGACTTCAGATAGGGCCCCTTGAAGAGCGTCGATACCGGCATTGGCGCCACGTCGGCCTTCTGGGTCTCTTCCCAGCGCCGGGACTCGCGCATCTTGCGCCGAAGCAGGGTAAGGCCAAGGGCGACGATCACAAGATGAGCGAAGACAATGCGCGCGCCTAGCTCTCCGAGCCCAGTCAGCGCGAGGCTCATGAGGAGAACGACCACGGGGCCGAAGTTCCAAAGTATCTGGGCAACGCCGGAATGCTTCCCGCGCCGATCGTCAGGCGCTTCCTCGGCGATCAGCGACCAACTTGCGGGAATGTCGGCACCGACGGCGAGACCGACGATCAGGAAGCCGAGCACGATCATCCACGGCGCGACCGCGAAGACGAGGATCGTCATGCCGAAAGCGTAGACGAGCATGTCCCACTGGTAGATCTTCTTGCGGCCCAGCTTGTCGCAGAGCCAGCCCCCGATCATGGCGCCCACGCCGGCGCCTATGGCATTGGGGCCGAAGGCGGCGATCAGGCCGAGCAGATTGTCCGACATGCCGTAGATGCCTTGCCAGAGCGCGAGCGCGGCGGCGCCCGCGACGATCGAGCCGGCGTCGATGTAATTGGCGAGGCCGGCGAGGATCGTGCCCTTCCAATCGTCCTTCTCGGCAGCCGGACCGCCGATCGTCGTTGCGTCGCTCATGCCTGTTCCTTCCCCAATCCCGTTGAATCTCTGATTGTGTCTCGAGATCCAATCCCGCAATCCATCATGCAATTGAAACTAACGGTCAAGTATGATTGTTAATTTGAGCACGATCTTCGCTCGAAATCCGGGAAAATATGCTCAGTTTCGCTCATCGCTGCCATATAGCGAAGGGGCTCGCATGCCTGCACGCAGCAACCGGTGTGGCGTTTCTTGTCGGCCGGAACCACGATCAGCCGGATGCCCGCCTTCCGGCTCCGCCCCACCGGCGCCTAAGGTGTAGCCAGACCCTCCATCATGCACAGGATGCTGCCCTTGTCGCTCCAACGTTTCCAGCGATTGTGGTGGGTATTCTTCGGGCCATATTCCCTTGGCGCGTCTCGCCAGCGCAGACCATTGCGATTGACGAGGATAATCCGCCACTTACACTGCCAGGCGAGAAGCTGGTTCGCGCTATCAGAATCCGCGTGTCAGGGACTTTACGCCAGTGACCTGACCCCTCTCTTTCATCCAGCTGCAACTGGAGGCCGAGGGGTGTTGTCGCGCATAAGCGCAGGCGAAGCAACGGGCGGGGTTAACCCCGCCCGTTGCTTTTCGAGTTCGGCGGCGAACGCCGCCGGGGTGGCGTAGCCGAGCGAGGAATGCGGCCGCTCGGTGTTGTAATCGTCGACCCATCGGGCGAGGATCGTGCACGCCTGGCCGATCGTGAAGAACAGCGTCTCATTGAGCAGCTCGTCGCGCATGCGACCATTGAAGCTCTCGACGAACCCGTTCTGCGTTGGTCTGCCGGGTGCGATATAATGCCACTCGATCCCGACATCGCCGCACCAAGCGAGCACCGCGTTCGACGCCAGCTCGGTGCCGTTATTGCTGACGATCATCTTCGGCGCACCGCGCCTGGCGATCGGATCACTCAGCTCGCGCACAACCCGCCGGCCCGAGATCGACGTATTGATCACCGCCGGCAGCACTCACGCGTCACGTCATCGACGATGTTGAGCACCCGGAAGCGTCGCCCGGTGACGAGCTGATCGTGGACAAAGTCCAAGCTCCAGCGCTGGTTGGGAACGCCCAGCTTTGGCACGAGTGGCTTAGGCACAAAGTCACTCCCAAAGAGCGTCAGATTATCCGCAATACTCGCCAGCACGCAGCGTCATGCTCACGGACGCTGAATTAGCCTCAATATGGTTCTATGTTTCGAATATATTTGAAAGATATAATTTTCCCTCGCAAAATTTACATCAGTGTAGATCGCCAAGGACCAGCGGCGACGAACCGTCCCCGGCGCACCGTCCATGTGAGAGGACGGGGTGCAGGGCCTGACGAGGGGCAACGCCGGTCGCCTGGCTTGGCGACAGCGTCCGGCGTCGCCAAAGGATCGCAGTGCCGACAATGGACGCCGCGCAAGCTTTTACGCTCGCTGTCCTACGTGTGAAGGATGAAGCGGGGCTCAGTGATCTCCTTGCCGAAGTCTGCGCGCAGCTTGGTTGCAGCTGGTTCGCCCTGACGCATCATGTGGATTTTCTGGCGGCGCCGGAAAGGGGGATCCGCATCCACAATTATCCTCCCGACTGGGCGCGGTGGTTCGACGACAATGGCCTTGGCACAACCGATCCGATTCACCGCGAAAGCCACCACCGCATGGCGGGTTTCATCTGGAGCGATGTTCCATGGCGCCGCCGCGAGCGACCGGGCGACCGCCAGATTTTTCAGCGGGCACGCCGGCACGGGATCGGAAACGGGCTGACCGTGCCGGCGCACCTTCCCGGCGAAGCGCATGGCTCCGTGTCCTTTGCCTGGGCCCCCGGGCAGGCGGCTTCGGTCGAGGCGCTGTTCTTCGCGACGATGATCAGCGGCCCCGCGTTCGAGGCTGCCCGGCTGCTCGCTTTTCCCGAGCTCGCCCTCGCACCGCGTCTCACCGACCGACAGCGCGAATGCCTGATCTGGGCGGCAAACGGCAAATCGGCCTGGGAATCATCGCATATCATCGGCCTCAGCCGTGACACGGTGAAGGAGCATCTGCGCAATGCGCGAGCCCGCTACGGCGTCCATGACGGCATGTCGCTTGCGATCCGCGCGCTCTTCGCGGGCGAGATCAGTTTCGGGGACTTCGTCCGCCGCTGACACCCCCCAGTTGTGTTATGGTCACACGGCGATTTGCCGTTCAATTGGATTGCCTCTCAACAAAGGAGGCATTCATGTTGCTGATCGTCGACCATTCGAACCGCGCCTATGAACATCTCGCGCTGCGGTCCATGTTCGAGGCGCGCAAGCGCGTTTTCATCGATCTTCTGAAGTGGGACGTCCCGGCACTTGCCGATCGCTTCGAGCTCGATCAGTTCGATGATATCTACGCCAATTATCTGATCGTCACCGACCGCGCTGGTCAGCACCTCGCCTCTGCGCGGCTGCTGCCGACCGTGCGGCCCGCGCTGCTCGGCAGCCTCTACCCCGATCTGGCCGACAGCCGGGTGCCGGAAGGGGAGGATATTCTCGAGATCACGCGCTTCTGCCTGTCGCCGGGCATTGGCGCGCGCGATCGCCGCGTCGCACGCGATGTGTTGCTCGTCGGCCTTGTCGAATATGCGCTCGCGAACGGCGTGCGGACCTACATCGGCGTCGCCGAGCTCCCCTGGTTCCGCCAGATCGAGCGTTTCGGCTGGGACTGCCGCGCGCTCGCCGAGCCGAAAATCCATGACGGCCGCGCACTCGTCGGCCTCGCGATCGATGTCGACGCCACGACGGCGTCGAAGCTCGCCATCAATGGCATCACCGGCGAAGCGGTACTGCCGCCCGCTGCGGCAGCTTGAAGGAGCGGGGCAATGATGATCAATCCTGCCGCCCTCGATGGGGCACCATTTCGCTCGCCTGCTGCCACTCGGCTGATGGGCGAGGGCTATGCGATCCTTCGGGGCGCCGCGCCTGCCGAATTGCTCGCCGCGACCGGTTCGGATCTCGCGCCGCGGTTCGCCGCGACGCCCTCTCGGTATGGTCGCCGGCGGCTGGGTGGCGCAGCATTATGGCTGGCGCGAGGCGTTCATCGTCATCGGCCTGCCGGGGCTGCTGCTGGCGCTTGCATCGCGTTTCTTCCTGCGCGAACCGCGCCTGATTCCGCGCTTCGCCGTTGCGCCCGAGGCCACCGAAGACGCGCAGGTGAGCATCCGGCGCCTGCTTGCGAAACCCGCCTATCGCAACATCGTTTATGCGCTCGTCCTCTATTTTCTGATGGCCTATGGCGCGCTGGTCTTCACCGCCTCCTTCATGATCCGCGTGCATGGCCTGACGGTTGCCGAAGCCGGCGCGCTGTTCGGCGCGATGTCGGCGGTCGGCGCGGTGATCGGCAATCTCGGCGGGGGCAAGATCGGCGACCTGCTTGCAAAGCGCGACATCGCCTGGCTCGCGCGCTTTCCCGGGATCATCCTGATCCTCGCGCTGCCGCTCTATGTCGGCGCCTTCGCGGTCGGTGACCTTGTGCTGATGGCCGCGATTTCGATGGTCGGCGGGACCTTGCTGACCGGGGCCGTGCCCGCGGTATTCGCGGCGATGCACACCGTCTGCGGCAGCAGGCGTCGGGCGATGGCGGTGGCGCTGGCCTTCTTCTTCGCCAATCTGGTCGGGTTGGGCGCCGGTCCCGTGCTGGCGGGTGCGATCAGCGACCATTTTGCGGGGATTTACGGGCCGGCCGAGGGGCTGCGCTATGCGCTGATGATCATGTCTCTGACCTTCCTGCCCGCGGGAATTTTCATGCTGCGCGCGGCGAAACATCTGCGCGCCGATGCCGAAGACTGAACCGGAGACGCTGAAATGATCGAAAAGGATATGCGCGGATCGCCCGCGGCCGGCGAAGTGGCGGCATTATACCGCACCCTGTTCCGCCCGGGCGAGGAGCATCTGTGGACGGCGGCCGACCTCGATGCGGCAGGCGGGCAGGCGGTCCATTTTTCGGCGCAGTCTTTCGAAGGCACGCTCGAGGATGGCCCGTCGGGCTGGATTTGCCGGCTGGACCTCGCCGATGGCAGCGTTCGCCGTGTCGCGCGCGGCCACCATTACCGGGGCAGTCCCGACGGCCGCGCCGCCTATGTCGAAAACGGGGCGGGCGGACAGGAGCTTCTCGTCCTGCTTTCGGACAGCGGCGAGCGGCTTGTGTCGATTGCCCTCGACATGCGGGTCGAAGCCCTCGCCTGGTCGCCGGGCGGGCGCGATCTTCTGGTTCTGGGCGCCGATTCAGGCGCCGACGTTTCGGGCGCGGAGGGCGGTTTTGCCCTGCGCGGTGAGGATGAGGGGCCGGATTGGCTTCCCGAAGTGGCATCGTCGAGCGCGCAAAATCTGTGGCGACGGCTCTATGTCTGGACGGCGGGCGCGACGTCGCTGCGGCCCGTGACGCGGCCGCCGGTCAATGTCTGGGAGGCCGCATGGCTGGGCGACGATGCGTTCGCCGTCGTCGCGAGCAATCATCACAGCGAGGGGAGCTGGTACGAAGCGAGCCTGCGCGTGCTCGACGCAGCGACGGGTGCCGAGCGCGCACGCTATTCGGGCGCCGAGCAGATCGGCGTTCCCGCCGGATCGCCCGACGGTGCGCGCTGGGCCGTTCTGGAAGCTTTTTGCAGCGATCGCGGCATCGTCTGCGGTCCCGTCACTTTGGGCGATGCCGACGGCCAGCGCGTGCTCGACCTCGGCGGGGTCGAGGCGACCGATCTTCGCTGGCGCGACGCCGATAACCTCCTCTTCGCGGGCGTCCGCGATGCCGAGACCGTCGTGGGCGAAATCAACGTCGCGACGGGCGAACGGCGCGAACATTGGGCGTCGGAGGCGCTGACGGTCAGCGGCTGGTACCCCTCGGCGGTTCCCGCAGCGGACGGTTCGGCGTTCGCGATGATCGAGGGCTATGCCTGTCCGCCCGCGATCGCGCGTTTTTCGAATGGCGAGGCGCAGCGGCTGGTGGATTTTGCGCCGACGCCGGCACCGGCGATCCCCGGTACGATGCGCTATCACCGCTGGCAGGGGCGCGACGGGCTCGAAATCGGCGGCTGGCTCGTCCTGCCGGGCGGCGAAGCGCGGAACCTTCCGCTCTTCGTCGACATCCATGGCGGCCCCGTCTGGGCGCATCGCAACCGTTATGCGGCGGCCTTGCGCGCGGGGCCCGTCCTCGTTGCGAAGGGCTATGCCCTGCTACTGCCCAACCCGCGCGGGTCGGGCGGGCGCGGTCAGGATTTCGCGCGCCGCGTCCACAAGGACATGGGCGGCGAGGATATGCACGACTATCTGGCGGGCATCGACAGCCTCGTCGACGCCGGGATCGTCGATCCGGCGCGCGTCGGCGTGTCGGGGACCAGCTATGGCGGTTTCATGAGTTCGTGGCTGGTGACGCAGACCGATCGCTTCGCGGCCGCCGTTCCCATCTCTCCGGTCGCGAACTGGTACAGCCAGCATTATGCGTCGCAAATCCCCTGGTTCGATATGGCGCTGCTCGAAGGGTCGCCGCGGCGGCCCGGTGGGCAATATTTCGACCGCAGCCCGGTCTTCTTCGCCGAAGGCGCGACGACGCCGACGCTGATCCTCGCGGGCGGGCGCGACAAGAATACGCCGACGGGGCAGGCGATCGAATTTTTCGGTGCGCTGTCGGAGGCGGGAGCGGAAGCCGCGCTCGCAGTCTATCCGGGCGATGGTCACAGCCTGCGCGGCTACCCCGCCTATCTCGATTCAGCGGCGCGCATCGTCGACTGGTTCGGCCGCCATATTCCGGCCGCTTCCTGACATAGCAGCAAAGGACCTCCCCATGACCCTCGGCCCCTCCGCCTGGCCCGAAGCCGATCGCGAGCATTATTGGAACATCCAGCAGACCGCGCTTCCCGGCAATCCGCCGGCGCGGGGCAAAGGCGGCGCCGTCTCGACCGCGCTCAACGGGCTTGCGGCGCGCGTTGGCGAAGAGGCGCTGCGGCAGGGCGGCTCGGCGGTCGATGCGGTGATGAGCACGGCACTCGCCCAGATCGTCCTCGGCGGCGGGGCGGTCATCAGCTTCTTCGGTATCCTGTCGCTGATGCATTATGACGCCGCGAGCAACGACGTGACCTCGCTCAACGCGGGATGGAACACGGTGCTCGCCGAGGATGATCCGATGTCGATCCCGGGCAAGCTCAACCCGGCGGCCGACGGCGTGACCAACATGATGCTCGAAGGCGAACCGTCGGGGCGGACCGCGATGGTCGGCGGCTTCATGCGCGGGCTGGAGGCGGCGCACCGGCGTTTCGGCAAACTGCCTTTTGCCCGTCTGTTCGATGCCGCGATCGAAATCGCCGAGGACGGGTTTGCGGTGTCGGCCGGGCTCGCGCGCTACATCGACGTGCGCAAGACCGACCTCGCGCGCCTGCCCGAAACGCGGTCGATCTTCTACAAGGGCGACGGCACGCCCTATGTCGAGGGCGACCATTTCCGCCAGCCCGCGCTCGCCGAAACGCTCCGCCGCGTCGCGAGCGAGGGCGCGGATTATATGTACAAGGGCGCCTGGGCGGCGCGCTGCGTCGAGGCGATACAACGCGACGGCGGCAAGATGACGCTACAGGATCTGGTCGACTATCGCCCAATCTGGTCAACCCCCGCCACGGTCGAGCGCGAAGACTATACGATCGCGGTCCTCGGCGAGCCCTGCGAAGGCTCGGTCAACCTCATCGAATCTCTCAATCTGGCTGAGGCCGCGGGGATCAAGGAACTCGGCCACTGGTCGACCTCGTCCGACAGCCTTGTACGGCTCGCCAAATGCTGCGCGGCGATCGGCGGCATGCGCTACGAAAGCCCCGAGGAGCAGCAAAAGGCCTTTCCGGGTATCGACATGAGCCGCGCGTCGCGCCTGACCCGCGAACATGCCGGCGAGCTCTGGCAGCGGCTGGTCGATCGGGAACCCGTGCGCTTCCTTCCAAAGGGGACGCATTCGGACGTCGTTGTCGCGGTCGACGCCGACGGCAACATGGCCGCGCTCTGTCACTCGATCAATTGCCTGATCTGGGGCCAGACCGCGATCGTCGTCGATGGTGTGTCGGTCGGCGACCCCGCCGCTTATATGCAGTCGATGGTCACGGCGACCCCGCGCGGCGCGCAACTGCCTAACCCGATCGAGGTCGGGCTGGTGATCAAGGATGGTCGGCCCGAAATCGCCTGGTCGTCGATGGGGGTCGGATTGCATTATCAGACGACCCAGTCGCTCCTGAACGTGATCGACTTCGGCATGACGATCGAGCAGGCCGCCGATGCGCCGCGGCTGCTGCTCCCGATCTCGCCCGACGGCAGCCAGCGCGAACTGATCCTGCGTGTCGTCGAAGGAGAGTTTTCCGACGATTTGCTCGAAGCGACTGGGCTCGAAATCAAAGCGATCCCACCCGCCGAGGCGCGCTTTGCGCAGGGGCTGTGGGTCGCCGTCCGGCGCGATCCGGCGACGGGCGACCTCAACGCCATTTCACCGCGTTATACCAACGGGCAGGCTGCGGCGATTCGCTGACGACGTGGGTTCTGAGGCATCTCGGCTGAACGCCGGGCCAGACCTTCGCAAATATCCGACGATCGCGGGCTCTATGTCGGCGATTTGGGGGGTGGACGACGGCGCGGATTGCTGCTCAACTCCGACAGAGGTTGCCGCTGGTGCGGCAGCCCGGGGGCAGGGCTAGCCCCTTGGGCCATGGCATTCGGTTCCTGCCGGCAGAGTAGGATCGGATACTACGGCGGGATGGAGAGGAACTGCTATGCGAGCGGCGCTGCGTGAAAGAGGCGACTGTATTCTGGTCTACGCTTTGTCCCTGGGCGTATGGGGCGCCATAATGTGGATCATTTTCGACAAGCTCTGAACGATCGCGGAGCCGTGGATAAAAGGGCGGGCGCTGATTTCGCAGCGGGGGCTGGGGAGCGGCATGTACTATTGCCGCCGTGTAAGGCGCTTTTGAACCATCTGCGGAATGAATCGGTTTCCGGGTAGCGGATGCCTGATCCAGTAAAGCCCAAATATCCCCCATCCCGGTCTCGCGCGATTTCGGCGCCCGAAAGCTGTCCCGAATGGCTCAGCAATCATATATTTAGTGCTCGTGACATATCCGGTATAGAATAGGTCGAGGGATTGTCAGGAGAGGGCAAATGATACGGCTGTTTGCTGCGATCCTTTTCGCCGTGACCGCGCCGAATCAAGGGGCGGCTTTTCAGGTTCGCGAGAGCCTTGCCGGCGGCAATTCCTATTATAACCAATGCGTAGCCGGCCCGAAGGACTATAGCGCCTGCATCGGATATTTCATGGGCATCGCCGACGCGCCGGTGATGAACATGGGCAAGGCACCCGAAGAGGCGATCTATTGCCTGCCGGCAGGTGCATCCTATGAGCAGCATCGCGACGTGTTTCACAAATTCCTGCGCGACAACCCGACGATAAGGCATATTTCCACGCATCACCTGTTCCTGATGGCGATGAATGCCGCTTTTCCCTGCAAGAATTCGCCATCACTGTCGATCGATCCGGACACCGGCGGCCTGTATATGACGGCGCCCAAGCCGCGATGATCGCTGCCGGCGGTTTAGATGCCCGCCATCGTCGACCGGTTTGCGTCTTTGAGCAGCTGAAGCATCCGTTCGCGCATCGCGAACTTCTGTACCTTGCCGGTCACCGTCATCGGGAAACCGTCGACGAACAGGATATGCCGGGGAATTTTATAGTGCGCGATGCGGCCCCGGCAAAAGCTCCTTACCTCTTCGGCGGTGAGCGTCGCGCCGGGGCGCAGGATGGCCCAGGCGCATAATTCTTCGCCATATTTGTCGTCGGGTACGCCAACGCATTGCGCGTCGACGATGTCGACATGCGTCATCAGATATTCCTCGATCTCGCGCGGGTAGATATTCTCGCCGCCGCGGATCACCATATCCTTGATCCGTCCGACGATCCGGCAATAGCCATGCTCGTCGATCGTTGCGAGATCGCCCGTGTGCATCCAGCCGTCCGCATCGACCGTTTCGGCCGAGCGTTCGGCGTCGTCCCAATAGCCGAGCATGACCGAATAGCCGCGTGTGCAAAGCTCGCCCGTCTGCCCGCGCGGCACGACCTCGCCTGCAAGGTCGATCAGCTTGACCTCGAGATGCGGCTGGACGCGGCCCACCGTCGATACGCGCAGATCGAGCGGATCGGCGGTGCCGCTCTGGAAACTGACCGGGCTGGTTTCGGTCATGCCATAGGCGATCGTGACCTCGTCCATGTGCATCCGGTCGATCACCTCGCGCATGACCGTCATCGGGCAGGGCGATCCGGCCATGATCCCGGTGCGGAGCGAAGACAGGTCGAAGCGGTCGAAATCCGGGTGCGCGAGCGCGGCAATGAACATCGTCGGCACGCCGTAAAGTGCGGTGCAGCGCTCGGCCTCGATGGTTTCGAGCACGGCGTGGGGGTCGAAAGCCTCGGCCGGGTAGATCATCGTCGCGCCGTGCACCGCGCACGCCAGATTGCCCATCACCATGCCGAAGCAATGATATAGGGGGACGGGAATGCACAGCCGGTCGGCAGGGGAGAGACCGATCCGTGCGCCGACGAACGCGCCATTGTTGAGGATATTGCGGTGCGACAGCGTCGCGCCTTTGGGAAAGCCGGTTGTGCCGCTGGTGAACTGGATGTTGACCGGCATGGCGGGATCGAGCCGGATGTCCGCAAGCATTTCGGTCCTGGTGCTGGACAGCGCATCGAATGGCAGGCAGCCTCCGCGGTCCTTGTCGCCCAGCACGATGACGAGGCGGAGGTCGGGCAGGCGCGCCGCGCGCAGCATTCCCGGCGTCGAAGCCGGTAATTCGGGTGCCAGTTCGCCGAGCATCGCGATATAGTCGCTGCTCTTGTGCGAAGGAGCGAGGATCAACGCCGTGCAGCCGACCTTGTTCAGCGCATAATCGAGCTCGGCGACGCGATAGGCGGGATTGATGTTGACGAGGATCAGCCCCGCCTTGGCCGTTGCGAACTGGACGATGACCCATTCGGCGCAATTTGGCGCCCAGATCCCGACCCGGTCGCCAGGCTTCAGCCCGCGTTCGAGCAAGCCGGCCGCAACTGCATCGACGCGCGCCTTGAGTTCGCTCCACGTCCAGCGCACCGACTGGTGCCGGACAACCAGCGCTTCGCGATCGGGATGGCGCGCCACGGTCCGGTCGAAACAGTCGCCGATCGTCATTTCGATCAGCGCGGCGTCGGTGTCACCGCGAACGATGCTGTCGGTCATGCGATTTCATTCCTGAATTCATTGTCGCGCAATTCCTTGCGCCGGATCTTGCCGCTCACGGTCTTGGGCAGGCTGTCGACAAATTCGATACGACGCGGATATTTATACGGCGCGGTGGTCCGTTTCACATGATCCTGCAGCGTCCTCACCAATGCGTCGGAAGCCTTGTGCCCGGCCGCAAGGACGACGAACGCTTTCACCACCTCGCCGCGCGTCGGGTCGGGGCTCGCGACGACGGCGCTTTCGGCGACCGCCTCATGCTCGAACAGCACGCTTTCGACCTCGAACGGCCCGATGCGATAGCCCGACGAGAGGATCACATCGTCAGCCCGCCCGACGAACCAGAAAAAGCCGTCGGCGTCGACCGTCGCGCGGTCACCGGTCAGGTACCAGCCGCCCCGGAATACGCTCGCCGTGCGATCGGGGTCGCCGCGATAGCCCAGGAACAGACCCGGCGGACGGCGCTCGCCGACGCGCAGCGCAATGTCGCCTTCCTCGTCCGGCGGCAGGACCGCACCATCATGGTCGATCACCGCCAGGTCGATGCCCGGCGTCGGCCGCCCCATCGCGCCCTGTCGCGCCGCGCCCGCGCGGTTGCAGCAAAGCAGCACCGTTTCGGTCTGTCCGTATCCGTCGTGGATGTCGAGCCCGGTCGCTTTCTTCCACAGGTCGATCACCTCGGGGTTCAGCGGCTCGCCCGCGCTGACGCAGTGGCGCAGATGGGGAAAGTTGCGTCCGCCCAAATCGGCGCGCACGAACATGCGATAGGCGGTCGGCGGCGCGCACAATGTCGTCACCGGGTGGCGCTCCAGCAGGTCCATCGCGGCGACCGCATCGAACCCCGGCGCATGGTTGACAAAGATTGCCGCACCCATCAGCCAGGGCGCGAACAGGCTGCTCCACGCCGCTTTCGCCCAGCCGGTGTCGGACATGTTCCAATGCAGGTCGCCGGGACCGAGATCGAGCCAGAAGCGCCCGGTGATTTCGTGCGCCAGCGGATAGCCCGCGCCATGGATCGTCATCTTGGGCTGGCCCGTCGTCCCGCTGGTGAAGTAGCAGAGCGCGGGATCGTCGAACGCGGTATCGGCCACATCGTCCAGCGGCGCAGCCGCCGCTTTTGCTACGCCATAATCGATCCATCCCGGGCGCGCGCCGCCGATATGGACCAGCGGGATCGCGGCATCGACCGGCGTTTCGTCGACCCGCGGCGCGACGTCGGACCCTGCGACGATGCAACGGGCGTCGGCGGCGTCGCAGCGATAGGCGATGTCCTTGGGCGTGAGCTGCACCGTGCCCGGCGAGGCGATCGCGCCCAGCCGCAGGCAGGCGAGCATCAACTCCCACCATTCGATCTCGCGCGACATCAGGATCAGCACCGTGTCGCCGCGCCCCACGCCCGCGGCGCTCAGGACCGACGCGGCGCGCGCGGCATGGCGAGAAAGTTCGGCAAAGCTGCGGTCGACGACCGCGCCGGTGCCGTCGGTCCACAGCATCGCACGATCGTCCGGCCTTTCGTTCGCCAGCCGGTCGATCGCGTCGCGCGCGAAATTATAATGCGTCGGCGGATCCCAGTCGAAAACCTCGCTCATCCGCCGCGCGCTACATTGATCACCGACAATTGCGTATATTCGGCCAGCCCTTCTTCGGACTGTTCGACGCCGAGGCCCGACGATTTGATCCCGGCCATCGGGATATGCGGGCCGATCGCGACATGCTGGTTCACCCACACCGATCCGCTTTCGATCCGGTTCGCGACGGTCACTGCACGATCGACGTCGCGCGACCAGACGGAGGCGCCAAGGCCATAGGGCGACGCATTGGCGCGCGCGACGACGTCGTCGATGTCCGAATAGCGGATCACTGGCAGGATCGGGCCGAACTGCTCCTCGTCGACGATCTCGTGCCCGTCGGTGACGTCGCGCACGATCGTCGGGCGCAGGAAATAGCCGGCACGGTCGATAATCTCGCCGCCGGCGACAATCGTGCCGTCGCGGCGTGCGCTTTCGAGAAAGGCCTTCACCTTCTCATATTGCGCCTTGTTCTGGATGGGGCCCATCTGCGCCCCCTGCGCCAGCCCGTCGTCGACCACCGCCGCCTCGGCCAGCCGCGCCAGTTCGTCGCACATCGCATCATAGATGCTGTCGTGGACATAGGCGCGCTTGATCGCGAGGCAGACCTGCCCGCAATTGAGGAAAGCCGCGTTGAAAATGCCCTGCGCGACCTCGCGTACATCGACATCGTCGAGCACGATGCCAGGATCGTTGCCGCCAAGCTCGAGCGTCAGGCGCTTCAGTCCGTCGGCGGCGCTCGCCATGATCTTCTTGCCTGTCGCGGTCGATCCGGTGAAGCCGACCTTGGCGATGCGCGGGTCGGCGGTCAGATAGCCGCCGAGGTCATTGGCATCGACGATGATGTTCACCACGCCCGCCGGAAAGATGTCCTGGCAGAGTTCGCCCAGCATCAACGCGCAGACGGGTGTCGTCGGCGCCGGTTTCAGCACGATCGTGTTGCCCGCGATCACCGCCGGGCCGATCTTCCAGCAGGCGACGAGCAGCGGGAAATTCCACGCGATGATCCCCGCGACGACGCCGAGCGGCTTACGGCGGACCTGGATGAGCCCGTTCGCATCGTCCTGGATCGTCCGTTCGGCGATGTCGAGCGTCGCATAGTGGCGAAGATAGCCTTCGGCCCACGCGATCTCGCCCTGTGCCTCGGCCAGCGGCTTGCCCTGTTCCTGCGTCAGTGCGCGCGCGAGCTTGTCGGCATTGGCGGCGATTGCGTCGGCCAGCGCGCTCACCTTCGCCTGGCGCTCCGCCATCGGCACCTCGGCCCAGCCGGGAAAGGCGGTCGCCGCGGCCTCGATCGCGTCGTCGGCCTGCCGTTCCGAGGCACGCGCGACCGTCGCGAATATCTCTTCGGTCGCGGGGTTGATCACGTCCATCGCGTGATCGCCGTCGACCAGCCGTCCGCCGATCAGCATCTTGTAATCAGACATCCGCTCTCTCCGATCAGAACTTCGTGCCCACCGTCACGCCATATGTCCGTGGCGTTCCGACGTGATTATAGTCGAACCCGAACCCGGCGAGCAGGTCGACGCGCGAGGTGAAATAGAATTTGTTGGTGAGATTCTTGCCCCAGATCGAGGCGTTCCAGCGGCCGTCGGCCGATTCCCAATCGATGTGCCCGGCCAGCAGCACATAGCTGTCCTGCTTCAGCCGGGGGATATTGAGCACCTCGAAATATTGGCTCGACGAATAGTTGATGTCGCCGTGCAGGCTCAGCTTGCCGCCGGCGGCGTCCATCACTGTCGCATCGACGCCGCCGGTGAAGGTGAATTTGGGCGCGTTCGACAGATTGTTGCCGCGGACATCGACCCCGCTGACGATACCGCGCTTGATCTTGGTATCGAGCAGGCCGACCCCGGCGCGCAGCGTCACCATGTCGGTCGCACGTACGGTCAGCTCGGCTTCGCCGCCCAGGATGCGCGACCGCGGGATGTTGAGCAAAGTCTGCGCTGCGGTCGCGGGATCGATGTTGATGAATTGCTGGTTGCTATAGCTGTAATGGAAGGCGGCGAGGTTGAGCGTGACGCGGCGGTCGGCGAACTGGCTCTTCAGTCCCAGTTCGAAGGCTTCGATCTTTTCGGCCTTCGCGACCGACAGTTCGGATGGGTCGAAAAAAGCCTGCGCGTTGAAGCTCGGGGCGCGGTATCCGCGACTGTAATTGCCATACACCATCACGTCGGGATTGATCTTGTAGTCGGCGCCGATCTTACCCGACAGATTCTCCTGGCTGTAATCGAGCCGCGACGGCGGGATCAGGTTCATCACCAGCACCCCGTTCGGCCCCAGCGCGTTGGATTCGAAATTGCTCTGCGTCCCCTTGTCGTGCGTGAAGCGAAGGCCGCCGCGTAGCGTCAGCTGGTCGGTCAGCTCGAAACTCACGTCCGAATAGAGTGCATAGCTTTTCTTGAGCTGATCGAAACTGTTGCGGAACAGGCAGCCCAAGGGGAAACCCGCAGCACAATCGGCATCGGTAACGCCGGGCAGGCCGTCGGAATCGATATCCTTGCCGATTTCGAACGTCGTCTCGTTATAGACTTTCTCGCGGTTGAAATAGGCGCCGAGGATGAAGTTGAACGGGCCGCCAAAGTCGCTCGTCAGGCGCAGGTCCTGCGCGAATTGCGTTGCGCGGTCGGTATAGGGGATTTCGAGCAGCTCGGTCGCGGTGCCGTCGGTGTCCTCATAAAAATTGAGGCGGCCCTTGTCCCACGACGTCACGCTGGTGATCGCGAGCGCGTCGCTCAAATCGACCGTACCCGTCAGCGACACCGACCAAGTGCGCGCGCGTCGGCGGTCGGTGACGTTCGCCTCGATCTCGCGGCGCCCCAACCCCGGCCGGTTCACCGCCTCGGGCTGCGCATAAATGCCATAGTTGCGCGGGTTCTGGTAACTGGTCGACGCGCGCAGGATAAAGCGTGCGCTGTCGTTCGGTTCGAACAGCAGGCTGCCGCGCACGCCATATTCGCGCACGCTCGCAAGGTCGGGTTCGCCCGGAAGCTGGTTCTTGAACCAGCCGTCGGCGCGCGCGAAGGTGAAGGCGACGCGCGCCGCCAGCGTCTCGCCCAGCGGCACGCTGAATGCGCCATTGGCCTCGTAGCGGTTGTAGTTGCCATAGCCGAGGTTCAGATACCCCTCGGTATCGCCCAGCAACGGCGTCCGGCTGATCAGGTTGACCGCGCCGCCGGTCGTGTTCTTGCCATAAAGCGTGCCCTGCGGTCCGCGCAGCACCTCGACGCGCTCAAGGTCGTACATCGCGACGCCCAGGAACGCGAAATTGCCCTTGTAGACTTCGTCGTAATAGGTCGCGACGGGGCTGGCCTGGTTGAGGCTGTAATCCGACATCGACACGCCGCGCAGCGCAAAGATCGGCGTGTTGTCGCCGACGGTCGAGGTCAGCTGCAGGTTGACGATCTTGCTGGCGAGTTCGTCTGCCTGCGTGACGCGCTGTTTTTCAAGCGAATCGCCGCCGATCGCGCTGACCGCGATCGGAACGTCCTGCAGCCGTTCGGATCGTTTCTGGGCGGTGACGACGATATCGGTCCCATCAACCGTTTCGGCAACGGCGGTGTCGGCGGCGGCCTCCTGTGCCAGCGCCGGCATGGCCACGCCGGCCAGCAGCAGCGCGAGCATCGGACGGGCAGCGCATGGCGTTATTCCCTTGGTCATCGAAATCCTCCCCTGTTCCTATTTCTGTTGTTTGTCCCCGGGCATGCGGGCGACCATGCCCGCGCGTATCGTCATCGCCTCCGCGCGCAGCGGTTTCAGCCGCAGCCGTCCCACCTCGGCAGGGGTGTAGGGCTTGAAATCCGCGGGGACGTTCGCGGCGTCGAAGCGCACAAGCGACCAGTTCACCACTTCGGCTAGATCGGCGTCGGACAGCGCCGCCGTCGCCACGCCCGGCACTTGCACCAGATATTCGCGGCCGCCGGGCACCTGCAGGAAGCGCGCGACGAAACCCGCCATCGTTGGCGTCGTTTGCGGCGTTCCCGTCGCGTCGGCGCGGTGGCATCCCTGGCATGACAATATCCAGTTCTGCCGCGCGCGCGCGGCGTTCGCGACGCCGGGAATGGTTTCGGCTCCGCTCCACGCCGGCGTTGCCACGGCCGCTCCGGTCGCTGCGATCAGCGCAGAGACGGCCAGCCACCTCATTTCGCCCCGGTGCCAGCCCGCAGCCGGCCGACCGCCGCGCTGTTGAGCGCCGTACCGCCTGCACGATATCCGGCGACCTCGCTTGCCGAAAAGGGCTTTGCCGAACTGCCCTTCAAGACATGATTCAGCACCGCGGCGACCTGTGCGTCGTTCAGACCCGCCTGCGCGGGCATCATGCCGCGAAAAGGCTTGCCGCCGATGGTGATTGGTCCCGACACGCCGCGGATCACGACCAGCGCAAGATAGCGGCGCCCGGCCGGCGTGGCGGCAAGCGACGCGGTATTGCTCTTGAGCGGCGGAAAGGCGCCCGGAACGCCGGCGCCGGTGGCGAGGTGGCACGCCGCGCACCGCTTGTAGACTGCGGCGCCGTCCTGTGCGGCGGCATGTCCCGCCGTTAGCCCGGTCAACCCGACAAGGATCGCAAGCCGCCGCATCATTGCTGTTCCAGCGCGACGCCGAGGATCACCGCGGTCGAGCAATTATAGATCGCGCTTTCGGTTCCGAGGCACCAGTTGATGTCGTTGTTCGCCTGCGGCCGCACCATCGGCCGGTCGTGCTCGTTGCGGTTGCACAGGCAACGCCCACACGATGATTTGCCGCAGCAGTCGTTATAGCTGATAATATAGGCGCGGTTGTCGGCGGGATTCTGGCACGTACCGATCCAGGTGATCGGCGACATTTCGGTACCCGGCGGACAACTGCTCGCCGTGCCGCCGCAGCAACTGCACAGGAAACCGTCGATCGCACAATAACGCCAATAGTCGCACTGCGTCTGGTCACCGGGGTCCTGCGGATTGCCTGTCGGTTGCGGTGCGATCGGATCGCCGCCGCCGCTATGCCCGTGTCCCTGCGCCTGCGCGCGCGACACCGGCAGCACCGGGATCACCGCCGTGCCGGTCAGCGCGCCGCCGATCAGCGTCAGCAGGCTGCGCCGCGATGTCGCGCGGGCGACCCGTCGCGTCATTTTTTCGGAAAATTTGTCCAGTCCCGACATATCCGTCCCCTTCTTGTCGCGTCGTGCGGGATCAGCCGCGCGCGAGATATTCCTGGATCGAGGCGACGCGGCGTTCCTTGGCCTCGAACAGGCTTTCCAGATGCTCGCGATTGTTGACGAGGCCGAGCGAGGCGATGTTTCCCGCCTCGTCGATCAGCACCGCATAGGGCAACTTCGAGACCCCGAGCGACCGGCCGAGTTCTTCGGATAGCACATAGTCGAAACCCGCGAGCCCCTCGGCCATCACCAACCGCCGATGCGCTGCCGCGTCGCCGTCGCTCGCCAGCACGACATCCAGCCAGCCGCGCTCGGCGGAACTCGCCGACCGGACGACGGGCAGCAATGTCTTGCAGACCGGGCAATCGGGCGAGAGAAAGAAGATCAGCTGGCCGCGCCGTTGCCGTTTGCCGCCGATCGCGACCTCCTTGCCCTCCAGCGTCCGCAGGGTCATTTCGGGTGCCTTGTCGCCGACATTGACTTTCTGGTGCAGCGTCAGCGCGCCGGCGGGGGCTATGCGTTCGTGGAGGACGCCGACCTGCCGCGCGAGCGCCGCGACAAGTACGCCGAGAACGGCGACGGCGATCCAGAGCAGGATTTGCGAGGCGAGGAAAAATCCGGTCATCGTGCAGCACTCCGGCTGGTGGCGGGAAGATGGGCGATTTCGCCGGCCGCGAAGAGCAGCGCGACAAAGGCGAGGGCGGCGAAGATCGACTGGACGCCGACGCCGACGCTCCCGGCGGGAGAGAAGAGGAGGGCGAGCGCAGCGAGAGCGAGCGCGAAGGCGCGCGCGATGGCGAAGCGGCCGATACCGCTCCGGCGTGCGCCAAAGTCGCAGCCGCAATCGATGCCTCCGTCGCCGCGTCGGCGGGCGCCGACCAGCGCGGCGCCATATCCCACCCACAGCAGCGCTGCGAGCAGCGCGCCTGCCGAGCGCGAAACCGGAAAGAGCAGGGCGAGCGCGGCCGCAAATTCGGTCGCAGCCGCCGCCATCGTGACCGGCGCTGCAATCGCCGGATCGATACGAAGCAGCCCGGCCGTTGCCGAGGCCAGCCGCGACCGTTCGGCAAGCTTGTGCGCCGCCGCGATGCCAAGGACCATCGCGAGAAACAGGGTGAGGACCGATAGAGCCGTCGACATCAGCGGGCCGCCGTCATCGTCATCGGGTCGTGCGCTACGCTCGCAATCGTTCGGACGAATGCGCCGCTCGCGGCGTCATAGACGTCGAGCGAGCCGTCCGGGCGTGACGCAACGAGCAGCGGCTTGTCCTGCTGCGTCGCCTCGATCGAAACGCTGTGGTTCTTGAGTGCGATACGGCGAACGACCGATTTCGCCTTGGGATCGATCACCCACGCCTCGGTGCCGCCATCCTTGTGCGACCCTTCCGCGCCCTTGGGATTCATCAGCACATAGAGGAGCCCCGCGCGGTCGGACGAAACGACCTGCCAGCCGCCGGGCCGCCATTCGGGCGCGCCGCCGTCCTGTTTGGGGAGTGCGAAGCTGCCGAGGTCTTTTGCCGCCGCGCCGGAAAAATCGATCGCGCGCAAATTGCCCTTGAAGCTGACGAACCAGCCCGTCCGCCCGACCATCGCGGGGGTCATGAACAGCGGATCGTCGTCGATGTCGTTGAACACCGGGCTCGTGACAGTCGGCCCGGCCTTGCCCGCCGCGTCGAGAGTCATGCTCGTCATCGTGCCGTCGGCGCAGAGCGAGGTGAAACCGCGCGGGCCCGTCGGATAGACGAGCGAGCAGCCCGGCAGGTCGATGTCGGACAATATCTTGCGGCCGGCAAGGTCGACGACGGTCACCGACGATCCCGGCGTGAAGTTGAAGACCAGCGCCCATTTTTCGTCATTGGTGAGTTGGAGGCTGTTGCGGAGCGTGACGAACAGGCCGCGCTTGCCGCCGGGCAGTACGATCTCGCCCTTCGGCGCAAGCGTCTTCGTATCCCAGATCGTGATGACGTCGGTTCGCTCGCCGCGCGTCAGCCGCGAATAGAAGGTTTCGCTGACATAGATTTCGCCGCGCGTCGTCGACGGCAGGATGTTGCCGAATTGGGCGACGGGAATCTGGCCGCGCAAGTGGCTGTTCTCGGCGCCGACGTCGACCAGAGCGGCGCGGCCGTCGGGCAAGCTGTTGAAGTGAAGGTCGTGCACGAAGATCCAGCTCGCGGGATAGCGTTCGGGCAGTTCGGTGACGGTCGGTACCGGTTCTTCGGGCAAGGGCTGCGGATAGTCCGCCGCGTGTCCGGCTGCGGCCGACATCATCAATGCGGCAAACGCCGCCCCTCTCAGAATGCACTGCATCCCGCACTCCCTGGTTCGTGCTGACAATGGCTCTTGCGGCCGATTCGAGATGATGTTGATCGTTCGTCCAATTTTAGTCAATTGTCAAAATTAGGGCACTTGTCCAATGTCGCCAACGCCGTTACCAAGATCGTGGAGGATACTGAATCTTGACGAATTTCATTGTTCCCGACCTGAAAATAACCCCGCGACCCGGGGGCTATGCGCGCGGTCAGGATGGCTTCGAGCATATTCTCCGCTCGGCGCTGTCGCTGCTCGTGAACCATGGATCGGCCGCGCTGACGCTCCGGCGGATCGCGGCCGAATCGGGAATGAACGTCGGCAACCTCAACTATTATTTCCGGTCGAAGGAGGAGCTGATCCGCGAGTTGCTCAACGCGGTCATCAGCAGTTACGAGGAATCGTTCGACGAGATTATTCACGAGCCGGGCGCGAGCGCCGAGGCGCGGCTCGAGAATTTGGTCATGCTCGTTCTCGAGGACATCACGACCAAGAAGACGACGCGCTTCTTCCCCGAGCTTTGGGCGATGGCGAACCACGACCCCTTCATCCACGACCGGATGAGCGAGCTTTACGATCGTGCGCGCGTGTCGCTCAACGAACTGATCGGAGAGATCAATCCGGAGCTGCCCAGCGACCAGCGCGAGATACTCGCGCTGTTCATTTCGGGGTCGATGGAAGGCATGACGGTCTTCGCGGGCTATCAAAAGCCCTGGGCCGCCCAGATGCCGATGCTACAGACGCTTGCGAAGAAATCCTTCGTGCAACTGGTAAAGTCGCTGCGGGCGGAGGATTTCAAGGCCGCCTAGCGCGGCCCCGGCGCCGTTCGGCGGCATCCGGCTTCCCGGTCGCCGGCCGAACAGCATATTGCCCGCCGACGCGATTTAGAAGCGGGCGTTGATGCTCACCCAATAGCTGCGCGCCTTGTCCTTGTTGTTGTAGTGATCGATGTAGGTCGGCGTGTAGGCACCGTTCACCGGCGTGCCGAAATCGACGTCATAAGCACGGAAGTCCCGATTGAGCAGGTTGTTCACGCGGCCGCTGAGCGTCAGATGGTCGTTCAGCCGGTATTGCGCGCCGAAATTCAGCACCGTGTAGCTTTTGTAGTAGAGATGCTGGCCGTTGGTGCCGAGCCCGCGATAGCGGCGCGAACGATGTTCGGCCGACAGCTGTGTCGACAGGCCGTCGAGCGGCCGCCAGTCGAGCGTCGCATTAGCCATATGCTTGGCCGATTGGGTCAGCGGCTGACCCGCCGAAGCGCCCGTCTGCTGTTTGCTGTCGGTAAAGGTGTAGTTGGCACGGATCGAGAGGCCGCTGAAAAATTCATAACGCCCCGCGACTTCGGCGCCCTTGATCCGCGCCTTGTCGACGTTGAACGGGATGCTGATCGTGCTGCCGAGCCCGAGCACGGCGTAATAGTCGCCGAGATTGGCGCAGGGGCGCACGAAGTTGGTCAGCGCGCAAGGCTGGACGATCGTCGTGTCGATCTTGTCCTTGAACTTGTTGTGGAACAGCGTGACGTTGAGCCCGCTGTTCGCGGTCGGGTTCCAGTAGAGCGCGATCTCGCTGTTCACGCTGCTTTCGGGTTTCAGGTCGGGGTTGCCGATGAAGGGGCTGGTGCCCTGGCCGCCGAAACCGCGGATGCCGTCATAGAGGTCGGTGGTCTTCGGCGTCTTGTAGCCGGTGCTCACGCCGCCCTTCAGCGTAAGCGTCGGGCTGATGTCGTAATTGGCGTAGATGCGCGGGCTGAAATGACCGCCGAACAGGTTGTGATTGTCGTAACGGACGCCGCCGGTGATGCTGAAACCTTCGAAGGGCGTCCAATTGTCCTCGGCGAACAGCGACCAGATGCGGTGGTCCTGCACCGCCTCGATCCCGCCGACCGCGGCTTCGAGCCCGAACACGCCATCGTCCAGCGTGCCATCGATATATTGGCCGCCGATCACGAAATTGTGGCGGCCGGCCAGATTTTCGACCGGAATGTCGATGCGGCCGTCGACCGTATATTGCGCGCTTTCGAGGGTGCGGAGCGGACGCGGCAGGAAGGTGCGCTCGGCGAGCGCGCGGCGCTCGGCGGCGGGCATGCCGGCATAGGCTCCTGTGCCGCTAAACATCTGTTGCAGCAGCAGGCGCTCGGCGACCGAGAAGGGCATGGTACGGCCCTTGTTGTTCGTCTCGATATAGGCGAGCGACAGGAAGGCGCGCGCGAAGCCGAAGTCGCCGTTGTAGGCGGTCGACCAGCTGTAGCGGTCGAACACCTGATTTTCGGTATAGCCGACGCGAGGCTGCACCACGCCGCCGCTCGCGCGCCAGATGCTTTCGATGCCGTCGAGCGTGCCGAGCGGATAGGTGATCGCGCCGGTCGCGGGATCGACAATCGGCGTGTTGTCATAGACCTGCTTCGAATAGTCGATGTCGAAGATGAAGCTGTGGTCGGGCGAAGGGGTGAAGGTCAGCGAGCCGCCATAGGACCGGTTGGTGTTGCTGACCGTCTTGCCGCCGCCACCGAAGCCGAGGCCGCGGACGTGCGACACGCCGGCGGGGTCGACCACGGGCGCGAAATCGGGCTCCGACGGGTAGCGCTTGTAATAGGAACCGCGCAGCTTCAGCCCGATGATGCCGGGAACGATCGGGCCGCTGACCGCGGCGTCGAAGGTCATGTCGTCGCCGAAGTCAGTATCTTCCTGGATGCTGCGGCCAAAGGTCGCGGATCCGGTCCAGCGGTCGAGCACCTTCTTGGTGATGATGTTGATCACGCCGCCGAGCGCGTCGGCGCCATAGAGCGTCGAGGCGGGGCCGCGAATGACCTCGATCCGTTCGATCGTATCGAGCGGCGGGATATGGTTGAACTGGTTGCCGCCGAAGCTGTTGGGATAGATGTCGCCATGATTGTTCTGGCGGCGACCGTCGATCAGGATCAGCGTATAGTCGGAGCCCATGCCGCGGATGCTGATCGTGCGCTGGCCGGTCTTGTCCGACGTCTCGCCGACATCGACGCCCTCGATATCGCGCACGGCGTCGATCAGCGTCATATAGGGGCGCTCGCGCAGCTCGGCCTCGGTAACGACGGTGATGCTCGCGGGGGCATCGGTGATCTTCTGCTCATAGCCGGCGGCGGTGACGACGATGTCCGACCCGGCGGGCGCCTCGTCGCCCTCGGTCGCCGCAGCCGGTACTGCGATCAATGCGGCGATCGCCGTGAGGCAGGTGCCGCCGCCGAAACGGACGGCCGGGCGATGGAAAGCGGTCATTGGATAGTCCCCCGATAATGCGAATGAATTGCAAAAGATCGGGGCGCAACTGATGCGGGCGCGGTTTCGGGTCAATTCCGAAGTGGGCCGAAACGACGCTTTGTAACACTTTGTTACAAAGCGTCGGGCGGTCAGGGCCCGCCGGAGGGCGGTCCTTGGCGCGGGAGTGTAAGGCGAACGCCAAGACCGCCGAGCGGACCGTCGCGCAGGAGCAAGGACCCGCCCATGGCCATGACCGCCTTGTTCGCGGCAGCAAGGCCGATCCCCGCGCCGCCGCCCGCCCGCGCAGCGTCGAGCTGGCGGAAGGGGAGCAGCGCTTCGGCGCGGCGTTCGGGCGCGATCCCGGGGCCGTCATCGTCGACGTCGATGACATAATCGGCCCCGTCGGCGCCAAGGGTCATTTCGATGCGGCGGGCGTGGCGCCGCGCGTTGTCGATCAGGTTGGTGAGGATGCGCTTGATGCCGACCGGGCGCGCGGTGACGAGCAGTTGGTCGGGCCCCCGATAGGCGATGTCGTCGCCAAGGTCGGCGGCGGTGTCGACCAATGTCACGACAAGGGCGGCGACATCGATCAGCCGTGCCGCCTCCTCTTCGCCATCGCGGAAATAGGACAGGGTCGCGTCGATGAAACTTTCCATCTCGGCAAGGTCGGCGCTCATCGCCGCCCGTGCCTCTTCATCGCGCAGCAGCGCCGCGCGCAGGCGAAGCCGCTGGATCGGGGTACGCAGGTCGTGCGACACGGCGATCAACGCCTGCGTCTGGTCGTCCATCGCCCGGAACAGCCGGTCCTGCATCGCGGTGAAGGCGGTGGCGACCCGGCGCACTTCGGCCGGTCCCTCGATGGCGATCGGACTGGCGCGCCCGCCGCTCGTGCGGTCGGCGGCCTCGGCCAGATTGCTGAGCGGCCGGACCAGCGTGCGGACCATGGCAAGGGCGACAGCGAGGACCGCCGCGACGAGCAACAGGTGCAGGAAAATGACCAGCCGGGGATCGGGCGGCGCCCCCAGATAGGGGGTCAGGCGAAAGGTGATGAAGCTGCCATCGGCAATGCCCAGCGCGCCGACAAGGTCGCGTTCACCGCGCTCGGCCGATGGCATCAGGGTGAGGCGCAATTCGCGCGAGGAGAGCGCCGGCGCAGAGCGGACGATGCGGCGACGCAGTTCCTGCAATTGTTCGAACGATCCGCCGAAATCGGTGATGACGGTGCGGGGGACCCAGTTGAGCGAGAGATTGTCCTGCGACATCAACTGGAGCCGCTCGCCGCGATGACGACGATGGTTCGCGAGCGCGACCGCCTCGGCCTCGGTCAGTTTCATCGCGACCTGGCCAATTTCTTGGTCGGACAGGAGTTCGCGTTGCTGCCAGCGCTCCAGCGCGAGATTGCCGAGCAGTTCGAGCCCGACCGCGCAGATCAGGACCAGCAGGATACGCCCGACCATCGCCCCGGGAAGGCGCACGCGCATCGGTCAGCTCACGACGACATCGGCTGCAAGCATATATCCGACGCCGCGTACGGTGCGGATCAGCGGACGTATCTTCCGGCCGTCGCCGAGCTTGCGCCGCAGCCGGCTGACCAGCACGTCGATGCTGCGGTCGGTCGAGGAGCCGACGCGGCTGCGCGACAGTTCGAGCAGCCGTTCGCGGCCGATCATGCGCTGCGGATGGCGCAGCAGCGCCAGCAGGAGATCCTGTTCGGCGGCAGTGAGGTCGACTTCGGCGCCCGACGGGGCGATCAGTTCGCGGCGGCGCGCATGATATTTCCACGACGCGAATTCGAAACATTCGGGGACGGGCGCGTCGAGCGGGGCATGCGGATCGCGCATCCGGCGCAAAACGGCGCGGACGCGTGCCAGCACTTCCGATCGGCCGAAGGGTTTGGCGATATAATCGTCGGCACCCACGTCGAGCCCGGCGACCCGATCGCTTTCCTGTCCGCGCGCGCTGATCATGATGATCGGGACGCGGCTTCGTTCGCGGATCGACCGGCACAGATCGATCCCATTGTCTCCGGGCAGCATGATATCGAGCAATATCAGGTCGATCCGGCCCATAGCCATGATCGAGCGGAGCTCTGCGCCGTCGCGTGCGGCGCTGACTTCATAGCCATATTCGCGCAGGATGCGGGTCAGGAGCGTCCGCACCCCGGTGTCGTCGTCGACCACGACGATATGATGCGCGAGCGCCGGCGCGCGACTTTGCGCGCCGACCGGCTGGGCCTCTAACGATAGGGTTTCCGACAAAAAATGGTCCTTCGCTTCCGGTTGGGAGGCATGACTGCGCCGCCCCGGCGACATCGTAGCGTTGATAACTAGACGCATTATAAGGAATCGCAATCCCGGTGGCGATGTCGCCTGCGGAGTGCCGTCCATCCTTTCGTCGTTGGACAGCGCCCCCGCTTCGCGTCACAAGGACGCGATGAAATACCTGACCGCCGCCGCGCTGCTCGCCCTGCTTCCGATCCAGTCCTTCGCCGAACAGCCTGCGCCCGATCCGCTGGCTTTCGTCGATCCGATGATCGGGACTGGGCCTGAGGGCCATACTTTTCCGGGCGCCACCGCGCCGTTCGGCATGGTGCAACTGTCGCCCGACACCGACACGACCTGCCAGATCCGCGAATGCTACGATCATGCCGCCGGGTACAGCTGGCATGACCCGACGATACAGGGCTTCAGCCACACGCATTTCTCGGGCGCCGGCCATTCAGACCTTGGCGACATCCTGGTGATGCCGCAGGTGGGGGAGGTCAAACTCGACCCGGGCGACCCGAAACGGCCCGGATCGGGTTATCGCCAGCGCTTCAGCCATGACAGTGAAAAGGCGAGCCCCGGCTATTATGCCGTCACGCTCGCGGACAGCGGCATCCGCGCCGAACTCACCGCGGGGGCGCGCGTCGGGGTTCATCGTTACAGCTTCCCCGCGGGCAAGGACGCGCATCTCCTGCTCGACCTCCGCTCGTCGCTATACGATTATCCGGGCAAGATCCTCTGGTCGGGGCTGCACCTCCGCCCCGACGGCACGCTCACCGGCTTTCGCGAGACGAGGGGCTGGGCGCCGGGGCGCAAGCTCTTCTTCGCGATGCGTTTCTCGGCGCCGCTCAAGGGGCATGCCTTTATCGATCGCGACGAGACGATCGCGTACGAGGGTTTTCAGGGGCCGGGCCGCGGTAGCGACGCACTCGCCGAAAAGCTTGGCAAGGCGCTCGAGGCGAAGCTCGATTTCGGCGCGCTCGATGGCCCGCTCGAAGTACGCGTCGCCTTGTCCGGCGTCGACGAAGCCGGCGCCATCGCCAACCTCGATGCCGAGGGCGCCGGCTTCGACGCTGTCCGCGCCCGGACGGAGGGCGAATGGCGGGGGGCGCTCGGCGCGCTTCAGATCGAAGCGCCCGCGCCGATGCGCACCAATCTCTACACCGCGCTCTATCACAGCCTGCTCGCGCCGAGCGTGTGGAGCGACGTCGACGGGCGCTATCGCGGTCCCGACGATCAGGTCCACGCCGCGAAGGATTTTACATTCCGTTCGACTTTCTCGCTGTGGGATACGTTCCGTGCGCAGCATCCCTTGCTGACGCTCGCCGCGCCGGCGCAGATGAACACCGACATCGTCAAATCGCTCGTTGCGAGCAGCAAGCACAGCCCGCACGGCATCCTGCCGGTGTGGCAGTTCCACGGCCGCGAGACATGGACGATGATCGGCTATCACGCCGTTCCGGTGATTGCCGACGCCTATCTGAAGGGCGTGGGCGATTTCGACGCGGCCGAAGCCTTGGACGCGATGGTCGCGAGCGCCGAATACGCCCCCTATGGCGGGCTCGGCGATTATATGAAGCTCGGCTATGTCGCGATCGATCGCGAGCCCGAAGCGGCATCGAAGACGGTCGAATATGCCTATGACGACTGGACGATCGCGCGCATGGCCGAAAAGATGGGGCGCAAGGATATCGCCGACCGCTTCTACAAGCGCGCGGGTTATTGGCGGAACAGCTTTGACACCAAGACTGGATGGCTGCGCGCGCGCAAGGCCGACGGCAGCTTCCGGACCCCCTTCGATCCGACGGCGATCAACTATGGATCGGACTATACCGAGGGCAATGCCTGGCAATATTCGTGGTTTGTCCCGCAGGATCAAGCCGCGCTGTTCCGCATCCTCGGCGGCGACGCGAAGACGATCGCCAAGCTCGACGCGATGTTCGATTACGACAACTCGAAGCTCGACTACAGCCATGCCGAGGATATCGCTGGGCTGATTGGGCAATATATCCACGGCAACGAGCCGAGCCACCATGTCGCCTATCTCTACGCCTATGCCGGCGCGCCATGGCGGACGCAGGAGCGGCTGAAGCAGATCGTCGATAGCCAGTATAAGCCGACCCCCGATGGCCTGTCGGGCAACGACGATCTCGGCCAGATGTCGGCCTGGCTCGTCTTCACCGGGCTCGGTTTCTATCCGGTCGCGCCGGGGTCGAACCAATATGTGATCGGCCGGCCCTTCGTCGATCGCGCGGTGCTGAACCTGCCCGGCGGCAAGCGCTTCACCGTCGAGACGGTGGGGCTATCGGACGCCAACCGCTATGTCGGCAAGGTGGAGCTCAACGGCAAACCGCTGACGCGCAGCTGGATTTCAGACGCCGAAATCCGCAGCGGCGGCACACTGCGCTTCACGATGCAGGCGAAGCCCGACACCGCATGGGGCAAGGCCGCCGGCGCGCGGCCCTATTCGCAGTCGACCGAAACGCCGGTTCGGCCGGCGGAGTCTGGGCGAAACTAAGTGGGCCCCGATCCGCTTAAAGAAGCTCGAACACGTTATAGCGGACCGCGCCGCCGACGCTCGCGCCCAGCCCGACCGCGACGATATCGTTGAGCCAGGCGTAACGCTCGTCGCCGGTCTCGAATATCGGCGTCGTGCGAAAATAGATTTCGGCATGCTCTTCGTCGTTTTGCGGGCCGCCGTTTCGCGCATGTTTATGCGCCACCGACAGCGGCCGCAGGACCCCGCGATAGGATACATAGATCAGTGCGCCGTCGTGCGTCTCGAACGTGATGCGCGCATCGAGGCGCAGCGTGTCGCGGTCGTCGATAGTCGCCCAATCGCCGCCGCTCGGCATTACGCGGCCGCGCAGCCGTTCGCCCTCGACTTCGCCGCCGGTCAGCGCGGCGATCATCCGGCGCCCGAAATGCGCCTTGCCGATCTGCTGCTGCGGTTCGGTAAAGGCGGCGCGATAGGAACAGAGATAATTGAATTTTGGCTGGAGCATCACTCTCCCTTTCCGAGACGGGAAGGCGACGGCGAACGGACGCCGCCGCCTTTCGATCAGATCTTGAACGCCAGCGTTACGCCATAGGTCCGCGGCGGCGCATAGGGGGTCAAGATCTGGCGATATGGTCCGAAATAGGTGACATAGGTCGGGACCAGCTCGTCGGTCAGATTCTTGCCCCATAGCGACAGTTCCCAACGCTCGTCGGGACCGGCGATCGAGAGCCGTGCGTCGAGATTGTCGTGACTGGGCCAGAGCTGTTGCGGTATGTTCGATGCCTCGAAAAAGGCATCGTCGACCCAGCTGTAATCGACGCGAAGCTTGGCCGACAATTCACCGACCGGGACTTCATACTGGCCGCCGATGTTGAATTTGTTCTTCGGCGAGCGCGGCAGGCGATTGCCCGAATAGGCCTGTCCGGGGATCGAATATTCGCTGAACTTCGCGTCGAGCCAGGCATAGCTGCCGTCGATCTGGAACCCTTCGAACGGCCGCGCGAGGAATTCGACTTCGGCGCCCTTGATCTTCGCCTTTGCCGCATTGCTGACAACGACGCAGCACAGCGGGACGAGCTGCGACACCTGAAGGTCCGAATAGTCGGTCTTGAACAGCGCAATATTGAGCCGCAGCTTGCGGTCGAGCCATTCGGTTTTCGCGCCGACTTCATAACCCCACGCAAATTCGGGATCATAGGGGGTCGACGCGCCGGCGGCGGTGCCCGACAGCCCTTGGAAACCGCCGCTCTTGTACCCGCGCGCGACCGACGCATAGAGAAGCACGTCGTCGGTCGCCTTCCAGTTCAGCGCGAAACGCGGCGTAAAGGCCTTCCACTTCTTGCTCGCCGTCACGTCATAACCGGCCAGCGTGCCGAGCGGCGGCGGCAGGCCGGGGCCGGCATCGCCCTTGTAACCCGCGAACCGTCCGCTCTTGCGTTCCCACGTCATGCGCGCGCCGACCGTGGCGGTCAGCGAAGGGACGATTTCATAATCGAACTGCCCAAAGATCGCGAAGCTGCGCGCATTGACCGATTGCGGAAAAATGCCGATTCCGGTGATCGCGGGGGTCGCGAAATCCTGGATCTGCCCCTGTACGCGATCGGTATCTTCCTTCAGGTAATAGAGGCCGGTCTGGCCGTTCAGCCGCCCGTCGAAGGCGTCGAACGCCAGCCGCAATTCCTGGCTGAACTGTTTGTTGTCCTCGTCGCCGAAGTCGGTGGATTCGATCTGGTTCGGCGGATTGACCCGGTTACTGAAAAAGGGCGTTTCGAACTGGAAGTCGACCTTGCGCAGCGCGGTCAGCGATGTGAGCGTGCCAAAGGGCAGCTCCAGATTGATCTCGGCCGAATAGGACTGGATCGTCCGTTTGATCTCGCCGTCGATATAGGCGTTCACGACGCGCGGATCGGGGTTGATGCCCACGCAATGTACGCCGCCGTTGAAGCTGGTGTCGCAGTTATTGTGGCGCGGATTGCCCTTCTGGTCCTGACGCGAGACATCGGCGCGCAACACGATGTCGAGCGTGTCGGTCGGCACGAAACGGAGCGCGACGCGTCCGGTGGTCAGGTTGAGGTCGTTGACGTCGTTGCCGGTCGTTTCGTTGAATTCGAAGCCGTCGCGCTGCTTGTGCGAGAGCCCGGCGGAAAGATAGATTTTGTCGGTCAGGGCCATGTTGCCGCGCGCGACAACGCCGACGCGATCATAGTTTCCGTAGGTGCCCTCGAAATAGAAACTGTTGTCGGCCGACGGCTTGCGGCTGACGAACTGGATCAGGCCACCGATCGCATTCTTGCCGAACAGGGTGCCTTGCGGCCCACGCAGCACCTCGACCCGTTCGAGGTCGAGAGCGTCGAGATCGGGCGTGCCGCCACGCCCGGCATAGACACCGTCGACGAACACGACCACCGAGGGATCGCCGCCGGCGTTCTGGCTGATCCCAGGGGCGCTGCCGATCCCGCGCATCGCGAAATTGGTGTTGATCGGATCCACCGAACTTGCGGCAAGCCCCGGCGTACGGAGCGCGATATCGGCGACCGTTTCGATGTTATTTTCGCGCAGCTGTTCGGCGCCGAAGGCGGTGACCGAGACTGGCACGTCCTGAAGCTTCTGCTCCTGGCGCTGCGCGGTGACGATGATGTCGCCGTCGGCCGGGGCTTCCTGCGCGGTCGCGATCGCCGGCATCGTCAGCAACGCGACCCCCGCCAATAGCCGCGACGAAGGGTTCAGTCTCTTGTTGGCCATGTCTCGCTCTCCCAATTCGTTTTTCGTTGTTGTTCGCGTCCGATCCTGCTTGACTGTCGGCGTCAAATACTTAGTTATCTAAGTAAATGCTGTATATAACAGCAGGCCGCTTCGCGCAAGAGGGCGGGGCCGGGCCGCGGAACGGGAGTGGATATGGCAACGCAAGGCGCGCAGGAGGCACCGGCCGACCGGCAGGAAAACCGGGGGGACATCGATCCGCCGTGGCCGCGCCCGGCGTATAGCTGGTATGTCGTTGGCGTCCTGCTGCTCGCCTACACCTTGTCCTTTGTCGACCGGATGATTCTCAGCCTGCTCGTCGCGCCGATCCGTGCCGCGCTCGACATTTCGGATACACAGGTCAGCCTGCTCATCGGGCTTGCATTCGCGCTCTTCTACACCCTGCTCGGCCTGCCGCTGGCGTGGATTGCCGACCGCTATAATCGCCGGAACCTGATCGTCGCCGGGGTGGGGTTGTGGAGCCTGATGACGGCGGCGTGCGGCTTTGCCGGAAGCTATGCGTCGCTTTTCGCGGCACGCATGGGAGTCGGGGTCGGGGAGGCGACGCTGTCGCCCGCAGCCTATTCGATGCTCAGCGATTATTTCCCGCGCGACCGGCTGGCGCGCGCGATGGCGGTCTATTCGATCGGCGTGCCGCTGGGATCTGGTGTCGCGATGATCCTCGGGGCATTTGTAGTGCAGGCGGTGCTGTCGGCGCCGATGGTCGATGTGCCTTTCTACGGCCCGATGGACGCGTGGCGATTGATCTTCGTCTGGGTGGCAGCTCCGGGATTGGCGATCGCGCTGCTGATGCTGACCGTCCGCGAGCCCTTTCGCCGCGGGCGACAGGTGGCGGTCGTAGCCGAAAGCGTATCGAGCGGGCGCGCGCCCGGCCTTGTCGCGCATCTCGGGGCACAGCGCGCGGCAATCGGCGCGCTGTTCGGCGGCATGTCGTTCATCGGCCTCGTCATGTATGGCGCGATTGCCTGGATCCCGACCTTTTTCGCGCGCACCTATGGCCTCGAGGTCGCACATGCCGGGTTGTGGTTCGGGATCATCATGGCGATCGGCGGTGCGATCGGGCTGATCGCCGGCGGCGCGCTCGCCGACCGCTGGTACGGACGGGGCGTGGGCGACGCGCATTTGCGCGTCATGCGGCTGTCGATCCTGCTCGGCGGGCCGCCTCTGCTCGCCATGGCGCTGATGCCCGATTCAATGCCGGCCTTTGCAATGCTGGCGGTCGCCTTTCCGTGCCTGACGATGCATGGCGTCGGCGGCGTCGCGTTGCAGCTGATTACCCCGAATGAGTATCGCGCGCGGATGACGGCGCTCTATTTCTTCGTCGTGAACCTCGTCGGCCTCGGCTTTGGCCCGATGCTGATCGCGCTCCTCACCGACAATCTGTTCCACGACGATGCGGCGCTGCGCTATTCGATTGCGGTCGTCACCGTGATCGCGCTGCCATTGGCCGCGATCTTCCTGACGCTGGGTTTCAAAGGATATGCGCGCGAGTTGGCGCGCATGTCCTAGCCTGCGGGGCGGAACCGTCGACCCCGTCGCGGCACATCGCTTATTCCGCAAAGCATATCCGCCGGCATAGGCGCCGCGCCGTCATCGATGATATCCCGGCGCGATGACAGTTCTCGAAAATCACAGCGCGCCGGTCGAAATCGAAGGCGGCACTATCCGTGGCCGCACCGACGGGGCTGTAAACCGCTTTCTGGGCATTTCTTATGCAGCGCCGCCCGTGCGCTTCGAGCTGCCGGCTGCGCCGGCGGCGTGGAGCGGGGTGCGCGACATGGACGAGCCCGGTCCCGCCGCACCGCACCGGGTGAAGCCCTTTCCCGCGATCGATCCGTCGCCGCTGATCGGCCCGGGCAGTGATGGCGGCGACGGCGATTATCTGCGGCTCAATATCTGGGCGCCGACCGATGCGAAGACGGCGCCCGTGATGGTCTTCATCCACGGCGGCGGTTTCATTGTCGGCAGCAAGGATGCGTCCGTCCATGACGGCACCGAATTCGCCCGGTCGGGGGTCGTGTGCGTCGCTATCAACTATCGCATGGGGATCGACGGATTCCTGCCGGTGCCGGGCGCGCCGACCAATTTGGGGCTGCGCGACATGCTGTTCGCGCTGGCGTGGGTTCAGCGCAATATCGCGGCGTTCGGCGGCGATCCGGCGCGGGTGACGGTGTTCGGGGAAAGCGCGGGGGCGATGGCGATCGCCGACCTCGTCACTTCGCCGCTGGCGAAGGGGCTGTTCGCGCGGGCGATTGTCCAGAGCGGGCATGGCGCGATGGTGCGCGACATCGCGGTGGCGCAGCGGCTGGTGCGGAAGTTGGCGAAGTTGCTGCGCATCGTGCCCGATGCGGGCGGATTTCTACCGGTGTCCGACACGGATGCGATGGATGCGATCGACAAGGTTTCGAAGCCGTGGGCCGTCGACCTGCGCGACCGCGAGGGGCGCGAACCTGTCTATGGGATCAGCCGTTTCATCCCCGTCTATGGCGACGATGTGCTGCCCGAAAAACCGATCGATGCGCTGCGCAAAGGGGCTGGTCGCGATGTGGAAGTTGTCATCGGCACCAATGCCGAGGAGATGAACCTCTATTTCGTGCCCACCGGCGTGCGCAAAAAGATCGGCGGCCTCTTCGCGCGCTGGCTGCTCGGCCGGTCGCATCCGGAGGCAAAGGCGGTGCTGAAGGCCTATGGCTACAAGCAGAAGGGCGTGCGCCCCGGCGAGGCGATGACCGATGCGATGAACGACCTCGTCTTCCGCTGGCCCGCGCGCCAATATGCTGCGGCGCATCAGGGCAAGACCTGGATGTACGAGTTCGACTGGCGATCGCCCGCGTGCGACGGCGAACTCGGCGCGTGCCACGGGATCGAAATGCCCTTCGTATTCAAGACGCTGCCAGGCGTCACCGGACCGCGCGGGCTCGCGGGCATCGATCCGCCGCAGGCGCTCGCCGACCGGGTGCATGAGCTGTGGGCCGGATTCGCCCGCGGCGGAACGATGCCTTGGCCCGAGTTCGGTGCTTACCGGATGGTGTATCAGATGACGCGCGGTGAAGCGCTGCACGAGCCCGTGATGCCGGCGGCCGCCTTCATTCCGGAGTAAGTCCTATGTATCTCGACAAACTGCGTCTCGACGGGCGCACGGCCTTCGTCACCGGCGGCGCACAGGGTATCGGACTTGCGACCGCGGAGGCGCTCGCCGAAGCGGGGGCGAAGGTGACGATTGCCGACCGCGATGCCGCCGCGCTCGATCGCGCGGTCGCCGATCTGGCTGCCAGGGGCCATGCCGTCTTTGCCGAAGCGCTCGACGTCACCGACAGCGCGGCGGTCGATGCTGCCGCGGCCGCGATGCTGGTACGCGACGGCCGGATCGACATCCTCGTCAACAATGCCGGGATCGCGCGCAGCGAGACGGCGGCGGAGGATGTCGCCGACGAGCATTGGCTGAACGTCCTCGACGTCAACCTCAACGGCAGCTTCTGGTGCGCGCGGGCGTTCGGGCGGCATATGCTCGCTGCGGGGCAGGGGAGCATCGTCAATGTCGGGTCGATGTCGGGCTTCATCGTCAACCGGCCGCAACCGCAAAGTTACTACAACGCGTCGAAGGCGGCGGTGCACCAACTGACCAAAAGCCTTGCCGCCGAATGGGCGGGGCGCGGCGTGCGCGTCAATGCGGTCGCGCCGACCTATATTGCGACCCCGCTCAACGCCTTCGCAGACAAGGAAGGCGAGATGTACCGCCGCTGGATCGACGGGACGCCCCAAGCGCGGCTGGGCGAGCCTGAGGAAGTGGCGTCGGTGATCCTGTTCCTCGCGTCCGACATGGCGAGCCTGATGACCGGCAGCATCGTGCTCGCCGACGGCGGGTATAGCTGCTGGTAAGCCAGATAGGGCCGCGTCAATTTCCAACTCCATTCGCCCCTGAGCTTGTCGAAGGGCTGTCCTTCTTGTTGAGGTCACCAGAAAGAACGGTGCTTCGACAAGCTCAGCACAAACGGGTTCCGGGGGTGGAGCAGTGTCTGCTGCAAACCCGGTCTGCGGATCGGCACAATGTGCAGACCTTTCATATAGGTCTAAAAGCTGTCATATAGGTTCCCACGGGCGGCCAAGACCGCCGTTTTTGGGGATGCCTGATGACCAAGTTCCGATTTGCCGCTGTTTCGACGTTCGTGCTGGCCGCTACGCTGAGCGCCGCGCCCGTTTTTGCGCAGGATGGCGCCGCAACGCCGGTCGCCGCCGAGAGCGAAGACGATGGCATCATCGTCGTCACCGCGCGCAAGCGCGACGAAACGCTGGCCGACGTGCCGATCGCGGTTACCGCCATCGACGGCGACACGCTGGTCGCACGCGGGTTCAATTCGGTGCGCGATGCGGCGGTGCTGTCGCCCGGGCTCAACATCAACAGTGACGGCACCGGCCGCGCCTTCGTTTCGATCCGCGGCGTCGGCGTGACGCTGGTGCAGAGCGTGCAGCCGGGTGTCGGCCTGTTCATCGACGGCATCTATCAGCCGAACACCGCTTACCTCAACAACCCGCTGCTCGACGTCGAGCGCATCGAAGTGCTGCGCGGGCCGCAAGGGACGCTGTACGGCAAGAATACGATGGGCGGGGCGATCAACGTCATCACGCGCCAGCCGGGCAATGATTTCGAAGTGCGCGCGAACGCGAGCTATGCCGGTCCCGACGATGCCTGGATGGTGTCGGGTTCGGTTTCGGGCCCGATCGTCACCGACAAGGTCGCGCTTCGCGTCGCCGCGGCGCACCGCGAACAGCAGGGTTTCCTGCGCAACAGCGTGATCGGCGGCAAGGCCAACCCGTTCAACACCGACTCGGTCAACGCGACGCTGCGCGTGACGCCCTCGGACGATTTCACGCTGACCATCAAGGGCTATTACGACTGGGTCGACGGGGTGAACACGCCCTATTCGCGCGTCACCGGGCCGAAGGATTATTCGCGCATCGTCCAGTTCAACACGCTGAACGCCGTGTCGTATAAATATCGCGGAATCAATGTCCGCGCCGAAGGCGATCTGGGCGGCGGATCGAAGCTCAGCGTCATCGGTGCCTATGACATGCGGAATGGCTTCACCCCCGACGGCGAGGGCGATTTCGGCCCGACCGACACGGTACGCACCGTCGCGCGCGACAGCCTGCGCACGATGACGCTCGAATCGCGACTCGACAGCGAATGGTCGGACCAGTTCTCGACGCTGTTCGGCGTTTTCTACAGCAACGAGATGGTGCAGGCGCAGGCGCGCGACACCATCTCACTCGTCCATCCGGTGCTGGGGCCGATCAGCATCGTGCGCAACACGCGCGCCAAGAATGTCGCCGACACCTACGCGGCCTTCGGTACGGCGTTCTGGAAGCCGAACGACGGCTGGGAAGTCGCGCTCGGGCTGCGGTACGACCGCGAAGACCGCGTCGCCAACGGGTCGGTGTCGGGTGCGATCGTTCCCACCGCGCGGATCAAGTCGAGCGAGTGGCAACCCAAGCTGTCGGTGACGCGCAAATGGACGCCCGACCTGATGACCTATGTGTCGGTCGCGCGCGGTTATCGTGGCGGCGGCTTCAACGCGCCGACCGCCCCGACGCGCACCTATCGCGGCGACTCGGCCTGGACTTATGAAGCCGGCACCAAATATTCCTCGCCTGGTTTCAACCTGTCGGGCAGCGTCTTTTACAGCGACTACAAGGACTATATCGGGCTCAACTCGATCGCGCCCGCGGCGGGCGGCGGCCTCGTCACCGTCGATCTCAACACCGGCGACGTCGAAAGCTATGGCGTCGAACTCGAAGCGATGGTGCGCCCGGTACGGAACTGGACGCTGCGCGGCGGCCTGACCTGGATGCACGCGCGCATCACCGACGACAGCGCCTATACCGCGACGACCGGCCGCCTGCTCTCGTCCGACCGGCTGACCTTCCAGCCCGACTGGACCGCGAGCTTTGCCAGCGATTACCGGATCGAGACCGGCGCCGACAGCGACGTGACGCTGAGCGCGGGGCTGGTCGGCAAGGGCAAGCGCCTCGCCGCGACGCTCAACGAGACGACACCGACCTTCCTCGATAGCTATTGGCTGACCAATGCGTCGATCGCCTATCGCACCGGCCCGGTCGAACTGGCGTTGTTCGCGAACAACATCTTCAACACCGAATATTTCGAAAGCTATATCGAAAAGACGACGCTCGCGCTCGCCGGGCTGCCGGCCTCCGACCTCGGGATCACCGGCGATCGCCGCCGTTACGGCGTGCGTGCGAGCCTGAAGTTCTGACCATGGCGGGAACGGCGCATTCGGGGGAACGCAAGCCGCTCCCCGCCAGCCTGGTGGGGGCGCTCGAGGATCGGTTTGCGGACCGGTTCCAGCGCGGTCAGGCGGTGCTCGGGCAGCATGGCGCCAGCGAAAGTCATTTCGCGCCCGTGCTGCCCGACGCCGTCGTCTTTGCCACGTCGACCGACGATGTCGTCGCGCTGGTCAAGCTGTGCTCCGCCGCCGATATCCCGATCGTGCCGTTCGGCGCGGGGACGTCGATCGAGGGCAATGCGTTGCCCGTGCATGGCGGCATCTCGCTCGACATGAGCCTGATGGACAGCGTGGTCGCGGTGAACGCCGAGGATTTCGACTGCGTCGTCCAGCCGGGCGTGCGGCGCGAGGAACTCAATGTCCATCTTCGCGATCAGGGGTTGTTCTTCCCCATCGATCCGGGCGCCAATGCGACGATCGGCGGCATGGCGTCGACGCGCGCATCGGGCACCAACGCCGTCCGCTACGGTACGATGAAGGATGCGGTGCTCGGCCTGGAGGTCGTGACGCCGCAGGGCGAGGTGATCCGCACCGCACGCCGCGCGCGCAAGTCGGCGGCGGGCTATGACCTCACGCGGCTCTATGTCGGATCCGAAGGGACGCTCGGCATCATCACCGAAGTGACGCTGCGCCTGCATCCGGTGCCCGACACGATCTCGGCGGCGGTGTGCAGCTTCGACACGCTGGGCGGCGCGGTCGATACCGTCGTCCAGTCGATCCAGTGCGCGGTGCCGCTGGCGCGCGTCGAAATCCTCGACACGAAGCAAATGATTGCCGTCAACCGCTGGTCGAAGCTCGATTATCCCGAAGCGCCGACCCTGTTTTTCGAGTTTCACGGCAGCGCCGCCAATGTCGCCGAACAGGTCGAAACGGTGAAGATGCTCGCCGAAGCCAATGGCGGCAGCGCCTTTAGCTGGTCGAACCTGCCCGAGGAGCGCACCAAGCTTTGGCGCGCGCGGCACGAGGCCTATTACGCCGCGGTGAACATGCGCGCCGGCGCGATCGGCTGGGCGACCGACGTGTGCGTGCCGATCAGCCGCCTCGCCGAATGCATTGCCGAAACGCATGTCGATCTCGATGCGGCGAGCGTTCCCGCGACGATCCTCGGCCATGTCGGCGACGGCAATTTCCACGTCATCTTTTCGATCGACCCCGATGCGCCGGACGAAATGGCGGAGGTGGAGGCGATCAACGCGCGGCTGGTCGAACGCGCGCTGGCGATGGACGGGACGTGCACCGGCGAGCATGGCATCGGCATCGGCAAGCAGGAATGGCTTGTCGCCGAACTCGGTGACGCGGTCGAACAGATGCGGATGATCAAGCGCGCGCTCGATCCGCAGAATTTGCTCAACCCCGGCAAGATTTTCGCGCTCTGATGGCGACGCATGCCGAACCGCTCGCCGCGCCGACCTCGCGCCTGACCGCGCCCGCGACGCTCGTCCCGCTGCTGTTGCTCGCGCTGGTGACGACGATGGGCTTCACCGCGCTCGGCAGCTTCGGCACGATCCAGGAAAGCGCCAAGGCCGAACTCGCGCTCAGCGACGATGCGCTCGCGCTGATCCAGGGGCTCGGCGCCGCGGTGCCGATGGTGCTCTTTTCGATCCCGATCGGCATCCTTGTCGATCGCCGCAACCGCGTCCGGCTGACGATCGGGCTGGCGCTGCTCTGGACGCTTGGTACCCTGCTTACGGCCTTTGCGCCGAGCGCGGGGCTGCTCACCGCCGCGCGGATGCTCGTCGGGATCGGCTCGACCGGATCGCTCACCGCGGCGCTGTCGCTCTGTGCCGATTATTGCGCGCCCGAACAGCGCGGCCGCGCGATGCTGATCGTCAATCTGGGCAAGGCGCTCGGCGTTGCGCTCGGCTTCGCGCTCACCGGCTGGCTTTTCGGCCTGCTTGCCGATTTTTCGGCGCCCGGCTGGCTCGCGGGGCTCGCGCCGTGGCGCGGCGCGCATGTGCTGCTCGCCGCGATCAGCGCGCTCTGCCTGCTGCCGCTGCTGTTCCTGCGCGAACCCGAACGGCGCGAGGTCGAGGCGAGCTCCGACGCGCCGTTCCGGATCGTCGCCGCCGAGCTTTGGGCGCGCCGCGCCTTCCTCGGGCCGCTCTTCGCCGGGCAGGTCGCGGTCGTGATGGCCGATGTCGCGGCCACCGTGTGGGTCGCGCCGGTGCTGTCGCGCGATTTCGGGCTGCAGCCGCAGCAGTTCGCCGGCTGGGTCGGCGCGTTGATGTTCGGCACCGGCGTCGCGGGTGCGGTGCTCGGCGGGATTTCGGCCGATATGGGACAGAGAAGTCGCCGCCGCGGCGGCATTCTTCTGGGCGCGGTCATCGCGGCGGGGATCGGTGTTCCCGCCGCGCTGTTCCCGCTGATGCCGAGCGTAACAGGCCTTGCCGTGGCGCTCGGCGTGATGTCGCTTTGCGGCGCCGTGACGGGGCTCGTCGTGTCGGTCGCGTTGACAGTCCTGTTGCCCAACGAACTGCGTGGGCTGTGCATCGGTGCTTTCATCGCGATCGCCGGACTGATCGGCTTCGGTCTCGCGCCGTGGGTCGTGACGCGGGTGAGCGCGCTGATGGGCGGGGAGGCGATGCTGGCGGAGGCGCTCGCGCTGGTCGGGGTGATCGTCAGCGCGCTGTCCTTCTTCGCCTTCCTGCTCGCCATGCGGCGCGCGCCCGAACCTGTAAGATAGCTATTGTGAAAGCTATCATATAGGTCTATGGCTGGCATAGGGAGAGAGCTATGCCGCCGAAGCACGCCATCATCGTATCGCCCGAAATGACGACCTATGTCGGCCGCGGTCCGTGCGACCGGTTACTGTTGCCGCCCGACGCGCTGCTGCTCGGTTTCGGCGATATCGGCGAGCCCGTCGTCCGCACCCTGAGCTTTCGCGAACTCGAGGGCGACGCGCATCTGCTCGTCTTTGCAGTATCGCGCCGCGCCTGCCGCCGCCTCTTCGGCGACCTGCCCGATCGCGATGCGCGCTGGTATCTGCCGTCGGACCTGCGCGCGCTCGGCCAGTCGATCGTCGCGCCCGATTGCGACGAGGCGGCCGCCGACACGCTACGCCTTGCGCGCAGCATCGAACTGCTCTGCCAATTCTTCGCGGCGTTGCGGTCGGGCGATCTCGTCGCGGTCGAAGGCCAGCCGAGCCTGACCGAAAGCGATATCGCACGCATCGCGGCGGCGCGGCGGATCGTCGACACGCGCTGGCACGAGAAGTTGACCATCGACGACATCGCCAAAAGCTGCGGCATCAATCGCGACAAGCTGACGCGCGGGTTTCGCGAGCTGTACCAGTGCAGCGTCGCCGAGGCGCTGAGCGAACGGCGGCTGCGCCAGGCGCGGCAGATGCTCGCCGCGAGCGACCTGCCGGTGGCGAGCATCGGCTATCGCTGCGGCTATCTCAACAACGCGGCCTTCACGCGCGCCTTCTCGCGCCGTTTCGGCATGGCGCCGACCGCGATGCGCCGCGTGGGAGTCGCGGCATGAGCGGGATGATCGATCCCGGGGCGCGCGGGTCGCTGGTCGAGCGCGCGGTCGAATCGGTGCGCGATTTCATCCGCACCAACGACCTCAAGGTCGGCGACACGCTGCCGGGCGAGGGGAGTTTCGCGGCACAGCTCGGCGTCAGCCGGCCGGTGATGCGCGAGGCGTTCGGCGCATTGGCCGCGCTTCGCCTTGTCGACGTCGGCAATGGGCGCAAACCGCGCGTCGGCGCGATCGACGGATCGGTGATGGCGGCGTCGATGGGGCATGCCGTCAACACGGCGCAAGTCAGCCTCGCCGACGTGTGGGAGGTGCGCCGTACGCTCGAACTGCGCACCGCCGAGCTTGCAGCGATCAACCGCAGCGACGAACAGGCGCGCGCGATCCTTGCCGCCGCGCACGGCCTGTCGGTCGGGCATGACGAGGCAGCGCGCACCGCGGCCGACACGGCGTTTCACCAGACGATCGCCGAGGCGAGCGGCAACCAGCTTTTCTACCAGATCGTGCGCTCTTTCGAGCAGCTGATGGCGCTCGCCATCCCGCGCGCCTGGGCCGGGCGGACGACGCAGGAGGAGCGTGCGGAGACGCTGGAGCTCCACCGCGAGGTGGCCGAGGCGATCGCCGCGCGCGATCCGGCGCGCGCGCGCGCCGCGATGGAAAGCCATTTCGCCAATTCGATCGGCGAGATGCTGCGCGATCAGTTCTGAGCGGGCGTATCGGCGAGCGTCAACAAGGGCTTTCCCTTTTCGATCACATGGGTGGCGAGCTCGATCCCGTGATCGCTGCCGGCATTGCGCGCCGAGTGGACGACGCCATAGGGGATGAACAGCGCCTCGCCGGCCTTGACCGTTACCGGGGGCTGGCCGTCGAGCTGATAGACCCAGGTGCCTTTGAGCACATAGATGAATTCTTCGCCCGGGTGGCGGTGCCGCGGAAAGGCGGCGCCGGGTTCGAGATGGACTTCCGACTGGAAAACCTCACGCCCCGTGTCGCGCAGCGCGTGGTTCTGGAGGTCCTTCCGTACGCTCGGCGCCGCTGCGGGCTGCAATGCCTGCGCGGCGACCGGTGCGGCGACGAGCGCGAGCGAGGCGGCGATCAATATGCTTTTCATGGCGGCAACCCTTTCTGCCTTGCGGGGCCGATCAAATCGGTTCCGCGGGGTTTCGGCGCAACGCAGCCCCCGGTTACAGCAGCGGTTCAGTTCGACGCCGCGACGCGGTTCCGGCCCGCCTTTTTCGCCCGGTCGAGCGCGCCGTCCGCCTGTTCGAGCAGCGCTGCGGCAGGCCCGGCGCCGGCCGGATCCATCGCCGCGACGCCGATGCTGACTGTGACCGGAGCGGGAAGGTCGGCGGTCGGTTCGTGCGTGAACGACGCGATCGTCGTCCTGATCCGTTCGGCAACGAGCGCCGCGGCATCCCCGCGCGTGTCGGGCAAGATGAGTGCGAAGACCCTGACGCCCAGCCGTGCCGCGAGGTCGGTCGCCTCGCGCGCGCTGCTGGCGAGCACGTCGGCGACCGCCTGCAGGCATCGATCGATGGCAGCCGGGCCGAAATCCTTGCCGTAGACGTCGAAATCGTCGATCTCGATGACCAGCAGCGCGATCGGACGATCCGTCCGCGCCGCCATGGCCCAATAGAGGTCGAGCCGTTCGTCAAAGGCGCGGCGATTCGCGAGGCCGGTCGAGGGATCGGTGCGGTTCAATTCCATCGCCTGCTCGCGCAGTTCGGCGGCCAGCCGGTCGTTCTCCGCCGACAATTGCGCCGTCAGTGCCATCCCGTTTCCGAAACGGCGGACTGCGATTGCCACCGCGCCGCACAGGACGGCCGCCGCGATGCCGACCTGCAGGTGGCCGCTGCGGTCGCTGGTCAGGAATCCCGCCGCTGCGACGGCGGACGCCGGGACGTGGAAGGCGAGATGCGCCGGCCAATAGCGAAGCGATGCGGCGCCGAGCATCATCGCGCCGAGCGCGACCGCCGTAGCGACGAGCAATTGCGGATCGGTCGCGGCGCGCGTGCCCCAGAACAGCATGGTGCCCCATGCGAGGCCCGAGAGGAGCGTCAGCGCGGTTGCTCCGCGCAGCCACGCTGCAGGCCGGCGGTGGCCCCGCGTGCGGTATGTGGCGAAGGCAATCAGCTGCACGCCAAAGAGCAATACGGCGACAGCGACGACGATTTGCGCGGCAGCCCCGGCGGCCGTCCCGACCATCGTCGCCGCGATCAGCACGGCACCGGCCAGGCCCGCGACCGCGCCCAGCGCGACAGCGGGCAACAGGGCATCGGCCTCAGCCGCCGCGACGCGATCGTTCAATTCATATGCCTCTGACACCCGGCCGCTTCCGTTTTCGTTTCCCCTGAAGGCCGGTAGCGCGATCCTTGCCCCGACTGCAACTATCGGGAATCGGTCCAGCCGCCGCCCATTGCCTGAAAGAGCTGGATGCGCGCGGACAGCGCATCGGCGCGGAGCTGAATCAGCGACAGTTCGGCGCCGAGCAGGCCCCGCTGTGCGTCGAGCTGTTCGAGATAGGGCGAATAGCCTTCGCGATAGCGGTTGGTCGCGAGGCGTAACCCTTCGGCCAGCGCGTCGCGCTGCGACTGTGCAAACAGGATCTGCCGGTCGATCAGCCGGACCGCCGCAAGCGCATCCTCGACCTCGCGGAACGCGGTGAGCGCGGTGCGCCGATAAGCGAAGGCGGCCTGGTCGCGCTGGGCACCCGCGGCCTCGGCCTGCGCGGTCAGGCGCCCGCCCTGAAAGATCGGGGCGAGGATGCTGCCGCCGACCGACCAGATGGTGATCGGATCGGCGAGCAGGGTCGAAAAGGCGGCGCCCGCCGCGGAAGAGAGGCGCAGTTGCGGCAGGAAGCGCTTGCGCGCGGCCGCCAGATTATGGTCGGTCGCCGCCAGCTGATATTCGGCCTGCGCGACATCGGGCCGGCGGCGCAGCAAATCGGATGGCAGCCCGTCGGGAACCGGCGGGACCGTCAGCGCGGCGAGCGCCGCACCCCGGCCGATTGCCTGCGGCGTCTCGCCGACGAGCAGGCCGAGCGCGTCTTCGGTGCGCGCGATCGCGAGTTCGATCTGCGGCACGATCTGTGCCGTCGCGTCATATTCGGCCTGCGCCTGCTCGAGCTCGAGCTTGGGCGAATAGCCCGACCCGACGCGCGATTTTGCGATACGCAGCGATTCCGCGCGTGCCTGTACGGTCGCGCGCGCGACCTCCAGCCGCGCATCGAGGCTGCGGAGCGTGACATAGTTGGCGGCCGTCGCCGCCGCGACCGACAGCCGCACGGCGTCGTGCGCGGCCTCGCTGGCGAAATAAAGTTCGCGCGCGGCCGCCTTCTGGTCGTCGAGGCGGCCGAACAGGTCGACCTCATAGGCGATCTGGACCTGCGGCTGCGCGAAATTCTGTTCGACCGGCTGGCCGAAGGGATTGACCGATCGCGACCGCCCGCCGCCGAGCGTCGCGTCGATCGCCGGGAGCGTCTGTGCGCGGGCCAGCGCGACATTGGCGCGCACCTCGCGCACGCGCGCGGCGGCGACGCCGATGTCATTGTTGTTGGCGAGCGCGCGTTCAACCAGCGCGGCGAGCGCCGGGTCGCCGAACGCCCGCCACCAGTCGCGCTCGAGCGCCGCCGTCGGCCCGGCGTCGGTGCGCCACGCCACCGGCGGCGCGACAGGCGCCACGGCGGTCGTCGCGACGTTCGGGCCGGCGCAGGCGGCGAGGGGGATAGCCAGCAACGACGCCAGCGCCGGATACGGCCGCCTCACCGGCGCGATCCGCTGCGCGTGTCGACATGGACCTCGACCGACATGCCGGGGCGCAGCCGCCGTGCGAGCGGCTGGTTCCGGTCGATGGCGATCCGCACCGCGATCCGCTGTGCGACCTTGACGAAATTGCCCGTCGCATTGTCGGCTTTCAGAACCGCAAATTCGGACCCGGCCGCCGGCGACAGGTTTTCGATCCGTCCGGTCAGTTCGGCGCCGCCCAGCGCGTCGACGCTGAACCGTGCGCGCTGGCCGATCGCCATATTGCCCGTCTGCGCTTCCTTGAAATTGGCGATCACCCAGACATTGTGCGGCACGACCGACAGCAATTGCGTCCCGGCCGTGACATAGGCGCCCTGCCGCACGCCGATTTCGGACAATTGGCCGTCGGCGGGCGCACGGATGACCGTGTTGTCGAGATCGATCTGGGCGAGGCGGAGCTGGGCCTTTGCCGCCGCAACCGAGGCTTCGAGCCCGGCGCGTCCGACCACGACGGTGCGGACGTCCTGCGTGCCGATCGCCCGGCTCGCGCGGGCCTGCTGCAGGGACGCCTGTGCGGCGAGCAGCGCCGCGCGCGTCTGGTCGAATTCGCGGGTCGAGATCGAGCCGTCGGCGACGAGCGTGCGGGCGCGGCGCATGTCGGCTTCGGCGCGGGTGAGCTGCGCCTGTGCGTTGGCGATGCCCGCATTCTGGCTGTCGGTCGCCACCTCGCGCGAGCGCTGGGCCTGCGCCGAATTGGCGAGCGAGGCCTCCTGCGCCGCGACATTGGCCTCGGCCTGCGCGACGCGTGCACGATAAATGCGGTCGTCGATCGTCGCGAGGACCTGGCCCGCTTTCACTTCGGCAAAGTCCTGGACGGGCACGCTTGTCACATAGCCGCTGACCTGCGGGCTGATGACCGTCACGCGGCCGCGGACATAGGCATTGTCGGTGCGTTCGGCGCCGCCGGCGAAGGGCGGAAGCTTCCATGCGAAGAGCACGGCAAGGATCGCGAGCAGCGCGATCGCGACGATCGCGATGACCGTCGTCTTCGTCTTTTCGGGCGGTCGCCACGCCGACGGCGGCGGATCGACCTGCGGGTCGGTGTCGGGCTCGGCAGGCTTCGCATCGGCCGCCGGTGTGGCGGCGGGTGCGGGATCGGTCGGCGGCGGCGCGCTTTCCTTGTCGGGGGTTGGCATCTTTGCCTTTTCTTCGGTCATTTCATTGCCCCTGTTTCATATTCGCCTGTGCCTGCGCCTGCAGGCGCTGGACCAGCATGATCACCGGCGACGGTTCGTTTCGCCGCCGGATCGACCAGGTGATGATGAAGCCCCAGATCGTCGTCAGGATGGCGAGCACGCCGACGAGCAGGAAAACATCGTTATACGCCAGAATATTGGCCTCGCGCGTCGTTTGTCGGCTGAGCAGCGCCGCGCCTTCGGCGTTGCGCAGCACGGGGTCGCCGACGGTGGCGGCGACGGCGCGGCTGCCTGCGCCGAGCCGTGCCGCGACGATCGGATCGGTCGCCACGATCTCCTGCACCAGTTCGTGCGAGTGATATTTCTCGCGGACCGTCTGGAAGGTGCCCAGCAGCGTGCCGCCGGCCAGCCCGCCGAGGCTCTGGCTCATGCTGAAGAGGACGACGAAGCTGATGAAATTCTTGCCCCCCGCAAGCAGCGTCCGGGCGATCCCGATCACCATCGCCTGCGCAAGGAAGAGCAGCGACGCAAAGCCGATCAGCGCCTGGCTGAGGTAGAATTGGCTCGGCCGCGTCAAATTGTTCGAATTGGCATCCATGAACGATCCGATGACGATCAGGATCACCGCGACCAGGATCGGGCGGGTGAGCTTGTCGGGGCGAAAGGTCAGCACCGCAGTCGCAAGGCCGGCGATCGATGCGAAGACGACGATCAGGTTGAGCGTGACCATCTGGTCGTTGATCAGCCCGACGGCGCCCAGAAACCCCACCGACCCGAACGCCTGCTCGGACAGCAGGATACGGACCGACGCCGCGATCGCGATCAGGCGCAGCATTTCGCGCGTGCCCAGCCAGCGGGTGTTGATGAGCGGGTTTCTGCGATTATGTTCGACGATGACCGCAGCGGCGATCAGCGCGATGCTGGCAGCGAGCGACCAGCCGATCCACGGGCGTTCGGTCCACCACTGGATCCGCCCCTGCGACAGCACCGCGATCAGCAGCCACAATCCGGGCGCGAACAGCGCGAAGGTCAGGAAGTCGAGAGGTTCGAACACTTTTTCACGTTCGCTCGGCGGCAGCGGCTGCGCCCAGACCGCCGCCAGCGTCGCGAGCGCGAGCCCGAATTCGAACCAGTAAAGATTGTGCCAGTCGCCCCAGACGAGCAGCCCGGGCGACAGCACGCGCGCGAGCGGGGTTGCGATCTGCGGGATGCAGATGCCGATCATCACCGCGGCGAGCCGCTTCGACGCCGGGAGCGCCTGAAAAAAGTAGAGGATGGTGAGCGTCGACAGGCCGCTCGCGGCGATCCCGCTCATCGCCCGCACCGCGACCGAGGTCCAGAAATCGTGGATGAACAGGTGCATCAGCGTCGTCACCGCATAGGCGACCAAAGTATAACGGATGAACGGTTGCAGCCCGAACTGCTGGCGATATTTGACGAGCAGCAGGTTCGCGGTGACGTTCGTCATGAAATAGGCGGCGGTCAGCCACGCCGCCTCGTCGCTGTTGAGCCCGAGCGTGCCTTGCGCGAAGTTGAGGTTGACCGTGACCAGCGCATTGCCGAGCCCGCCGGTGATCCCGATCAGGCATCCGATCAGGAAGTGGCGCACCATGCGCGAGGTGGGGTGGTCCGGGTTGGCCGGCGATCCCGGCAGGGTCGGTCGTTCGTGCGGTTTGAAGACATAGTCCGCCATCGCGCGTCAGACCCCTTCGGCGATCATGCAGGCACCGCCGGACAGGCGCGAACGGCGCGGAGACTCGGTTTGAAGGACATGCCGCCGCCTTAGCGCATCGCCCGCGCGCGCGCAGCCTATTCGATGGGTGCAACCGGCCTCGCGGAAAGAATAGTCGGCGCGGCGCATCCTCTCGATCCGCCCCCGAAGCGTCTGAAAACAAGCCATCTTGAATTATCGGCGATTGCGGCCCATCTTCCTTTTATCGTCAACAAGCGAAAGGAGGTGGTCGAATGTCTCATTGTCACACGCCGCATGCGGCAGGATCGAGCATGACCGTCCTCGCGGGGGCCATGCCCGGCTAAGCCGTCCGCGTGCAGCAAGACAATGGAAGGGCCGTCCCCGCGGGGGCGGCCCTTTGTTGTTTCGGGCGGGGCATTTTGGGCGAGCGGGACGTGGACTAGTTCCGGAATATCGCCGGCGTGCCGGGCTTGACCATCTGTGCGAGGCGCGCGGCGTCCCAGTTGGTGAGGCGGACGCAGCCATGGCTTTCGGTATGGCCGATCATGTGCGGTTCGCTGGTGCCGTGGATGCCGTAATGCGGCTTGTTGATGTCGAGCCAGACGACGCCGACGGGGCTGTTGGGGCCGGGTTGCAACAGCACTGCCTCCTTGCTGTCGCTGACATCCCAGAACAGCTTGGGATTATAGTGGAAGTCGGGATTGCGGCTGACGCCCTGGATTTTCCAGGTGCCGATCGGCAGCGGGTCGCGGCTGCTGCCCATCGTGGCGGGGAATTGCGCGACCAGCCTGTCGTCTTCGCCAAAGACCTTCAGCACGCCTTCGGACTTGTCGACGACGACTTTCGCGGCCGCCGGCTGCACCGGCGCGACGCCCAGCCGTTCGAGCGTCGCGTTCCACCCGCGCGTGTCCTCGCCGAGTTTCGAGCGGTCGATATCGGGGATGTTCGGAACCCGGAACGGGCGCCCCGCGCCGACGAGCGTCGACGGGCTGTTGAGCGCGACGAGCGTTTCGGGCGTCGTGTGAAAGCGTTCGGCGAGCGCTTCGGTCAGGTTGCGATAGCCGAGCGCGGGCAGTTTTGCCTGATCGGCGGCGTCCTTGGGGAAGGCGGGGACGAAGGGGCCGTCCGCAAAGGCGGCGGGAATCACGACCAGCCGCGTCGCGGGGATATCGCGCCATTGCTCCAGCGCCCGCGCGGTTTCGGCGCCGAGCTTGCCGGTCTCGTCCAGACCGTGCGCCGCCTGGAAACCGCGCAGCGCGGCGGCGTAGGATGCACCTTCCTTGCCGTCGATCACTCCCGACGAAAAGCCGAGATGATCGAGGACGACCTGCGTGCGGAGGACTGCCGGTTCGGCAAATGCCGTCCCCCGATCTTCGGCATCGACGAAGCGAAGGCTGCCGGAATCGGTCGTGGCGGCGGAGCGCGATCCGGTCTTTTCGGGATTGTCGCCGGGCGCCGCATTGCAACCGGCGAGCAGGGCGAGAGCGGCGAAACAGGGAATGATTTTCAAGCGTTAATCCTCTCCGGTCGGGGAAGGAGTCAACGTTTCGGAGGGAGAAAGGATGCCCGCCGCGCCTCAGTCGTCGCCGACCCACAGGGGCGGGGTGTGCCGCCACCATTCGGTCGCGGCTTCGAGCTGATAGGCGAGCGCCAGCAGCAGCGCTTCGCCCCCGGGACTTGCGGCGAACTGGACGCCCACCGGCAGCCCGTTGCCGCTGAAGCCCATCGGCAGCGTGATCGCGGGCGTGCCGGCGAAATTGTCGATCCAGCAATAGCCGGCATAGTCGATCAGTTCGTCGCGCTGGTCGAGCCAGCCGACATCGGGACCGAACACGCCGATGCGCGGTATTTCGGTGCCGAGCGTCGGGGTCATCCAGATGTCGATCGCGTCCAGCCGGCCCAAATAGGCGGCGACCAGCCTTTCCATCGAGGCCCAGGCCGCCGCATAGCGCGCGTCGTCGATCGCGTCGCCGGCGGCGATCAGCGTCGCCGAACGATGTTCGAGATCGTCCGCCGCGACCGAAATGCCGATCTGCTGCGACAGCGCCCCGAGGCGGCGCGTGAACATGCCCTCGGTGATATCGCCGAGCAGGCCGGCGGCTTCGGGCCCATCGAAGGGGAGATCGGCGTCGGATACGGCATGGCCGAGCCGCTCGAGCAGGGCAAATGTGTCGGCAAAGACGCGCTGGACGCCGGCGTCGGGGAGCGCGCCGGTGCGCATCACGCGGCTGTAGGCATGGATGCGCAGGCTGCGGCCGACCGGCGCCGTGACCAGCGGGACGGGCGGCAGGCAGGCGGGATCGCGCGTTTGCGTTGCGTCGAGCCAGCGCGCGGTGTCACGCACCGTGCGGCTGACGCAGCCGTTGACGGTGAGGTCGGTAATCGCGCGAAACGCTTCCTCGCCGGCATTGCGGCCGCGCGACGGCTTCAGCCCGACGAGACCACAGGGCGCGGCGGCGTGGCGGATCGAGCCGAGCCCGTCGCTGGCATGCGCGATCGGGACGACGCCGGCGGCGACGGCCGCCGAACTGCCGCCCGACGAGCCGCCGGGCGTATGATCGAGGCTCCACGGATTGCGCGTCGCGCCGACCAGCGGCGATTCGGTGACCGCGTTGAGCCCGAGTTCGGGCATCGCCGAGCGGGCGATCGAGATGAGCCCGGCGTCGGCGATCGCCCGGGCATAGGGCGCGTCGGCGGGCGGGATGAAGTCGCGGAGCGCCATCGACCCGAAACTCGCCGGGATATCCTGTTCGGGCAGCATGTCCTTGATCAGCATGGGAACGCCCGCGAGCGGGCCGGGGCGCGGCGTCGCGGCCTGCGCGCGGGCGCGGTCGAAACAGGGCCAGGCGATGAAGTTCAGCTGCGGATTGACCGCCTCGGCGCGCGCGATCGCGCGGTCGACGAGCGCCGACGGCGTCGTCCGCCCGGCGGCAAGATCGTCCAGCATGGTGGACATGTCGGACATCGTCATGCGTCTTCTCCCGGTAAGTGCGAACCGATGGCCCGGACGGTCGCCGCATAGGGCCGGCGGGCCAGCGAAATGAGGACCGCTGCCGCGACCAGCGACGGTATGCTGACGATGGCGATCGAATAGAGCATATTGCGCGGCCCCGCGATCCATCCCGAAATCGTCCCGATCATCAGCGGCGAGGCGGCGAGCGCAAGGGCGTTCACGATGCCGAGCAGGGCGAGAACGCGCGAGCGCAGCGCGGCCGGCGCAAGGTCCTGGATGATGCCCGGCATCAACGCCGACCCCGCGACACCCATCGCGCCCTGCAGCGCTGCGACGGTATAGGCCTGGAACGGCGAGGTGACGAAGGGCAGGAAGGCGGCGGGGAGGGGCGTCAGCCAGATGAAGAAGCCCGCGGCGCGGATCGGGGGCAGCTGTCCCGCCCGCGCGCCGAGCCTGAGCGCGAGGCCGGGCAGGAAGACCCCGATCAGCGTCGCGACGGTGACCGCGGTGCCGAGCCCGACGCCGACGGTCGCGGGATCGATCCCGAAGGCGCGCGGCAAGGCGATCGGAAACCAGACGAGCCCCGATGTCATGGCGATCGCCATGGCGAAGATCGAACCGAAGACGCAGCCGAGCGCGCGCCAATGCGCCTTCGCATAGGGCAGGAAGGCAAGATTCGCGGCGGCGTCCGTCGCGGTCGCCGGTGCGGCGGGCGCCGTCCGCTTGCCGAGCGGCATGGTCGCGACCAGCAGGAAGAAGAGGGGACCGGGCAGGGCGATCGCGACCATCGCGATGCGCCAGGCGTCGACGCCCGCAAGCGACGCGGGCAGGCTGCCCGGCGAGGTCGCCAGCCATTCGAGCATCGCCCCGCCGAGCGCCATGCCGATACCTGCGCCGAACAGCGATCCGCCGTAGAAGATCAGGTTGGCGGTATTGCGTTTGCGCTCGGGAAACAGGTCGGGGATCATCGCATAAACGATCGGCGCGAGCCCCGCTTCGCCGATGGCGATGCCGACCGTGCCGGCGAACAGCCCGCCGAAACTGTCCTGAAAGGCGCAAAAGAAGGTTGCGAGCGACCAGATGCCGACCCCGATCGCCAAGAGCAGGCGGCGCCCGTAGCGATCGGCGAGCCAGCCCATGGGATAGCTCGCGACGCAGGCGAAGATCGCCATGCCGAGCCCCTGTAACATGCCGATCTGAAAGTCGGTGAAGCCGAGCGACGTCTGGAGCGACGGCGCGATCAGGCTGAGCATCTGACGAACGACGAGCGCGAACAGCGTCGTCATCATCAGGACGGCGAGACCGTACCAGGCGAGCGCGGCGGCATGGCGCGACTCGGTGCCCGTGCCGTTCGTCGCAGGGGCGGCGCCCGGCGTCGCAGGCCGGGAAAGCGGCTGTTCAGCGATCAGATCCGACCCGCTCTCCATCTCGATTCTCCCCAAAGTCCGGCGGTATCGCGCGGCCCTTGCTTCCATTTAATAAACAAGTTGACTTTATTGTAAAGTGAGCAGATGAATCGGGACAAGAAATAAGGTGGCCCAGGGACGGAGGCCGGCGCGCGGCTTTCGGTGAGCCGCAACTGGGTGGAGAAGGTCGATGCAGTTTTCGGTTCGTGCCTCGCTCGAGCAGTTCGCGCTTCCACATCCCTCGGGCGCCGGAAAGCTGCGGATCAGCGTCGCGGCGCCGGCGGGCGAAGCCCCCGCGGCGGGTGTTCCGACGCTCTATGTCGTCGATGGCGACATATTGTTCGGGATGGCGGCCGAAATCGCGCGCGCGGTATCGAGCGTCGCGGCCTTTCCCGCGCATTATGTCGTGGGCATCGGATATGACGCCGAATATGCCGATTTCCTGAAGCTGCGGACGGCCGACCTGACGCCGCCGATCGGCGCCGAGGCGCTCACGGACCTCGGGGCGCTCGGCACCGCGATCGGCGGCGAGAAGAGCGGCGGGGCCGATGCGTTCCTCGATTTCCTGACGGACAGGCTGCGGCCCGAAATCGCGGCGCGCTATCCGGCTACGGCAGACGGCGAGCAAATCCTTTGCGGCCATTCGCTCGGCGGGCTTTTCGCGGCGCACGCGTTGCTGCGCCGGCCGGACAGTTTTTCGGCCTTCATCGTCAGCAGCCCGTCGCTGTGGTGGGACGGGTTTTCGATCCTCGACCGGATAGCTGCGTTCGGAGACCGGCTCGCGGGGCTCCCGCGCCGGCCGCGCGTCTTCGTCGACGTCGGCGCGAAGGAGCAGGATCTGCCGACGAGCGTGCCCGACGGGATCGGCGTGACGCTGGCGGAAGCGCAGGCGCAGATACGCTCCGCGCGCATGGTCGATGCGGCGAAGGAGTTTGCCGATGCGCTCGGCGCCGCCGGGGTCACCGAACTGCGCCACGTCGCGTTCGCCGAGGACGACCATGTCTCGGCCGCGCCGGCCGCCATTCTGCACGGCATGCGCTTCGCGTTGGGGCGCGATCGCTGAGCCTATCGAAGCCGGGTTTATCGAAAATGGGATATCGGGAGGGATTATGCGACATTTGACCAAGGTGCTCACCGGGACGGCCCTCGCCGCCGCCATCGCGTCGCCCGCGGCGGCGTGGGCGCAGGATGCCGCGGGCGATGCACCCGACGAAATCGTCGTGACCGCGCAGAAACGCACGCAGACGTTGATCGACGTCGCGCAGTCGGTGTCGGTCGTGTCGGGCGCGACGCTCGAGCAGCAGGGCGCGACGAACTTCAGCGACTATCTGAAAAATGTCCCGAGCCTGCAGCTCGTGCAGGGGACGCCGGGGCAGGGGCGGCTTGTCCTGCGCGGGATCAATACCGGCGGGGTCGCATCGACGGTCGCCGTCTATGTCGACGAAACGCCCTTCGGGTCGAGCACGGCGCTGGCCAACGGCGCCGAGCTTGCGGGCGATTTCGATACCTTCGACGTCGCCCGGATCGAGGTTCTGCGCGGGCCGCAGGGGACGCTTTATGGCGCGAGTTCGCTCGGCGGGCTGCTGAAATTCGTCACCAACGAGCCCTCGACGGCCGCGTTCGAGGGCAAGGCGCTGGGCGGCGCCGAGTTCACCGACGGCGGCGATGCGTCGTACCGGGGGGCGGCGATGGTCAATGTCCCGCTGGGCGAGACGCTCGCGTTCCGCGCTTCGGGTTCGTACCGCAAGCAGGGCGGCTATATCGACTCGGTCGGCACGGCGGAATCGAATGTCCGCCGCAACACCAATGATTTCGAAAGCTATGGCGGCCGCGCTTCGCTTCTCTGGAAACCCGATGCGAGTCTCAGCGTCCGGCTGGGTGCGCTGCTCCAGAATCTCTATGTCGACGGGTCGAGTTTCGTCGAGGCCGATCCCGCTACGCTGAAGCCGCTCTATGGCGGGCTGACACAGTCGGAATATCTGCCGCAGTTCAGCAACATCAAATACCGGCTCTACAACGGCACGATCGAATATGATTTCGGCCCCGCGACGCTGACCTCGGCGACCAGCTATGCGCAGCAGCTCCAGTCGTTCCGTGCGGACTATACCGCCAATCTTTCCGCTGCACTCGGCGGTCCCTATGTCTATTTCGACCAGCTGACCGAGAACCGCAAATGGACGCAGGAACTGCGGCTCGCGTCGAACGGCGGCGATTTTGTCGAGTGGCTGATTGGCGGCTATTACACGCGCGAGAAGGCACGGATTAACCAGAATCTGAAGACCGCGGTTCCCGGCACGCCGGGCACCCTGACCCCCATCGACCTGCCGTTCGATTATGCGGTCTACGACCTCGCGTCGCGTTACGAGGAAATCGCGGGCTTCGCCAATGCGACGCTGCACCTTGCACCCTGGTTCGATATCGACCTTGGCGGGCGGTACAGCCACAACAGCCAGCGCGCCGATCAGGTAACCGACGGCGTGCTGCTCGGCGCGTCGACGATCGAGGGCATCCGTTCGTCCGACAATGTCTTTACCTGGTCGGTCGCGCCCAAGGTCAAGTTCGGCACCCGCGCATCGCTCTATGGCCGTATCGCGAAAGGATATCGTCCGGGCGGTCCCAACGTCATTCCCGCGGGCGCTCCGCCGGGAACGCCGACGACGTTCGAGCCCGATACGGTCACCAGCTACGAAATCGGGTTCAAGGGCGACACCGCCGACCGGACCGCGTCGATCGAGGCCGCAATCTATCATATTGACTGGAACAACATCCAGCTCGCCGCGGTCGTCAACGGGTTCGGCGTGAACGCCAACGGCGCGGGCGCCGAGGTCGACGGTGCCGAAATCACCGCGACGCTGCGCCCCGTGCGAGGGCTCGCGACGTCGATCAACCTCGCGATCAACGATGCGAAGCTCAGCGGCGATACCGACCCGGTCGTCGTCGCGGCGGTGAAGGGCGACCCGCTGCCCTTCACGCCCAAATATGCGGTCAGCGTCAATGCCGACTATCAATGGGATCTGGGCGGCGACGTCACCGCGTCGGTCGGCGGGTCGATCCGGTCGCTGTCGCGCCAGTCGGGCAATTTCGATCCCGCCTATCGCGCGATCCATGGCCATTTCCCGAAAGTGCGTGCCTATGAGGTGATCGACCTGCGCGCGGGCGTCGCCTTCGGGCGCTATGCGATCAACGCCTATGTCAACAACGTCGGCAACAGCCGGGGGATCACCGCGACGCAGGCGTTGCTGGGGGTCGCCGGGCTGCCGCGCAACGCCGGCGGCGCGCTCGGCACGGCGCGGCTCCGCCCGCGCACCTTCGGCATCAACCTGACCGCGGGGTTCTGAACGGCGTGACGGAAATCTCGTCTTTGCCTCCGCCGGATAATGTCGCAGAGGGGGCGGCTGTGACCCGCGCCGCACCGAAACCCCGCCGCAGCCAGGCCGACCGCAGCGCCGCGACCCGCGCCAAGGTGATCGCGGCGGCGCGCGACGTGCTCTGCGCGCAGGGCTATTCGGGCGCGACGATGCACGCCATTCGCGACGCGGCGGGGATGAGCCTGGGCGCGATCCAGCACCAGTTCCCGACCAAGGCGAAGATCATGGCGGCGGTGGCGGCGGAATTTTCGGCCTATCGGACGCGCATCTATATCGACGCGATCCGGCAGGGAACGACGCCGCGAGAGTCGATGGAAAATCTGATCGACGCCAATTTCCGCATGGTCAGCCGGCCCGAAATGGCCGCGGTGCTGGAAATCCACCTTGCGCGTCGCAACGACCCCGACCTCGACCGCGAGGTCGGGCCGGGTGCGCGCCGGTTCGACCGGCGCGTGCGGCTCTGGGCCTATTCGATCCTCCACGCGGCCGGCATCCGCGACGACGCCGCGCATCGCAGCCTGCAACTGCTCAACAATGCGGTGACGCGCGGGCTGACGGTCGAATATATCCGCAATCCCGACCCGGCGGTGGTCGAGCAGGCGATCGCGATCTGGAAGGCGCAGATGCTCGACCTGATCTTCGGTGCCTGACATCGCGGGAGCGCTGGAGCGCGCAACTTTCGACATTCGACGAAGATTGATTGCAACGGTGCTTGTTTTCATTGGGGCACGCTGTTAGAGGCGCGCCTCGTTGCCGCTTTAGCTCAGTTGGTAGAGCACATCATTCGTAATGATGGGGTCAGGTGTTCGAGTCACCTAAGCGGCACCACTTCCCTTACATTCTGCCTTTTGCGGCGCCCCGTGCCGGGCACGGGACGCCGACGGTTTCACGCGGTGATGCCGGGCAGGTCGAGGCCTTTCTCGCGCGCGCAGTCGATCGCGATGTCGTAGCCCGCGTCGGCGTGGCGCATCACGCCGGTGCCGGGATCGTTCCACAGCACACGTTCGAGCCGCTTCGCCGCTTCGGGGGTGCCGTCGGCGACGATCACCATGCCGCTGTGCTGCGAATAGCCCATGCCGACCCCGCCGCCGTGGTGGAGCGACACCCAGGTCGCGCCCGATGCGGTGTTGAGGAGGGCGTTGAGGAGCGGCCAGTCGCTGACCGCGTCGCTGCCGTCGCGCATCGCTTCGGTCTCGCGGTTCGGTGAGGCGACCGAGCCCGAATCGAGGTGATCGCGGCCGATCACGACCGGCGCCTTGAGTTCGCCCGACGCGACCATTTCGTTGAACGCGAGCCCGAGCCGGTGGCGGTCGCCGAGCCCGACCCAGCAGATGCGCGCAGGCAGGCCCTGGAACCGGATCTTCTCGCGCGCCATGTCGAGCCAGTTGTGGAGATGCCTATTGTCGGGGAGCAGCTCCTTCACCTTCGCGTCGGTCTTGTAGATATCCTCGGGATCGCCCGACAGCGCGGCCCAGCGGAAGGGGCCGATGCCGCGGCAGAAGAGCGGGCGGACATAGGCCGGCACGAAGCCCGGAAAGTCGAAGGCGTTCTCGACGCCCTCGTCCTTCGCCATCTGGCGGATATTATTGCCATAGTCGGTCGTCGGCACGCCCGCGGCCTGCAGGTCGAGCATCGCCCGCACATGGACGGCCATCGATGCCTTGGCGGCCTTGGCGACTGCGGCGGGGTCGCTCTCGCGTTTCGCAAACCATTCGTCGAGCGACCAGCCCGCGGGGAGGTAGCCATTCACCGGGTCGTGCGCCGAGGTCTGGTCGGTGAGCAGGTCGGGGCGGGTGCCGCGGCGAACGATCTCGGGCAGGATTTCGGCGGCGTTGCCGAGCAGGCCGACAGAGACGGGTTTGCCCTCGGCGTGAGAGGCCTCGATCATCGCGATCGCCTCGTCGATGCTGTTCGCCTGCTTGTCGAGATAACCGGTGCGCAGGCGCATTTCGATGCGGCTCGGCTGGCATTCGATCGCGAGGCACGACGCGCCCGCCATCACCGCGGCAAGCGGCTGCGCGCCGCCCATGCCGCCGAGGCCCGCAGTGAGCAACCACTTGCCCGCAAGGCTGCCGCCATAATGCTGGCGGCCCATTTCGACGAAGGTTTCGTAGGTGCCCTGAACGATGCCCTGGCTACCGATATAGATCCAGCTGCCGGCGGTCATCTGGCCGTACATCATCAGGCCCTTTTTATCGAGCTCGTGGAAATGCTCCCAATTCGCCCATTCGGGGACGAGGTTCGAATTGGCGAGCAGGACGCGCGGGGCGTTTTCATGGGTGCGGAACACGCCGACGGGCTTGCCCGACTGGATGAGCAGCGTCTCGTCGCCCTCGAGCCGCTTCAGCGTCTCGACGATCCGGTCATAGCTTTCCCAGTCGCGCGCGGCGCGGCCGATGCCGCCATAGACGACGAGTTCGTGCGGTGCCTCTGCGACGTCGGGGTGGAGGTTGTTCATCAGCATCCGCATCGGCGCTTCGGTGAGCCAGCTCTTCGCGCTGATCTCGGGGCCGGTCGCCGGGCGGATCACGCGGCTGTTGTCGAGGCGGGTGGTCATGAAAATCCTTTCGCAAAATCGAGGGTCGCGGCGATGACCTGTTCGAGCACGGGCCGGATCGCGGGATGGGGGTCGAGGGGGGAGGGCCAGTTGGCGTGGGTGATCGTGTCGGGCTCGGTCATGTAGCCACGCTGCGCCAGCTCCATCTGGATTGCGTGGATTCCGTCGCCGGGACGGCCATAGTGGCGCGTCGTCCAGCCGCCCTTGAAGCGGCCGTTGACGACATGGCTGTGCCCGCTCGCGGCGCAGATGTTCGCGACGATCGTTTCGAGCTCGGGCGCGCAGGTTGCGCCGCCGTTGGTGCCGATGTTGAACTGCGGCAACTCGCCATCGAACAGGCGCGGGACGTGGCTGCGGATCGAATGCGCGTCGTACAGGACCGCGCGGCCGTGCCGTGTTTTCAGCCGGTCGAGTTCGGCGGCCAGCGTTTCATGATAGGCACGGTGATAGAGGTTGAGCCGCTGCATGATCGACGCCTCGTCGGGCTGATCGAAGCGATAGAGCGGATCGCCGTCGAACGTCGTCGTCGGGCACAATTCGGTCGTCGCCTGCCCCGGATAGAGCGACGCCCCCGACGGATCGCGATTCATGTCGATGACGCTGCGCGAGATATCGGTTGCAACCAGCGTGGCGCCCATGTCGGCGGCGAAGGCGTAGAGTTCGGCGATCCACCAGTCGGTGTCGATCTGCGCGTGCCAGGGCGAAACATATTGCTCGTCGAGGCCCGCAAGGTCGGTGCCGCCGTGCGGGAAGGCGATGACGAGCGGTGCGTCGCCGCGGTGGACGCGCAGCCAGTCCATCAGCCGACGCCCGGCAGGCTGGCAGGGACCGCGGCGACGAGGCTGCCCGCGCGGATCAGCGCGGTCGCGGCCTCCATGTCGGGATGGAAATGCCGGTCGTCCTCGAGCGTCGGCACGCCGGCACGCAGATGCCGGTGCGCGGCCTCTAGCGCGTCGCTCGATTTCAGCGGGGCGTGGAAATCGATTCCCTGGCACGCTGCGAGCAGCTCGATGCCGATCACTGCGCTGGCGTTATCGGCCATGTCGAGCAAGCGGCGCGCGCCGTGCGCGGCCATCGAGACATGGTCCTCCTGATTCGCGCTGGTCGGGATCGAGTCGACGCTCGCGGGATAGGCGCGCTGCTTGTTCTCGCTGACGAGCGCGGCGGCGGTGACCTGCGGGATCATGAAGCCCGAGTTGAGGCCGGGGCGCGGCGTGAGAAAGGCGGGGAGGCCCGAGAGTGCCGGGTCGACGAGCATCGCGATGCGGCGCTCCGAAATCGACCCGATCTCGCACAGCGCCATCGCGATCATGTCGGCGGCGAAAGCGACGGGTTCGGCGTGGAAATTGCCGCCGGACAGCGCTTCGTCGGTGTCGGCGAAGATGAGCGGATTGTCCGAGACACCGTTGGCTTCGATGCCGAGCGTCGTTCCCGCCTGCCGCAGCAGGTCGAGCGCCGCGCCCATCACCTGCGGCTGGCAGCGGAGGCAATAGGGGTCCTGCACGCGCGGGTCGTCGACCGCGTGCGACGCCCGGATCGCCGAACCGGCCATCAGACCACGCAGCGCATCGCCGACCTCGCGCTGGCCGGCATGGCCGCGCAGCGCATGGATACGCGCATCGAAGGGCGCGTCGGAGCCTTTGGCTGCTTCGGTCGAGAGCGCGCCGGTGATCAGCGCCGAGCGGAAGACGGTTTCGGCGCGGAAGAGGCCGGCGAGCGCGTTGGCGGTCGAAAATTGCGTGCCGTTGAGCAGCGCGAGCCCTTCCTTGGGCCCGAGGTCGAGCGGGACGAGGCCCGCCTCGGCGAGCGCATCGGCGGCGGGTAGCGTCTTGCCGCCGACTTCGATTTTGCCGACGCCGATCATCGCGGCCGCCATGTGCGACAGCGGGGCGAGGTCGCCGCTGGCGCCGACCGATCCTTGCGACGGGACAACTGGGGTCAGGTCGTTCGCGAGCATCGCCTCGAGCATCGCGACGGTTTCGCGGCGGACACCCGATGCCCCCATGCCGAAGCTCGCGAGCTTGAGCGCCATCATCAGGCGGACGATCTTCGTCGGCGACGGCGCGCCGGTCCCGGCGGCATGGCTGAGCACGATATTGCGCTGGAGCGTCGCCAGGTCGTCGTCGGCGATGCGCACGCTCGCAAGCTTTCCGAAGCCGGTGTTGATGCCATAGACCGGCGCGCCCTTGGCGACGATCCGCGCGACCGCCGCCGCGCTCGCATCGATCGCATCCCATGCGCCGGCGCTGAGTTCGGCGCTCGCGCCCTCATAGATTTCGCGCCAGTCGGCGAGCGAAATATGCCCGGGCTCGATGATCATTGTCCGTCCTTGATACGTTGGTGAAGCGGGTTGAAGCCGATGCGGTAGACAAGCTCGGCGGGGTCGCCGGCGTCCCAGATCGCGAGGTCGCATGCCTTGCCGGGCTCGAGCGTGCCGATCTCGCGCGAAAGGCCCAGCGCAGCGGCGGCGTTGACCGTGACGCCGCGCAGCGCCTCGACGACCGTCAGCCCGAACAAAGTCGCGCCCATGTTGAGCATCAGCAGCAGCGAGGTCGTCGGCGAGGTGCCGGGGTTGTTGTCGGTCGCGAGTGCGATGCGCGTGCCGTGGCGGCGCATCGCCTCGATCGGAGGCAGTTTCGTCTCGCGCATGAAATAATAAGCGCCGGGAAGCAGTACCGCGACGGTGCCCGCTTCGGCCATCGCACGGACGTCGTCGTCGGTCGCATGTTCGAGATGGTCGGCCGACAAGGCGCCATGGCTCGCGGCGAGCGCGCTGCCGTGGAGCGCCGACAATTGTTCGGCGTGGAGCTTGACCGAAAGGCCGTGCGCCTTCGCGGCTTCGATCACGCGCGTGCATTGCGCGGGCGAGAAGCCGATGCCTTCGCAAAAACCGTCGACCGCGGTCGCAAGCGGCGCGGCAGCGGGGATCATCTCGCCGACGACGAGGTCGATATAGGCGTCGCTGTCGCCCTTATATTCGGGGGGCAGGGCGTGCGCGCCGAGGAAGGTCGGCTCGACGCGAATGTTGCGGTGCCCCGCGAGCGCACGCGCGGCGCGCAGCATCTTGAGTTCGTCGTCGGTCGACAGGCCGTATCCCGACTTGATCTCGATCGTCGTGACGCCCTCGGCGATCAGCGCATCGAGGCGCGGGAGGGCGCTCGCCGCCAGTTCGGCCTCGCTCGCCGCGCGTGTCGCGCGCATCGTCGAAACGATCCCGCCGCCCGCGCGCGCGATGTCCTCGTAGCTCGCGCCCTGAAGGCGCATCGCCCATTCGTTCGCGCGGTTGCCGCCGTGGACGAGATGGGTGTGGCAGTCGATGAGGCCGGGGGTGATGAGCCGGCCTTCGCAATCATGGACGGTTCCCGCGGCCGTCGGGGCACCATCGGCGGGTCCGGCATAGACGATCCGGCCGTCCTTCGCGGCCACCACGCCATCGTCGATCAGGCCGAGGTCACCATCGGCCATCGTTGCGAGTCGGGCGTTCGTCCAGCGTTGCTCCATCTGGACAGTGTCGTTCGAATGCGTCATTATGTCTAGACATAATATGAGGACGAACGACGATGGCTCTCTGGTTCGAACGCGCGTGGATCGACAATGGCTGGGCGAAGGATGTGCGGATCGGCGTCGCCGACGGCCGGATTGCATCGATCGAGACCGGCGCCCCGGCGGAGCCTGGGGACGAACGCCATCGCGTCGCGCTCCCGGGCCTGTGCAACGTCCATAGCCATGGCTTCCAGCGCGGCATGGCGGGGCTGTCCGAACGCCGCAGCCGTCCCGACGATAATTTCTGGAGCTGGCGCGAAATCATGTACCGCTTCCTCGACCGCCTGACGCCCGAGGATGTCGCGGCGATCACGGCGCAGGCCTATGCCGAGATGCTCGAAACAGGCTTCACGCGCGTCGGCGAGTTTCATTACCTGCATCATGACCCCGCGGGCGATGCCTATGCCGACCGCGCCGCGATGGCGGGCGCGATCGCCGAAGCCGCCGCGGCGACCGGGCTCGGCCTGACGCTGCTCCCCGTTTTCTACGCGCATGGCAATTTCGGTGCCGCATCGCCGAGCCCCGGCCAGCGGCGCTTCCTCAACGATATCGACGGATTTTCCGCGCTGCTCGACGCGTCGCGGGCGAAGCTGTCGGGCGACGCCAATATGGGGATCGCGCCGCATTCGCTGCGTGCGGTCACGCCCGATGAGCTTGCCGCATTGCTCGAGCTGTCGCCGACCGGTCCGGTCCATATCCATGCTGCCGAGCAGGTGAAGGAAGTCGCCGATTGCGTGGCGTGGAGCGGCGCGCGGCCGGTCGAATGGCTGCTCGATCATGCGGGGGTCGACGAACGCTGGTGCCTGATCCATTCGACGCATCTCGACGCAAACGAGGTCCGGCGTTTCGCGGCGAGCGGCGCGGTCGCCGGGCTGTGCCCGATCACCGAGGGCAATCTGGGCGACGGGATTTTTCCCGCGGTCGACTATCTGGCCGATGGCGGCCGGTTCGGTGTGGGCACCGACAGCAATATCCTTGTCGATGCGGCACAGGAACTCCGTGCGCTCGAATATTCGCAGCGACTGGCGCAGCGCGCCCGGGCTTTGCTCGCGGGGGAGGACTCGCCGTTCGTCGGCGCCAACCTGTTCGCGCGGGCGGTGCAGGGCGGGGCGCAGGCGCTCGGTGTTGCCGAGGGCTTTGCGGTCGGCCATGCGGCGGATATCGTGTCGCTAGATCTCGACCATGTGGCCTTTGCCGGAACCGACGATGCGACCTTGCTTGATCGCTGGATTTTTACCGCGCGCGCCGGCGCGATCGACTGCGTGTGGCGCGCGGGGACGAAGCGCGTCGCAGCAGGCCGCCACGTCGCTGGCGACGCGGTCGCGGCCGCCTATCGCGCCTGCGTCGCGCGCATCCTCGCATGAGCCCCGCGCGGCGCATCCGCGACGAAATCGCAGGGCTAATCCGCTCGGGCGCCTGGCGGCCGGGGCATCGCATCCCGACCGAGCAGGAACTGGCGGCGCAGCACGGCTGTGCGCGCGCGACGGTGAGCAAGGCGCTGAGCGAACTTGCCGCCTCGGGGCTGATCGAGCGCCGCCGCAAGGCGGGGTCGTTCGTCGCGCATCCGCCGGTGCATTCGGCGGTGATGACGGTCCCCGACCTTGCTGAACTGATCGCGGCGCGCGGCGAGGAGTATCGCTGGCAGGCGCTGTCGGTCGAACCGGCGAAGCTGGGCGAGGGTGCGGTTCCGGGCCCGGCGCTGTCCGTCACCGGTCTTCATCTGGCGGCGAACGAACCCTTTGCGCTCGAACGGCGGCTGATCTCGCTCGCCGAGGTTCCCGATGCGGAGGCGGTCGATTTCGGACAGGAAGCGCCCGGGACATGGCTGCTTGCGCATATCCCGTGGACCGAGGTGCGGCACGTCATCCGCGCGGTATCGCCGACGCGCCGCGAAGCGGCGCTGCTGGCAACCGGCACCGGCATGGCGTGCCTCGAGCTCGATCGCACGACCTGGCGCGCCGGGCGTGTGGTGACGCTTGTGCGGCTCTTGTTTCGCGGCGACCGCTTCGACCTTGTCGCCGAATTTAAGGCGGGGATTCCGGGCGAGGGGTGACGGCACAATTTCTATCGGCCGCTTCCGGATGGAAATCGGCAATCCCTTTTCACCCCCGGAACAGCTTCGGGTCGATCCGGTGGCGCTGCATCTTGTCGTAGAGCGTCTTTCGCGGGATGCCGAGCCGCGCCATCGTCTCGGCGATATTGCCCTGCGTCTGGGTGAGCGTGTCGTGGAGGATCGTCGCCTCGAAGCGGCGCAGGCGTTCGGACAGCGATGCGTCGCCCGGCATCGCCGACAGGCCGGGATCCGACGGCAGGTCGAGCACGACGCTGTAAGCGAAATTCTTGAGCTCGCGGACATTGCCCGGCCAGTCGTGCTCGACGAGGTGGCGGCGCACGCTGTCGTCGATCTGGAAGCCTTTGAGCCCCATCTTGGTGGCGGCTTCGTCGAGGAAATAGGCGAAGGTCTGCGGAATGTCGGGGCGGCGCTCGCGCAGCGGCGGGATGCGCAGCTTCACGACATGGAGCCGGTAATAAAGATCTTCGCGGAAGGCGCCCGACCGCACCGCGTCCATCAGGTCGGTCTTGGTCGCGGCGATGACGCGCAGGTCGACGGGTTCGGGCGCGGCGGCGCCGATCGGCTGGACCTCGCGCTCCTCGATCACGCGCAGCAGCTTGGCCTGCACTGCGGGGTGCATCGTGTCGATCTCGTCGAGGAAGAGCGTGCCGCGATGCGCTGCGCGGATGCGGCCGGCCTGGCCGGGCTTGCCCGTCGTGCGGTCGACAAGGTCGCTGCCGAACAGCTCGGTCTCGGCCAGTTCCTGCGGCAGCGCGGCGCAATTCACCGCGACGAGCGACGCAGCGCTGCGCCGGCTCTGGCGGTGGAGCATATGCGCGACGAGCTCCTTGCCGGTACCCGTTTCGCCTTCGATCAGCACGTCGATATCGGCCTGCGCAAGCTGTGCGATCGTTTCGCGCAGCCGCAGCATGGCAGGGCTCTCGCCGATCAGCGGGCTGTCGATTGCCGCCGCCGCCGCGGTCAGCCGGCGATTGTCGAGGATCAGCGCACGATGCGCGAGCGCGCGGCGCGCGACCCCGACGAGATGGTCCGACGCGAAGGGCTTGGCGAGGAAGTCGAATGCGCCATCGTGCAGCGCGCGCACCGCCATCGCGACATCGGCGTGGCCGGTGATCAGAACGACGGGGATATCGGGGTCGATCGCGTGGATCGCGGCGCGCAGTTCGAGCCCGTCCATTCCGGGCATGCGGATGTCGGTGACGACGATGCCGGAAAAGCCGGCTTCGATGCGCGGCAATACGCTCTGCGCGTCGGGGAAAGCCTCGACCGCGAGGCCCGCGAGGTCGAGCGTCTGGACGTTCGCCTCGCGCAGCGCGGCGTCGTCGTCGACGAAGAAGATCGCCTGTTCGTCGGTGAAAAAGCTCATGCGGACCTCAATGTCAGGCGGAAACCCGCGCCGCCGAGCGGCGAGGGGATGAGCGTCAGCGCGCCGCCGAATTCGCCCATGATGTCGCTAGCGATGGCGAGCCCGAGGCCCAGCCCGTCGGGGCGGCCGGTGACGAAGGGCGTGAAAAGCTGGGGCAGCAGGTCGGCGGCGACCCCGGGGCCGTTGTCGCAGATGTCGATGAGCACCGGATCGGCGCCGTGGGCGCGGAGCGCGATGCGCGGTGCGTCGACCCCTTGCAGCGCGTCGGCGGCATTTTGGAGCAGGTTGACGAGAACCTGTTCGAGCCGGACGCGATCGGCATGGACGGTGCGCGCCGGGTCCTCGATCACGATGTCGAACGCGATGCCCTGCGCGCGCAGCCGGTCGCCGATGAGGAGGTTGGTGCCCTCGATCGCCGATTGCACCGTGACGGGGCCGAGCGGCGTCGGCTTGCGGCGGGCGAAATTGCGCAGTTCGTTGGTGATCGCCCCGACGCGCGCGGTGAGTTCGACGATCGTGCCCAAATTGCCGCGCGCTTTCGCGGGCTGCTCGCGATCGAGATAGCGCAGGCTGTTTTCGGCGAAGGTGCGGATCGCGGCGATCGGCTGGTTGATCTCGTGTGCGACACCGGCGGTGATCTGTCCGATCGAGCCGAGCCGGCTGGCCTGCGCCAGCTCTTCGCGCGCCTCGCGAAAGCGGCGGTCGGTTTCGGCCTGCCGTTCGGCCGCCTGCTGCAGTTCGGCATTGGCGTCGCGCAGGTCCTGCGTGCGCGCCGCGACCTCGCGCTCGAGCGCGACATGCGCCGCCTGCCGCAATGCCTGCCGTTCGACGAGGCGGAGCAGTGCGAGGATCGCGGCGCCGACGAGGATCAGCAGGACGAGGAAAATGACGCGCGCGGTGGCGTTGGCGCCGTCGCGCGCGAGCTGTGCGGGCTGGAGGACGTGAAGCCGGCTGTCGGGGAGCGACACGCGTTGAACGGCCTGACGATAGAGGGTGGCACTGCCCCTGTCGGCGATACGAAGGTCGCCGTCGGCCTGACGCGCCGAGAGCGGCGCCAGCGTCGCCTCGCCATAGCTGCGCGTCCCGCGCAGCCGCTGCTGCGTCGCGGGCGAGATCGGACCGAAGGAACGGAAGCGCCACGCGGGCTCGCTGGTCATGATGACGATACCCGCATCGTCGGTGACGAGCGTCGTCGCCGGGGAATCGGCCCATTTTGCCTCGAGCTTGTCGAACTCGACCTTGACGACGATCACCCCGAGCGGGCGACCGCCGACGTCGACGCGCCGTGCGAGGAACAGGCCGGGCCGGCCGCTGACGGTGCCCAGCGCGAAGAGTTCGGCTTCGCCGCGCTGCATCGCGCCGCGAAAATAGGGACGGAAACGATAATCCTGCCCGACAAAGCTGGTCTGCGCCTGCCAGTTGCTCGCTGCGATCGTCGTGCCGTCGGCGCCGATCACGTAGATCACCGCCGCGTCGGTGCGGCGCGCGAGCTGCTCGAGTTCGCGGTCGAGCCGCCGCGATGCCGCCGCGCTCTTGTCGGCGAGCGCGAGGCGGACGTCCGGAAATTCCGTGAGCACGCGCGGGAGCAGGCGGAATTTCTGGAGCTCGCTTTCGAGCAGGCTCGCGTGCGCGCGTGCATTCTGCCGCGCGTCGGCGTCGGCGCGCGTCCGCGCATGGCCCGCCGCCCATTGGGAAAGGCCAAGCGCGGCGACGAGCAGGATCAACGCGCCGGCGATCGATGCGAACAACAGCCGCCGCCGGTCGAGCCGGGGCAGGATGCGGTGCGAATCGGGTTGCGATGCCATGTGCGGATTATTGCACAGATATATGGATTTTTATGCGGATATTCGCACAAATTTTCGGGATCGGTTCGGCTATTTCACATAAAATATAGTAGTATCAAATATATAGGAAAATGCGTCGTCGGTTTGACCGCCATTCTCCCGTCCGCCTATTTTTCGGTCGAGGTCGAATAACGGCCGTATGACAGGGGAGAGGCCGGTGGCCGCCACGATCGATATGAATGCGATGCCCGAAAGCTCGGGGCGAAAGCCCTGGTGGTCGCATCTTTATGTGCAGGTGCTCGCGGCCATCCTCGGCGGGGTCCTGCTCGGCCATTTCTGGCCCGAGATCGGCGTGAAGCTCCAGCCGCTCGGCAAGGGGTTCATCGATCTCGTCAAGATGATCATCGCGCCGGTGATTTTCCTGACCGTTTCGACCGGCATCGCCTCGGTCGGCGGCGGCAGGACGCTCGGCCGCCTGACGGCGAAGACCTTCGCCTATTTCCTCTTCTTCTCGACGCTCGCGCTGATCATCGGCTTGATCGTCGCCAATGTGGTGCAACCGGGCGCGGGGATGAACATCGACCCGGCGACGCTCGATCCGAACGCGGTCGCCAAGATCGCCGAATATGACGCGAAGGCGCACGACACTTCGCTGGTCGGTTTCCTGCTCGCGATCATCCCGACGACGTTCGTATCGGCGCTGACGTCGGGGTCGATCCTGCAGGCGCTGTTCGCGGCGATCCTGTTCGGCATCGCATTGTCGCACACCGGCGCCGCCGGCGCGCAGGTGCTCGGCATGCTCGAAAAGCTGTCGAGCGTCTTTTTCTATCTCGTCGGCATGCTGATGCGCTTTGCGCCGATCGGCGCGTTCGGCGCGATGGCGTTCACCATCGGCGAATATGGCGTCGAATCGCTCGTCAATCTCGGCGCGCTGATCGCGACCTTCTACCTGACTTCGATCCTGTTCGTGGTCGTCATCCTCGGCGCAATGGCACGGCTGTGCGGCTTTTCGATCTTCCGGCTGATCGCCTATCTGAAGGCCGAACTGCTGCTGGTGCTCGGCACCTCATCGTCCGAGGCGGCGCTGCCCAGCCTGATGGACAAGCTCGAAAAGGCGGGCTGCGCCAAGCCCGTCGTCGGCATGGTCGTGCCGACGGGTTACAGCTTCAACCTCGACGGCACGAACATCTATATGACGCTCGCCGCGCTCTTCGTCGCGCAAGCGACGGGGATCGACCTCAGCCTCGGCGATCAGGTCGCGCTGCTGCTGGTCGCGATGGTGAGTTCGAAGGGCGCGGCCGGCGTGACCGGCGCGGGGTTCATCACGCTCGCCGCGACGCTGACGGCGGTGCCGACGGTACCGGTCGCGGGGCTCGCGCTCATCCTCGGTATCGACCGCTTCATGAGCGAGTGCCGCGCGCTCACCAACTTCATCGGCAACGCGCTCGCGGCGATCGTCGTCGCCAAGTGGGAAAATGCGCTCGACGAGGACGCGCTGGGCCGCGCGCTGAACGGCGAACCCGCGCCGCTCGCGGCGCCGCCGGTCGAGACCGACAGCGATTGATGCCCGGACGGGCCACACGAAAATTCAAACGATAATATTGGGGAGAATGACAATGAGGCGCAGTTTTGGAACCATGCTGCTTGCGAGCACGGCGATCTGCCTTCTCGCGAGCGCACCCGTCCGGGCGCAGACGTCCGGCGAAGCGGCTGCGGCGGATCCCGCGCCGGATGTCTCCGATACCGGCGAGGTGCAGGGCGATGATGCGGCTGCCGGGGATATCGTCGTCGTCGGCACGCGCATCGAAGGCGCGCGCGTCACCGAGGCGCTGCCGGTCGTCGTCGTCGGTCAGGACAAGATCGACGCGATCGGTGCGGTCAGCGGGGATGAGCTGATCCGCAACATTCCGCAGATGGGCGACGTCAGCTTCAACCCCGGCAACAATGCGCAGACGAGCAACGCCGCGCGCGGCGACGTCGGTTCGGTCAACCTGCGCTCGCTCGGCGTCGGCAACACGCTGGTGCTGCTCAACGGCCGCCGCGTCGTCACCCACCCCGCGAGCCAGGGCCTGTCGGACACCGGCACCGTGCCGGTGCTGAGCTATAACTCGAACGCGATCCCGACGACCGGATTGCAGCGGCTCGAAGTGCTGCTCGACGGTGCGGCGGCGCTTTATGGTTCGGACGCGGTGGCGGGCGTCGTGAACACGGTGCTCAAGGACAATTACGACGGCCTTCGGATGCAGGCGCAATATGGCGGCGCCGAAGGCACCCACTTGCGCGAATTCCAGGGCAATATCCTTGCGGGCAAGAGCTTCGACCGCGGCAATATCACGCTGTCGTTCGAATATACCGACCGCACGGCGCTCCGCGCCGAGGATCAGGATTTCACCGCCTCTGCCAATCTGCGGCCGCTGTTCGCCGACTATCCCGATTTTGCGGGATCGACGACCCCCGATGCCCGCGCGACGCGCGGCGCCTGGCCCGCGCTGCAGGTGCCGGTTACCGGCGGCCGGCCGCGTCGCGGTTCGACGAACCTGACCACCGCCGCGGGCGCGTTCACGGTGCGTCCGACGCGGCTGGGTGGTTGTACGCAGGCGCTCACCGCCGATCTTTGCCTTGTGAACACGGCGCTTGCGACCAACAATGCGTTCCGCGACCTGCGTTACGATACGGCGGTCGGCACCACGGTGATGCCGAGCGTGAAGCGCTACAACGCCTTCATCAACGGTCATTACGACCTGAGCGACGAGCTGACCCTGTTCGGCGAGTTCGGATATTACCGGTCGAACACGACCCGCATCCAGCCGCCGGTCATCAACCTCAACCAGATATGGATCCCGGCGACCAACTATTACAATCCATTCGGTCCCGTCGGCAGCCTGAACCGCCTGCCGGGCCTCACCAACGTGCCCGACGCCGGGTTGCCGGTGCTGCTCACCACCTATCGCTTCGTCGATACGGGGCCGCAGACGGTGAAGGTGTCGGGCGAACAATTGCGCGGCCTGATCGGCGTGCGCGGCGAGGCCGCGGGTTTCAAATGGGACAGCGCCTTCGTCTATTCCGAAGCGACCGCGGTCGACAGCAGCCTCGCGGTGCGCAGTTCGGCGCTGCAGCAGAGCCTCGCGCTCGCGACGCCCGATGCCTATAACCCGTTCAACGGCGGCTGCATCGACAGTCTGAGTTCGGGCGATTGCACGCCGAGTTCACAGGCGGCGATCGACGCGATCACCTTCCAGCTCCGGCGCCGGTCGAAGACGACGCTGACGATGGGCGACTTCCGTGCGTCGCGCTCGGACCTGTTCGCCTTGCCCGGCGGCGATGTCGGCGTGGCCTTCGGCGTCGAAGTGCGCCGCGAGACCCAGCGCGACGATCGCGATTCGGCGGTCGACGGATCGAGCCCCTTCATCGACGCCGTGTCGGGCGCGGTGACGATCAGCGACGCCGCGGCGGTCAGCGACAATCCCGATACCTATGGCAAGCGGACGGTCGCGGCGGGCTATGCCGAACTCGCCGTGCCCCTGGTGTCGGAGGATATGAATATCCCGCTCGTCCGCCGGTTCGACCTGCAGCTTGCCGGCCGCTACGAACATTACAGCGATTTCGGCAGCGTCGCGCGGCCGAAGATCGCGGCGGCATGGGACGTCGTCGACGGGTTCCGCCTGCGCGGTTCCTTCTCGCAGGGCTTCCGCGCGCCGAACCTCGAACAGGTCAATGCGGTCGAATATGCCCGGCTTGCGACCAGCCCGGACTTCCTGCGCTGCGAGGTTGACCTCCGCGCCGGGCGCATCGACAATTTCACCGAGTGCGGCAACAATGTCGGTTATTCGCGCCGCGTGTCGGGCAACCCCGACCTCAAGCCCGAAAAGAGCACCAACTATAATCTGGGCGCTGTGTTCGAACCGACCTTCCTGTCGGATCGCTTCGGCCGCATGACCTTCACGGTCGATTATTGGTCGATCAAGCAGAAGGGCATCGTCGGCATCCTCGGCAACGACACCGCGATCGCGCTCGACTATCTGCTTCGCCTGCAGGGATCGTCGAACCCCAATGTCATTCGCGCCGCGCCCGATGCCGACGATGTCGATGAATTTGCGGGAACCGGCATCGCGCCGGTGGGTGCGATCACGACCGTGCGCGACCAGTTCATCAACCTGCAGCCGCAGACGGTGCGCGGGCTCGATTTCGGCTTCTACTGGCAATCGCCGAAGACCGATGTCGGCAAGTTCGACCTGTCGATCAACGCGACGCGGCTGCTCAAATTCTCGCGTTCGCCGGGCGATGCGGTCGACATGCTCGTCGCCGCGCGCGAGGCCGGCGACATCGACGCGGGGACGCCGCTTCCCGAAACGCAAAATCTGATCGAGGCGAACGGCCGCCCGAAATGGCGCGGCACGGCATCGCTGACCTGGTCGCTCGGCCAGTTCCAGATTGGCGCCTTCGCGCGCTACACGGGAGCGGTCGACGAAACCGCGTTCGTCGATGCCGACGGCGATCCGTGGCGCGTGAAATCGCAGCTCACCGCCAACCTCTATGCGCAGGTGCGCATCAAGGATGCCGGGGGCCTCGGCGGCGACATGCGCTGGCGCGTCGGGGTGCGCAACATCGCGGACAAGAAACCGCCGCTCACGTCCGAAGGCTATCTGGGCTCGCTTTACAGCCCCTATGGCCGTTACTGGTACACCTCGGTCACCACGGAGTTCTGACATGAAATACGGGCACGGCATCTGGTTATCGATCGGCGCTGCCGCGCTCGCCGTCGCGCCGGTGGCAACGGCAAAGGAACGCGCGCCCGCGCCGACCGCCGCCACCGGCGCGACTCCCTCCGCTCCGCCCGCGAAGGCGCCGCCGAAGACGATCCTCTTTATCGGCAACAGCTTCACGCAGGGCGCGCATTCGGCGGCGCGCAACTGGCGCGCGGGCAGCGTCACCGATCTCAACAAGGCGGGCTATGGCGGCGTGCCTGCGCTGTTCAAGCTGTTCGCCGAGCAGGCGGGGCTCGATTATGACGTCAGCCTCGAGACGCAGGGCGGCAAGTCTCTGGGGTTTCATTACGACGAGCGTCGCCAGCTGTTCGACCGATCGTGGGATATCGTCGTGCTGCAGGAATTCAGCACACTCGATCGCGACAAGCCCGGCGATCCCGCGAAATATCTTCGCGACGTCGCGCGCCTGTCGGCGCTGTTTACGGCGCGCAACCCGGCGGTCGACATCCGGCTCGCGTCGACATGGACGCGCGCCGACCAGACCTATAAATCCGGGGGGCATTGGTATGGCAAGCCGGTGACGACGATGGCCGATGACCTCCGCGCCGCGGCCGACCGCGCACGCGCCGCCACTCCGTCCGTGGCGGGGATCGTGCCGGTCGGCCAGGCCTGGAATCGCGCGATGACGACGGGCGTCGCCGATCCCGATCCCTATGACGGCATCGGCTATGGCCAGCTCGATCTGTGGGCGTACGACCATTATCATGGCAGCGTCGCGGGCTATTATCTCTCGGCGCTCGTGACCTTCGGGGCGATCACCGGCATCGACCCGGCGACGCTGGGTCCAAAGGAAAAGGGCGCCGACGAACTGGGGCTTTCGGACGCGCAGGCGGCAGCACTACAGGCCGTTGCGCGCGACACGCTGGCCGAACAGGCCCGGCGATAAGGGATTTGCTTATGCTGTGTTGGGGCTTTAATACGGCCGCAGCGCATGAAATGGTTCCGTAAACCCTCCAGCCCCGATCCCGCGCCCGCACTCGCGCCGATGCCGGGCGATCCGGTCGCGGAAACGCCCGCGCCCGCCGTTCCCGAAACGCGGGGGCGCAAATGGATGCGCCGGATTTCGCGCGGCTTTGCCGTCTTCGCGATTGTCTTCATCCTGCTCGTCGGGTGGCTCGCGCTGACCGCGCCGCTGTCGAAATCGCTCGAACCGATCGCGCCGCCGCAGATCACGCTGCTCGCGTCGGATGGCACCCCGATCGCGCGGACGGGGGCGATCGTCGATACGCCGGTCAAGGCCAAGGATCTGCCGAAGCATGTCACCGGCGCCTTCCTCGCGATCGAGGACCGGCGCTTCTATACGCATTGGGGCGTCGATCCGCGCAGCATCGCACGCGCGGTGTGGAGCAACGTCACCGGCGGCCGCACGCAGGGCGGCAGCACGATCACGCAGCAGCTCGCGAAATTCACCTTCCTGACGCCGAAGCGCACGCTGGGGCGAAAGGCGCGCGAGGCGTTGATCGCTTTCTGGCTCGAAGCGTGGCTCAGCAAGGACGAGATCCTCGAACGCTATCTGTCGAACGCCTATTTCGGCGACAACACCTACGGCCTGCGCGCCGCTTCGCTTCATTATTTCTATCGCCAGCCCGAAAAGCTGACCCCGGCGCAGGCGGCGATGCTCGCGGGGCTGGTGCAGGCGCCGTCGCGGCTGGCGCCGACGAAGAATCCCGGCCTCGCCGAAAAGCGGATGAAGCTGGTGGTCAATGCGATGGTCGACACCGGCTATCTGACCGAAAAAGAAGCGAGGGCGATCCGTACCCCGCGCATCGACGTGCGCACGCGCAACACGTTGCCAACCGGCACCTATTTCGCCGACTGGGCGCTGCCCGAAGCGCGCAAGCTTAGCGACGTCGGCTATTCGCGCCAGACGATCACGACGACGCTCGACGCGCGGTTGCAGGGGATCGCGCGGCGCGTGACCGGACGCGCGGGGCTGGGCAAGGCGCAGGTCGCGCTCGTCGCAATGCGCCCGAACGGCGAGGTCGTCGCGATGATCGGCGGCAAGGATTATGCCGCGTCGCCCTTCAACCGCGCGACGCAGGCAAAGCGCCAGCCGGGCTCGACATTCAAATTGTTCGTCTATCTGGCGGCGCTCCGGGACGGCTGGGAGCCTGACGATGTGATCAGCAACGAAGCGATCGAAACGGGAGCGTATCAGCCCAAGAATTCGGGCGGGTCTTATTCGAAGACGATCACGCTCGAGGATGCGTTCGCGACGTCGAGCAATGTCGCCGCAGTGCGCCTGCTGCGCGAGGTGGGCGACGACAAGGTGATCGACATGGCGCGCGACCTTGGCGTCACCGCGCCGATGGCCAAGGGCGATCCCAGCCTTGCGCTCGGGACATCGAGCATGACGCTGATGGAACTCACCGCCGCCTATGCCGCGGTCGCCGCGAACAGCTACCCGGTCGAACCGCGCGCGTTCAAGGGCGAGGAGCGGGGCTGGTTCGAAAATCTGATCTCGGGGCCGAGCCGTTTCGGGTCGGGCGAGCATGCAGATATCGAGCAGATGCTGCGCGCCGCGGTCAATCGCGGCACGGGTCGCGCCGCGCGCCTCCCGCAGGCGAATTTCGGCAAGACGGGCACGAGCCAGGACAATCGCGACGCGCTGTTCGTCGGCTATGCCAACGGCCTCGTCGTCGGCGTCTGGATCGGCAACGACGACAATACGCCGCTGCAGGGCATCTCGGGCGGCGGGCTGCCGGCGCGCATCTGGCGTGATTTCATGGCCGAGGCATCGGGCAGGAAAGCGGCGCCGCGGCCGAAACCCGCCGATCCCGCCGGTCCCGTCGAGCCGCTCGACATCCCCGATATCGGCGACATCCCGGTGGGCGACCGAACGCGCATCGGGATCGAGGGCGGCGATGCGGTGATTTCGACCGAGATCAACGGTAGCCGGATCGACCTGCGCCTGCCGATCCAGGATCGAAGTACGCCGCCGCCCACGGCACCCGAGCCGCAGCCGCCACCCGGCAATTAGCGGGGCGCCTCAGCCGGGCAGGATATCGAATGCGCTCTCGGCCATCGTCCGTCCGTTGACGATCAGTTCGACGCGGTGCCGGCCCGGATGATGCCGCCGCGTGCTGAAATCGCGGATCGTCTGCGAGATGGCGAGCGTCGCCGTGTCGCGGGCGGCGAGGTCGAAAGTCCTGAGTTTGAATACCTTGGGCGCGGTCTTGCCCCCGGCGCGAGCGTAGTGGATGCGATAGTCGACCACCAATCGCTGATCCCCCGGCGCGTCCGAGGCCAGTTCGGCGGTGATCGCGATCCGGTCGCCGAGGCGTACGGCCTGCGGTTCGACGACAAAGTGGCGTAGCGTGACCGCCGCATCCTGTCCGACGCCGATCAGCGCCAGCGCGCGCGGTTCGCCTTGCTTGATCAGCGTGCGAAGCGCGTGGCGGATAATCCAAGCGGTGCGCGGATCGTCCTGTGGCCAGCGTGCGAGGCGATCGAGCAGCCAGTCGGCGCGGTCCTTCGCGATATCGTTTAAATGGTTCGCGACCGATTTGCGGACATAGAGGCTGGGGTCTGCCTTCAGCGTATCGAGGATCGGCGCCGCGAGCGTCGGGTCGGCCTTCAGCGCCGGGACGCGCGCGGCCCACGGCAGCCTTGGCCGCGCGCCTTCGCTGGCGAGCCGCCGGACATGTTCGTTGTCGCTGCCGGTCCACTCCGTCATCACCGCGAGCGCGCGGGGCGTGTCCGCCGCAAGGAAGGGACGGATGGCAAATTCGGCGGTGCCGAAACGCGTGAGATCGGCCAGCGCCTCCATCGACCGGTCGAAATCCTGCAGGCCCCGGCGGGCGACATATTCGGTGACGGCCATCGCCTGAAAGCTGTGGGTCAGTTGCGGTGCCATCGCGCGGACGATGTCGACGCCGGTCGCATAATCGCCGGGCAGCGCGTCATGCAGCGCGTCGGCGATATGGCGTACGCGTTCCATGATCGACAGCGCGTCGAGGCCGCTGGACGCGGCGGTCAGGAAGGCGGCGCGGTCGAATCGTCGCGATGCGGCCGTGCCGGCAGCGGCGATCGTTTCGAGCGCTGCCGGACCGAGAATATTCTTGAGCAGGGCGGGGGATGCGGCGTCGGTCGACATGGCGGGACTTGTCCGGATTGCGATTCGATGTGGCCGTGCGGCGTAGCCGACCGGCGTTGCAAGCCGGGATATAGCCGCGCCGGACCCTCTATCAATAGCCGTCCGTCTGGCCCATCTTTCGGCGCGATTATTTCATTCACACTCGTGAGAGTGAATATTGACTCCACGGATAGCGCGAGGCATAGATGCGGCATGCCGACGTTCGAGCGGCGATGAATGGGAGAGGGCAAGATGAGGGCAAAGCTGTTTGCATCCGTGTGCGCGGGCGCGCTTTTCGCAATCCCGGCCGGTGCCGCCGCGCAGGACGCGGCCGAAGCGCCGCCGCAGGCCGACGCGCAGGAATCGCACGATATCATCGTCACCGCGACCCGCCGCGAAGAGCGCATCCAGGACGTTCCCATCAGCATCTCGGCCTTTTCGCAGGAAGAGCTGACCGACAAGGGCATCGTCGGTTACGAAGGAATCGGGCGCGAAACGCCGGGCGTCGTGCTCAACAAACCGACCGCCAATTTCAACAACTTCACCGCGCGCGGCATCGCGACCAACGGCTATAACGCCAATCTGCAAAGCTCGGTCGCCATCTATATCGACGAGCTTCCCGTTTCGACGATCGGCAACACCACCGTCGTCGACCCCAATTTGTTCGACGTCGAACGCGTCGAATTCCTCCGCGGGCCACAGGGCACGCTGTTCGGATCGGGCTCGCTGTCGGGCGCGATGCGCATCCTGCAGAAGAGCCCCGACCTCAACGATTTCGACACTGCGGCGCTCGTCGATTTCGGGCTGACCGGATCGGACAGTTTCCGCCAGCGTTACAACGCCATGGTCAATGTCCCGCTGGTCGAGGACAAGCTCGCGCTGCGCGTCGTCGGCTTCTACCGCGACGAGGAAGGCTATCTCGACAATGTCGGGACGGGCGTGAAGAATTCGAACACGCTGATCGATTACGGCGGCCGTGCGACCCTGCTGTGGCGCCCGACCGACCGCCTGTCGATCAAGCTGCTCGGCAGCTATGAATATAGCAACCCCAAGGACAGCTCGCTGACCAGCCCGTCGCTCGGCCGCAACAAGCGTATCTCGGACGAGCCCGATCGCTTTACCGGCAAGCAGTTCATCGCCAATGCCACGATCGATTATGAGTTCGATTTTGCGAAGCTCACCAGTTCGTCGACCTATTCGGATTTCGACCAGCGCTTTTACGTCGATCTTGCCGGCACCTTCCCGCCGGGGTCGTTCGCGGGTGCGCCGATCGCCTTCGGGCTCGACGCCGATGCGTATGACAAGGTGTTCGTGCAGGAAACGCGGCTCGCCTCGACGCTGGGCGGCCCGTTCCAGTTCGTGATCGGCGGCTTCTATCTCGACCGCCGCCGCGACGTCGATTATCTCTATCGTTCGAACCCGGCCTTTCTCGCCGCGCGGAACATGACGGGTCTTCCCGACAAATATTTCCAGAAGCTCTACACCCACTCGCTCAGCAAGGAACTCGCGGGTTTCGGCGAGCTGACCTATCGCTTTTCGGACAAATTCTGGCTGACCGGCGGGATGCGCTACGGCGAGACCTCGGCGCAGGCGTTTACCGAGGCGGGCGGCTATCTCGCGACGGCGTTCGGCTTCAACTATTATGACTATGCGCTGCTCGGGCTGCCGGTAAATTTCACCACTTTCACGCCTTATGTCGCGGCCGAAGGCGTGAAGGCCAAGGGCTCGAAGCCATCGTGGAAGGCGAGTGCGACCTTCAAGCCAAGTGACGCGCTGACGACCTATGCGACCTTCTCGACCGGCTTCCGTGCGCCGATCGTCAACGCGCGTGCAGGCGCGCCGAGCCTGGTCGACGATAACGACATCATCATCCCCTATGGTGCGACGTCGGACAATCTCAAAAGCTATGAAGTCGGCGCCAAGGCGCGCTGGCTCGACGGCCGCGTATCGATGAATGTCGCCTTCTATCTGATCGACTGGAAAAACATCCAGGCGCAGGCGAACCGCCAGTCGGACTCGGTGCAGTTCGCGACGAACATCGGCGCCGCGCGCAGCAAGGGTTTCGAGTTCGAAATCGGTATCATTCCCGCGACCGGCTGGGCGATCGGCTTCAACGGGGCCTACAATGACGCCAAGATCACCAAATTGTCGGCGGAGGAAGCCGCGATTTCGGGGGCGGTGCTCGGCCATCGCCTGTCGGCGCCGCGCATTCAGGGCTCGGCCTATATCGCCTACAGCTTCAACCTCGCGAGCGACGTCGAGGCGACGCTGGCCGCCAATGCGCAGCATATCGGCGCGTATAACAGCAGCTTCCCGAACACTCCGGGACGGCCCAACGTGCCGCTCTCGACCTTTGGCAAGACCGATGCCTATAGCAACGTCAACCTGAGCTTCGGATTGAAGAAGGGCGATATGTCGGCGCAATTCTATGTCGAAAATCTCTTCGACGATCATTCGATCACCTACATCCATCCCGAAGCCTTCCTCGTGAGCCGCTTCGGGACGATGCGCCCGCGGACCTTCGGTGTCCGCCTCGGTTACAGCCTCTAAGTCATGGCGACCGGCGTCACGTCCGTGCCCGCTACGAAACCGGCCGCCCGGCCGGGCTTCGTGCTGGGGATGCTCTGCTTCGTCTATGTACTGAACTTCCTCGACCGGCAGCTGCTGTCGATCCTCGCCAAGCCGATCCAGGACGCGCTCCAGATCAGCGACGGGCAGCTCGGGCTGATCAGCGGGCTCTATTTCGCGATGTTCTATTGCTTCATCGCGATCCCGGTCGGCTGGTTCGCCGACCGGACGAGCCGCGTCGGCGTGCTGTCGCTCGCCTGCGCCATATGGAGCGGCGCGACGGTCGCGTGCGGCATGGCGGCGAATTACACGCAGCTCGCGATCGCGCGTATGGTCGTGGGCTTCGGCGAGGCGGGGGGCGTGCCGCCGTCCTACGCGATCATCACCGACACCTATCCGCCGGGCAAGCGCGCGGCGGCGCTCGGCATCTTCAATTTGGGGCCCGCCATCGGCGCGGCGGCGGGCGTCGCCTTCGGCGCGGCGATTGCCGAGAGTTTCGGCTGGCGCATCCCCTTCATCGCCGTCGGTGTGATCGGCGTCGTCACCGCGCTGCTCGTCTGGCTGACGGTGCGCGAACCGGCGCGCGGCGCTACCGACGTGGCGGGCCCGGCTTCGGACGACAAGGCGGCCTTCTGGCCGACGGTGCGCATGTTCCTGTCGCATCCCATATTGATGCTCGCGGCGCTCGGCAGCGGCGCAACGCAGTTCGTCACCTACGGCCTCGGCAATTTCGCGGTCCTGTTCCTGATGCGCGAAAAGGGCATGGAACTCGGCGACGTCGCGATCTGGTACGCGCTTGTCCTGCTCATCGGCATGGGCGGCGGCATGATTGTGTCGGGCCGCGTGATCGACCGCATGGTGCGCAAATCGCGCGCCGGCTATGCGATTGCCCCGGCGCTGTCGCTGGTCGTCGCGATGCCCTTCTATGTCGCGTTCGTCTGGGCGCCCGGATGGCCGCTCGCGCTCGCGCTGCTCGCCGTCGTGATGGTCTTCAACTATTTCTACCTCTCGGCCTCGGTCGCGCTGGTGCAAGAGGAAGTGAAGCCGGGGCAGCGCGTGCTCGCGGGGGCGTTGCTGCTGCTCATCATGAATTTCATCGGGCTGGGGCTGGGGCCGACGTGGGTCGGCTTTGCGAGCGACTGGTTCAAGGCGCAGGGCGATCCGCACGGGCTGCAGACGGCGCTGTATACGCTGACGCCCTTTTATCTGATCGCAATCGGGCTGTTCCTTTGGCTCGCCCGGCTGCTGCGCCGGCAGGATGTCCGACAGGAGGTACAGGCATGAAGATGTTGCGCGCTGCGCTGGCGACGACCGGATTGCTAATGGCGATGCCGGCCGTCGCGGCGAACCCGGTGATCGAGGCCCCCGCCGGCACGGTTGAGGGTAAGACCGTCGGCAAGGTCGATGTGTTCAAGGGCATTCCCTTTGCCCAGCCGCCGGTCGGGTCGCTGCGTTGGAAAGCGCCGCAGCCGCTGCCCGTCTGGGCGGGCGTGCGCAAGGCGCAGGCTTTCGGTGCGGCCTGTATCCAGCCGCGCCCGACCGCGATCGGTATCTACACCAACCCGCCCGTGAAGATGTCGGAAGACTGCCTGACGCTCAATATCTGGGCCCCGGCGAAGGCGAAAGGCGCTCCGGTGATCGTGTGGATCCACGGCGGCGCGCTGCTCAGCGGCTATAGCCATGAAGCGATGTATGATGGTGCGAAGCTTGCCGGCCGCGGCGCGATTGTCGTCTCGATCAACTACCGGCTCGGCGCGCTCGGCTATCTGGCGCACCCGGCGCTCAGCGCAGAAACGCCCGACGGCGTGTCGGGCAATTACGGGCTGCTCGACCAGATCGCGGCGCTCGAATGGGTGAAGGCGAACATCGGTGCGTTCGGCGGCGATGCCGGCAATGTCACCATCGCGGGCGAATCCGCCGGCGCACTCAGCGTCATGTATCTGATGACCGCACCCCGGGCGCGCGGCCTGTTCCACAAGGCGATCGCGCAAAGCGCCTATATGATCTCGACGCCGTCGCTCAAGGAAGCGCGCCACGGCGAAATTCCCGCCGAGGCAATGGGCGCGAAGGTCGCCGCCGCAGTTGGCGCCGCCGACCTTGCAGCGCTGCGCGCGATGGATGCCGGTGTCTTGACCGACAATGCGCTGAAGGCGGGCTATTTCCCGTGGGGGACGATCGACGGGAAAATCCTGCCGCGCCAGATCGCGGACAGTTTCGACCGCGGCGAACAGGCGCCGGTGCCGATGATCGCGGGCTTCAACATTGGCGAGATCCGTTCGCTGCGCATCCTTGCGCCGCCGCCGCCCGCGAATGCCGCGGCCTATGAGGCGATCATCCGCGCGCGGTACGGCGATCTCGCCGATGCCTGGCTGAAGCTCTATCCGGCGAGGGACCTCGGCGAGGCGATGCTCGCGGGCGCGCGCGACGCGATGTATGGCTGGACGTCCGAACGGCTCGCCATCCGGCAGACGGCGCTCGGCCAGCCCGCCTATCTCTATCTGTTCGACCATGGCTATCCCGCCGCGAGCGAGGCGGGCCTGCACGGCTTCCACGCGGCCGAAATCCCGTTTGTCTTCGGGACCGCCGCCGACACGCCGCCCTATTGGCCCAAAATCCCCGACAGCGTGGGCGAGCGCCGCCTTGCGACCGCGATGGGCGATTATTGGGTTTCCTTCGCGCGCACCGGCAAGCCCGAGGCGGCGGGGCAGGCGGCATGGCGCGCCTATGGCACGGACGCCGCCTTCATGGCCTTTGCCGACATTCCGCGCAGCGGCGCCCGGCTGATGCCCGGCATGTTCGCGCTGCACGAGGCAGCGACATGCCGCCGCCGCGCGGCGGGCAACCAGCCGTGGAACTGGAACACTGGCATCGTCTCCCCCGTCCTGACCAAGAGCGCAGATTGTCCATGATCGACGGCAGCATCCAGGATTTCCCGCTCACGCTGAACAAATTCCTCGACCATGCGGCGCGCTGGCACGGGGATGCCGAGGTCGTGACGGCGCGCGAGGACGGTAGTATCGCGCGGATCGACTATGCGGGACTGCGGACGCGCAGCCTCGCGATCTCGTCGCTGCTCGCGGGATATGGCATCGGACGGGGCGACCGGGTGGCGACGCTGGCCTGGAACAGCCAGGCGCATGTCGAATGCTGGTACGCCGTCATGGGCATGGGCGCGGTGTGCCACACGCTCAATCCGCGGCTGACCGGGGCGCAGCTCGCATCGATGGCGGTTCAGTCGAGCGCCAGGATATTGGTGGCGAGCGCCGACTTGTTGCCGCTCGCGCGGCTGGTCGCCGAGCGCGCGCCGGCGATCGAACGGGTGCTGGTGATCGACGGCGCGGCGGAGGACTGGCCGGCGAGCGCGCCGCCGTTGGCGGAAATCGAAGCGTTGATCGCCTATGCACCGGGCGATGCGGTGTGGGGCGATTTCGCCGAGACGTCGCCGGCGGGCCTCTGCTTCACATCGGGGACCACCGGGGCGCCGAAGGGCGTGACCTACACGCATCGCGGCAGTTTCCTGCACACGCTCCGCGCGTTGCAGGCCGACGTCATGGCCTTGACCGCGCGCGATGCCGTGCTGGCGGTCGTGCCGATGTTTCATGCCAATGCGTGGGGGCTGCCGTTCGCGCTGCCCGCGGTCGGCGGCAAGCTGGTGCTGCCCGGGCGCCACGCCGATGGCGCGAGCCTCGCGCGGTTGATCGCCGCCGAGCGCGTGACGGTGGGGGTCGGGGTGCCGACGGTCTGGCTGGGCGTGGCCGATCAAGTCGAGCGGACGGGCGAGGCGCTTCCCTCGCTCGAACGGATCATCGTCGGCGGCGCGCCGATGGCGCCCGCGCTGATGGAGCGGATCGAACGATTGCTGGGCGTCACGGTGCAGACGAGCTGGGGCATGACCGAGCTGTCGCCGCTGGGTACGATCGCGCCGCCCGCCGATCCGCATCGGTCGGCGGCAGTGTCGGGGCGTCCCGCGATCGGCGTCGACCTCCAGCTCACCGACGCCGACGGCACGCCGCTCGCCGAACAGCGCGGCGGCGAGGGCCATTTGCACGTTCGCGGATCGGCGGTGGTCGATCGCTATTTCGGGCAGGACGAGCGCGCGACCGACGGCGACGGCTGGTTCGCGACGGGCGACCTCGCGCGCATCGATGTCAAGGGCAATCTGATCATCACCGGCCGTGCCAAGGACCTGATCAAATCGGGCGGCGAATGGATCAACCCTGCCGAGATCGAGGCCGTTGTCGGCGCGCTGCCGGCGGTCTCGCTTGCGGCGGTGATCGGCCGCGAGGACGCCAAATGGGGCGAGCGGCCGGTGCTGCTGGTCGAACTGCGCGCGGGCGAGGATGTCGGCGATGCCGACCTGCTCGCGCCGCTCAAGGGGCGCGTCGCCCCCTGGTGGATTCCCGATGCGGTGGTCCGGCTCGACGCCATGCCGCTGGCGCCGACCGGAAAAATCGATAAGATTCGGCTGCGGAACGAATATGGCGCGAGTTGAACCGGGGCGGGGCGCCGCCGGCCCGCTCGCTGAAGAACAGGGATTGAAGGCCGATATCGTGACAGACCAGGCGAAAACGCGTCGGCGATCGACCAAGGCCGAACAGCGCGCCGAAACGATGGAGCAAATCCTCGACGAGGCCGAGCTGCTCTTTTCGCGGCACGGGCTGCACGGCGTGACGCTCAAGGATGTCGCAAAGCGCGTCGGCGTCCATCACACGCTGCTCAACTATTATTTCGAGGACAAGAAGAAGCTGTTCGACGCCGTCTTTGCGCGCCGCGCGGTGGTGACGAGCACGAAGCGGATGCAGGCGCTCGACGAATATGATCGCGCGAGCGGCGGCAAGCCGACGATCGAGGGCGCGCTCCATGCCTTCCTCGATACCGACCTCGATCTCTATATCCATGGCGGCGAGGGCTGGAAAAATTACGGCGCGCTGGGCGCGCAGGTCGCCAATACCCCCGAATGGGGCGCCGAGCTGATGGACAGCCATTTCGATCCGGTGGTTCTGCGCCTGATCGGGCTTCTGAAAAAGGCGATGCCCGATTGTGCCGAAGAGGACATCTTCTGGGGTTATCATTTCGTCACCGGCGCGCTGATGGTCACGCTGGCGCGCACCGGGCGCATCGACAAGCTGTCGGGCGGCGTGTGCAAGTCCGAAGATTTCGAAGCGATCAAGGCGCGCATGGCCTCGTTCATGGCCGCGGGATTCGTGCAAATCTGCAACAGCAAGGCTTAGGCGGCGGGACGGCAGCGTTCTTCCGTCTTTCGCTTGTTCACAATATTAACTCATAAGAGAGTGAATGGAGATCGATATGGGAAATGAGACATTGCCGCTGCGGGGCCGGGTTGCCGTCGTCACGGGTGCGGGCGGCGGACTGGGCCGCGCCCATGCGCTCTATCTCGCAAGCCGGGGGGCGCGCGTCGTCGTGAACGACCTTGCATTGCCCGCCGCCGAACAGGTCGCAGCGGAGATCGTCGGGCAGGGAGGCGAGGCGTTGGCGATCGCGGCATCGGTGACCGATGAAGCGGCGGTGGCCGCGATGGTCCGCGATACGCAGGGTGCGTGGGGCCGGATCGACATCCTCGTCAACAACGCCGGCATCCTTCGCGACAAGAGCTTCGCGAAGATGAGCATCGACGATTTCCGGCTCGTCGTCGACGTCCACCTGATGGGCGCCGCCATCTGCTGCAAGGCGGTGTGGGATGCGATGCGCGCGCAGCAATATGGCCGCATCGTCATGACGACCTCCTCGTCGGGGCTGTGGGGCAATTTCGGGCAGGCCAATTATGGCGCCGCCAAGATGGCGCTCGTCGGCCTGATGCAGACGCTGGCGATCGAGGGCGAGAAATACGGGATTCGCGTCAACAGCCTTGCGCCCACGGCGGCGACGCAGATGACGCATGGCGTGCTGTCGGACGCCAGCCTCGAACGGCTCGATCCGGCGCTCGTCAGCCCCGGCCTGCTCGCGCTCGTCGGCGACGATGCGCCGACGCGCGCGATCCTCTGCGCGGGGGCGGGGCATTTCGCGACCGCCGATGTCACGCTGTCCGAAGGGCGCTATGTCGGTCCCGCTGCCGATGCGGGCGAACAGCTCGCCAGGCATTGGGGCGAGGTTTCCGACCGCGATGGCGCGATCGTCCCGGCTTACGGCTTCACGCAGGCCGAGCGCGAACTGGCGAACGCCGGATCGGCGCTGCCCGCGATGGCGGTGGCGCGCTGAACCGGCCGGGCGCCGCGGTCAGCGGCGCTCGACCAGCCCGCCGCCGAGCGCGACATAGAGCGTCACCAGATTGTCGACCTGCGCGCGGCGCAATTCGATCAGCGTCTGTTCGGATGCGAACAGGTTGCGTTCGGCATCGAGCACTTCGAGATAGGTCGAAACGCCCTCGCGGTACCGCTTGCGCGCGAGGTCGGCGATGCGCCGCGTCGCGAGCGTGCCGCGTTCCTGCGCCTCGACCTGTTCGGCAAGGTAGCGGCGGCCGGCAAGCGCGTCGGCGACTTCGCGGAAGGCGCCTTGCACGGCGCGTTCATAGGTTGCCACTGCGATATTCTCGCGCGCCTCGGCGACAGTCAGATTGCCCTTGTTGCGACCGAAGTCGAAAATCGGCAGGCGGATCGACGGGCCGAAGCTCCAGCCGAAACCATCGTTGCTGAACAGATTGTCGAGCGAGCCCGAGGCGAAGCCAAGGTTGCCGGTCAGCGAGATCGACGGGAAGAAGGCGGCGCGTGCGGCGCCGACATTGGCGCGCGCCGCGCGCAGCCGCTCTTCGGCCGCGAGGATGTCGGGCCGCGCGACGAGCAGGTCGGACGGCAGGCCCGCGGTCAGCGTCGGCGATTGCCCCTGCGCGACGAGCGGCAGCGGCGCGGGCAGGGGGCCTGCGACCGGGCCGCCGGTCAGCACGGCGAGGAAATTGTCGGCCTGCGCCTTGGCCAGCTTCAGGCTGGCAAGCTGCGTCTCGGCCTGCGTCAGCAGCGTTTCCGACTGGCGATAGTCGAGCGCCGAGGTGACGCCCGCATCGAGGCGGCGCTTCGCGATGCGCAGCCCTTCCTTGCGGCTCGTCACCGTCGCTTCGGCGAGCGCGATCTGTTCGTCGGCGCCGCGCGAGGCGAAATAGGTCGAGGCGACGTCGCGGACGAGCGCGAGGCGAAAGGCGCGTTCGGCCTGTTCGGTCGCGAGATACTGGCTGCGCGCCGCTTCGGACAGATTCTTGACCCGGCCCCAGAAATCGAGCTCGAACGACGTCACGCCCACCCCGACCGAATAGCGGTTGGTCGTGTCGGTTCCCGGACCGGTCAGCGACGGGCCGCGCGTCCGCGTCGCGTCGGCGCTCGCGCCCACGGTCGGCAGCCGGTCGGCATCCTGGATCCGGTAGAGGCCGCGTGCTTCCTCGATCTGCGCAATGGCGACGGCCAGGTCGCGATTGCGTTCGATCGCCTGCGCGATCAACACCTCGAGCTGCGGGTCGGCGAAGAAATCCTGCCAGGACACCTCGGTCGCCCGCTGCCCCAGCGTCACGTCGCCGGCAAATTCGGCCGGATAGGCGGGGGCGGTCGAGAGCGGCGGACGCTCGTGCTTCGGCGCCATGTTGACGCAACCGGCGAGCGTCGTCGCCGCGAGCAGCGCGATCAGGTTACGCATGGCCGGGTTCCTCATGATGACCTTTCTCGGCAGGGGCAGGGGGCCGCTTGCGGCTGAGCCATTTGCGTACCGACAGATAGAAAAGCGGGATGAAGAAGATGCCGAGCAAGGTTGCTGCGATCATCCCGCCCATCACGCCCGAACCGACCGCGATGCGGCTGGCGGCGCCGGCGCCGCTCGCGATGACGAGCGGGACCATGCCGAGGATGAAGGCAAGGCTGGTCATTATGATCGGACGAAGGCGCAGCTTCACCGCTTCCATCACCGCGTCGAACGTCGACTTGCCCTCGGCTTCCTGTTCGATCGCGAATTCGACGATTAGGATCGCATTCTTCGCGGCAAGCCCGATGATCGTGATCAGGCCGACGTTGAAATAGATATCCGCCGACAATCCGCGTAGCATCGAGAAGAGCACCGCGCCGAGCACGCCGAGCGGCACGACGAGGAGGACGGCGACGGGCACCGACCAGCTTTCGTAAAGCGCCGCGAGCAGCAGGAAGACCACGACGAGCGACAGGCCGAGCAGCATGCCGATCTGGCCCGCCGACTGTTTTTCCTCATAGGAAATGCCGGTCCACTCGTAGGAGAAGCCTGCAGGCAGCTGCGACGCGAGCCGTTCCATCTCGGCCATCGCCTCGCCGGTCGACTGGCCCGGCGCAGGTTCGCCCGAGATCGTCATCGCGGGATAGCCGTTATAGCGCTGGAGCTGGGGTGCTTCCGCCGACCATTCGGCCTTGCTGAACGATCCGAAGGGCACCATGTCGCCGTTCGCACTGCGCACGCGCAGTTCGAGCACGTCCTGCGGCGTCATCCGGCTCGCGGCATCGGCCTGGAGCAGCACGCGCAGCACGCGGCCCTCGCGGGTGAAGTCGTTCGCATAGGCGCTGCCGAAGCTGATCGCGAGCGTCGCATTGACGTCGCCGATCGACAGGCCGAGCGCGCGCGCCTGGATGCGGTCGATATCGACCTTCAGCACCGGCGCATCTTCCTGTCCTTCGGGGCGGACATTGGCGAGCAGCTTGCTCTGCATCGCGCCGCCGAGCATCTGGTTGCGCGCCGCGACCAGCGCCTCGCGGCTGTTGCCGCCGCGATCCTGCAGCTTGAAGGTAAAGCCGCTCGACGTGCCGAGCTCGGGGATCGACGGCGGGCTCAATGAGAAGGCGAAGGCCTCCTTGATGCCCATGAAGGTGCCCATCGCCTTGCCTGCGATCGCGTCGGCGCTGTCGCCTTCGCCCTTGCGTTCGTCCCAGGGTTTGAGCGGCGTGAACATGATCGCGTTCGCCTGGCCCTGACCGAAGAAGCTGAACCCGTTCACCAGCACGATGTTGGCGACTTGCGGCTGTTCGGCGAAGAAGGCCTTGGCCTGCTTCGTCGCTTCGCCGGTGCGCTGCGTCGTGGCGCCGGGCGGCGCCTGGATCACCGTGATCAGATAGCCCTGGTCTTCCTGCGGGAGGAAGGAGCCGGGCAGGCGGGTAAAGAGCAATGCGGTGACCGCGACCATCGCGAGGAAGATGCCGAGCCAGCGCAGCGGCGCAGAAAGGATCTTGCCGACGCTGCCCTGATAACGATCGGTCGTGCGGCCGAACCAGTCGTTGAAGCGGCCGAAGAAGCGGTCGAAGAAAGCGCCGATACGGCCCTTGCGTTCGCTATTGTCATGCGGCTTGAGCAGCGTCGCGCAGAGCGCGGGCGTCAGCGTGAGCGCGAGCAGCGCCGAGAAGGCGATCGAGATCGCGAGCGTCATCGAGAATTGGCGATAGATGCCGCCCGTCGATCCCGGGAAGAAGGCCATCGGGATAAACACCGCGATCAGCACCAGCGTGATGCCGATGATCGCCGAGGTGATCTGGCCCATCGCCTTCACCGTCGCGTCATAGGGCGACAGATGCTCCTCGTTCATGATGCGCTCGACATTCTCGATCACGACGATCGCGTCGTCGACGAGGATGCCGATCGCGAGCACCATGCCGAACAGCGTCAGCACGTTGATCGAGAAACCCGCCATCCAGAGGCCGAGGCACGCGCCTGCCAGCGCGATCGGCACGACGACGGTCGGGATCACGGTCGCGCGCCAGTTCTGGAGGAACAGGAACATGACGAGGAAGACGAGCACCATCGCCTCGGCGAGCGTCTTCACCACCTCTTCGATCGACAGGCTGATGAAGGGCGTGGTGTCGTAGGGGATCGACCAGGTGATGTCGGGCGGGAAGCCCTTCGACAGCTCGTCCATCCGCGAACGGATGCCTTCGGCGGTCGCCAGCGCGTTGGCGCCGGGCGTCAGCTGGACCGCGAGGCCCGCCATCGGCTTGCCGTTGAGTTCGGACGAGAAGAGATAGCTGGCTGCGCCGAGTTCGACGCGCCCGACGTCGCCCAGCGTCACCGCCGACCCGTCGGGGTTGGCGCGCAGGATGATGCTTTCGAACTGTTCGGGCTTGGTGAAGCGGCCCTGCGTCGTGATCACGGCGTTGAGCTGTGCGCCCTTGGCGATCGGCTGGTCGCCGAGCTGGCCGCCCGGGGTCTGGCTGTTCTGTTCCTGAACCGCGCCCAGCGCCTCGGCCGGCGACAGATTGTGCGACGCGAGCTTTTGCGGGTCGAGCCAGATGCGCATCGCATATTCGGGCGCAAAGGCCTGGACGTTGCCGACGCCGTTCACGCGCCGGAGCTCGTCGAGCACGCGCGTGTTCGCGAAATTGTTGACCTCCATCGGGTCGGTGTTGCCGCTCTTCGAGGTGATCGCGACGATCAGCAGGAAGCCCGAATTGGCTTCGGTGACCGAAATCCCCTGGCGACGGACGTCCTCGGGCAGGCGCTGTTCGACGCGGCGGAGGCGGTTCTGCACCTCCATCTGGGCATTGTCGATGTCGGTCCCGGCCTCGAAGGTCAGGTTGATCGACGCGGTGCCGTTCGATTCGCTGGTCGAGGCCATGTAGAGGAAACCCTCGACCCCGTTCAGTTCCTGCTCGATGACCTGCGTGACATTCTGCTCGAGCGTCTTGGCGTCGGCGCCCGGATAGGTGACGCCGATCGTCAGCGACGGCGGTGCGACCGACGGATATTGCTCCACGGGAAGCCCGCGCAGCGCGATGATCCCGGCAAGCAGGATGCCGATGGCGATGACCCAGGAGAAAATGGGCCGGTCGATGAAGAAACGGGGGGTCATGTCAGGTCAGCGCTTCGCCGCGGGGGTCGATGCGGTGCCCTTGGGCTGCGCGACGCGTACCGGCTGCCCCGGCTGCACCTTTTGCAGCCCGTCGACGATCACGCGGTCGCCGGGCTTCAGACCGTCGAGGATCGCCCATTGGCCGGCGACCATCGTGCCCAGCTTCACCGGACGCGGGGTCGCGACATTCTTGGCGTCGAGGACCATGACGCTTGCGTTGTCGGCGGCCAGCTTGACCGCGCGCTGCGGGATCAGCACGCCGTCGGCGCGGTTGCCGGCAAAGATGCGGGCGCGGACGAACTGGCCGGGCAGCAGCACCGATCCGGGGTTCGGGAATTCGGCGCGCAGCGCCGCGGTGCCCGTCGCCTCGTCGATCGACAGGTCGAAGAAATCGAGATGGCCGGCGATCGGATAGGCAGTGCCGTCCTCGAGGATCAGCTGGACCTCGACACGTTCGAGCTGGGGCGAACTCACCTTGCCCGTCTCCATATCGCGGCGGGTTGCGAGCAGGTCCGAACTCGACTGGCCGAAATTGACGTAAACGCGGTCGATCTGTTCGATCGTCGTGAGCAAGGTGCCCTGGCCGGCGCTGACCAGCGCACCTTCGGTGACTTCGGCGCGGCGCGCGCGGCCCGAAATCGGCGCGATGACCGACGCATAGCCAAGATTGAGGCGCGCCGTTTCCAGATTGGCCTGTGCCGCCTGCACATCGGCCTCGGCCGTGCGCTGCGCGGCGACGGCGGCGTCATATTCCTGTTTGCCGATCGCCTGGTCGGCGAGCAGCGGCTGGTAGCGCCCGACGACCTGCCGCGCGTTGGCGGCAGTGGCCTGCGCACGGGCCAGCTGCGCTCGCGCGCCGTTGGCGGTGGCGATCAATTCGCGCGGATCGATCCGGAACAGCGCGGTCCCGGCGCGGACGAAGCTGCCTTCGTCGAACAGGCGGCGTTCGACGATGCCGTTGACGCGCGCGCGCACTTCCGACGTCCGATAGGCCTGCACGCGGCCGGGCAGTTCGATAACGTTCGGCACCGCCTGCGTGCGGACCGTGACGATATTGACCTCGGGCGGTGGCGGTGCGGGCGGGGCTTCCGACGAGCAGGAAGCCAGCAACAGGACCAGCGCGGCGCCGGCGGCGCTGCCAAGAGGACGAAAGCGACTCATAAGGACCCCTGAAAAATCGCAGTTGTGCGGGAGTTGTATATACGCAAAAGCTTGCGCTGAGGCGCCGTGTAATTTAAATTACAGAAAAGAGCAAGCGAGAGGAACTGCAATTGGTCACGCCGGAATCGGATTTATGTCAAATAGATAGGCTGTCGCCGCGCGAACGGCGGCAAAGCGCGATCCTCGACGCGGCAGAGTCGCTGTTCCTCGAACAGGGTTATGAACGCACCAGCCTCGCCGAGATCGTCAAGCGTTCGGGGGGCTCGCTCGCGACGCTCTATGAATTGTTCGGTAACAAGCAGGGGCTGCTTCGCGCGATCGCGACCCGCTGGTGCGACGAGGCCATGCTCCGGTCGCTCGACGACGACGCCGTGCAGGGACTGTCCGGTGTCGAGATACTGAGGCGATACGCGCACCGGCAGAGCGAACTCATGGAATCGCCGCACGCCGTCGGCCTGATGCGCATGCTGATATCCGAAAGTTTGCGCGACCATGAATTCGCCATGCAGATCTATCTCGACCTTCATGTGCCTGCGCTGGAAGAGTTGATCGAATTGTTTGCGGAATGGGCCGCGACGGGCAGGGCGGAGATCGACCGCCCGGACGCCGCCGCGCGCCTGTTTTTCGATATCGTCGTCGGCGATTCGATGTTGAACACACTGATGGGGATCGAGACCGAATGGCTGGATTCTGAACAGATCGACTGGCGGCTCCAGCCTTTCCTTTCGCATTTCAAGATACGCTGAGGCGGCGCATCCACGCCGATCGTGACTGTTGACATGATTGTAAATAGCTGAAAGCGTAGGGCTTCCTGTTTTGGGAGCCTCGCAGCTTGGCCAGTACCTCTCTTCCTTCGGCCACGCCTGCCGACGATATGTCGGCCTTGCGCCCCGGGACGGTGGCCGCCTACGCGGCGACGGCGGGGCCGACGGTCATTCTCGGCTTGCCGTTCAGCGTCTACCTGCCGCCCTATATAGCGGAAGGTGGCGCGATTTCGGTTGCGCTGGTGGGGCTGCTCTTCTCGCTCACGACGATATGGGACGGGGTCGTCGATCCGTTGATCGGCACGATGGTCGACCGCGTACGAACAGGGCAGGGCGCACACCGGCGCTGGATGCTCACGGCGCTGGTTCCGTTGTCGCTGCTGCTGTTCGCGCTGGTGACGGTCGGCGACCAGCTTCCGTTTGCGGCACTCTTTCTGATGATGGTGCTCTTCTATTCGAGCTACAGCCTCTACGAGGTTGCGCAGCTGTCATGGGGTTCGGCGCTCGTGCGGTCCCCCGCGGACAGTGCGCTTCTTTATGGCATGCGCGACTGGTTCGCTAAGATTGCGCTTATCCTGGCCTTTGCGGCGCCGGCGGCGGCGCAATTGCTGGTTCCGGGGATCAGCCTGCAGGGCCGGATCATGGCCTATGCCAGCCTGTTCCTGCTGATGGTGCCCATCGCGCTGTTCGCGATCCGCCGCGTCCCGCCGCGCGCGGTCGTCGCCGAACCGGGCGTCGGCTGGCGGCATGAAATTCGCGTGTCGCTGTCGTTCCCGCCGCTGATGCTGCTGCTCGGCGTCCAGTTCCTCAACAGCTTCGCCTTCGGTTCGCTGACCTCGCTGTTCGTCTTCTTCGCCGCGGCGGTGCTCGATCTCGACGGGCAGAGCGCCGTGCTGCTCTTCGCCAGCTTCATTGGAGGGGCGCTGGCTTCGCCCGTCTGGACCCTGCTGGCCCGCCGCTATGGCAAGCCGCCGATGATGATGGCGATGGGGCTATTGATCTCCAGCCTGCTCGTTACGACCCTGTTCCAGGAGCCGGAAGGGATCGGGCAGGCGGTCGGCTTTTCGCTGACGCTCGGCACCGGCTTCGTCGGGCTGCTCTTCACCTACTCGATGCTCGCCGACCTGATTCCGCGCGATGCGGAGCGTTGCGGTCGCGGCCGCTCGGCCTTTCTCTTCGCACTGCTCAATCTCATGCAGAAGTTCGGCGTGGCTGCCGCGATCGCGGTCAGCTACGCCGCGCTGGATCTCGTCGGTTTCGATCCGCAAAACGGGAAGGCGGCCGCGCGCGAACTGCACCTGCTCTTCGCGCTCCTTCCGACGGCGAGCTGGATCGCGATGGTCGGCCTGCTGCTCCTGATGCAGCGCGAAATCGGTCGGACGGCCGCTCTTGCAATCGCCGCGCCGCGCAAGTAAAGGCCGCTTTCATTCGGACAGATGCGCCGTTTTCCTTCCGCCCTTCGCCGACATGCTCGGGAAGGGTGGGCGGACTATTGCCCGAAACGCGCTTGACGCGTGGGGGACGGCAACCCATCTGGCCCGGATTGCAGACGCTATAAGGACAGGACGATCGATATGGCGAAGACCAGCCCCGGGCAGTTCATCAATCAGGTGAAGGACGAAGCCCGCAAGATCGTGTGGCCCACCAGCCGCGAAACGGTGCAGACGACGATCATGGTGCTGATCATGACGACGATCCTTTCGCTGTTCTTCTTTGGCGTCGACACGGTTTTCAACGCGATCGTCAGCTGGCTGACGTCGCTCGCGCGCTAACGCCCGCGGCACTACGAACAGGATACGGATACACATGGCGCGCTGGTACATCATTCACGCCTATTCGGGTTTCGAGAACAAGGTTCGCGATTCGGTTCTCGCCGAAGCCGAGCGCATGGGCCTGACCGATTTCGTCGAAGCCGTCGAAGTGCCGGTCGAGACCGTCACCGAGGTGAAGCGCGGCAAGAAGGTGCAGGCCGAACGCAAGTTCTTCCCCGGCTATGTGCTCGCCAAGCTGACGATGACCGACGATGTCTATCACCTCGTCAAGAACACCCCGAAGGTCACCGGCTTCCTGGGATCGATGGGCAAGCCGCAGGCGATCAGCGAAGCCGAGGCCGCGCGTATCCTGAACAGCAAGGAAGAGGCCGCGGCGCGTCCGAAGACCGAAATCCGCGTCGACTACGAAATCGGCGATCAGGTCAAGGTGCTCGACGGTCCCTTCGCCAGCTTCAACGGGCTGGTCGAGGAACTCGATTTCGAAAAGGCGCGCGTCAAGGTGTCGGTGTCGATCTTCGGTCGCGCCACCCCGGTCGAGCTCGACTTCGAACAGGTCGAACGCTTCAAATAACATCGCGCCGCGCCTTGGCTGGCGCGGCCCAGCCAACGGATCGAACCTATGAGCCTCACTCCCGAAGAGATGCAGGCTCGCCTCGATCGCGTGCGCGAGATTCAGGCCAGCTTTTCGCCGGAGAAGGTCGTGCGCGGGGTGACCCGGCTGTTCGACCTGACCCCGGCCGAAGAACCCGACGAATTCACCTTCCCGGCGTTCGACAAGCCGACCCGCCAGCGCATCTTCGGCGGGCAGGTGATCGCGCAGGCGCTGATGGCGGCCGCGCGGACCGTCGAGCCCGGCAAGACGGCACATTCGCTCCACGCCTATTTCCTGCGCGGGGGCGACGAGGCGAAGCCGCTCCATTTCCGTGTCCACCGCGATTTCGACGGGCGCAGCTTCGCGAACCGCCGCGTCGTCGTGCGTCAGGACGGCAAGGTGATCTTCAACCTCACCGCCTCGTTCCACGCGCCCGAGCCCGGCGCGGCGCATCAGGCGCCGATGCCCGACGTGCTGCCGCCCGAGGAATGCGCCGAACTCGTCGAAAACCTGGCAGCCGATCCGAATGTCAGCGATGCGCAGCTCGAACGGATGGCGCGGCTGCGGCCGTTCGAGACGCGCAATTTTAGGCCGTCCTCGACCGAGCGCGGCACGACCCATTATCAATGGTACCGGCTCGCGGCGCCGATCGGCGACGATCCGCTGCTCCACCGCGCCTTCCTCGCTTATGTGTCGGACATGGGGCTTTTGTCCTCGTCGCTGCTCCCGCACGGCTTCACATGGTCGACGCCGGGGCTTTTCTCGACCAGCCTCGACCATGCGATGTGGTTCCACGACGACATTCGCGTCGATGACTGGTTCGTCTATGTGATGGACAGCGACTGGACGGGCGGCAGCCGCGGGATCAACCGCGGGCTGATCTATCGCCGCGACGGGACACTCATCGCTTCGGCGATGCAGGAAGGGCTGCTGCGCATCACGCCGCCCGCGCCCGACGCATAAGGCTTGTTTTTGGCGGCGTTTGCGCTTATGCGCGCCGCTTCGCGTCAGATACGGGCGTGATTCCGCGCGGGAGGAAGGGGTGATGCCCTTCTGTTCGACCGCTTATTTTGAGCCCCGGATACGTCCGGGGCGACAGAAAGAAAGGAGGCCATCATGGCCAAGAAGATCAGCGGCTACATCAAGCTGCAGGTGCCCGCCGGCACCGCCAACCCCTCGCCGCCGCTCGGGCCGGCGCTCGGTCAGCGCGGTGTGAACATCATGGAATTCTGCAAGGCGTTCAACGCCGCGACCGACGGCATGGAAAAGGGCACGCCGACCCCGACCATCATCACCGTCTTCGCCGACAAGAGCTTCTCGTTCGTCACCAAGACCCCGCCCGCGACCTACCTCATCAAGAAGGCCGCGAACCTCAAGTCGGGATCGAAGGAACCCGGCAAGATCAGCGGTGGCAAGATCGCGCGTTCGAAGCTGACCGAAATCGCCGAGATCAAGATGAAGGATCTCAACGCGAACGACCTCGAACAGGCAACGAAGATCATCGAAGGCAGCGCCCGCTCGATGGGCCTCGAAGTGACGGAGGGCTGACCCCATGGCAAAGCTGACCAAGAAGCAGAAGGCCCTCGAGGGCAAGGTTGATGCGCTGAAGCTGCACACCATCGACGAAGCGCTGAAGACCGTTCGCGAGCTGGCCTCGGCCAAGTTCGACGAAACGCTCGAAATCGCGATGAACCTCGGCGTCGATCCGCGCCACGCCGACCAGATGGTCCGCGGCGTCGTGACGCTGCCTGCCGGCACCGGCAAGGACGTCAAGGTTGCCGTGTTCGCGCGCGGCGACAATGCCGAAAAGGCGCTGGCCGCCGGCGCCGACAAGGTCGGTGCCGAAGACCTGATGGAAGACATGCTCGCGGGCAACCTCGACTATGGCCGCGTCATCGCGACGCCGGACATGATGGGCATCGTCGGCCGCCTCGGCAAGACGCTGGGTCCGAAGGGCCTGATGCCGAACCCGAAGCTGGGCACCGTGACCCCGAACGTCGCCGAAGCCGTGAAAGCCGCCAAGGGTGGTCAGATCGAATTCCGCGTCGAAAAGGTCGGCATCATCCACGCCGGCCTCGGCAAGCTGTCGTTTGGCGAAGAAAAACTCCGCCAGAACTTCGACGCCTTCGTCGACGCGATCGTCAAGGCCAAGCCGGCGGGCGCAAAGGGCAAGTACGTCCGCAAGATCGCGCTGTCGTCGTCGATGGGCCCGGGCGTGAAGGTCGACACGGCCGACGTGACCGGCGCCTGATAGGCACCGCAACGATTTAGCGAAGGGCCGGGGGAAACTCCGGCCCTTTTCTTATGGGCAACGTGGGGGGCTGTCCTCTCGTGAGCTCCGGCGAACGCCGGGACCCAAGGCAGAAAGGCCAGACGCCCCACCCCAAAAGTGAAGCAAAAACGCAACACTGCTGACATGAACGTCAGCGGCCGGCGCTTCGGCAATTGATTGCGGGCGCCGGGAAAGCCAAAGAGCCCTTGGTTTTTCTACTCTCCCATCGTCAACTCTGTTTCAGGAAGCTCGCCATGCGCCATTTTCCTTCCGCTATTGCTATAAGCGTCGTCCTTGCCGCCGGAAGCTGGGTCGCCCCCGCTGCTGCGCAAGAAACCCCCGCTGCCGAAGAAGGCGGCCTTGGCGACATCGTCGTCACCGCGCAGCGCCGCGAAGAAAGCCTGCAGGATGTGCCCGTCGCCGTTTCGGTCCTCTCGGGGAATACGCTCGACGCGATCACCTCGACCGGCTCGGACGTCCGCGTCCTCGCGGGCCGCGTCCCCAGCCTGAACATCGAAAGCTCGTTCGGCCGCACCTTCCCGCGCTTCTATATCCGCGGCCTCGGCAACACCGACTTCGACCTCAACGCTTCGCAGCCGGTCAGCCTCGTCTATGACGATGTCGTCCTCGAAAACCCGATCCTCAAGGGTTTCCCGATCTTTGACCTCGACCGTGTCGAAGTCCTTCGCGGGCCGCAGGGCACGCTGTTTGGCCGCAACACGCCGGCGGGCATCGTCAAGTTCGACACCGTCAAGCCCGGCAAGACCGACGGCTATGCGCGCGCCAGCTATGGCCGCTACGGCACGACGCAGGTCGAAGTTGCGGCAGGCGCTGCCGACGACAACGGCTTCTCGGTCCGCCTGTCGACGTTGTTCCAGCACCGCGACAATTGGGTCGACAATGTCGCCACGACGAAAAAGAACGACCTCGGCGGCTATGACGACATCGCCGCGCGCCTCCAGCTCCAATATGAAAACGGCCCCTTCACCGGTCGCGTGACTGGGCAGGTCCGCATCTATGACGGCTCGGCGATCATCTTCCGCGCCAATACGCAGCTTCCGGGCAGCAACAAACTCGTCGGCCTCGGCGGCGCGGGCACCGAATTCAAGCGCGACGAGGTCTATCAGGACGGGCTCAATTTCCAGAAGCTCAACACCTATAATGTCGGGCTCAACCTCGAATATGACTTCGGTCCGGTGACCGCTTACTCGATCACCTCCTATTGGAACGGCAATTTCCGCAGTCGCGGCGACATCGATGGCGGTTTCGGCGCGGTCTTCCTGCCGGTGTCGGGTCCGGGGCTGATCCCGTTCCAGGCGCAGAGCCAGGACAATGTCCCGAGCCTCGACCAGTTCACGCAGGAGTTCCGCATCGCGTCGAACAACAATGGCGGGCTCGGCTATCAGTTCGGCGCCTTCTATTTCGACGAAAAGCTCGATATTTCGAGCTTCGAGTTCGGCGGCCCCACCGACGCCACGCCGTCGGCGATCGCGATCCAGCGGCAGGACAGCGAAGCTTACGGCATCTTCGGTTCGGTCAATTATGAATTCGACAACGGCTTCAAGCTGCAGGCCGGTGCGCGCTACAACCATGACACGCGCGACTTCGTCGCCTCGCGTCCGGTCGAGACGCGCCCGATCTTCGTCGTGAATCCGAACACGCCGGTTCCGCCGCAGGCCGCCAAGGTCAAGGGCAAGCTGCTGACGTGGGACGCGAGCGCGACCTATGAGGCATCGGATGCGCTCACCCTCTACGCCCGGGTCGCGCGTGGCTATCGCGCGCCCTCGGTGCAGGGCCGCCTGACCTTCTCGCGCGTCATCTCGACCGCCGATCAGGAAGAGACGATGTCCTATGAAGCGGGCATCAAGACCAACTTCCTCGACAACCGCGTCCGCTTTAACCTGACGGGCTATTTCTTCGACACCAAGGATCTGCAGCTGACCGCGGTCGGCGGCACATCGAACGTCGCGAGCCTGCTCAACGTCGATGCCAAAGGCCATGGTATCGAAGCCGAGCTGCAGGCGGCACCTGCCAAGGGCCTGACCTTCTCGGTCGGCGGCGCGTGGAACATCGCAAAGATCGACGATGCCAACGCCTTCGTCGCGGGCTGTGGCTCGGCGACGCCGTGCACCGTGCTCGACCCGCCGCGCGCCGGCAGCCCGGGCATCTTCTCGATCGACGGCAACCAGCTGCCGCAGTCGCCGAAATGGACGGTCAACTGGACCGCGGGCTATGAAGTCCCCGTCGGCAATGGCGCGCTCTACGCCTTCACCGACTGGTACTACCGCTCGAAGATCCAGTTCTTCCTCTATCGCTCGGTCGAGTTTTCGGATGACAAGCTGCTCGAGGGTGGCGTTCGCGTCGGCTACAAGACCGACCGCTTCGACATCGCGGGCTTCGTGCGCAATATCACGGGCGATGAATCTCCGACCGGCGGCATCGATTTCAACAACCTGACCAGCTACGTCAACGAACCCCGTATTTACGGGATCGAGGCGGGCTTCAAATTCTGATCCTGGCGCCCCTTCCCGTCGCTCGCCGGCGGGGAGGGGCCGGCTTTCGCAGGGGGCATAACGACCGCAGCCGGTCGTTACCATTTGCGCGCGACTTGCCATTTCGCCGGCTTTTCCCCACATCGGCGCCATGAACGCTCCCAACCCCCCGATGCGCGCGGCGATCGTCCCGGTCACCGCGTTCCAGCAGAATTGCACGCTCCTGTGGTGCACCGCGACCAACAGGGCGGCCTTTGTCGACCCGGGCGGCGACCTGCCCAAGCTGAAGGAAGCAGTGCGTCAGACCGGGGTCGAGGTCGAAAAGATCCTCGTCACCCATGGCCATATGGATCATTGTGGGCAGGCGGGCATGCTCGCGAAGGAATTGGGCGTGCCGATCGAGGGGCCGCATGAGGACGACCGTTTCTGGATCGACGCCTTCGCCGAGGATGGCGCGCGTTTCGGCATGGTCGGCGAATCTTTCGAGCCCGACCGCTGGCTGGTCGATGGCGACACGGTGACCGTCGGCAATCTCGAGATCGACGTCATCCATTGCCCGGGGCACACGCCGGGGCATGTCGTGTTCCATCACGCGCCCTCAAAGCTCGCGATCGTTGGCGACGTGATCTTTCAGGGATCGATCGGTCGCACCGATTTCCCGCGCGGCAATCACCAGCAATTGCTCGATTCGATCACGCAGAAGCTGTGGCCGCTCGGCGGCGACACGACTTTCCTGCCGGGGCATGGCGCGCACAGCAATTTCGCCCACGAACGGCGAACGAATCCGTTCGTGAGCGATATGGCGCTGGGCGGCTAGGGTCAGGACCCTCGTTACGGGTCAGCGCGGGGCGACCGCGACGCTTTCCTCGATTTCGGTCGTCGTGATGTTCGTCGGGGTCAGATAGACGATCGCGAGCGCGCCGATCGCGAGGCCGAGCTGCGTGAGCATCGTGATGATCGTGCCGACCATGCGGCCCCACATCATCCCGTCCATGCCGATCGCGTGCAGGATGCGGCCGACGAGATAGAGCGCGCCGACGCCCCACAGCCAGAGCGACGAGCCGAGGCCGAGTTCGACGAGGGCGAGCAGGATCAGCACGAACGCGGTATTTTCGACAAAATTGCTGTGCGCGCGCATCCGGCGGGTCAAGAGGTCGTTGCCGCCGTCCCCGATGAAGACCTTTTCCTTGGTGCGCACGCGGCCGACGCGGACCGAAAGCCACAGGTTGAGCAGCGCCGCGCCGGCGGCGATGGTCAGACTGATCGGCAAGATTATCATATCGCTTCCCCCATATTGGCCGGAACATTTCACGGGCCGGCCGCGGGGAGGGTGTGGCATTGGCGCGCTGCGCCCGCAAGGTGGCAATGTTTGCCCGTCAGGGGTTGCCTTTGCGGGCAAAAACGCTATAGCCGCGCCCGATCCGGCACCCGACACCTTCTGGCGTTGAGGCACCTTCCGGCGGAAGATTTTCCCGCTCCATTCGGGCAGGAACAGGCTTCGGCTTGGCGGGCGGGCCAGTTATTTCCGGCGACGGGAATGACAAATCCGGGTAGCCGATTCGTGACACACTATTTGAGAATGCAGGAAATATCATGGCCGTTCCCAAGCGAAAAACCTCGCCCTCGAAGCGCGGCATGCGTCGCAGCCACGACAGCCTGAAGGTCGAAGCCTTCCAGGAATGCCCGAACTGTGGCGAGCTGAAGCGCCCGCACAACCTTTGCAACGCCTGCGGCCACTATAATGGCCGTGAAGTAGTGTCGGTCGGCGCATAAGCATTAGCCGGAGGGCGTCGAAATGGCACTGACACCGCGAATCGCAATCGATGCGATGGGCGGTGACGTCGGCGTGCGCATGATGCTCGCCGGCGCCGCGATGGCGCGCCACAAGCACGACGGCCTCCGCTTCCTCCTCGTCGGCGACGAGGTGCAGATCAAGGCAGCGCTCGAAAATCACCCGAATCTGCGCGCGGCGTCGGATATCCTCCACACCGACGGCGTGGTTTCGGGCGAGGACAAGCCCAGCCAGGCGATCCGCAAGGCCAAGAGCACGTCGATGGGGCTTGCGATCGACGCGGTAAAGCGCGGCGACGCGGGCGGCGCCGTGTCCGCGGGCAATACCGGCGCGCTGATGGCGATGGCGAAGCTCGCGCTGCGCACGATGCCGGGAATCGACCGGCCGGCGCTCGCGGCGCTGCTGCCGACGCTCGGCGACAATGACGTCGTCATGCTCGACCTGGGCGCCAACACCGATTGCGACGCCAACAACCTGATCCAGTTCGCGGTCATGGGCGCAGCCTATGCGCGCACCGCGATGGGCCTCGAAAAGCCGCGCGTCGCGCTGCTCAACATCGGGACCGAGGAGCTGAAGGGCACCGATGAAATCCGCGATGCCGCGGCGCGGCTGCGCGAGGCGCATGGGCTGCCGATGGAGTTCACGGGCTTCATCGAGGGCGACAAATTGTCGCGCGGAAATGTCGACGTGATCGTCCACGACGGTTTCTCGGGCAATATCGCACTGAAGACGATCGAGGGTACGGCGCGTTTCGTGACCGACCTGCTGCGCCGCGCCTTCACTTCGTCGGTGCGCTCGAAGATCGGCTTCCTGATCTCGCGCCCCGCGACCGAGTTGCTGCGGCACCATCTCGACCCAAACAACCATAATGGCGCGGTGTTCCTCGGCCTCAACGGCGTGGTGCTCAAAAGCCATGGCAGCGCCGACGCAAAGGGGGTCGCGAACTGCGTTCACCTGTGCGCCGAGCTGATCGAAAAGGATATTACGCGTCAGGTGACCGAGGATCTCGCGAATTTCCGCAGCGGTGACGCCGCATGACGCGCCGCGCGATTCTGGCCGGGACCGGCTCGGCGCTGCCGCGCACCCGCGTTTCCAATGCCGAACTGGCGGCGCGCGTCGACACGAGCGACGAATGGATCGTCGAGCGCACGGGCATCCGCTTCCGCCATATCGCCGAGCCCGATGAGACGACCGCGACGCTGGGCGCCGACGCCGCGAAAAAGGCGTTGGAAGCGGCGGGACTCCAGCCGTCGGACATCGGCCTGATCATCGTTGCGACGGCAACCCCCGACAATACGTTTCCCGCCAGCGCGACCAAGGTGCAGGCACTGATCGGCGCGCCCGATTGCATCGCGTTCGACGTCGCTGCGGTTTGCTCGGGCTTTCTCTATGCCGTGTCGGTCGCCGATTCGATGCTTCGCACCGGCGCTGCAAGCCATGCGCTCGTCATCGGCAGCGAAACCTTCAGCCGTATCCTCGATTGGGAAGATCGCACGACCTGCGTCCTTTTCGGCGACGGGGCGGGGGCTGTGGTGCTGTCGGCCGAAGAGGTCGCGGACGACCGCGGTATCCTTGCAACGCGGCTGCATGCCGAGGGCCAATATTGCGACATGCTCTATGTCGACGGGGGGCCGTCGACGACGGGCACCGTCGGCCATGTCCGCATGCAGGGGCGCGAAGTCTTCCGCCACGCCGTGACCAACCTCGCCTCGGTGCTCGGCGAAGTTATGGCCGACGTCGGCCTGTCGGCCGATCAGATCGATTGGGTCGTGCCGCATCAGGCGAACAAGCGGATCATTGACGCCACCGCCAAAAAGCTGGGCTTGCCCGCCGAACGCGTCGTGCTGACCGTCGACCAGCATGCCAATACGTCGGCCGCGTCGGTGCCGCTCGCGCTCGACCTTGCGGTCCGCGACGGACGTATCAAGCGCGGCGATCTCGTCGTGCTCGAGGCGATGGGCGGCGGCTTTACCTGGGGCGCGGCAGTTCTGCGCGTCTAGGCCGGGGGCCGGGTTGATCACGGCAGCGACGGGTGAAACTCGTCGCATCAACTTCTCGCTCCATCCGTTTCAGTTTGGCGGATTAATTCGCTTTTGTTACACAGATGACCGGGACTCGTGACGGTGGGGGCTGTCGGAGACCGATTCACTCATGTGCTTTACGAGGGGGAAGGGATCATCATGACTGCAGGGACGCTCACCCGGGCTGACATCGCGACGCGGATCAACCAGCAGATCGGCCTGTCGCGCAACGAATCGGCGACGATCGTCGAATCGATCCTCGATCATATGTCCGATGCGCTCGCAACCGGACAGAATGTGAAGATTTCGGGGTTCGGCACCTTCGTCCTGCGCGACAAGGCGCAGCGTATCGGCCGCAATCCCAAGACCGGCATCGAAGTGCCGATCCTGCCGCGCCGGGTCATGACCTTTCGCGCCAGCCAGACGATGCGTGGCCGCGTTGCCGGTAAATAAGCCGGGCTTTGCCCATGGCGGGTCCTGATATGTCCGACGATGGCGGCAAGGCGTCCGGCGCCATGCTCGCCATCGGCGAACTCGCGGTGCGTATCGGGGTTCCGACGCATGTGCTGCGCTATTGGGAAACACGCTTTCCGCAGCTGAAGCCGCTCCAGCGTTCGGGCCGCCGCCGTTATTACCGCGCCGAAGATGTCGCACTGGCCGAGCGCATCCACCATCTGCTTCACGTGCAGGGTTTCACCGTAGAGGGGGCACGCAAGGCGCTGTCCGAAGCCGGGGCCTCCGCGCCGGCCGTCCAGACACCTGCGCCGCCGGTGCGTGAGCCGACCGACCGGATCGCCGCGGCGAACGCTACGGCGGGCATTCCCGTCGAAGCGCTGATCGTACTGCGCCAGCGGCTCGCGGCGGCGCTGCGCTAGATATTGCGGGTCAGTCGTCGTCCATCGCCGGCGCGAGCGCCGGGTCGAGGTCGCGCGGGCGGATGAAGCCGACAAAGCGTGCCATGCCGGTGTCGAGATCGTGCCAGTCGGCGATGTCGAGTTCGAGGCGGGCGAGTGCCGAGGTCGGCAGCTTTTCCTCTACCTTGTCGCGCAGTTCGTCACCGTCCGATTCGGGGACGAGCATCAGGATCAGGTCTTCGAGACCCGGGTTATGCCCCGAAATCAGCAGATGCTCGGCATTTTTGCCGGTGTCGCGGATGACGTCGATCAGTGTCGCCGCCGAGGCGAGATAGATGCGCCGGTCCCAATGCGGTTCGAGCGTGTCCAGATCGGCGGCAGGCTGGAAGATATCGAGCGTTTCGGTCACGCGCACCGCGGGCGAGGCGATGATGCGGTCGACGGGCAGTTTCTGCCGTTTCAGCCATTGCCCGATCAGTTCGGCACCGCGCGCGCCGCGCTTGTTGATCGGCCGGTCGAAATCGCGCTCGACCTGGACGTCCCAACCCGATTTGGCGTGGCGCAAAATGGTCAGAGTTTTCAAAACCGCTCCCCGAACTGCCTTCGATCCCCTCAGTCGAATGCTCTGTGCCGCAATCTCATGACGGTGAAAAGGCGGGATATGCGCTTTTTCGCTGTTGGACATTCGCCGCGGCGACATGATTGACCGCTTCGTCGAGCGGCAGGCGGCGGATCGGGGTGCCTTCGGGGAAGGCGCCGAGCAGCCGCGAGGGAAAGCTGGGCGAGAGCATGACGAACTGCCCGAAATCGTCGGCGCGGCGGATCAGGCGGCCGAACGCCTGCCCGATGCGTGCACGGATGACCATATCGTCATAGGCGCTGCCCCCCTGCGCTGCGCGGCGCGCGGCGTGGAGAATCGTCGGGCGCGGCCATGGCACGCCTTCCATCACGACGAGCCGCAGCGATTCGCCGGGAACATCGACGCCGTCCCTGAGTGCGTCGGTGCCGAGCAGCGAGGCGTGCGGGTCGGCGCGGAAAATATCGACGAGCGTGCCGGTGTCGAGCGGGTCGACATGCTGCGCGTAGAGCGGAAGGCCCGCGCGCGCGAGGCGGTCGGCGATGCGCGCGTGGACGATGCGGAGCCGGCGGATCGCGCTGAACAGCCCGAGCGCGCCGCCGCCCGACGCCTCGATCAGGCGGCTGTAGGCGCCGGCAAGGGCAGGGAGGTCGCCCCGCGCGATGTCGGTGACGATCAGGACTTCGGACTGGCGCGCATAATCGAACGGACTCGGCACCGCGAAATGCTGGGCGCCGCCGTCCATATGGCGCGCGCCGGTCCGGATATCGGCGTCGGTCCAGCCGCCGTTGCCGTGGCCGCCGCCGCGTAGCGTAGCCGAGGTGACGAGTACGCCCTGCGCGGGGCGGTAGACGACGTCGGCGATCGGCCGCGCGGGGTCGAGCCAGTGGCGGTGCAGCCCGCAATCGAACTCGCGCCCGTCGTAACGGTCGATCGCGAGCCAGTCGACGAAATCGGGATCGGCGGGACCGCCGACGCGCCCGAGCAGCGACAGCCAGCCGCCGAGCGTGTCGATCCGCGTGCCGAGGCTGTGGCGGGCGCCATCGACGCGCGCGCGCGCCTGCCCGTCGAGCCAGTCGGGCGGGTCCTCGATCAGCGCTTCGAGCCGTTTCCCGAGCGCCATCAGCGGGCGCAGCAGCGCCTCGATCGCGTCGCCGGCGTTCGCCGCCGCGGTAACGAGTTCGGGGTCGGGATCGGCGAGTTCGGTTTCGAGGCCATAGCCCGCGTCGGCGGTCCGTGTGTCGACGCTGCGGGCGTAGACCATTGCGCGGACCGCGACGAGCAGCCGCTCGATCGCGCCCCACGGATCATTTTCGGACAGGCGGCCGAGCCAGCCGTCGCCGGGCAGTTCGGCGGCGGCGGCGATCGCGGCCTGGATCGCGCGGTCGCCGGCTTCGTCATAGCTCGCGACATCGGCGAGGCGCGCGGCGAGCCCGCGCCGCCGCCCGCGCGACTTGCCTTCGGGGCCCAGCACCCAGCGGCGGATTTCGACCGCCTCCTGTCCGGTCAGCGCCGCGGCGAACATCGAATCGGCGGCATCCCACAGATGATGGCCTTCGTCGAAGATCAGCCGCGTCGCCGGCGCGCCGCCATCGCGCGGACGCGCAGCCTGCACCATCGTCAGCGCATGGTTGGCGATGACGATATCGGCCTGCGTCGCCGCCCGCGCCGAATGTTCGATGAAGCATTTGCGGAAATGCGGACAGCCCGCATAGATGCACTCGCCGCGCCGGTCGGTCAGCGCGGTGGTGCCGTTGCGGCGGAAAAGCGCGGGGAGCCAGCCGGGCAGGTCGCCGCCGACCATGTCGCCGTCGCGCGTATAGGCGGCCCAGCGCGCGACGAGCTGCGCGAGGATCGCGGCGCGGCCCGAAAAGCCGCCCTGCAACGCATCTTCGAGGTTGAGCAGGCAGAGGTAATTTTCGCGCCCCTTGCGCACGACGACCTTTTCGCGGTGCGTCGCGGCGTCAGGGTAAAGCTTTTCGGTCTCGCGCGACAACTGGCGTTGCAGCGCCTTGGTGAAGGTCGAGATGCAGATGCTGCCGGCCGACTGGTCGATCCATTGTTTCGCGGGGGCGAGGTAGCCCAATGTCTTGCCGATGCCGGTCCCGGCCTCGGCGACCAGCATGTGCGGCGCATCCTTGCGCTCGCGCGGTGCGAAGATCGCCGCCGCCGCACGGGCATAGTCCTGCTGCCCCGGACGGCGTTCGGCGCCGTCGCCGGTCAGGCGGTCGAGCCGCGCCGATATATCGTCGGGGTTGATCGACACCTGACGCGGCGCCCCGCGCGGCGGCTGTTCTTCCCATTCGGGCAGGCGCGCGAACAGCCAGCGTTCGTTGCCCTCGGGGACCGTCAGGCGGGGCTGGACGAGCGGCGACCAGGGCCAGCGCTGGCGCGACAGGGCCTGTACGCCATGCCAGGCGCCCTCGCGCTCAGGCCATTGGGGATCGTCGAGGCTCGCGAGCATCGCCGCCGCCGCCCTGGGCAGGAAGGCCGCGATTTCGTCCTCGCCCTGGGGCGGCGTCAAGCCGATCGCGCTCGCGATTCCGGCCGGGGTCGGGACCGCGAAGCGCGCGGGATAGAGGAAGGCGAACAGTTCGAGCAGGTCGAGCCCCGAGAGTTCGGGATAGCCGAGCCGGTCGCCCGTCAGCGTGGCGCTGAGCAGCAGGTGCGGGGTCGCCGCGACTGCCGCGATCGCCTCGCCGCGCCCGACACGCTGAACCCGCCCGGACGTATCGGCGATCCAGATACCGATATGGCTCGCATGGATGGCGGGCAGGGAAAGCGGATCAGGAGGCATGGCGCCAAACTAGGGACAAAAGGCGAACGCGGCAAGGCAGGCGCTGTGGCTTTCGCTTTCCGCTTGCAGCGCATGGAAAATCGCGGATGGTTTGGGCCGAACCAGACGAAAGGACAATCGGGATGAGCGAAGAAGCGGAGATCGGCGCGGTGGTGGACGAGATGTATGCGATGATCTCCGGGCCGAAAGGGCCGCGCGACTGGTCGCGGCAGGCGAACTGTTTTCACCCCGACGCGCGGCAGATCCGCACATGGATCGATGGCGACGGGCGCGCGACCTTCCGGAGCATGGGGCTCGCCGACTATGCGCGCGACACGACCCCTTTTTTTGCGGAGAATGATTTTTTCGAGATCGAGATCGGACGGCGGATCGACGTGCTGGGCAATATCGCCCATGTCTGGAGCGCCTATGAAGCGCGGACCGCGCTCGACGACGCACTGCCCGAACGGCGCGGGGTCAATTCGATCCAGCTGTTCAAGGATCCGGACCATGGTTGGCGGATCATGGCGATGATCTGGGACAATGAACGCGAAGGTGTAGCGATCGCGCCCTTTTGATCGCTAACTGAGCCCGCGACGTCCGAAGACGGCAGGGCGGTTCGCGTGGAATATCTGTGACGGTTCGATGATCGATGCCGCCCGTGCCCGTTTCAGCGCGCTGTGGAGCGGGCCGTGTGTAAGCTCGTAGGGAAAGCGCACGCCCATGCGGTCGAACTCGGACCACATGACGACAGCGTAAGTGACCTCGCCGCCATAATGGATCTCGCAGCGCGAACGTGCCGGCATGCTGGCCCCGTCGACGCGCGCGCCGCCTTCGGACAGGTCGGTGATCCGGCCGTCGACGAAGTTGAGCACACCGTTGACGGTGACGTCGATCGAAACGGTCGTGCGCTTGTGGCTGCGGGCCATCGGGGTGCGGAAGCTGTTCATGCCGACAAGGCTACGCCTTCATGGTAAATTTTCCGGTAACGATATTTGCGCCGGGACAGGTCTTTGACGGCCAGTTGCAAGCGATGGCGCGGCGTGTTCTACCGGCGCCATGGTCCGCCCGATCCTTCTTTACGGCATTGCCCTTGCCGCTGCGGCGTTCCTGCTCGAGTGGCTGAATTACAAGCATGTCGTGCATCGCTGGTCGGCGGAATTCTATATCGTCTGTATCGCCGCCATCTGTGTTGCGATCGGGATATGGGTCGGTAACCGGCTGACCGCGCGGCCGAGGCAAGCGTTCGTGCGTAACGAGGCGGCGATCGCGACGCTGGGCCTGAGCGCGCGCGAATGCGAGGTTCTGGAAATGCTCGCGGCGGGCCATGCGAACAAGGTGATCGCGCGCCGGCTCGACATCTCGCCCAACACGGTCAAGACGCACGTCGCGCGGGTGTATGAAAAGCTGGCAGTCGCCAGCCGCACGCAGGCGGTGCAAAAGGCACGTACGCTCGATATCCTGCCATAAAATTGGGCGATAAGCGCCAAATCACCCGTTTGGGCGATAGATTTCGTCCGTTGTTCCAACCCACCTCGCATGGCATTCCATTGATAGGGGAGAAAATGAGTGGGCAGGATTATTGCAGTCTACGGCGCGATCGCGGGCGTCATCGTCGCCATCGGCATGTTCATCAACGTCAGCTTCATCGCCGATTATGGCGCGATGGGGATGGTCGCCGGCTATCTGTCGATGCTGGTCGCGCTGATCTTCGTTTTCGTCGGCGTCAAACGCTATCGCGACGTCCATCTCGGCGGGGTGATCACCTTCTGGAAAGCGGTCGGGGTCGGGCTCGGCATCGGGCTCGTCGCGTCGCTTTTCTACATTCTCGGCTGGGAGCTTTATATGTGGCGGACCGGCGGGACGTTCATCGCCGATTATGCCGCCAACAATATCGAGATCATGCGCGCGGACGGCAAGTCGGCTGCGGAGATCGCACAATTTTCGACCGAGATGGAGGCGTTCGGGAAGCAGTATGAAAATCCGATCTTCCGCATGGCACTGACGCTGACCGAAATACTCCCGGTCGCGTTGCTGGTGTCGTTCGTGTCGGCCGCCTTGCTGCGCAAGAGCGGTTTCATGCCGGCAACGCAGCCGCGCGGCTGAGTTCGGCGGGGAAGCGGGCTGGCGTGCCGGTCTGCTTCCCATCGGCCCATCTTGCCGCTATGGGCGCGGCATGACTGACTTGCACCTTCATCCTTCGCTGCGCGAACCCGCGCAAACGTCCAAGGCCTGGCCGTTCGAGGAAGCGCGCAAGCTGGTCAAACGCTATCCCGATGGCAAGCCCGCCGGCGAGGCCGTGCTGTTCGAGACGGGCTATGGTCCCTCGGGCCTGCCGCATATCGGCACCTTCAACGAAGTGCTGCGTACGACGATGGTCCGCCGCGCCTATGAGGCGCTGACCGGCGGCGCGCCGACGCGGCTTGTCGCGTTCAGCGACGACATGGACGGGCTGCGCAAGGTTCCCGATAACGTGCCGCAAAAGGAAATGCTCGCCGCGCACCTCGGCAAGCCGCTGACCGCGATCCCCGATCCGTTCGGCAAATATGAAAGTTTCGCGCATCATAACAATGCGATGCTGCGCGAGTTTCTCGACCGTTTCGGCTTCGAATATGAATTCGTCAGCTCGACCGAGCGCTACCGGGCGGGCGCGTTCGACGATGCGCTCAAGAATGTGCTGCGGCACAATCAGGATATTCTCGACATCATGCTGCCGACGCTGCGCGCCGAGCGCGCCGCGACCTATTCGCCGATCCTGCCGGTCAGCCCGAAGTCGGGGATCGTGCTGCAGGTGCCCGTGACCGTCGTCGATGCCGATGCCGGTCTGGTATCGTTCGAGGACGAGGGTGAGACGATCACCCACTCGATCCTCGGCGGCGGCGCCAAGCTACAGTGGAAGGTCGACTGGGCGATGCGCTGGGTCGCACTCGGCGTCGATTATGAAATGTACGGCAAGGACCTCACCGACAGCGGCGTCCAGTCGGGCAAGATCGCCAAGGCGCTCGGCGGGCGCAAGCCCGAGGGGCTGATCTACGAGATGTTCCTCGACGAAAAGGGCGAGAAGATTTCGAAGTCGAAGGGCAACGGCCTCTCGATCGAGGAATGGCTGAGCTATGGCAGCGAGGAAAGCCTGGCCTTTTTCGCTTTCCGCGAGCCGAAGGCGGCGAAGCAGCTGCATATCGGCGTGGTGCCCAAGGCGGTCGACGAATATCTGCAGATGCGCGGCAATTATCCGGCGCAGGAACCCGACAAGAAGCTCGGCAACCCGGTCCATCACGTCCATGTCGCGCGTGGGCAGGACGTGCCGGCGACCGAACTGCCTGTTACCTTCGGGCTGCTCCTCAACCTCGTGGGGGTGATGGGTGCCGATGCGTCGAAGGAGCAGATCTGGCGTTACCTTGGCCAATACGTCGCGGGCGCGACGGCTGCGACCTATCCCGAGCTCGACGGGCTGATCGACAACGCGATGGCATATAACCGCGACTATGTCGCGCCCACGCTGAAGCGCCGCAAGCCGGTGGGCGGCGAGGGGGCCGCGCTCGCGGAACTCGACGCCAAGCTCGCGGCCTTGCCCGCCGATGCTTCGGCCGACGATATCCAGAACATCGTGTACGAGATTGGCAAGAACGAGGCCTATCGCTTTGAAAATCTGCGCGATTGGTTCAAGGCCCTCTACGAGACCTTGCTCGGGTCGAGCGCCGGGCCACGCATGGGCAGCTTCATCGCGCTGTTCGGGATCGACAACACGCGGCGGCTGATCGCCGAGGCTTTGGCCTGAGGAGGATAGGATGGCGGGTTACGAACTGGCGCAGATCAACATCAGCCGCTTTCGCTTGCCGTCCGACCATGTCGCCAACCGCGATTTCATGGATGCGCTCGACCATGTGAACGCGGTTGCCGAAGCGGCCGACGGTTTTATCTGGCGCCTGATCGGCGAGGGCAACAACGCGACCGATGTGGCGGTGACCGACGATCCGCTCGTTATCGCCAACATGTCGGTGTGGCGCGATCTCGATGCGCTCGCCACCTATGTTTATCGCACGTCCGACCACCTTGCGATCATGAAGCGGCGCAAGGAATGGTTCGATCACAAGGACTCGCGCGTTGCGCTCTGGTGGGTTCCTGCGGGGCATCGCCCGACGGTCGCCGAGGGCCTGGCGCGGATCGCGATGCTTGCGGCCAACGGGCCGACTGCCGAGGCCTTCTCTTTCAAGCGGCCCTTTGCCGCCCCCGACGGAACGCCGGCGCTGCCGGTGCAGGATGAGTGCGCGTGACCGACATGATCGATATTTTCACCACCGGCGGGACGATCGACAAAGTCTATTTCGATGCGCTGTCCGAGTTCCAGATCGGCCCTGCGGCGATCCCCGACATGCTACGCGAAAACAATGTCCACGTCCCGCACCGCGTGACGCAGCTGATGCGTAAGGACAGCCTCGAGCTCGGCGACGCCGACCGCGAGGCGATCCGCGCCGCGGTGGCCGCGAGCGATGCGTCGCGTATCCTCGTCACCCACGGAACCGATACGATGGTCGTCACCGGCCGCGTACTCGCGGGGATCGCTGGCAAGACCATCGTGATGACGGGGGCGATGCAGCCTGCCTCGGTGCGTGCGAGCGATGCCGAATTCAACGTCGGCTTTGCGCTGGCGGCCGTGCAGACGCTGCCTCCCGGCGTCTATGTCGCGATGAACGGGATGATCTTCGATCCCGAAAAGACGGTCAAGGATCGCGCCGGCCAGCGTTTCGTCGTCGAATAGCGTTCAGCCCTTCGCAGTTACCTGTCGCAGCACCGCGGCATAATCGGGCGCGATCGTCATCGATTCGTGCCGCCCCGCGCGGCCGAGCGCGGCATGGACTTGCGGCAGGCGATAGCAGGGCACGCCCATGAACAGGTGGTGCTCGGCGTGATAATTCACCCAATATGGAGCGACCGTCGCGCGCGCGAGCCAGCCCGCATGCGTCGTCCGCGCATGGGTGAAGGGATCGTCGCTGCCCGTCGTCGTGCAGGCATGCTCGGCGATGTTGCGGATGCGCAGGTAAAGCTGGAACGTCGTCGCGAGCCCGGCGAGCCAGAGCAGGTACGGCGTCCAGCCATAGAGCGCGAGCGACAGCGCGAGCAGGACTGCCTGAACGACGAGGAAGCGCCCGACGGCGCGCGTTACCGCCATTGCGCCGGCAAGGTCGACCGTCGGTGACGTCATGCCGTCGTCGGACTGTTTGTTGAACGGCGTCCCGGCTTTGGTGCTCGCGCGGCCTTTTTCGATCTTTTCGCCGCGGATCATCGCTTTCAACCCGACGAAGGCGAAACCGAACTGCGCCATGCGCTGCTTGAAAAACGTCTGACCAGTCAGGTCGCGCAACACCTTGCGCCACAGGCTGGCGCGTGTCGTCGGGAAGGGTTTCGATAGCGCCAGATCGGGATCTTCGGGCTGCTGCGTGAACTTGTGATGCTGGAGATGGTAGGTGCGATAGGCGATCAGGTCCGATCCAACCGCGGCGCCGGTCAGCCATTGGCCAAGGAAATTATTGGTTTTTCTATTCGGGTGCAGGGCCCCGTGGGCGGCATCGTGCATCAGGATCGCAAGGCCGAGCTGGCGTCCGCCGACAAAGATGACCGCGAGCAGCCACGCGGCGGGGTTCTGCGACCAGGCGGCCAGCCCGACCAGCGCGATGCTGACGAGCCACGCGTGCGCCACCAGCCAGATGCCGCGCCATGACGATGCGCGCGTGATCGCCGACCATTCGGCGCGGTCGAAGAAACGGTCGGGCGGGAACAGGCGAACGGCAGGCATGAAGCATCATAACAAGTTGCGATCCGAAACGTAACCCCTTCCGTTTTGGCACAATATCGGCCGAAATCAGCACGCTCAGGTAAGGATTTGGAAAGGCTTTCGGGACAGGGAACGGGTTGGACCAGTCGGGCAGGAATATCGGGAAATTGGGGGTTCGGCGTAACATCATCAGGCCCGCGGGCAGCGAATTGTCGCTGGACGAATCGCTGTTCGATTCGCCCGAATTCGTGACGCGCCTGATGCGGGTGGCGCAGCTGTGGCATTATGTGCTGATCAGCCGCGTCCTTGCGTTCCTGACCTTTGCTTTCGTGCCCGGACTGGCGGGCTTTCTCGACCATCCGTCGCAATGGTTCGTCATGGCGGCCGGCCTGCCTTGCGACATCATCTTGACGGTCATCGGACAAGCGATGCGCCGCCCGCGCCCACTGTCGACGCAGCGGCTACGGGCGCTGGTGATGCTGTGTATGGGACTGATCGCGCTCGGCAGCCTGCTGAACGCAGCGGCGATGTTCGCCGCAATCGCGATTCCCGACGGCAGCCTCCATTTCGATGCTTTCACGGCGATCCAGATCGGATCGCTTCTGGTTGCCGCATCGGCGGTCGCGATCGTCCGCCCGGCGTTTTTCATCTTTGCCGGTACGACGGCGCTCGGCGGCGCGATCGGCGTGGCGTCGTGGCCATTCGGAGTCGCGGGATTCGTTTTCCTCGGCCTGCTGATCGTGATGATGCGCGAGGATATCCGGCACCAGCGGCGCGCGACGCGCGCGGCGCGCCAGACGATGAGCGACCAGCAACGGGCGCTGAACCTGATGCGCGATTTCGAACGGGCGGGACGCGGCTGGTTCTGGGAAACCGACCGTTATGGACATCTCGTCTACATCTCGCCGACCGTCGCGGCGCGGCTCGACCGCCCGCTGTCCGAATTGCTCGGCCACCCTTTTACCGACATCATTCGCAAACGGATCGGCAATGACGACAGCGAGGAACGCACGCTGGGGTTCAGCCTGTCGTCGCGCACACCGTTCAAGGAATTGACCGTGCAGGCGGCGGTGCCGGGCGAGGAACGCTGGTGGTCGATTTCGGGGCATCCGATCAGCAACGAACTCGGCAATTTCCAGGGTTTTCGCGGCAGCGGCACCGACCTGACCGACAAGAAAAGGTCGGAACGCGAAATCAACCAGCTCGCTCGCTATGATACGCTGACGGGGCTTGCGAACCGGCGCCATATCACCGACCTGCTCGAACGCGCGCTGAAAAGCCATGGCGGGCAGGGGCAGCCCTGCGCGCTCCTGCTCATGGATCTCGACCGGTTCAAGGCGGTCAACGATACGCTGGGCCATCCGGTGGGCGACCAGTTGCTGCAGCAGGTTGCCGGGCGGCTGACGCAGATCGTCGGCGACAAGGGGCAGGTCGGGCGACTTGGCGGCGACGAATTCCAGATCGTCGTGCCGCAGATGATCCAGCCCGAAAAACTGGCGGGCATCGCCAACGCGATCATCCTGAGCCTTGCCAAGCCCTTTTCGATCGAAGGCGAGCAGGTTCGTATCGGATCGTCGATCGGCATCGCGGTGTCCGAAGGACAGGGGGTGAGTGCGTCGGCGCTCGTCCGCAACGCCGACCTCGCGCTTTATGCCGCGAAGGACGCCGGGCGCGGCGTCTATCGTTTCTATGCCGATGCGATGCACAATCAGGCAAGCGAGCGGAAGGCGATCGAAGATGCGCTGCGCGACGCACTGGCGAAGGACGAACTGAAGCTGCTTTACCAGCCGATTGTCGATGTCGGGACCGAGCGGATCACCGGGTTCGAGGCGCTGATTCGCTGGCATCATGCGACCGGGGGGTTCATCAGCCCGTCCAAATTCATCCCCATTGCCGAAGAATCGAACCTGATCGTGCCGATCGGCGAATGGATCATCCGCACCGCCTGCGCGACGATTGCGGACCTGGGGCCCGGCTACCGGGTGGCGGTCAATGTCTCGCCGCGCCAGTTCGCGAACGAAAAGCTGCCCGCGACAATCATGAGCGCGGTGTCGGCGGCGGGGATCCGCCCCGAGCAGTTGGAGCTCGAAATTACCGAGGGCGTCTTCCTCGACGAAAGTCCCGAGAATCTGGCGATGTTCCAGAAGCTGAAACGGACCGGCGTGCGGCTGGCGCTCGATGATTTCGGGACCGGATATTCGGCGCTCGGCTATTTGAAGAAAGCGCCGTTCGACAAGATCAAGATCGACCAGAGCTTCGTCCTCGGAGCGGCCGACCCGACCAGCATGAATGCGGCGATCATCTCGTCGATCGTGGGCCTGGCCACCGCGCTCAATATGGAGACCACCGCCGAAGGCGTCGAAACACACGACGACCTCGCGTTGATCCGCGGACTCGGGTGCAGCCATGTCCAGGGTTATATCTATGGCAAGCCGATGGATTTGACCGAGGTGCTGGCGTTGCTGCGCGAGGGAGGCGGGCGGGTCGAAGCCAACGGGTACAAGAGTGCGCGCGAGCCGCGGCTGACCATCTTCCGCACGATCCAGGTCGTGAGCGGCGGTTATCAATATGAGGCGATCGTGCGCAACATGTCGTCGCGCGGCGCGCTGGTCGAGGGATTGTGGAACGTCCCGGCGGGAACGCCGCTGACGCTCGAGTTCGGGCCAGAGCAGGTCTTCGATGCCGAGGCGCGCTGGTCGGCGGGCAACCGCGTCGGCGTCAAATTTGCCGACGCGGTCGATGTCGAAGCGTTGCTCGGTCCAAAAACGCTGGCATCGGCGCGAGGACGGGTCCGCCGCGCCGCCTGACGGCTTCGATCAGTCGGCGATCCGGCCGCGCGCCATCACCCAGTCCACCTTTTCGAGCATGTGGACGTCGGTCAGCGGATCGCCCGACACGGCGATCAGGTCGGCGGACATCCCCGGCGCAATGCGGCCGATTTCATTTTCCATCGACAAAAGCTTCGCCGCGACGGTCGTAGCGCTCGCCAATGCTTCGCGCGGGGTCAGGCCATATTTGACGAGCAACGCGAACTCGCTGCCGTTGCGGCCATGCTCGAAGACCCCTGCGTCGGTGCCAAAGGCGACCGGCACGCCCAGCGCCTTGGCACGGCCGACAGCCTTGCCGACGTCGTTCAGCGTCATGCGCACCTTTTCCTCGACCGTCGGGGTATAGATGCCCTTGCCGAGCCGCTCGCGAATGCCCTCGAACGCCATCAGCGTGGGCACGAGGTAGGTGCCCTTGGCCTTCATGACCTTCAGCGTTTCATCGTCGGCGAAGGTGCCATGTTCGATGCTGTTGATGCCGGCGGCCGCAGCGGCCTTGATCCCGCCCGCGCCATGCGCATGCGCCATGACCTTCAGCCCCAGCGAGTGCGCCGTGTCGGCGATGCTTTGCAGTTCGGGGCTGGTGAAATGGCCTTCGAGTCCGCGTCCCTGCTGCGACAGGACGCCGCCGGTCGCGGTAATCTTGATGACGTCGGCGCCGGCGCGCGAGGCCTTGCGTACCTTTTCGGCGCATTCGAGCGGGCCGGTGCAGGTATAGCCCTGATCGAGCACGGCATGGACGTCTTCGCGGAAGCCCGTGACGTCGCCGTGGCCGCCGATGATCGACAGGGGCGGGCCCGCTGCGATGATGCGGGGGCCCTCGATAAAGCCGTTCGCGGTGCCGCGGCGGAGCGAATAGGCGGTATATTGCGCCGACCCCGCCTCGCGGACAGTGGTGAAGCCGGCGCGCAGGGTAATGGCGGCATTTTTGGCGCCGACGACCACACCCCACTCGTCGGGATCGACGGCGGCGGCGCGATAATCGTCGCCGGGATCGCCGGTCAGGTGGACGTGGAGGTCGATAAGGCCGGGAAGCAGGGTCTTGTCGCCGAGGTCGACGACCTCGGCGCCCGCCGGTGCTTCGCTGCGGCCGGGCGCGATCGAGGTAATGCGGTCATCGGTGACGATGACGGTCGCGGGGCCTTGCACCGGCTTGTCGGCATCGGTGATGACGCGCGCCGCATAGATCACCGTGGTGCGCGCTTCGGCCGAAGCTGCGCCCAGAAGCGCCAGCGTGACTGACGCGACGGCTGCCAAACCCGATTTTTGCATATCTGCTCCCCTGTTTTGTTCGGCGCATCGTCTGCCGCGTCGGCGTGGGGAGAGCAAGCGTATAAGATATAAAAAGAGGGGCTGGACAAGCCAGCCCCTCAGTTTGTCTTCGGGTAACCGAAAGGAATATTACCAGAAGAAATCGTAGATCACGTCGACCACTTCGCCCGAATAGGTATCGACCAGAAGCGCGTCGTCATAATAGCGGACCCAGCGATAGCCCCCGTAAGCGGGCGGCAGGCGGTAATAGCCCGGATCGTTGATCCAGTAGCGCTGGCCATAGAAGAGCGAACCGAGCGTAAAGCCGATGCTGAAGCGCGTGTAGCCATATCCGCGATACGGATTGTAATAGCGCGGCATGCGGTAATAGCTGCGGTTGCGGTCGCGATAGCTGCGCCAGTCGTAGCGGCGGTCGCTGCGCCAGTCGCGGCTCCAGCGGCTGTTGTTGCGGTCCCACCGGTCGTTGCGCCCGTCGCGATAGCGACGGTCGACATAGCCGTTGCGATTGCGATCATAGCGCCGGTCGACCCGGTTGTTATCGTTGCGGTCCCAGCGGCGGTCGAGGTCGCCGTTGCGGTTACGGTCATAGCGGCGGTCGACCTGACCGTTGCGGTTGCGGTCCCACTGGCGATCGACCCGGCCGTCGCGGTTGCGGTCCCACTGTCGGTCGGTGCGACCATCGCGGTTGCGATCATAGGTGCCACGCTGGCGCTGTTCGGCCTGACGCTGCTGCCATTGCTGGCGCTGGGCCTGCCGTTGCTGGTCGTTGCCGCGCTGTTGCCACTGCTGGCGCTGCGCATCGTTTCCGCGCTGCTGGCGCCATTGTTCACGCTGCGCCTGTCGCTGTTGATCATTGCCGCGCTGCTGCCACTGTTGCTGGCGCTCGCTGCGCTGCACCTGCGGCTGCTGCCTTTGCTGCCGCTCGGGGCGGGCCTGCCCACCCCAATTGCCACCGCGGCGTGCTTCGGGGCCGCGCGGTCCGCGATCCCCGCGGTCGCCGCGCTGCGCGATCTGGACCCGTTCGCCCGATGCCTGTGCGGCTGCGGGGGCGATAGGGGTCAGGATCGTCGCCGCGATCAGCAACCCTCCGAACATCTTCTTCATCTCGCCATTCTCCAACTCATGTCCCGTGTGCTGGAGACGCCAGCCGGGATGATGAAGCGATTCTTACCAGCGGCAAGATGATCGATCGCTGACCGCGTCGTTGCCTGCGGTTCAGCTAGATGAACGGAGACGTTCAGCTCCCGGGCGGCAGGCGAAGCGCCGGGACGGCCTCTGCCGCATCCTGGGGACGGATGCCGGGCGGCGGCGCGGCGGCGATCCGCTCTTCGCCGCGCAGCACGCGGCCCGCAAGGCGGATCGCGGTGCGGATGCGCGGATAGGTGCCGCAGCGGCAGATATTGGTCATCGCGGCGTCGATTTCGGCATCGCTTGGGTTGCTGTTGCCGCGCAGCAGCGCGGCGGCGGCCATGATCATCCCCGACTGGCAGAATCCGCATTGCGGCACCTGTTCGGCGACCCATGCCTGCTGCACGGCATGGCTGCGGTCGCGCGACAGGCCTTCGATCGTCGTGACGAACCGCCCCTCGCACTCGGCAATCGTGACCATGCAGCTGCGGATCGCCTCGCCGTCGATATCGACGGTGCAGGCGCCGCACTCGCCGGTACCGCAACCATATTTGGTTCCCGTCAGGTTCGACGCGTCGCGCAGCGCCCACAGCAAGGGCGTTTCGGGTTCCATGCGATATTCGACCGGGCGGTCGTTGACCGAGAATCGCGTCATGCCGCCCCTGTTAGCGCAGCCGGCGGATTAGTCACGCCAGCTCGTGTCGATCTTGTCGACCTTGCGCACCATCGCATCGAATTCGGCCTTGCCGGCCTGTCCGGGGATGGAGGCCATGAACAGGTCGCGCTGGTGGACCGCGATCACCTCCTGCGGGACGGTGATCGGCTTGCCCATGCTCATCGTCGCGAGCTGGATTTCGCACGCGCGCTGGAGCGCCCAATATTTGATGAAGGCTTCGGTCAGTGATTTGCCCATGACGACGGGGCCGTGGTTGCGCAGCATCAGGATGCGCTTGTCGCCGAGATTCTGGACGAGGCGCTCGCCTTCTTCCTCGCGCACCGTCACGCCTTCGAAATCATGATAGCCGAGCTGGCCCATGAAGTTGCACGCATAGAAATTAACGGGCTGCAGCCCGCCTTCGAGCGCGCAGACCGCCGTGGTTGCGGTGGTGTGCGTGTGGATGATCGCGTGCGCGTCGGGCAGGACGCGGTGGAACAGGCTGTGCTGGACAAAGCCCGCCTTGTTGACGTGCCAGGGATTGTCCTCGTCGACCTTGTTGCCGTCGATGTCGATCTTGATCAGGTTCGATGCGGTGACTTCGCTGAAGTGCAGGCCATAGGGGTTGATCAGGAAGGCGCCGTCCTCGTCGGGGACCTTCACCGTGATGTGGTTGAAGATCATCTCGTCCCAGCCCATCATCGCAAAGATGCGGTAGCAGGCGGCAAGCTCCTGCCGCGCCGTCCATTCGGCTTCGCTATATTTGCTGTTGCGCTTGAGCTGGGTCGCCATGGCCTGTCCCTTACATGTTGATTGGTTTCGTCCTGCTACCTATGCCACAAGGCGAGGGGCGCGCACAATCCCGCGAGCGGGTGAGGTGGCCTTGTGGCGCGACCGGCGCGCTTCGCCGCCTTTGGGCTTGCATTTCGGCGCGAATCCTTTTAGTTGGCCTCCACATCGGAACGTCGCGCTTTCGCGGCGCTCTTTTTATTGCCCGAATATCGGCGATTTACGGCAAACCGGTTCACCCGGTGGCGCAAATCGTTTTGACGAACAGGAGACGACACGGCGTATGCAGATCATCGTTCGCGACAATAATGTCGACCAGGCCCTTCGCGCGCTCAAGAAGAAGCTGCAGCGTGAGGGCGTGTATCGCGAAATGAAGCTGCGCCGTCACTACGAGAAGCCCAGCGAAAAGCGCGCCCGCGAGCGCGCCGCCGCTGTCCGCCGCGCCCGCAAGATGGAGCGCAAGCGGATGGAGCGCGACGGTATCAAGTAAAGACCGTCTCCCGTTCGGGATCCTGATCGTGAAAAGGGCGCTGCGGCAACGCGGCGCCCTTTTTCGTTGGAGCAGGGCGGGGCGACCGGATGCGTTCCTTTCCGATCATCGTCATCCCGGACTTGATCCGGGATCCGCAGCTATGGACCCCGGATCAAGTCCGGAGTGACGAAAGGGGAGGGAGATGTCCGCTCTCCACCCCAAACCGGAGTGCGTGCATATTGCCTCTGGACCGTTCCGCGCCGCACCGCCTATAGGCCTCGCCAGCATTTTCGCCCCGCCGGGGCAGCGGAAGGATTAGCCAAGATGAGCGTAACGACGGTTCCATTGCGCCCGGTGAGCAAGGGCGGCCTGTGGCTGATGTGGTTCGGCCTCGCGGCTTTGCTGGTCGCGGGCGCCGCCTTTGCCTGGCACATGACCCCGCGCATCGGGTTCGAAGTCGTCAAGGAAGGCACGGGGAACAGCCCCGGCAAGACCGACGTCGTGCTGGTGAAATATGAAGGCAAGCTCGACGACGGAAAGGTCTTCGACTCCAACGAACAGGCGCCGATGGAAGTCGCGCGCGTCGTGCCCGGTTTCTCCGAGGCGTTGACCCGCATGAAGAAGGGCGGCGAATACAAGATCACCATCCCGCCGCAACTTGGCTATGGCGATCGCGACAACGGTCCGATCCCGGCAAACAGCACGCTGCATTTCACCGTGACGCTGATAGATTTCCGCACCGAGGCCGAAGTGCGCGCGATGCAGCAGCAGATGCAGATGATGCAGCAGCAACAGATGATGCAGCAGCAGGGCGCGCCGGGTGGCCCCGCCGGTCCCCCGCCGGGCGTGCCGCAGCCGTAGAGCCCGGCAATCGGATGAATCGGAAACGGCGGCGGGTCAGGAACCTGCCGCCGTTTTCATATTGGCGACGCCTGCGTTGCGTTCGGCCTCGCGCTCCAGCGCGACCTTGATCATCGCGACGATCGGGTCGGCAAGGAACAGGCCCATCAGCCCGAGCAGCGCGCCGAAGAGGATCTGCGCGCCGAGGACGAGGGCAGGGGCGAGGTCGACGGTCTTTTTCGCGACCATCGGCACGATCAGATAGCCGTCGACGGTCTGGACGATGAAATAGATGGCGATCGCCCAGAGGCCGGTGTCGGTGCCTGCCGAAAAACCGACGAGGACGAGCAGCACGCCCGACACGATTGCGCCGATATTGGGAATGAAGGCGAGCAGGCCGGTGAGCAGGCCCATCAAGGCGGCCATCGGGATGCCGACGGCGAGGCAGGCGAGCCAGGTCCCGATTCCTTCGACCAGCATGCCGAGCAGGCGCCCAGCCATCAGCCGGCGGAGGGTGAAGCCCATGCGCGCGGTGGTGATGTAGAAATTCTCGCGGCTCTTCATCGGCAGCATCCACGCGACGCCGCGCTCGTACAGCCGCGGTTCGATCGCGATGAAGATGCCGAGCACGATGATCATGACGAGGCTGGTGAGCCCGCCGAGGACCGTGCCGACCGCCGCGGTGACGCGCCCGACGGTGCCCGCGATATTGTCGGTGATCGTCTTGGTGTCGATCTGGAGATTGCCCATGCCATGGTCGCTCGCCCAGGCGGCGATGCGCTCGATCTGCGCCATCACGACGGTTTGCAAGGTCGCCGCCTGGTCGGCGATCTGCGAGCCCGCGAACAGGATCGTCCAGCCGAGGAAGGCGAGGAGCGAGAGGCAGACGATGAGGAGGCGCCAGCCGCGCGCGATCGGCAGCACCCGGCCGAGCAGGCGCGTCCCGCCGTCGAGCATCGATGCCATGACGATGCCGGCGAAGATCAGCAGGATCGGCTGGATCAGGACGATGCACACGCCGACGAGCAGCGCGAGGCCGATCCAGACGCCCGCTTTCAGAAGCTCGGTGCGGACGAGCTGGCTGCGGATCTCGGTGGGGCCGGGGGCTTCCTTGTGGGCCTTGGCCTTTGCCGAGGCGCTGGCGGCGGTGCGCGTTACTGCCGATTGTCGCGTTGCCGCCATGGCCTGCTTCCCGTTGTTGCTATTTGCCCTGACGTTCGGGGCGCAGATCGGTTCCCGCGCGTCCCGATCTCAGCGCGCTAAACCAGCTCAATGGGTTATACCACTCGGCGGTTCCATCGGTCGAAAAACTGATGATCTCGGCGCGCCCCGCGATCGCGTCGAACGGCACCGGGCCGCCAAGGCCCTTCTGGCTCGTGTCGACGCGGCTGTCGGCGCTGCCGTCGCGATTGTCGCCCATCAGGAACAGGTGATTGGCCGGCACGGTGACCGGGCCATAATCATCGGTGGTATAGCCGGGGCCCATGTCGATCGTGTCGAAGGTCGCGCCGCCGGGCAGCGTTTCACGGACGATCGGCAGTTCGAGGACTTGCCTGCCATCGGCGCTGCGATTCACGAAGCGGAACAGGCTGCTGTCGGGGCCGGGCAGGTTGGGATCGACCGGGATCGCCAGCATCGGCTGGACTTCGCGTTTCACTTTCTTGCCGTTGATGCTGAGTTCGCCGTTGGTCAGCTGGATCGTGTCGCCGGGCAGGCCGATCACCCGCTTGATATAGTCGATGCGCGTCACCGGATGTTCGAGGACGACGATGTCGCCGCGTTCGGGCAGCTTGCCGAACAATCGTCCCTCGACCTTGGGCGCGAGGTGGAAGCTCACCGACGAATAGGACCAGCCATAGGGATATTTGCTGACGATGAGCCGGTCGCCGTTGCGCAGGATCGGCATCATCGAATCGGACGGGATATAGAAGGGCTTGGCGACGCAGCTGTGGATGCCGAGCACGAGCAGCAGGATCACCACGATATCGCGGATCAGCTTGCCCCAGCCGCCGTCATCCTTCGTCTTGTCCTTCGCCATTATTCACTCAGTCCTTGATTGCTTCGATGATGACGAAGGCCTGCGCCCATGGATGGTCGTCGGTCAGCGTCAGATGGATATGCGCGGTGTGGCCGGGCGGGATCATCGCTGCGAGCCGTTCGGCGGCGCCCCCGGTGAGGGCGAGGGTCGGGGCGCCGGAGGGGGCGTTGACGACGCCAATGTCCTTCATGAACACACCATGCTTGAAACCCGTGCCGACGGCTTTCGAAAAAGCCTCCTTTGCGGCGAAGCGCTTGGCGTAGGTCCCCGCGCGAGTGAATGGCCGCCGTGCCGCCTTGGCGCGCTCGGCATCGGTAAAGACGCGCTGTTCGAAACGCTCGCCGAAGCGGTCGAGCGAATTTTGTATGCGCTCGATATTGCAGAGGTCGGAGCCGAGGCCGATGATCATGAGAAGGTCGTCCACCAATAGAGAGCGAGCAAGAGCAGGCCCGTTATCGCTATTGGAGCGGTGAGCAAGAGGAACCCCGTCCAGAATTTGTTTCTGCGCGTTGCAATGAGCGATTTGCCAACAAACGCAAGATTGACCAGCGCGAAGATGCAAAGCACGACAATATTGAGCGAGTTTCGCCATTCGCTGTTGTTGGGCCAGGCAAAGCCAATCGCCAGCAGCAAGTGGGAAATGAAGAAACAGGCGGTTGCGGCGACCAAAAAAGCCAAACCGTACAAGGTAAACTGTGTCAACGAGGCACGCGTCATCCGCGCGCCTCGTCCATCAGTGCGCGCATGCGGCGCACGGCGGGATCGAGCCCGTTGAAGATGGCTTCGCCGATCAGATAATGGCCGATGTTGAGTTCCGCGAGTTGCGGGATTGCGGCGACCGGAATGACATTGTCATAAGTGAGGCCGTGGCCCGCATGAGGTTCGATACCATTCTTCCACGCGAGCGCCGCCGCGTCGGCGAGGCGGCGAAGTTCGGCGGCGCGTTCTTCGCCTTCGACATGCGCATAGCGGCCGGTATGAAATTCGACCACGGGTGCGCGCAGACGCATCGCGGCTTCGATCTGCCGCGCATCGGGTTCGATGAACAGGCTGACGCGGATGCCGGCATCGTTCAGGCGCGCGACGATCGGCGCGAGGTGATTATGCTGCCCCGCGGCGTCGAGCCCGCCCTCGGTCGTCCGTTCCTCGCGCTTTTCGGGCACGATACATGCGGCATGCGGTTTATGTCGCAGCGCGATTTCGAGCATCTCGTCGGTCGCCGCCATTTCGAGGTTCAGCGGCAGGTCGGTCGCGGCCTGGATGCGGGCGAGGTCATCGTCGCGGATATGGCGGCGGTCTTCGCGGAGGTGCGCGGTGATGCCGTCGCCGCCGACCGCCGCGACGATTTCGGCCGCGCGCACCGGATCGGGATGTTCGCCCCCGCGCGCGTTACGGATCGTCGCGACATGGTCGATGTTGACGCCGAGCCGCAGGCGGGAGGGCGAGGGGCCGGTCAAGCCGCCTTGCTCCGGCTGCCGGGCTTGACCGCCTCGGTCCCCGCGAGCTCGGGGGGGAGTTCGTCGGCGGCATAGGTCGGGAAATTGATCGCGACGAGCGGGTAGAAGGGGACGCCGAGGTCGACGCTGCCCGCCGAGCGATCGACGAGCGCGGCTTCCGCCACGACCTCGCCGCCCGCGGCGCGCACCGCCTCCATCGCTTCGCGAGACGACAGGCCGGTGGTGACGACATCCTCGACCATGAGCACTTTCGCGCCCGGGTCGATCGCGAAGCCGCGGCGCAGTTCGAAAGTGCCCGTCGGGCGTTCGACGAAGATCGCCGGCTTGCCCAGCGCGCGGCCCATTTCATGGCCGATGATCACGCCGCCCATTGCGGGCGACACGACGATATCGATCGCCTGGCGGAGGTCGCGAGGCAGCTTGGCCGCGAGCGCGACGGCGAGCCGGCCGGCGCGTTCGGTATCCATCAGCACGCGTGCGCACTGGAGATAATATTCGCTGTGGCGGCCCGAGGAGAGCAGGAAATGCCCCTGAAGCAGGGCGTCGGCGGCGCGGAATTCGGCCAGGATTTCATCATCGGTCATGGGAGATTTATTCTTTTGTCCAGTGCGTCGCCCCTGACGGACGACCGGGTTTTGGCGGCGCAGATTATCCAGCCGCAAAATAGTGTTAGAGATGCTTGAGGCAAGCGGCAAGCGGGTCTATAGCGCCCGCGAGATTCAGCCTGTCCGATGGCTGCGTGGACGCATGTCCGGCAGAGGGGAAAGGCAGGCTGGGGCATCGATAAGAACAACAGGCAACGGGCGGCACTATCCTTATGAAGAGCTTGAAAACCCTTGTAATTGCGGCGGCTTTGTCGCTCGGCGCGGTGGGCGCCGGCCATGCGCAGGCACCGGCTGCGGCTCCGGCCGAAGCCCCCGCCGCAACGGCTCCGGCGAATCCGGCTCCGGCCGCCGCCGATGCGGCTGCTCCGGCGGCAGCGCCGGTGGCGACCACCGCCGCAGCGCCGGCGGGCGATGCGACCTATGTCCCGATGAAGCCGACCCCCGGGGTCGGTCAGCCGGTCGACGCGGGCATCGATTTCCAGCCGCAGGTCAGCCCGGTCGGCGAACAGGCTTACTGGTTCAACCATGTGATCCTGCTGCCCGTCATCACGGTGATCACGCTGATCGTCCTCGGCCTCCTGCTCTGGGTGGTGTTCCGCTTCCGCGCAAAGGCGAACCCGGTGCCGTCGAAGACGACGCACAACACCTTCATCGAAATCATCTGGACCGCCATTCCGGTGCTGATCCTCGCGGTGATCGCGGTGCCGTCGATCCGGCTTCTGGCCCAGCAATATGAGCCGCCGAAGAAGGATGCGCTGACGATCAAGGTCACGGGCTACCAGTGGTACTGGGGCTATGCCTATCCCGACCAGGGCATTGGCGAATATGTCTCGAAGATCCTGCCCGAGAAGGATGCCGTCGCACGCGGCGAACCCTATCACCTTGCGGTCGACAACCGCATGGTCGTTCCCGTCGGCCGTCAGGTGAAGTTGATCATCACCGGCGCCGACGTGATCCACAGCTTCGCGGTTCCGGCCTTCTGGACCAAGATGGACGCGGTCCCCGGCCGTGCCAACGAAACGACGTTCACCGCGAACAAGGTCGGCGTCTATTACGGCCAGTGCTCGGAACTTTGCGGCGTCGATCATGGCTATATGCCGATCGCCGTCGAAGTTCTCCCGGTCGACAAGTGGGAAGCCTGGGTCCGCTCGAAGGGCGGAAACCCGAAGGGCCCCGAGGCCGCCGCGCCTGCCGCAGCTGCTCCGGCACCTGCCGCCGCCGCTTCTGCTGCCGCACCCGCTGCGACGCCGGCCGCCGCCACGACCGAAGCTGCACCGGCAGCGGCGCCCGCCGCCGCGCCGGCCGCCAAGAATTAACAAGGGGTCCGACAGATGACCGATATCGCAGCGACTGCACCCGCGCACGGCCACGACCATGCGCACGATCATGACCATGATCACGACACGCCCGGCTTCTTTGTCCGCTGGTTCATGTCGACGAACCACAAGGACATCGGCACCCTCTACCTGATCTTCGCGATCGTCGCCGGCATCGTCGGCGGCGCGCTTTCGGGCATGATGCGCCTCGAACTCGCGCATCCCGGCATCCAGTATCTGGGCAGCTGGGCGCAGGCGCTCGGTGGTGCGCAGGATCTGACGGCCGCCAAGCATTTCTGGAACGTGATGATCACCGCGCACGGCCTGATCATGGTGTTCTTCATGGTCATGCCCGCGATGATCGGTGGCTTCGGCAACTGGTTCGTCCCGCTGATGATCGGCGCGCCCGACATGGCGTTCCCGCGCATGAACAACATCTCCTTCTGGCTGACGGCAGTTGCGTTCGTCATGCTGATGGGCTCGCTGTTCGTTCCGGGCGGCAGCGGCAACGGCGCCGGCACCGGTTGGACGGTCTATGCTCCGCTGTCGACCAGCGGGTCGGTCGGCCCGGCGGTCGACATGGCGATTTTCTCGCTCCACCTCGCGGGCGCGGCATCGATCCTTGGTGCGATCAACTTCATCACCACCATCTTCAACATGCGCGCGCCGGGCATGACCCTGCACAAGATGCCGCTGTTCGTGTGGTCGGTGCTGGTTACCGCCTTCCTTCTGCTGCTCGCGCTGCCGGTTCTCGCCGCGGCGATCACGATGCTGCTGACCGACCGTAACTTCGGCACCACCTTCTATGATGCGGCTGGCGGCGGCGACCCCGTCCTCTATCAGCATCTCTTCTGGTTCTTCGGTCACCCCGAAGTGTACATCATGATCCTGCCGGGCTTCGGCATCGTCAGCCAGATCATCTCGACCTTCAGCCGCAAGCCGGTGTTCGGTTATCTCGGCATGGCGTACGCCATGGTCGCGATCGGCGTCGTCGGCTTCATCGTGTGGGCGCACCACATGTTCACGGTCGGCATGAGCGTGAACCTCAAGATGTACTTCACCGCGGCAACGATGGTGATCGCGGTCCCGACGGGCATCAAGATCTTCAGCTGGATCGCCACCATGTGGGGCGGTTCGATGAGCTTCAAGACCCCGATGGTCTGGTCGCTCGGCTTCATCTTCATGTTCACCGTCGGCGGCGTGACCGGCGTCGTGCTCGCCAATGGCGGCGTCGACACCAACCTGCACGACACCTATTATGTCGTCGCGCACTTCCACTATGTGCTGTCGCTGGGCGCGGTCTTCTCGCTCTTCGCCGGCTTCTATTACTGGTTCCCGAAGATGTCGGGCCGGATGTACAGCGAAGCCCTCGGCCAGCTGCATTTCTGGATCTTCTTCATCGGCGTGAACGTCATGTTCTTCCCCCAGCACTTCCTGGGTCAGCAGGGCATGCCGCGCCGTTATCCCGACTATGCGGAAGCCTATGCGCATTGGCACCTGGTCTCGTCCTACGGCTATGTGATCATGGGCGTCGGCATGCTCTTCTTCTTCGCGAACATTCTCTATTCGCTGTTCGCCGGCAAGAAGGCCGCCGACAATCCGTGGGGCGAAGGCGCGACGACGCTCGAATGGACGCTGTCGAGCCCGCCGCCGTTCCACCAGTTCAACGAACTGCCGCGTATCGCCTGATCGGTTCCGCCCCCTGCTGACATCCGGCAGGGGGCGTTTCCCTGATGGCTGGAGTGACCATGGCGCAGAGCCTGACCCACGGCGAAACGGCACTACCCGCCGATTGGCGCGACCTGTTCGCGCTGACGAAGCCGCGCGTCATGTCGCTGGTGGTGTTCACCGCGCTCTGCGGGCTGCTCGCGGCGCCGGTCAGCGTACCGCCGGTGCTGGCTTTCTCCTCGATCCTCGCGATCGCGCTGGGGGCAGGGGCTTCGGGCGCGCTCAACCAATGGTATGAGGCGGGGCTCGACGCGAAGATGAAGCGGACCGCGGGCCGACCGCTTCCCGCCGGGCGCCTCGATCCGCAGACCGCATTGCAGTTCGGCGTCGGGCTGGCGGCCTTTTCGCTGTTCCTGATGCTGTTCGCGTCGAACTGGCAGGCGACGCTGCTGTTGCTCGTCTCGATCCTTTTCTATGTCTTCGTCTACACGATGTGGCTGAAGCCGCGGACGCCGCAGAATATCGTCATCGGCGGTGCGGCGGGCGCCTTTCCGCCGCTGATCGGCTGGGTCGCGGCAACGGGTTCGATCGCGCCGCTGCCGGTGCTGCTGTTCCTGCTCATCTTCCTGTGGACGCCGCCGCATTTCTGGGCACTCGCGCTGTTCGTGCGCTCGGACTATGCCGCGGCCGGCATTCCGATGATGCCGGTGGTTGCGGGCGAGAAATCGACGCGGCGCCAGATCCTGTTTTACGCCATCATCATGGCGGCGGGTGCGATTGCGCCGTGGCCGCTCGGCTACACCGGTGCGCTCTATGGCTGGACCGCCATCGTCCTGTCGGCCGTGTTCGTGCTGCTGTCGATCCAGGTCGGCACACGCACGACGGGCGAGGGTGATCTGATGCAGCCCGAAAAGCGGCTTTTCGCCTATTCGATCGCCTATCTCTTCATTCTTTTCGGCGCCGTCGTCGCCGATCATTGGTGGCCGCTATGACCGACAAACCGACCCAAGAGCCCTTCGATGAAGCAGAATATCGCCGCCGCCAGCGCAGCCGCGCCAATCTGATGGCGTGGATGCTCGGGGCGCTCGCGATCCTCTTCTTCTTCATCACCATCGCCAAGATGCAGATATTCGCATGACGTCCTTTCCGGTCATCGGGCGCATGTCGCCGAACGCGAGGACCGCGAGCTTCGCCGCGATGATCGCGCTGGCCATGACGGGCCTCGGCTTTGCGGCGGTGCCGCTCTACGACCTTTTCTGCCGTGTCACCGGTTTCGGCGGCACGACGCAGCGTTACGATCCGGTGGCGGCGGCCGCCGAGCCGGAGGTGCTGAGCCAGACGATCTCGGTCCGCTTCGACGCCAATGTGTCGCCGAACCTGCCGTGGAAATTCTATCCCGAGCATCCGACCGATACGGTCAGCATCGGTGCGCGCGACATGGCGATCTTCATCGCCGAGAATGCTTCGGCGCACCCCGTCGTCGGGACCGCCAGCTTCAACGTCACGCCCGATCAGGCGGGCAAATATTTTACCAAGATCCAGTGCTTCTGCTTCACCCAGCAACGGCTGGAGCCGGGGCAGCAGATGCGCATGCCGGTATTGTTCTTCGTCGATCCCAAGATCATGGATGATCCCGACGCGCGCGACGTGCAGGAAATCACGCTTAGTTACACCTTCCACCCTGTAGACGAGGGTAAAAAGGCGAGCTAAGGCCGCGAACAAGAGTCTAAACAAGGGCCGGCGGACGATGGGGAATCGTCATGTCGGGGCTGCTAAAAACGGGAAACACGCCATGTCCGGTGCGAAACATCATGACTACCACCTCGTAAATCCCAGCGTCTGGCCGCTGATCGGCTCGGTCGCTGCGTGCGTGATGTTCTTCGGGCTCGTCATGACGATGCACGCCGATTATTTCGGCGGCGTCGGCAAGTGGGTCCTCGGCCTCGGCTTCATGGGCGTGATCGCCACCTTCTTCAGCTGGTGGTCGGATGTCATCAACGAAGCCCATGCCGGCGACCACACTCCGGTTGTCCAGCTCCACCTGCGCTACGGGATGATCCTGTTCATCGCGTCCGAAGTGATGTTTTTCGTCGGCTGGTTCTGGGCCTGGTTCGACTTCTCGCTCTTCCCGGTTCCGATCGAATATGCCGAAGGCGCGGTCACCTCGCTGTTCGGCCAGGACGGCGCCGCGGCGATCACCATGTGGCCGCCGAAGGGCATCGAAGTCATCGATCCCTTCTCGCTGCCGCTGCTCAATACGCTGATCCTGCTTTGCTCGGGCACTACCATCACCTGGGCGCATCATGCGCTGATCCACGGCGACCGCGAAGGCCTGAAGAAGGGCCTGTGGCTGACGATCATTCTCGGCGCGGTCTTCTCGATGATCCAGGCCTATGAATATATGCACGCGCCGTGGGGCTTCGGGCAGAGCAACTACAGCTCGGCTTTCTACATGGCGACCGGCTTCCACGGTTTCCACGTGCTCGTCGGCACGATCTTCCTGATCGTCTGCCTCGTTCGTACCTATAAGGGCCACTTCACGCCGCAGCAGCATTTCGGTTTCGAAGCCGCCGCCTGGTACTGGCACTTCGTCGACGTCGTGTGGCTGTTCCTCTTCATCATCGTCTATGTCTGGGGCGGCTGGGGCGCGCCGATCGCTGCGCACTAAATTGCCGACCGGCGATAATATTCAAAAGGGGCAGCCGCCGGTCTGGCGGGCTGCCCTTTTTGGTCTTTGCCCCGAATGCGGGGCAAAAACCTTGTTCGACGGACCGGTGAAGTTCCGCGCAACCTGCAACAACTGCGGGCTCGACTATGGCCGTTACAATGTCGGCGACGGGCCCGCGGCCTTTCTGACGCTGATCATCGGCGCGTTGCTGATCGCGATCGCGTTGACGCTCGATGCCGTGGTGCGGCCGCCCTTGTGGGTGCATGTCATCCTGTGGGTGCCGCTCACCGCCGCCGCTGTCGTCTATGGCCTGCGCGTCGGAAAGGGCGCGCTGCTGGCTAGCGAACATCAGCGTCAGGCGGCGGAAGGCCGCAAGGTGGATAAGAATGACTGAACCCGCCCAACAGCCCGCGCGGCGCTGGCCGCTGATCCCGACGATCCTCGTCCTCGTCGCGGTTGCGGTGATGATCGCGCTCGGCGTCTGGCAGCTCCAGCGCAAGAGCGAGAAGGAAGCGCTCATCGCGCTCTATCAGCGCAATATGGCGATGTCGTCGATGGTCGCCTATCCGATGGTGCCGCCGGTCGAGGACAATTTCCTCTATCGCAAGAGCAGTGTTGTCTGCCTCGAACCCGTGCGCTGGGATCCGCGCAGCGGCACCGACAGCAAGGGCAAGTCGGGCATCCGCATGATCGCCGACTGCCGGACCGGCGCCGAAGGGCCGGGCGTGCTCGTCGATGTCGGGATCGGCGACGATTTCGATCCGCCCAAATGGAGCGGCGGAACGGTGCAGGGGACGATCGTTCCGGGGCCCGAGCAGCCCACGGTGATGGAGCGCGCGATGGGCAAGGCGACGCCGGCGCGTGCGATGCTGATCGCCGATCAGCCGGTGGCGGGATTGCGTGCCAGCGCGGTGCCGTCGGCCGACGATACGCCGAACAATCACCTCGCTTATGCGTTCCAATGGTTCTTCTTCGCGATCGTGGCGTTGATTATCTATGCGCTGGCGGTCCGCCGCCGCTTGCAGCCGTGACGACGCGCCGCTAGGCGCTGTGTCCGTCATGGAATATATCAGCACCCGCGGCTCCGCGCCGACCCTCGACTTTCGTGCCGCGACGCTTGCCGGCCTTGCCAGCGATGGCGGTCTGTATGTCCCGGCGAAATGGCCGCAGATGTCGGCCGACGAAATTCGCGCGCTCGCGGGGCTCGACTATGCCGAAACCGCAGTGCGCGTCATGCGCCCCTTCGTCGCGGGCGTGCTGTCCGAGGACGAGCTGCGGACCCTGTGCCGCGCTGCCTATGGCCGCTTCAGCCACGATGCGGTGACGCCGCTCGTCCAGCTCGATCATCGCCACTGGCTGCTCGAACTGTTCCACGGCCCGACGCTCGCGTTCAAGGATGTGGCGCTGCAATTGCTCGGCCAACTGTTCGAAAAATTCCTGTCCGGCGGCGACACCGACATCACCATCGTCGGCGCGACCTCGGGCGACACCGGCTCGGCGGCGATCGAGGCGGTCGCGGGACGCGAGCATATCCGCATCTTCATGCTCCATCCCGAAGGCCGCGTCAGCGACGTCCAGCGCCGCCAGATGACGACGGTACTGGCGCCCAACGTCCATAATATCGCGATCGACGGCAGCTTCGACGACGCGCAGGCGATGGTGAAGCGGCTGTTCGGCGACGAGGAAGCGCGGAGCCAGATCACGTTGTCGGCGGTGAACAGCATCAACTGGGCGCGGTTGATGGCGCAGGTCGTCTATTATTTCTATGCCGCCGTGCGCCTCGGCGGTCCCGACCGCCCGGTTGCGTTCAGCGTTCCCACGGGCAATTTCGGTGACGTGTTCGCGGGTTATGTCGCGGCGCAGATGGGGCTGCCCGTCGCGCGGCTCGTCGTCGCGACGAACGTCAACGATATCCTCCACCGCGCGCTGACCAGCGGCGACTATAGCGCCGGTACGGTGACGCCGACCGCGACGCCCAGCATGGATATTCAGGTCAGCAGCAATTTCGAACGGCTGCTGTTCGATCTTGCCGGCCGCGACGGCGCGGCGATCACCGGCATGATGGGCGAGTTCGACCGGAACCGCGCGATGTCGATTCCGGCCGACATGCTCGGCGGCGCGCGCGACCTTTTCTCGAGCGCCAGCATCGACGGCGATACCATGTCGCTGGCTTTGCGCTGGGCGCAGGAAAAGGGCGGGCAGGTGATCGATCCGCACAGCGCGGTCGGTCTTGCCGCGGCGCGCCAGCTCGAACTCGATGCCGACATTCCGGTCGTGACCCTCGCCACCGCGCATCCGGCGAAGTTCCGCGAGGCCGTCGAGCGCGCGACGGGCGTACGCCCGCCGCTACCCGCGCGGCTCGGCAATCTTTTCGACCGCGAGGAACGTTATGCGCGCCTGCCCGGCGACTATGATGCGGTGAAGGCGTTCGTCCTTGCGGAAGCGGCGCGTGGTTGAACTTCTTCCCCTCGTCACGCTCGTCGGTGAGGCGTGGGACGATTACGGGCTCGTCGACAGCGGTAATGGGCGCAAGCTCGAACGCTATGGAAAATATCGCTTCATCCGGCCCGAGCCGCAGGCGATGTGGGCGCCCGCGTTCCCCGCCAGTGAGTGGGAAGCGGCCGACGGCGAATTCATCCCTGCATCCGACGACGATGGCGGTGGGCGCTGGTATTATAACAGACCGGTGCCGCAAGAGGGCTGGCCGCTCGGCTGGCGCGAAACGCGCTTCACCGCGTCGTGCACGCCTTTTCGCCATCTTGGATTTTTTCCCGACATGGCGCCGGTGTGGGACTGGCTGCGCGAGAAAGTCGCCGACAAGGCCGATCCGGCATTTCTGAACCTGTTCGGCTATACGGGGGTGGGCAGCCAGGCGCTGGCGGCCGCAGGCGCGTCGGTCACACATGTTGACGCATCGAAAAAATCGGTAGGGCAGGCGCGCGAGAATGCCGCGCTCGCCGGTATGGCCGACAAGCCGGTTCGCTGGATTCTCGACGATGCGGGCAAGTTCACCGCGCGCGAAGTGCGGCGCGAAAAGCGCTATGACGCGATCCTGCTCGACCCGCCGAAGTTCGGGCGCGGGCCGGGGGGCGAGCGCTGGCAGATCGAGGAGGGGCTGGCGCCCTTGCTCGCCGATTGCCGGCAGCTTCTGGATGAGGACAGCCGCGCGCTGTTCCTGACCGTCTATGCGGTGCGCATGTCGGCGCTCGCGATCGGCGAGCTTCTGGCCCAGCTTTTTGCCGATCTGCCGGGAACGGTCGAGTGCGGCGAACTGGCCGTGCGCGAAGAGGCGCGGGGATTGCTGCTTCCTACCGCAATTTTTGCGCGCTGGAGCCGCTGACGCCTTTTTGCCCGACAGGCTTTTGCTGCATACGTTTGCTGCGCAAAATTGCGCAACATTGTGACCCAAATGCTGCGCTCGGCGCGTTGACAATGAGAACGTTCCCATTTAGATAACGTTCACATAACGGGAATGCCGCCACCAAAAGAGAGCGGCTGTTTGGGAGGAATGGGGATGCGGGCGTCTCAAAAGCAGTGGCTTGCCAAATTTCTGGTCGGTACGTCGGCGCTGTCCTTGATGGGCATGGCGCAGGCGGCGGTCGCGCAGGAAGCGCCTGTCGACAGCGAAGTGAGTGGTGACGAAATTGTCGTCACCGGTATTCGTGCCAGCCTTGCAGCATCCGCCGATATCAAGCGCGAGGCACAGGGCGTCGTTGACGCGATATCCGCCGAGGATATCGGCAAATTCCCCGACACCAACCTGGCCGAATCGTTGCAGCGTATCACCGGCGTGTCGATCGACCGCCAGAACGGCGAGGGTTCGCTCGTCACGGTTCGCGGCTTTGGTCCCGAATTCAACCTCGTGACGGTCAACGGCCGCCAGATCCCGACCGCATTGATCGGCGACGGCGGCAGCGCGCCGTCGTCACGCTCGTTCGACTTCGCCAATCTTGCGTCCGAAGGTATCGCTGGCGTCGAAGTCTACAAGAGCGGCCGCGCGACGATCGAGTCGGGTGGCATCGGTTCGACGATCAACATCCGCACGCCGCGCCCGCTCGACAATCCGGGGCTGCGCGGCAGCCTGTCGGTGAAGGGCGTGTACGACACGTCGCGCAATGAAGGGAAGCCGATCACCCCCGAAATCTCGGGCATCGTCAGCACGACTTTCGCGGACGACCGGATCGGCATCATGATCGCCGGTTCGTACCAGAAGCGCAAATCGAGCACCAACACGGCGAATGTCGGCTGGCGCGACGCATATCCCGGGGCGGTGACCGCCGAAAACAACTGGGGCGAACTTGAGGAAAACCCCAACAATCCGCGTTACGGCAATATCACCAATCGCCCCGGCGACGGGGATGTCTATCAGGTGCCGCAGAACGCGTCCTACGACCTCAATGATATCAATCGCGAACGCATCAATGGCCAGGCGGTGCTGCAATTCCGTCCGAGCGACGCGTTCACCGCGACGGTCGACTATATTTATTCGCGCAACACCGTGGAAACGCGGAACAGCAATGTCGGCGTGTGGTTCAACCACGAAGATACGTCGAGCGCCTGGACCGACGGCCCCGTCGCCGGCCCGCTTTTCTACACCGAACGTTTCGCGGCGCCCACTGGTGTCCCCGGTCCGAATGCCCTCTATGGCGGCAAGGATCTGTCGTACAGCGGCGCGCTGACCGAGAACCGGGCCGAGAATAACTCGCTCGGCGTCAACCTCGAATGGAAGGGGCCGGGCGGCGTCACGTTCGAACTCGATGCCCATCATTCGACGGCGGAAGTGAACCCGGTCAACCGGTTCGGATCGAGCATGTCGCTGGGCAACGCCGTCTTTGGCGTGGCCAACCAGACGATCAATTTCGAAAACGACCTGCCAGTGATTTCCTATGGCATGCACCCCGGTATCGATCCGCTGAACCCGGCGCTGATCACTCCGACGGGCAATGCCTTCCGCAACGCCTTTTTCCGTAACTGGATCAATCAGGTGCAGCTGCGTGGCCAGTACGACCATGACGGCGGTTTCCTCGACAGCATCGATTTCGGCGTGTCCTATGTCGATAGCAAGGTGCGCTCGGCCTTCGGCACGATCCAGAACGACGATACCTGGGGCGGTGCAGGGCCGGCGTCGAGCATTCCCGACGATATCTTCTCGCTCGTCACGCTTCCCGACAAATTTCCGGGGCTGGCGCGAGACGGGATGATCCAGAGCTTTTACACGTTCGACTTCGAGCGGATGGCGGATCTGGTCGAGCAGAATTTCCAGACGTGCAGCAATCCCGCAACAGGCTCGGCACAGCCGGGGACCTGCCTTGCCAATTTCAATACCGACCGCCGCATTTCGGAAAAGACGCTCGCGCCTTATCTGCAAATCGGGACGGTGTTCGACCTGTTCCAGAACCCGGCGCATTTCCGGGCAGGCATTCGCTACGAGACGACCGATATCGCCTCAGCGGCGCTGGTGCCGGTTCCGACCACCACGCGCTGGGTCGGCGATAATGAACTGAACGTCGTCTTTTCGAACGACAGCGACTTCACGCGGTTCAAGGGATCGTATGACAATTGGCTGCCGGCGTTCGACCTCGACATATCGCCGATGCAGGACGTCAAGCTGCGTGCGTCGTACAGCCACACGATCACGCGTCCGGACTATGCCAGCATGCAGGGCGGGCGCACGATCGATACGCTGTTCCGCGTCGGCGGCGGCACGGGCGCGCAGGGCAACCCGGGCCTGATCCCCTATAAGTCGAAGAACATCGACCTGTCGGCGGAATGGTATTACGGCCGCGACAGCTATGTGTCGGTCGGCTATTTCCACAAGGATGTGAGCAACTTCATATCGTCGACGCGGGTCGATACCAATGCGTTCGGGCTGACGACGCCGATCGGCGGGCCGCGCTGGAATGCCGCGCTTGCGGCGCTCGGGCAGAACGCGACGGTTGCCGATATTCGCCAGTATATCATCACCACTTTCCCGGACACGGTGACCGGCAATATCATCAACGCCGCGCCGGGCGATCCATTGGTGAATTTCGAGATCACGACCCCGATCAACAATGACCAGAAGGCATCGATCAACGGTTGGGAGTTCGCGCTCCAGCACAGCCTGTGGGACACGGGTTTCGGCGTGATCCTGAACTATACGATCGTCAACGGCGATGCGACATATGACAATACGCAGCCGTCCTCGGTGCCGCAGTTCGCGCTAACCGGGCTGAGTGACAGTGCCAACGCCGTCGCTTACTACGACAAGAACGGGCTTCAGGCGCGTGTCGCCTGGAACTGGCGCGACGAATTCCTTGCGGGAACGGGGCCTAACCCCTTCTATACCGAGGAATATTGGCAGATCGACGCCAGTGCGAGCTATGAGTTCATTCCGGGCCTCACCGCCTTTGCCGAGGTGATCAACCTGACAGGAGAGGGTCGGCGCGGGCACCTTCGACACAAGAATAATGTCACCTTCGTGCAGCCGGGCTTTGCCCGCTACGCGGCAGGGGTCAGGTTCAGCTTCTAAAGGCTGGACCGGATCTTCGACCGGCACTGGCAGGAGAGCCGCACCTTTTCGGGGCGGCTCTTTTGCGTGACGGCGACGGACGGTTGGCATAGGATCGCCGGCAATGAATAAAGCGGTCGAGAGGATAGTCATCGTGGGCGGCGGCACCGCCGGCTGGCTGGCGGCCTGTCTTCTCGCAAGCTCACGGCACGCTGCCGCGGGCCGGATTTCGGTAACGTTGATCGAGGCGCCCGATATCCCGACGATCGGTGTCGGCGAGGGGACCTGGCCGACGATGCGCGAGACGCTGGCGACGATCGGAATCGGCGAGGGCGAATTCCTCGCCGCATGCGACGGTTCGTTCAAACAGGGGTCGCGGTTCGATGGCTGGGTGACCGGCGCGGCCGACGACCGCTACCTCCATCCCTTCACCTCGCCGCCATCGGCACCGACGGGCGAATTGCTCGCGGCCTGGCAGGCAGGGGCGCCCGATCTGTCGTTCGCGGCCGCCATGACTGCGCAGGCGCATGTCTGCGATCTCGATCTCGCGCCACGGCAAAGGTCGATGCCCGATTACCAGGGCGCGGCCAATTATGCCTATCATCTCGATGCAGGGAAGTTCGCGGCGCTCCTGTCGTCGCACGCCGTGGCGCGGCTCGGTGTCCGGCATGTTTCGGATCATGTAACCGGCGTCGAACGCGATACGAATGGCGGCATCGCGTCGGTCGCGACGCGCGCGAACGGCGATATCGGGGGCGACCTGTTCATCGATTGCAGCGGCCACGCCTCGCTGCTCATCGGCAACCACCTCGGCGTCGAATGGATCGACCGCAGCGACGTGCTGTTCAACGACCGCGCGCTGGCGGCGCAGGTGCCCGTTGCGCCGGGGAGCCCGATCGCGTCTCAGACCGTGTCGACCGCGCACGATGCGGGCTGGATCTGGGACATCGGCCTGCCCGGGCGCCGGGGAATCGGCTGCGTCTATGCCAGCCGTTTCATGGATGACGATGCGGCCGAAGCGGTGCTGCGCGACTATATCGCGCGGGTGCTCCCCGATGCGCCCGAGGTTCCGGCGCGCCGGCTGAGCTTTCCCACGGGCCATCGCGCGCGCTTCTGGGAAGGAAATTGCGTCGCCGTCGGCCTGTCGGCGGGCTTCATCGAACCGCTCGAGGCGTCGGCGATCGTGATGATCGAATTGTCGATGCGCGCGCTGATCGAAAATTTCCCCGCGCGCCGCGACACGCTGTCGATCCACGCGGGGCGCTTCAACGAACTTTTCCGCTATCGCTGGGACCGTATCGTCGAGTTCCTCAAGCTCCATTATGCGCTGAGCCGCCGCGATGGCGCCTATTGGCTGGCGCAGCGCGACCCCGCGCATTTCCCGCCGCGGCTCGCCGAATTGCTCGCGCTCTGGCGCGATCAGCCGCCTTCGGTCTGGGACTTCCCGCGTTCGAACGAGATTTTCTCGGCCGAAAGCCACCAATATATTCTCTATGGCATGGGGCACCCGGTTCCGGCCGGCATGCCTGCGAGCGAACGCGCCGCGGCGCAGCTCGCCGAAAACCGGCAGCGCGCCCGCGCGCTCGCCGCCGCGCTGCCACCCAATCGCGATTATCTCGACGCGCTGCGTCCCGATCCCGGGGTCGCGGCGGCACGACAGGAAAGAGCTTGATGAGCAGCCACGCCGTTCTCGACAACAACAGCCACCGCGACCTGCGCGTTCGCACCGATGCGGGCGCCGATCTTGGCGACGACATCATGGCGACGCTGACGGTGCCGAGCGAGTTCCGCCGCGTGCAGGCGCATTTCCCGATCCTCTTCCGCCGCGAAACGGGACGCGAGGAATTTTCGGCGCTCGCGATGTTCGGTTTCCAGAACGGCGAGAATCTGTTCCTCGAAGGTGATCGCTGGGACGCGCGGTACCGGCCGCTTTCGGTCGCGATCCAGCCTTTCCTGATCGGCCGCCCGGCAAATGGCGAGGGCCCGGGGCAGGTGCATATCGACATGGCGCATCCGCGTATCGCGGCGGCGGATCATGAGGGGATCAGGCTGTTCGACGTCGACGGCCGGGCGACACCCTATCTCGACGACATCGTCGAGCGGCTGGGCGACCTCGACGAAGGCTATCGCGAGAGTAAGGCCTTTTACGATGCACTCTTGGCCTATGAACTGCTCGAACCATTCAGCCTCGAGGTGACGCTCGACGACGGATCGATCCACTCGCTCGTGGGTTTTCACATCATCGACGAAGCGAAGCTTCGCGCGCTCGATGGCGAAGCGCTGGGTAGCCTCCATGCGGCAGGGCACCTGATGCCTATGTTCATGGCGCTCGCGTCGCTGTCGCAGCTTTCGGTGCTCGTCGCCCGCAAAAACCGGCGGCTTGCCGGTGGCTGAAGAAGGCAGTGCCTTTTACACGCGTCTGGCGCGGGTGCCGGAACGCGGATGGGATAAGGGGGCGGGGCTCGACGCGTTGCTGGAAGGCGCGCGCGAGCCCTTTGTCCTGCGCGGCCTTGTCGCCGACTGGCCGCTCGTCGCAGCGGGCCGGCGGTCTGCGCGCGACGCACGGCGCTATCTGCTCGATCATGCGCGCGAACGGCCGTTCAAGGTGTCGATCGGCCCGCCTGGCCATGACGGACGCTTGTTCTACGATGCCGAAATGGAAATGAATTTCCGGATCGGGACGGGGCGGCTCGCCGACATTTTCGGCGGCATCGATAGCGCCGAAGAGCAGGGTGAGAAGCGGACCGTCTATCTCGCCTCGATCGATATTCCTTCGCATTTCGACGGCCTCGACGAAGCGAACGGGGTCGACCTCGGCGACCGTGATCCGCTGAAAAGCATCTGGATCGGCACACGCACAAAGATCGCCGCGCACAATGATTTTCCCGACAATCTGGCGTGCTGTGCGGCGGGGCGCCGCCGCTTTACGCTGTTTCCGCCGGGTGCCTTCCGCAACCTCTATCTGGGGCCGATCGACAATACGCCGGCGGGGCGCGTCGTCAGCATGGTCGATTTCGACGCGCCCGACCTTGCCGCGCATCCGCGTTTCGTCGATGCGATGGCCGAGGCGCTGACCGTCGAGCTCGAACCCGGGGATGCGATCTTCATCCCCTCGATGTGGTGGCACCATGTCGAGGGGCTCGCAGGCTTCAACATATTGGTGAACTATTGGTGGCGCCGAACCCCCGAGTGGCTCGGCCAGCCGCAGGCGGCGCTCAACCATGCGATCCTTGCGATCCGCGACCTGCCGCCCGAGGACAAAGCGATCTGGCGCGAGCAATTCGACCATTATGTCTTCGACAACGACGCCAGCGTCACCAACCATATTCCCGAAACCGCGCGCAGCATCCTCGCCCCGCTTACATCCGAGACGGCGGGGCGGCTGCGCGCCTTCTTGCTGAGGGCTTTGAGCAAATGAGCGACAAGAAACCGGTCCAGCGCGTCGTCATCGCAGGCGGCGGCACCGCCGGCTGGATGATGGCGGCGGCAATCGCGCGCACGATGGGCGAGACGGTCGACCTGACGCTCGTCGAATCCGAACAGATCGGCACCATCGGCGTCGGGGAATCGACGATCCCGCCGCTCGTCAATTTCAACCGCATCCTCGGCATTCCCGAACCCGAATTCATGCGCGCGACGCAGGCGACCTTCAAACTCGGCATCCTGTTCGACAATTGGAAGCATGACGGCGACAGCTATTTCCACAGTTTCGGCCTGTCGGGTAAGGATCACTGGTCCGCCGGTTTCCAGCATTTCTGGCTGAACGCGCGCGAACGGGGACACGAACAGCCGTACAGCGATTATTGCCTCGAACTGGTTGCCGGGATGCAGGGCAAATTCGCGCACCTTCCCGAAGACCGCATGAATTATGCCTATCATGTCGATGCGACGCTCTACGGCCGCTTCCTGCGCAAGCTGGCCGAGGCGGACGGATGCACGCGCGTCGAAGGCAAGATCGCGCGCGTCGAACTGAACAGCGAAAGCGGCGATATCGCCGCGCTGCATCTCGATGGCGACCGGCGGATCGAAGGCGACATGTTTGTCGACTGCACCGGTTTTCGAGGGCTTTTGATCGACGGTGCGCTCCACGCGGGGTTCGAGGACTGGAGCCACTGGCTGCCCAACGACAGCGCGATCGCGGTGCAGTCGAAACATCTCGGTCCGCCAATGCCCTATACGCAGGCGATCGCGCACGACGCCGGCTGGCAATGGCGTATCCCGCTCCAGCACCGAATGGGCGCGGGGATCGTTTATTCGAGCGGCTACCTGTCTCGCGACGAAGCCTATGACCGCTTGATGAGCAGCGTCGGCGAACCGCTGATCGAACCGTTCGACATCAAGTTCAAGGGCGGCGTGCGGCGCAAGCAATGGTTCCGCAACTGCGTCGCCGTCGGGCTGGCGGGGGGCTTTGTCGAGCCGCTCGAAGCAACGACGGTCCACCTGATCCAGCGCGCGGTGCTGCGCTTCATCCGTCTGATGCCGAATGGCCGCGTCAGCGAGCGCGATGCGCAGGAATTCAACGACCAGCAGCGCACCGATATCGAGCAGATCCGCGACTTCGTCGTGCTGCATTACAAGGCGACCAATCGCCGCGACAGCCCCTTCTGGCGTCATGTTGCGACCATGCCGATCCCGGATTCGTTGGAGCAGAAAATCGAATTGTTCCGTGAAACCGGCCGCGTCTTCCGCAAGAATGAGGAATTGTTCGCGGAGAACAGCTGGGTGCAGGTGATGATGGGGCAGGGGATCGAGCCGCAAAGCTATCACCCGATCGCCGCAAAATTACGCGATGACGAGGTCGAACGCCTGTTCCAGTCGATCCGTGACAATATCGCCCAGACGGTGGCGACGCTGCCCCAGCATCAGGCCTATGTCGCCCGTTATTGCGGCGCAGAGGAACCGCAGGCCGCATGACGCGCCGCGCGGCGTTCCTGATGTTCGCGGCCGCGCTTGGCCCCGGCGATGCGGTAGCGGCGTCGCCCGCCCGCGACGGTTGGCGGCTCGTCTGGTCGGATGAGTTCGACAAACCCGCGATCGACCACAGCAAATGGGACTTCGAGGTCGATTGCTGGGGCGGCGGCAACAATGAACGCCAATGCTATACCGATCGCAATGCGGCGGTCGAGGATGGCAAGCTGGTCATCACCGCGCGTAAGGAGAAAGCGACCGGACCCGCCTTTCCACTGTCGCAGCGCGGCGAAGCGGGAAAGGCCGATGCACAGGCGACGCGCGACTTCACCTCGGCCCGCCTCGTCACGCGCGGCAAGGCGGCGTGGACCTATGGCAAGATCGAAGTGCGGGCGAAGCTGCCGCAGGGGCAGGGGACATGGCCGGCGATCTGGATGCTGCCCGAAGACAGCCGTTACGGCACATGGGCGGCGTCGGGCGAGATCGACATATTGGAAGCGGTCAACCTGGGTGTGCCGTGCGACAGCTGCGCCGGCGGCATCGAGAACCGCATTCTCGGCACGCTGCATTTCGGCGGGCCGTGGCCCGCGAACAAGCATAAGGGCGACGAGACCGCCTTGCCCGGGACGATCGACGATTTCCACATCTTCGGCATCGTCTGGCAAAAGGGCAGGATCGTCTGGACGGTCGATGGCCAACCCTATGCCGCGCGCGTCGCGGGCGACTGGTCGACGAGCGGTTCGAGCGATCCCGCCGCGCCGTTCGATCGTCCCTTTCACCTGATACTGAACCTTGCGGTCGGCGGCGGGCTGGCCGAAGGGCGCGGTCTGAAAGGCGTCGATGAACGCGGATACCCGAAAATTATGGAAGTCGACTGGGTTCGCGTCTGGCAATGTGGCGACGATGGCGTTAGCGATTGCGGCGAGACGGGGGGCCAGAAACAATAATGGGGCGTCGGCGACAGTCGGTTACGATCAAGCATGTTGCAGCCGACGCGGGCGTGTCGCTGCAGACGGTGAGCCGCGTCATCAACGACGAGCCGAACGTCCGGCCCGAGATGAAGGAACGCGTCCAGGCGTCGATCGACAAGCTCGGCTATGTGCCGTCGATCGCGGCGCAGCGGATGAGCGGGTCGCGCTCCTATCTGATCCTCGCGATCAACGACCGCGAACGCACGATCGCCGACTGGCGCGGCCGGCAGGGGGTCGACTGGGTCGACCAGATGCTGCTCGGAGGCATGCTGAAATGCGCCGAATATGGCTATCGGATGATCTTCGAGCTCGTCGACACGCATAACGACCATGTCGAACGCGAACTGCGCGCGGCGATCGCCGCCCTGCAACCCGACGGCGTCATCCTGACCCCGCCGCATTCGGACAATCCGCTGATCGTCGGCCTGCTCGACCAGCAGAAAATTCCCTTTGCGCGCATCGGGTCGCGCGGCGGCGCGGCGGGGATCGCGCTGACGATGGACGACGAAGGGTCGGGACGCCGCGCTACGCGCCACCTGATCGATCTGGGGCACGAGCGGATCGGCTTCATTCCCGGATCGCCCGAATATAGTTTGAGCCGCTGGCGCGTCGACGGGTGGGAAGCCGAAATGGTGGCCGCGAACCTGCCGACCGACGGGCTGCTGGCCGAAGGCGATTTCACCTATGCTTCGGGCGCCGCCGCCGCCCGGCACCTGCTGGGCAGCGCCAACCCGCCGACCGCGATCATTGCGAGCAGCGACCAGATGGCGCTCGCGACGCTCGAGGTCGCGCGCGAACTGGGCCTCGACGTCCCCGGCCAATTGTCGATCGTCAGTTTCGACAATACCCCGATCGTGCGCTTCACCCAGCCCGCGCTGACCGCGATCGACCAGCCGGTCGCCGAAACCGCGTCGCGCGCGGTCGAACTGATCATCGCGGCGCAGCGTGGCGCGCCGCGCCCGACCGAACCGACGCGGGTGCAGGGCGGCCTTGTCGAGCGCGGATCGACCGCCGCACCGCCCGTCGCCGTCCATGGCTGACGCCGAGCTTCCGCGCCGCCAATCCCTCGCTTTTCTCCTGCTCTACGCGCTTGCGTCGGCGGGCGGGGCGATCGCCTATGTCCCCTTCCTGACCATCTGGCTGCCCGGCCGGATGACCCAGCTCGCGGGATCGGCGGACGTGCAGACGCTGGGATATATCACCTTTTTCGGCGCGATCGCGGCGAGTGTCGGCGGCATCGCCTTCGGCTGGCTCAGCGATCGCACCGCCAATCGGCGCGGCTGGATCCTGGCCGGGCTGGTGCTGACGATCGCCTTGCTGCTGGCGGTTCCGCTGGCGCACGATATCTGGTCACTCGTCGCGATGATCGTCGCCTGGCAACTCACGCTCAACATGATGCTCGGGCCGCTGGCAGCCTGGGCGGGCGACCTTGTTCCCGACGCGCAGAAGGGGCTGCTCGGCGGGCTCCTCGCCTTTTCGCCCGCGCTGGGCGGCTGGTCGGGATGGCTTGTCACCTGGCCGGGGCTGGTGTCGGCGGATCAGCGGCTCATGGTCATCGCCTTGCTCGTCGCAAGCGCCGTGCTGCCGGTCCTGCTGTTCGGCCGTCCGCGCGCCTTCCCCGAACTGATCGCGAAGCCGCTCGTGTCTGCGGCGGTCAAGCGGCGGCTGCATCCGGCGGACCCGGCGGTCCGCATGTGGCTGGCGCGCCTGCTCGTCCAGATCGCCGAGGCGGCGCTGTTCGCCTATCTCTATTTCTGGTTCCGTTCGATCGATCCCACGATGCACGACAATGAAAAGGCGCGATTGTTCGGCATGGCGCTGACGATCGCGATCCCGATCGCGCTGGCGAGCGGCCGCTGGGCCGACCGCAACGACCGGCCGTTCCTGCCGCTCGTCGTCGCGGCCGCCGTATCGAGCCTCGGAATGGTCGGCATGGCGCTGGCGACCGGGCTCGATGCCGCAAAGGCGAGCTATCTCGTGTTCGGCATCGCGACGACGGTGTTCCTGTCGCTGCATAGTGGACAGACGCTGCGTATCCTGCCGCGGTCGGACCGGCGCGGCCGCGACCTTGGCGTCTTCAACCTCACCAACACGGTGCCGTCGCTCATCATGCCATGGCTGACGATCTCGCTCGTCCCCGGTTTCGGCTTCGATGCCCTGTTCCTGCTCCTCGCGGCGCTTTCGGCCATTGCGGTGCTGCTGCTCGCGACGATGCCGCGTCTTCGCTGATATCGGCTGAAACATTCCTTGCTTTCACCGGGCCACTATGCGAATGATTTTTGATAACGTTCACATTTAGAGGGATGGGAGAGACGATGCGCCGACAGGCAATGGGTATGGCGACTGCGCTGCTTCTGGCAGGAACCGCGACCGCGACCGCGCAAACCACCGGAACCGAGGCGGCGAAAGTCCATCCCGAACTCTGGCCGACAGCGAAAAGCCCGGCGGCGATTTCGGACGCCAAAACCGAAGCGCGGATCGATGCGCTGATAAGCAAGATGACGATCGAACAAAAGGTCGGCCAGCTGGTGCAGGCCGACATCAGCACGATCACGCCGAAGGATCTCGAAACCTATCCGCTGGGGTCGATCCTTGCGGGCGGCAACAGCGGTCCGAACGGCAATGAACGGTCGAGCGCGGCCGACTGGGCCAAGCTCGTCGGCGATTTTCGCGCCGTGTCGATGAAGCCGCAGGCGAACGGCGTCGCCATTCCGATCATCTTCGGCGTCGACGCCGTCCACGGCCATAACAATATCCCGGGCGCGACGCTGTTCCCGCACAATATCGGGCTTGGCGCGGCGCGCGATCCGGAGCTGATCCAGCGTATCGGCGCGGTGACCGCGGCCGAGATTGCGGGAAGCGGCATCGAATGGACCTTTGCACCGACGCTCGCGGTGCCGCAGGATCTGCGTTGGGGCCGCAGCTATGAAGGCTATGCGTCCGATCCGAAGCTGATCGCCGACTATGCGAAGGCGATGGTGATCGGGCTGCAGGGGCCGCTCGTCGCCGGCAAGACTGTCGGTGCGCAACATGTCGCCGCGACCGCCAAGCATTTCCTTGCCGACGGGGGGACGTTCGAGGGCAAGGATCAGGGCGACGCGCGGGTCGACGAAAAGGAACTGATCGCGAAGCACGCGATGGGCTATCCCGCCGCGATCGACGCCGGCGCGCTGACCGTGATGGCCAGCTTTTCGAGCTGGCAGGGCATCAAGCACCACGGCAACAAGGGGCTGCTGACCGACGCGCTCAAGGACAGGATGGGCTTTGCCGGCTTCGTCGTCGGCGACTGGAACGGCCATGGGCAGGTTGCGGGCTGCAGCGTCACCGATTGCGCGCAGTCGATCAACGCCGGGCTCGACATGTTCATGGCGCCCGACAGCTGGAAGGGGCTGTACGAGACGACGCTGAAACAGGCGAAGGACGGCACGATAAGCGCCGCGCGCCTCGACGACGCGGTACGGCGTATCCTCCGCGTCAAATACAAGCTCGGCCTGTTCCCCGAGGGCCATGTCGACCGCAGCGTCGTCAAGGCGATCGGAACCCCCGAACATCTCGCCGTCGCGCGCGAAGCGGTCGCCAAGTCGCTGGTCCTGCTCAAGAATAACGGCAGCGTCCTGCCGATCAAGCCCGGCGCGCGCGTGCTCGTCACCGGACCCGCCGCCGACAGCATGGCGATCCAGTCGGGCGGCTGGACGATCAGCTGGCAGGGGACCGATGTCGTGCGATCGGACTTCCCGAACGGCCAGACGATCTGGGAAGCGCTCGACAAGTCGGTCCGCGATGCGGGCGGCGTCGCGACGCTGTCCGATGGCGGGGTGTATAAGGAAAAGCCCGACGTCGCGATCGTCGTGTTCGGCGAGGCGCCCTATGCCGAATTCCAGGGCGATGTCGCGACGCTCGATTACCAGCCGACCGAGGCAACCGATCTTGCGACGCTCAAGAAGCTGAAGGCCGCCGGCATTCCGGTGGTGGCGCTGTTCCTGTCGGGGCGTCCGATGTTCACCAATCCCGAAATTAACGCCGCCGATGCGTTCGTCGCGGGCTGGTTGCCGGGGTCGCAGGGCGCCGGCGTCGCCGACGTGCTCGTTGCGGGCAAGGATGGGAAGACGGCACGCGGCTTTACCGGCACCTTGCCCTTCGCCTGGCCGGCCGACGCGCGATCGCCGGTCGAAAAGCCCCAGTTCGCCGTGGGATATGGCTTGAAATATGGCGCGAACACAACTGTCCCGCAATTGTCCGAAGAACTGGGTGTCGACATCGCAGCGGCGCTGAACGTCGAGAATTTCTTCTCGGGCGGCCGCGCGCGCGCGCCTTGGGCGCTGACGGTCACCGACACCGGCGGCGCGCGCCCGGTCGAGTCCGGCCCGGTGACGAGCCCGGGCGGGCTGCTTGCCGCGCGCTCGGTCGACGTCAAGGCGCAGGAAGACGGCAAGAGCTTCGTCTGGACCGGCCCGGCGTCGTTCCACCTTTCGGGGCCCTATGCCGACCTGACGCGCCAGCTCAACAACAGCTTCGCCCTGCGCGTCGAATGGCGCGTCGATGCGCTCGGCACCGGCCCGGTGCAGGTGGCGCTCGGCGGCAAGGCCTTCGATGTGTCGGACTGGGTCAAGGCAGCGCCGAAGGGGCAGGTGAGTTCGTTCCGCATTCCGCTGCGCTGCTTCGCCGACGCGGGCGCGAACCTGCAAAAGCTCGACTATGCGCTGAGCGTTACCGCGGACAAGGGCTTTGCCGCGACGCTGCTGAATACGAATGTGCAGGCGGTCGGCGAAAATCTGCCTTGCCCGCCCGCAGTAAAGTGACAAGACCTTAGCCGGGTTAGCCTGAGACAGGTCGGGGAGAGAGACTATGGCATTAGCGCCAGATATGACGTCGGGCGGCGCGCCGTCCGCCGGCGAGGGGCAGGGGGCGCATGTCGACGCGCCCGAACTGCGCCTGTTCGTGATGGGACTTTTCTTCATTTTCGGGGGGATCACGTCGCTGAACGACGTGCTGATCCCGAAGCTGAAAGAGCTTTTCACGCTCAATTACACGCAGGCGATGCTGATCCAGTTCTGCTTTTTCACCGCCTATCTGGTGATCGGCATTCCGGGCGCCAAGCTGGTCAAGAAGATCGGCTATATGCGCGGCGCGGTTGCCGGGCTGCTGACGATGCTCGTCGGCTGCCTGCTGTTCATCCCGGCGTCGCAGCAGGCGGTTTACGGCCTGTTCCTGCTTGCGCTTTTCGTGCTGGCAAGCGGGGTCGTGATCGTTCAGGTCGTCGCCAACCCGCTGATCTCGCTGCTCGGCAAGCCCGAGACTGCGCACAGCCGCCTGACCTTTGCACAGGCATTCAATTCGCTGGGTACGACTATCTTTCCCATCGTCGGATCGATGCTGATCCTCGGCAGCCTTGCGAGCGTCAGCGCCGACCAGCTGTCGGGTGCCGAACTCGACGCCTATCGCACCGCCGAAAGCCAGGCGATCGTCCATGGCTATCTGGCCATTGCGGTCGCGCTGGCGGTCGTTGCCGGGGCGGTATGGATGTTCCGCAATCGACTTCAGGGCGAAAAGCATGAAGCGAGCGCCGGTCTCGCCGGCTTCGACCTGTTGAAGCGCCCGCGCTTCGGCTTTGGTGCGCTCTGCATATTCCTTTATGTCGGTGCCGAGGTGTCGATCGGTTCGCTGATCGTCAACTATCTGATGCAGCCCGGCGTGATGGGGCTGCAGGAGCAGGCTGCCGGTAAGCTGATCGGTCTATACTGGGGCGGCGCGATGGTCGGCCGCTTCATCGGATCGGGCCTGATGCGCCTCGTCAGCCCCGGCAAACTGCTCGCCGCGGTCGCGGCCGGTGCGATCACGCTGATCCTGATCTCGACCAACACGACCGGCGTGGTTTCGGGCTACAGCCTGCTCGCGATCGGCCTGATGAACGCGATCATGTTCCCGACGATCTTCAGCCTTGCGTCTGAAAAGCTCGGCAGCCGCGCTGCCGACGGATCGGGGATCATCAATGTCGCTATCTTCGGCGGCGCGGTCGTTCCGCTGGCAACCGGCGCTATCGCCGACGGCACGGGCAGCCTTGCAACGGCGCTGTTGCTGCCGGCGCTCTGCTACGCGGTCATCGCCGCCTTTGGCATCTACGCGCGGCGACCCGCCGTCTGAAGGAAAAAACCGCGGGCGGCCGCTCTCTGGTGAGCGATCGTCCGCGGTCCCCCGCCCCCCGTGCGGGAAAGGATGATCAGGCCGGATCGGCTACTTCGACGCGGTTTCGTCCGGCGGCTTTCGCCTTGTACAGCGCATCGTCGGCGGCCTTCAGCGCCGCGCGCGTGTCGCCATAGCCGAAGACGTCGGCGACCCCGCCCGAGAAGGTAATCTGGCCGAAGGGCTCGTCGGTCTTGCGATTGATCAGGCGCCGGTCGGCGAGCGCCTCGCGCGCCTCGTCGAGCCGCATGGCCGCCTGTCCGGGCGTCGCGCCGCGGAACAGCATGACGAACTCCTCGCCGCCATGGCGCGCGACGTGGCAATGATCGTTGGAAATGCGGGCCAGCGTATCGGCGATGGCCTTGATCACACGGTCGCCGGCCTCATGGCCGTGGACGTCGTTGACCTTCTTGAATTCGTCGATGTCGCAAAAGGCGACGCTGAGCGGTTCGCAAGCGGCGCGCGCTTCGTGATAATGTTTGTCGAGCAGCAGTTCGAAAGCGCGGCGATTGGGCAGGCCGGTCAGGAAATCGACTTCGGCATCGCGTTTGGCGCGAGCAAGGCTACGGCGCAGCGCCTTGGCCTCGTCCTCGCTCTTGCGCATGTCGTCCTCGGCCTTGCGCGTGCGGTCGAGCATCACCTTGGCGAGATCGGCGAGGCTCGAGACGATCCGGCCGGTTTTCTGGAGCTGTTCGAGGTCGACGACATGCTGTTCGAGTTCCGAACCATAGTCGCTGGTGACGCTGCGCGCTTCCTTCGTATGGGCGTGGAAGGATTCGAGATTGGTCTCGAGACGGGTGATCAACCGGTCGAGGTCGGCGCGATCGGGCTGGCCACTGTCCTGATCGGCCATCTCGTCGAGCCATTGCTGGGTGATACCGCCTGGCGACTGCGAACGGGTCGAAATCTGCCGCGCGAGATGCGGGTTGCTCCCCGAAAAGGCGCCATGCGCCAGCAACAGGTTTGTCGGCGAAACGTCGAGGTCGTTGTCGACAAGGAACGCCATGATCGTGCCGATGAGCTGATGCCGGGCGAGGCGCGTCAGGTCGCGTCCGCCGCCGCCCTCGGGAAAGGCGAAACCGCCCGCCGGAGGGCTGCTGCGCGTATCGCGCAAGCCTAGCCAACCCAAAAGCCGTCCTACCGGCTCGTTCGATCGTGTTGCTTTGCTGGTCATGCGACATTTAACGTTTAGCGGCGCCCGGATTTAAGGCCGACAGGGGCTGGCGAATGCGAATTTTCCGTACGATATCGTCCGTTTCGGATCGGTCGGCGCAATCGTCACGGCAAAACAGTGATTTACGTGAAAGGTCGGTGTGAACGATTGCGCGAACGGGACGTTCTCTGGCACTGAGGCGGGGCGTTCGACCAGAGTCAGAAGGAGCCGATCGTTGCTGGGCTGGATATTCTTCCAACGCGATCTCGATCCGGCCCTGCCGGAAGTTCCCGAAATCCTTAGGTTTCAGGAGGCCGCGGCGGCACGCGGCGTCGAGCTTCATGTTCTGAAGCCGCATAATTTCGACATTGTCGCGGCGCCCGTCGACAGCTGGTCGGTGCATTATGAGGGGCATTCGCTGGCGCGGCCCGATTTCATCCTGTGCCGTACGGGCGCCGAAACCGATTATTTCACGCTGGCGGTGCTCCGTCATTTCGAGCGCCGCGGGGTTCGCCTGATCAACGGGCCCGAGGCGATCGACCTTGTCGCCGACAAGCTGCACACGATGCAGCGGCTCGCGCGCGCCGGATTGCCGATCCCGGCGACCATCCTCGGCAAATTCCCGATGGACGTCGATATCGTCGAGGAGGAGCTGGGTTTCCCCGTGATCGTCAAGACGCTGCGCGGGACGCGCGGGACGGGTGTGCTCAAATGCGAGGATCGCAGCCAGTTCGAGGATCTGGCCGGGTTGCTCGAAAGCGCCGACGCCAAGGCCGACTTCCTGTTCCAGCATTATGTCCGGTCGAGCCACGGGCGTGATGTGCGCGTGCTGGTGATCGGCGGGCGCGTGATCGCGGCGATGGAGCGGCGCTCGCCCGCAGGACATTTCAAATCGAACGTCTCGCTGGGCGGGGTCGGCATCGCCCATACGCCGACCGGTGAAATGGCCGACCTTGCGGCGCGCGCTGCCGATACATTGGGGCTCGAGGTCGCGGGCATCGACATATTGTTCGACAATGAGGGATACCGGATCTGCGAAGCGAACAGCGCGCCGGGGTTCCAGGGGCTCGAACGGGCATGCGCCATCGACGTGCCCAATGCGATCTTCGAATGGATCGAGGCCAGCCACGCCGCGGAAGAACGGCCGATCAAGGCGGTGACGGGCGACGCGCTGATCGACCTCGTCTTCGGCGGCCGGCTCAGCCTGCGCGCGGTCGGCGACCGGCTTGAGGAGCCGCGCGCCTTTGCGCGCGCGGTCGGCGTGCGGCTGGTCGGCGCCGGACTCGGGTCGATGCTGTCGTCGGTCGCGCCGGGGCGAAGGTCGGCGCCGCACAGCCCGGTCGCGCGCCGTCTCGAAGCCTTGCGCGCCGACGCGCGCGGCGTTCCGCTCGCCGTCGACGCCGATATCGATCAGGAACAGACGCTGCTGACGGTGCTCGGCGTATCGATCTGGGCCGCGGTCCTGCCCTGGCTGGCGGGGGGCGAGCCGGTCTTCGCCGGCGCATTGTCGCTGATCGCGCTCGGCTTCCCGGCGGCCTTCCTGTTCACGCGCAGCAGCAGCAAGGCAGCGCGCCGCCGTCAGGCGGCACGATGACGATTTTTGACGGGCTGACGCTCTGGGCGCTGCTGCCCTTCATCCTCATCGGTTTCGCTGCGCAGCTGATCGACAGCGCGCTCGGGATGGCGTTCGGGGTGATCGGCACCGCGTTGCTGCTCGTCATCGGCCTGCCGCCGGTGTCGGCGTCGGCGGCGGTGCATGTTGCCGAAAGCTTCACCGGCGGCGTGTCGGGGCTTGCCCATGCGTTGCAACGCAATGTCGACTGGCGGCTGTTCCGTCGGCTCGTTGTGCCCGGCATCGTCGGCGGGCTGATCGGCGTCTGGATATTGACCAATATCGACAACAGCATCGCGCGGCCGGTGGTGCTCGCCTATCTGGGCGCGGTCGGCATCTATCTGTTGTGGCGCGGGGCGCGGCGACCGCAAACCTATCGCAGCCTGAAACTCGTCGGCCCGCTCGGCCTGATCGGCGGGATTGCCGACGGATCGGGCGGGGGCGGCTGGGGGCCGATCGTCAGCGCGAACCTGCTCGCGCAAGGCGCCGAACCGCGCACCGTCATCGGCACGGTGAATGCGTCCGAATTTTTCGTCACGGTGACGATCGCGGCCGGTTTCATCGGCGCGATGGGCTGGCAGAGCTTCAGCACCGCGGCGATCGGGCTGCTGATCGGCGGCGTCGTCGCCGCCCCGATCGGCGCCTGGCTGGTCCGCCGCCTTCGCGCCGACTGGCTGGTCGGCGCGGCGGGCGTGCTGTTGCTGCTCGCGAGCGCTTATGGTTTCATCGCGCTGATGTTCGATCCGGTCCCGGCGTTCCGGGGCTTTTAGACGCAGCGCATCGCGAACGCCCAGAAGAGCGCCTTTTCCCGATACTCGCTCTTGATGTCCGCGCTGCCCTGATGCCCGCTGTCCATGTCGGTGAGCAGCATCGCGGGGTTGCCGCTCGTCGAACGCCGCCGCACCTCGGCGACCAGCTTGGCGGGCTCCCAATAGGCGACGCGGTCGTCCTTCAGCCCCGCGGTGCAGAGCAGGGGCGGATAGGCGGCCGCCTGCACATTCTCATAGGGCGAGATCGAGGCGATATAGTCATAGGCTTTGGGGTCGGCGAGCGGATCACCCCAGTCGGGGCGGAACAGCGGCACAAGCGGATGGGCGCCGTCGCTCATCGTGTTGAGCATGTCGACGAAGGGCACCTGCGCGATCACGCCGCCCCACAGCGTCGGGGCGATGTTCATGCTCGCACCGACGAGCAGGCCGCCCGCCGACAGGCCATAAGCGACGACCTTGCCCCTTGCCGCATAGCGCTCGGCCGCCAGATGTTCGGCGCAGGCGATGAAATCGGTGAAGCTGTTGCGCTTGGTGAACTTGCGTCCGCCGAGGAACCAGCGCCGGCCTTTCTCCGACCCGCCGCGCACATGTGCGATCGCATAGCGCCAGCCGCGGTCGACGAGCGCCAGCGCGGGGATCGAAAATTCGGGATCGCTGGGGACACCATAGGATCCATAGCCATATTGCAGCAGCGGCGCCTTGCCGTCCTTTGGCGCGTCGCGGCGTGACAATAGCGTGATCGGAACCATTTCGCCGTCGGGGGCCGGCGCGAACAGCCGCTCGACCACATAATCGTCGGGGTCGAAACCCGCGACCGACTGTTGCTGGACGACGGTCTGCTTGCCGCTCGCAAGGTCGATACGGATCCAGCGGCGCGGCGATTTGGGCGTTTGGTGGACGATCATCACCGATGGCGCGGCATAGCTTTGCTCGGGCGGCAGCTCGATCGCATAGGCGGGGTCGTCGAACGCCACGGCCTGTTCCGATCCGTCCGCGCGCAGGATGACGAGCCGGTGGAGCCCGTCGACGCGTTCGAGCCGGACGAGCGCCGCCGCGAAGGGCTGCACCTGAAGGATGGGAGTGCCGACGCGGTGCGGAACGAGCGTCGCGCGGGTGGCAAAGCTTTCCGGATCGAGGCGCAGCAGCGCCATGTCGAAGGCGTCGTCGGCGTCGGTGAGCGCGATCAGGCCGCCGTTCCATTCGTCGATTTCATAGCGCACGCCGACCTTGCGTGGCCAGACGATCGCGGGTTCGGCGGTTTCGGCGTCGGCGGCGACCAGCCGGACTTCGGCGGTTTCGGGCCCGGCGAGAGTGAGGGCGACGAAGCCGTCGGCGGCGGTCCGCTTCACCGACATGAAGATTGCGGGATCCTTCTCTTCATAGACAAGGTCGGTGGTCTTGCCGTCGACCGAGGTCCGGTAGAGCCGCGTCGGCCGGTTGCGTGCGTCGCGCCAGATCCAGAACAACCAGCGCGACGAGGGAGAGAATACGAGGCCGCCATAGCCATAAGCGTCCTTGTCGACCACCGTGCGGACCGCGCCGGTCGCATTGTCGCGCAGGACGATGCGATGGCGGTCGTTGCCGATGACATCCTCGGCCCAGGCGAAATAGCGATGATCGGGGCTGGGCTGGTGCCCGGTGCTGCGAAAATAGGGCTGGCCCGCGGCGCGCTCGGCCTCGTCGACCAGCCGTTCGGGCTTCGCGCCCTTCCGCTGGCGCGTGTAGACGGCATGGGCGGCGCCCGCCGGCCGCGCGGACTCGTAATTCCAGCCGTCGCGTTCGAGCGCGGGGGCGGCGACGTCGCCCGACGAGCGCGCCAGCATCGCGTCGAGCAGGCGTGCGCGCTCGTCGGCGAGCGGCCCCAGGATCGCGTCGGCATAGTCGTTTTCGGCCTTCAGCATCGCCCCGACCGCTTCGGGCAAATTGTCGCGCGTGCGCTCGCCGCCGGCGGGGATGAATTTCATCCAGCTATAAGCGTCATCGCGCTGGCGGCCCAATTGATCGATGACATGCGAAATGCGCGGCGATTGTGGCGGAGCGACTTTGGGCCAGCGGCCGCCGGCGGCCTTGTCCAGCGCGCGCGCCGCACCGCTTCCCAACAGGATGGCCGCCATCGCAACGCTGCTCATAAATGCTCTCCGACCCTCATTCTCTATGCTGTGCATGCCGACCCTCTCTCGCCCGACGGGGATGTCGGCTTCAATCTATGTCGCGCCGACTGGCTTACTGCGCCGATCAGGCCGCCCAATCCATCGATCGGGCAAATTGGCCGCAAGTCCCCACGAAACCGCGCTTTCGCGTGGCGGAGCACTGGCCCGATCCGGCTGGAATATGGCCCGACCATCGCCGCCACGCCAATTTCGCATGATAGCTTCAGCATCGGGTTTTCTTACCAATAGGCATTATCAATAGGGAGGCAAAAATGGGCTTTGCATCGATGAGGCGGGTCGCGGCGTGCGGCATTTCGATACTTGCGCTGGCGCAGGCTTCGGGTGCCGCGGCGCAGGACGTCGACGACAACGAGATCGTCGTCACCGCCGCGAAACGCGAACAATCGGTCCGCGACGTCAGCGGCTCGGTCACCGCGGTCAGCGAAGCGACGCTGCAAAAGCTCAATGCCCAGAGCCTGTCCGACTATATCACCCGCGTTCCGGGCGTCGTGTTCAACGACTACCAGCCGGGCGTGTCCGAGGTCGTCATTCGCGGCGTCGCGTCGTCGACCTATCATGAGGCGAACCAGGCAACGACGGGCTATTATCTCAACGAAATCCCGCTGATCGAGCCCGGTTTTCCCGTTGTGATCCCCGATGTCGACAGCTTCGACGTCAGCCGTGTCGAAGTGCTGCGCGGGCCGCAGGGCACGCTGTTCGGTTCATCGTCGCTGGGCGGCGCGGTCAACTATGTCGTGAACGAAGCCGATCCGTCGAAATTCGATGCGGGCTTCGAGGGTATGGTGTCGACGACCAAACGCGCCGACGGCGATGTGAGTTATGCGGTAAAGGGCATGGTCAACCTGCCTATCGCGACCGACAAGCTGGCGGTGCGCCTTGTCGCGCTCCAGCGCGTCGATGCAGGTTATCTCGATAACACTTTGCTCGGCAAAAAGGGCAGCAACGATCTGCGCGTACGCGGCCTGCGCGGATCGATCGTTTTCACCCCGACCGAGACGACGCGCATCTCGGCGATCAGCATGTACCAGGAATATGATCTCGACGATCAGACCTATGTGCTCTTCGGTCCGAAGAACACATATGAGCGTGCAACCAACCTCGCCGAATATCAGGACACCGATTTCATGCTGCACAGCCTGCGCTTCGAGCAGGATCTCGGCTTTGCAACGCTGACCGCACTTGGCAGCCATGTCGAGAAGAACGCGGAAGTCCTGTTCGATTATTCGATCTTCGGCGGAAACGATCCCCGGACAAACACACCGCTGCTCGATCGCGGACGGTCGAAGTCCAAGACCGACTATGCCGAAATCCGGCTCGCGTCACCCGATGGCGGCCCGTTCAAATGGCTGATCGGCGCCAACTACACTCGGATGCGCTCGACCGGGAACGGGCTGCTCTATATCGAGGGGATCAGCGACTATATCGACGCGAACCCCGGCGAATTCGGGGGCGCGACCGGCGAGCAGCTCGCGCCCGGCGATTTTTCGGAGCGCACCTTCAGCCGCAACCGTGTGACCGAAAAGGCATTGTTCGGCGAGGTTTCCTATGACCTCATAGACTCGCTGACGTTGACGCTCGGCGGCCGCCTGTTCGAATATCGCACGCGCCCGCAGGCCGAATTGCTGCCGAACGCAGCGCTCGTCCCCGCCTATAATTTCGAGGCGGATGCCGAGAAACATTCGGATTTCATTCCAAAGGCGTCTTTGACCTTCAAGCCGAACGATGATTTCATGGTTTACGCGCTCTATTCGGAGGGCTTCCGGATCGGCGGGCTCAACGTCTTTGCGCTGCCTTATCCCGAATTGCCGCTCACTTTCGGTAGCGATACGACCAAGAATTTTGAGCTGGGCACGCGGTTCGACCTGATCGACAAGACGCTGTCGGTCGATCTGACCGTTTACCACATCGACTGGAACAATATTCAGGCGCGGCTCTTTACCCCCGATGTCCGTGCCTACACCACTAATGGGGGTGGCGCCGATATCGACGGGATGGAACTCAGCCTGACATTGCGTCCGACGCGCAATCTGACGCTCCAGTCGAACGTCTCGTACAATGACGCGCGCCTGTCGCAGATGCTTCCCGACACGTTCGCGGTCGGTGGCGGTTATGCGAAGGGGACGCGGCTTCCGGGGGCGTCCGAATGGATATTGTCGAACAATATCGATCTCAGCTTCCCCGATTCAAAGCTGAAGCCCCGCTTCGGTATCGCCCATCGCTATCTGTCGAGCGCACCCGTCGATTTCGCCGGGTCGCTGGAGAAGGGCGATTTCCACATCGTCGACCTCAATGCGTCGGTGGCGCTGACCGATCAGGTCGAGCTAGGCTTGTTTGCCAAGAATCTGTTCGACCAATATGGTATTTCGAACGCGCCATTCGCATTTGCCGGATCGGTCGCGCGCCCGCGCACCATCGGTGCGACGGTGCGCTTCAGCCTGAACTGAGCATATGAAAAGGGGCCGCCCCGCTCGCTCGAGCGGGGCGGCCCCTTTTTTTGTTTTCAGAAGCCGGACAGAAAAGCCGCGACGTTCAGCCCGAGATCGCCGACGGCATAGCCGCCTTCCATCACGATCAGCGTTGGAATGCCGAGCGCCGCAATCTTCCCCGCCAGCACGACATAATCCTCGCGTTCGAGCGCAAAGCTCGAAATCGGGTCGCTGCTGTGCGTGTCGGCGCCGAACGACAGGATAAGGAACTTCGCGCCCCAATCGGAAATCGCCGCGAGTGCTGTCTCGAGCGCGGGCGCATAGCTTGTCCCGTCGGTGCCGCGGGGGAGGGGGAGGTTCAGGGTGGTGCCATGGCCTTCGCCGTCGCCTTTCTCGTCGGCATGACCCCAGTAGAAGGGATAGTCGGTGCGCGGGTCGGCGTGGATCGAGGCGAAGAAGATCGCGGGTTCTTCGTAGAAGATGTCCTGCGTGCCATTCCCGTGATGATAGTCGATGTCGAGGATCGCGACCGGACCGAGACCGCGGTCCTGCGCCGCGCGCGCCGCAATCGCCGCGTTGTTGAGGTAGCAATAGCCGCCCAGATAGTCGCGCCCGGCATGGTGGCCGGGCGGGCGGCAGAGCGCGAAGGCCTGCGCATCGCCGCTCGCCGCGAGATGATCGAGCGCCGTCAGCGCGCCCTGCGCCGACCAATAGGCCGATTCCCATGTGCCAGCGGCGATCGGCGTCCCGGCGTCATAGCTGTAGGCGCCGAGATCGGCGTCGATGCGGCCAAAGCTCAGCGGCCGCCGCCGACGGACCGGGAAGGTATAGCCGATCGCGTCGCCGCTGCGCCCGGCCGCGAGCCAGTCGCGGTGCGCGCGTTCGAGGAAGGCGAGATAATCGGCGTCGTGCACCGCGAGCAGCGGCGCCATGCCGAAATCGCGCACCGGGCGCCAGTCGCTGAACGCTTCGACGATCGATCGCGGCCGTTCGATATTCTCGGCATGAGGCACCCAGTCGCCATTGTGCAGTTCGCGCAGCGGCGCATGGGCGGTCTGGCGATCGTCGAAGAAAAGCTTCACGTCCGGGCCTGTCCTTTCATCCATTGGACCAGCGCCGCGTCGGTGTGACCCGCGACGATTTCGCCAAAGCCTTGCGCGCTTTCATCCTGACCGAGCTTGAAGCTGTGTTCGGCCGAACGGATATGCGCGCGAAAGGCGACGATCTGGTCGAGCATCCTGTCATAGCGTCCGCCGAGGTTCGCTGTCGACCAGGCGCCGCCCTCCAGCCTGCCCACGAGCTGCTCGATCGCGTCGCGGGTCTCGCCTTCGACGAACTCGATATCGACGGTGAAGCGCAGCACGGCGTAATTCCAGGTCGGCGCCCAGTCGGGTTTCGACAGCAGCGTTGTCGGGACATAGCCGGCCGGGCCGTTGAAGAGGATCAGCCCGCGCGGATCGGCCGCAAAATCGGCGACGAGGGGATTGCGGCGCGCGCAATGGCCGAAGAGGGCGACCACCTCACCCCGGTCGTCCGTTTCGGCGATCAGCGGCAGCGGGCTGGCATGGAAGTCGCGCGAGACGAGCCACGCGAGCGGATAGTCGGCGATCAGCCGCGCGATGTCGGCGGGGTCGCGCGGGGTATAGAGGTTCGTCATGTCCCGACGATATCACGGATCCACGCCGCCTGCTCGTCGAGCGCGCGGCCGGCGAGGGGGGCGATCGATACCGCTTCCAGAAAGCTGTGCGTCGCGCCGCGGTAAGTGACGGCGCGCGTCGCGACGCCCGCGTCCGCCAGCTTGCGGGCGAAGGCGCCGTTGCAATCGGCGAGGATGTCGCAGTCGGCGATGGCGAGGAAGGCGGGCGGCATGCCCGACAGGTCGGCACGCAGCGGCGCAACGAGCGGATCGGCGAGCTGGTCGGGCGTGTCGACATAATTGGCCCAGAAGACGTCCATCTCGCCGGCTTCGAGCGAATAGTCGCCCGCACCGAAGCGCGCATAGCTCGGTGTATGTTCGGGCGCGAAGGCGCCATAGTTGAGCAGCATCGCGATCGGCAGCGGGCGCCCGCGCTGGCGCTGCAACAGGCAGGCCGCGACCGACAGGTTGGCGCCGGCGGAATCGCCGCCGATGAGGACGCGGTCGGAGTCGAGGCCCAGTGCGTCCGCTTGCGCCGCAATCCAGTCGAGCGCCGCGGTGCATTCCTCGAGCGCGACGGGGAATTTATTCTCGGGCGACAGGCTGTAATCGATGCCGAGCACCGCGATCCCGGCGCGCGCGGCATATTCACGCATCAGCCGGTCGTGCGTGTCGATGCTGAACAGCGTCCAGCCGCCGCCATGGATATAGAGCAGGACGGGCAGCTTCGCGTCCGCGACGGGGCGATGGAGGCGCAGGCGCACGCCGCCCATGTCCATTTCGTGGCTGCTTGCCATTATCGGGCCACCCTCGCGCCAGGGTTTGCGGACACGTTCGGCGACCGCGCGGCGGGCCGCCATGCTCGCACCGGCGGGTGCGCCATGTTCGACATAGGCGGCGTTGATCGCATCGACAAAGCGGCGGATATCGGGGTCGGCCATATCGTTCTGCATGGTGTCCAAGCCCTTTGGCATATCTGGCAAATCCTTCCCGAAACAATCCTTGATTGCCTGATAGCTTTTACCCGCTCGCGCCTATCGCCCGATCGGGCCAATCACCGCGCCGGACAGGCCAGCGGGCACATCATCGCTGGCCAGTCGCGTTCCCGGCCTATATTGTGTAATTGTCTAAGACTTGCGAGGATTGGGCCATGAAGCATAGTGTCGATGTTCTGACCAACGACCGGCCGGTCATTGCGCTACAGGATGAATATCCTGCCGGCTTCATCGATCCGATGCACAGTCACGACCATATCCAGATCCTCTATGCGTCGGCGGGCGTCATGTCGGTGCGCACGCCCGAAACGAGCTTTGTGATCCCGCCGCAGCGCGCCGTGTGGCTGCCCGCGGGGACGCGGCACGAGGTCGCCTGCCGCGGCCCGGTATCGCTCCGCACGCTCTACATGCCGTGTGCCGGGCATGAGCATGAACGCGAATGCCGGGTCTTCGAGGTATCGAACCTCGTCAAATCGCTGATTCTGGAAGTCGTAGACTTCCCGGCGCTTTACGATGTCGACGGGCGCGAAGGGCGGATCATCGCGCTGCTGCTCGACGAGATCGGGCGGATGCCCAACGCGCCTTATCAGGTGTCGATGCCGTCGAACCCGCGCCTGCTGCGCGTGTGCAATGCCATTATCGCCGACCCGTCGGATCCGCGCGATATCGACGATTGGGCTGCGCTCGCGGCGATGGGACGGCGCACGTTCACGCGCAGCTTCAAGCAGGAAACCGGGATGGGGCTTGCGGTTTGGCGGCAACAGGTGCGGTTGATGGAGGCGCTCTCGCTGCTGGCGGCCGGCGCGTCGATCACGCAGGTCACCTATGACGTCGGCTATGACAGCCCCAGCGGTTTCGCGGCGATGTTCCGCCGCGCCTTCGGCGTGCCGCCGAGCCAGTATCTGAAACACTGACCCGACGCGTTCGCATCAGAAGCTGTATTTGAGCGCCACGCGTGCGTTGCGCGGCTCGCCATAGACGAAGCCGGGAAACCAGACGTTGCCGCTAAAAAAGCGCTTGTCGAAAAGATTGTCGACATTGAGCTGGAGCGACATCGCCTCGGTCAGCTCGTAACGCGCCATGATGTTGGCGATGGCGTAGGCGGGCTGGCCGATCCGCTCGACCGTCCCCGTGCCGGGGTTTTCGGCGGTAACGGGCGGGCGGCTCTCCCATTTGAACGCCCCGCCGACGCTGAGCCCGGCCAGCGTGCCGGCGAAGTCGTAGCGGGTCGAGAAGTTGAACACGCGGCGCGGCTGGTGGGCCAGCACATGCGCGCCCTCGGCGTCTTTCGCGCTATAGTCGCTCCATCCCGCGCTGACGTCCCATTGCGGGGTGATCTTGCCGACGACTTCGAGTTCATAACCCTTGGCGACCGTGCCTTTCATGCCGCGATAGGCCTGGATGGGGGTGCCGGGGATCAGGCCGTCGGCGACCGCCAGATTATCCTGTTCGATGCGATAGACCGATGCCGTCGCGAGCAAATGGCCATCGAGCAGCAGCGCTTTCAGCCCCGCTTCATAGTTCGACCCTTCGAGCGGATCGATCAGGCGGTTGTTGCGATCGCGCAGATCGCCCTGCGGTTTGAAGATGTTGGTGTAGCTGGCATAGGCCGACAGATTGTCGGTGAGGTTGTAGAGCAGCCCGACATAGGGGGTGATCTGACCCTTGTACGACAGGGTGTAGGGCGTGCTGTACAGGCTCTGCTCCTCGTTGCGCTTGTAATAGCTGAGGCGCCCGCCGCCGATCAGTTTCAGCCCACCGATCAGGCTGATGCGCGTCGATGCGAATACCGCCGCCTGCGTCGTGTGGCCGAAACCCGACATGTCGTAGCGCGGGCCCCATTCGGGTTCGTCCAGCCGTCCGTCGAAATTGTTGAAATCGTCGATCGGGTCGATCGCGACCGGATCGCGGTTCGTCCAGCCATCGTCGACGCGGCTGGCCATCGCGCCGAACGCCAGGTCGTGCCGGCCGCCGAACAGGGTGAAGCTGCCATTGGCCTGGATGCTGCCGTGCCATTGTTCGGGGCTGGTCTTGTACCAATAGCCCGACGTGCCCACGCCCGCGCCGGTCACGCGGTCGGGCAAGCCGTCGAGCCAGAGCAGCTTCGAATTTTCGAGGCCCTTGTGATAGGCGATATCGCCGCGAATTTGCCAGTCGCCACCCAGCTTGCGCTTGAGCGTCGCGAAGGCTGAAATCTCGGTGGTGTTCCAGAGCCCCCAGTCGGCGCCCGTGGTCTTCGAACGGGGCCAGTCGGTGCGCGTGCCGTCGCTGTACCAATAGGGTAATTGCGCCCACATGATCGCGTCGCGCTCGTCGCGCTGGTAGCTGGCGCCGATCGACAGCGTCGTGCGCTCGCCGAGATCGGCGTCGATCACACCATAAAGGAGGAGGCCCTTTTTCTTTTCCAGATCGACGAAGCTGTCCTGCGTATAGGCCTGAACCACCGTGCGGGCGCGTACCGTTCCCGCGGCATTGAGCGGCGACTGGAGATCGAGCGTGCCCGCGAAGCGATCCCACGAGCCCGCCTCGAGGCTGATATCGCCGACAAACTCGCTTGCCGTTGCATGTTTGCGGATCAGGTTGACGACCGCCGACGGATCGCCCGCGCCCTGCATCAGGCCCGCGGCGCCGCGGACGAGGTCGACGCGTTCATATTGTGCGGTGCTCGTCTCGCCGAAACCGACATTCCCGTTCTGGAAGGGGGCGCCGTCGAGCTGGAAATTCTGGACCTCGAACCCGCGCGCGGTGATCGCGCTGCGCCCGCGGTCGATATCCTTCTTCGAGATGCCGACGGTGAAATCGAGCGCGTCGTTGATCGTGTTGAACGCCTGGTCGCGGATCTGCTGCTGCGTGATGACGCTGATCGTCTGCGGGGTTTCGAGCGGCGAGAGGGGCAGGCCGGTCGCTGCGGTCGGCTCGCTGGTCCGGCCATAGCCGGTGACGACGATCGTCTCTTCGGTGCGCTCGTCGGGGGTGCCCGCCGCTTCCTGCGCGTGAAGCAAGGTCGGTACGCAGAGCGCGCAACCGGTCAGCAACAGGTGAAAAGAACGGCGCATCACGATCCCCTTTGACATTCGACCCCGGTTCGGGTGAGGGGCCTCTAATGCGACTAACTCGCATTTGCAAGGCGATGTCATTTCGTTTGCAACGCAGGCGAGAGACATTTGTGCGCGATTGGTTATTGCAAATCACTCGCAACAGGTAATAGAGGGCCCATGAACTCCACCCGGTCGCAATCCTTTCCGCGCGTGCTTCCCGTCGTTCGGGCGATCGCACGCCTGCTGCTCGCGTCGGCGGGTGGTTATGCGCTGGCGGCGGCGCTGGCCTATGCGCTGGCGCGCGGGCTTCCGATGGCGCGTTCCGAAGCGACGGTCACCGCATCGCTCGCGGCGATCCTCGCGATGCCGGTCGCGGCGGTCTGGACCTATGGCACGCCGCGGCTGTGGCAGGCGGCGGGCGGGATCGCCGGGCTGACCGCGGTTCTCGCAGCGATTGCCTGGACAATCGGGCAGCCCGCATGAAACCAGGGTTTCGCCAGTCGATCGCCGGACTGCACAGCTGGTCGGGGCTGATCCTCGGCTGGCTGCTGTTCGCGATCGTGCTCAGCGGCACGGCGACCGTGTTCCGCTCGGAAATCAGCGGCTGGATGCGCCCCGAGGTCGTCAAGGCGGCGCCGCCCGAGGCCGCGATCGAGGCGGCGGTGCGCTGGCTGGGTACGCACCACCCGAAGGCGGCAGGCTGGTATCTGACCGCGCCCGACGAGCGGATCCTGACGACGCAGGCGGTGTTCGACGATGCCGCCGCTCCGCTCGGCTACCGCGATATCGCGCTCGATCCGGTGAGTGGCCGCCCCGACGTGGCGCGCTCGACGCTGGGCGGCGAATTCCTCTATCGCTTCCATTTCGAACTGCAGCTGCCCTATCCGTGGGGTCGCTACCTCGCGGTCGCCGCCGCGATGCTGATGCTGATCGCGATCGTCAGCGGGATCATCATCCACAAACGGATATTCAAGGATATTTTCACCTTTCGCGCCGGCAAGGGCAAGCGCAGCTGGCTCGATGCGCATAATGTCCTTGGCGTGCTGGCCTTGCCGTTTCACCTGATGATCACGGCGACCGGGATCGTCACGCTGCTGAGCCTCGTCATGCCGTGGGGGACCGCCGCCAATTACGGCGCGGACCTGGAAACCGCCTTTGCCGAGGCCGCGCCCGGGCTGGTCAGCCGCGAGGCGGCGGGACGTCCCGCGCCGCTCGCGCCGATCGGCCCGATGCTCGCGGCCGCGCGCCAGCACTTCGGCGAGGGCCGGGTCGGGCGCGTCAGCATCGCCAATCCCGGCGATGCCAACGCGATCGTCACGATCGGCAAACATGATGGCGACCAGCTCGCCTATGCGGCGCAGACGGTGAGTTTCGACGGGCCGAGCGGCCGGATCCTCAAGCATTATGCCGAGACGCGGCCCGCGCAGCGGACATCCGACGTCCTCTATGGCCTGCACATGGGCCGCTTTGCGCCCGAGGTCAGCCGCTGGCTCTATTTCCTGTGCGGGCTGGCGCTCGCGGCGACGATCGCGACGGGGCTGATCCTCTGGATCCGCTCGCGGCCGCAGGCGTGCGGCGCAGGGCCGTGGATCGCGGCGCGGCTAAATGTCGGCGCAGTGGCGGGTTTCCCCGCGGCGATCCTTGCCTTCTTTTATGCCAACCGGCTGTTGCCGGCCCAGATGCCGGGCCGCGCCGAGGGCGAAGTGAGCGCCTTTTTCTGGGTCTGGGGCGCGGCGATCGTCTTTGCGATGCTGCGCGCGCCCGCGCGCGCCTGGCGCGAGGCCTTTGCCGTGCTGGCGCTGGCGGCGGCCGCGCTGCCGGTCGTGTCGTTCGTCGCGACGGGGCGCGGGCTCTGGAGTGCCGTTATCGGCGGCGACTGGCTGTTCGCCGGTTTCGACCTCACGCTGTTCGCTTTCGCAGCGCTGGCGGCGGCGATCGCGCGCCGCGCCGGTGCGCCCTCCGCCGGTCCGGTGCCGCGTCGAGGGCGGCAGGCGGTACCGGCATGAGCGCCGCGCTCGTCCTGCCGCTCGCCTTTGGCGGGTTGTCGCTCCTCAGCCTGTCGATGCAGCGCCATGCGCGCGATGCGGGCATCACCGCCGATCCGCACTGGCCGCGCCGGCTCGGCTGGGGCGGCGTCCTGCTGTCGCTGGCGGTTGCTGTCGCCGCGCCGAACTGGCGGTTCGCGCTGGTCGAATGGACCGGGCTGATGGCGGTCGCCGCGGCGCTCGTCGTCCTCACGCTTTACGGGCGCCCGCGCGCGCTGCCGAAGCTCGCCGCGGGCGGCGGGCTGTTAGCGGCCGCCGCCGCGCTGCTTCACCTCATCGGCTGATCAGCCGGCGCGGGTCCAGACCTTGGTGCGGCAGAAAAAGGCCACGCACCCCTTGAGCTCGAGCTTGCCGCCGGGAAGCAGCTTGAGCTGGCCCTTGGGGGCGCCGTCGCCCGATTCCGGGTCATAAACGGGGCCGCCCTTCCATTCGCGCGGGCCGCCGGTGAAGCCCTTGAGCACGACGAGGCCCTTGAGCTTGCGCTGGCGGAGCGCGGGGTCGGAATTGCGCACGTCGCGCAGGTCGGGGTTGGCGCGGAGCCGGCTCGCGTCGACGACGCGGCCGCACAGCGCGCCGCCGCATTTATAGATTTCGACGCGCCCGCCCTCGGTCCCGGTCGCCCAGACGCCGGTGATGTCGGCGGCCGCGGCGGGCATGGCGCCGGCTGAAGCGACTGCGATGGCGAAAGCGATCCTTTTCATGCGGCCATTCCCTTCGGCTTGCCGGCTTCGAGCAAGGCCAGCGCGGCTTCGAGCAGCGGCCGGTCGTCGATTTCCCACGGATGGAAGCCCGGCTTCATATAGGTGAAGACGCCGCGCAGCAACGCGCGCATCAGCCCGTGGCGGCCGTAGAGCCATGCGAGCAGCACCCGCCAGGTCGCCCAGTCGTTGCGGCCGTCCTGCCGCAGGAGATCGGCAGTGTTGCGGAAAATGACATAGTGGAAACGCATCGTCGTCACACACATCACCGTGCTGCGCTTGAGCCAGCGACGCAGCGGGGTCATGCCCCGCGCGGCGTGGAGATAGGTGTCGTACGCCACCGCCTTATGCTCTATCTCCTCGATCGCGTGCCAGCGCCACAGCTGCCGCGCCTCTTCGGACGCGCCGCCCAGATGTTCGGGGTTCGCCAGCGCGTCGTGCGCCAGCGTCGCGGTGAAATGTTCGAGCGCGCACGTCGCCGCAAGCTGCTGGATCGGCGACCGGCGCTTGACCCATGCGATCGTGCGGCGGGCGCGATCCTCGGCCGATGCGATGTCGAAGCCGGCATCTTCGGCCTGGCGGTTGAACACGACATGTTCGCGGCAGTGCATCGATTCCTGATAGAGGAAATCGTCGATCTGGCCGCGCAGCGGTTGCGGCGTTCCCTCGCGATAATGGCGGACCGAGGTCATGAAGAATTTCTCGCCCACCGGGAAGGTGGAGGAGAGGGCGTTGAAGAAGGCGGTGCGGCCGGGGTCGTTGCTGTGCCACCAGCGCGGCGGCGCCTTTTCGCGCCCAAATTTCAGGTCGCGCTTTTCGATGTGCAGGTCGTCGGGTGTACGGATGGGGGAAGACATAGGTACCTCTCTGCGACTCAAGTTACATTAACATCAATGTTTATATCATCGCGGCGAACTTGGCGCAAGGGCCGCATATCTCGCAGTTTCCGGGGGTTTTCTTGCCCCATGTCACGGCAAGGGTGACAATTGGCCGCTTTGCGGTAAGGCTTTCGGACGAAAAGCTCCCGTGGGCGCGACGGCTGCAAAGGATGACAAATGTACAAGCAAGCGCGACCGCATCAAAAGCGGCGCAAGCGTTCGGGGGACGAGGTCCGCGAAGAAGCGCTGGTGGCGGCGCGGCGATTGCTGCTGGACGGCGGGCCGGCCGCGGTGACGCTTGCCAATGTCGGTCAGGAAATCGGCATGTCGCACGCTAATGTCCTCCACCATTTCGGATCGGCGGCGGGACTGCAATCGGCGCTGATGGGGTCGATGGTGCGCGACCTCACGACTGCGCTCGACAATGTCGTCGGGCTGCTCAAGACCGATGCTGCGGCGCCGCGGACCGTAGCCGATCGCGTGTTCGACGCGTTCGACAAGGGTGGCGCCGGCCAACTCGCGGCGTGGATCGTGTTGTCGGGCGACGTCGAACATCTGGAACCGGTGCGCGAGGCGGTCGGCGCGCTGGTCGATGCGATCGTCGGGCAGTCGACCGATGAAGGCGCCCACGACCGGGTGCGCGCGGCGGTGCTGATGATGGCGGTGACCGCATTCGGCGACGCGGTCATCGGCCCGTCGGTGCGCGGCATGCTCGACCAGCGCGACGATGCGATGCGCGACCTGATCGCCCGTATCCTGCCGCTTTTCCTGATCCCCAGCGGCATTCCGCCGGCAGCGTCCTGAAGCGGCGCGGGATCACTCGCTTCCGGAGAGCAATATCTCGTCGTCGGTCGTCGAAACGCGGCGCGCGATGTCGTTCAGTTCCATCGCCTTGACGAAGCCGTCGACATCGCCGGCCTCGAACACGCCGACGACCTGCTTGTCGGGAATCTTGCCGTCCTTGAAGGCGAGTTTGCGCGTCGAATAGCGGTTCATTTCGGCGACCGCTTCGGACAGCGGATCGCGCATGAAGATCAGCCGGCCTTCGGTCCAGCTGGTTTCCTTTGCCACGTCGACGCGCCGCAGCGTCCAATTATGGTCGGCGCCGATCACCAACTGGCCGCCCGGCGCCATATCGGTGCCGCTTCCCGTTCCGGCCGCCGCCTCTTCGACCCGCACTTTTCCTTCGGCGAGCGTCACCACCATATTGCCATGTTCGAAGCTGACCTCGAACGCGGTGCCGATCGCACGCACGCTCTTGCCGCCGGCATTGACGATGAAGGGGCGCGAGGGATCGGCGGCGACGCGGAAGAAGGCGCGCCCGCCGACAAGGTCGACGCGCCGTTCGCGGGGGCTTTCGTGAAGCCGCATTTCGGTTTCTGAATCGAGCGTTACGATCGATCCTTCAGGCAGGGTCACGGTTGTCGTCTGCCCGACACCGGTACGGAAATGCTGGTCCTTCGCGCCGCCGAAGCCGGGCACGCCCATCTGGTATACGCCCCAGCTAGCCGTGACGACGAGCAGCAGCGATGCCGCGATGGCAAGGTAGCGACGCCACGGCGACCGCCGGACGGCGACCGGTTCGGGTTCGCCCAGCATTTCGGGATCCTGGGGGATTGTGCCCGCGATCATCCACGCGCGATCGACCAGGCGATAGGCATCGCGATGCGCGTCGGACTGGTCCAGCCATTCATGAAAACGTAGCTCGTCGTCGAGGGTCATGTCCCCGGAACGTTGCAGGTTGAACCAGTGGGCGGCTTCCGAACGAAGCGCCGCGCGTTCGAGGAGTTGCTTGCCGGTCATAGTCCCGGCTCCATTTCTTCGGCGATCCGCACGAGTGCGCGGTGCATCAATTCCTTCACCGCCTCCTTGGAAATGCCCATTCGCTGCGCGATCGCCTGATAGGTCAGATTTTCGAAGCGATGATACTGGAATGCTTCGCGCGCGCGGGGCGGCAGGTTCTGGATCGCTTCGAGGACGCGGCGATACTCCTGTTGCCCGATGACGATCCGTTCGGGCGACCGCTGGTCGGCGATTTCGAGTCCGTCCTCGAGTTCGTCGTGCAGCATCGCCGACCGCGCCTTTTGCCGGCGGTGGCGGCTGACAAGCGCGTTGCGCGCGGCGGTAAAAAGATAGCGTTCGACATTGTCGATTGGCGCGCTGAGCTGCGCCGATTGCAGGCGCATGAAGACTTCCTGGACGAGGTCGTCGACGTCGGCGTCGTTCGCCCTGCGGCTGAAATAACGCCGCAGGCCCGGGCCGTAGGTGGTCATCCACGCGGCCAGATCGCGATCCGGACTGGGGACCGCCATCGTCAGAAAAGACCCTGATAGAACAGGCATTGCCAGATGCTCCCAGCCTTTCGCGTCATTCCGGCATCATTCCCAAATCGATCATTGCGTCCCCATTCTACGCTGGAGCTAACCCGATAGACGCAGGAAAAGTGCAAGAGGGGGGATCGCCCCGACACCCGGCTGCATTTTTCCCAACTGGCCGTTCACTGGCGTAGATATTAACATTGTTGAAAATTTCATGCGAGCATCCCCCCTTTCGGGACGAGGCAGCGTCTAATTGAATGGCGTCATGTCGAACGCCGGAACAACGGGGCAACAACCCCGGCGACAGGGAGAGGGAGTGGGGACATGCGGTTCCAGGCATGCAATTTGCGTAAAATTCTATTGAGCGGCGCGGCGATCGGGTGCCTCGCGCTTTCGGGCACGGCGGCATCCGCCCGCGAGCAGACGACAAATTACCGTATTCCGGCCCAGTCGCTCGACCGTGCGCTGCGCGATTTCGGCGTGCAGAGCGGCGCGACGATCATGGTCGACGCCTCGCTGGTCAACGGCAAGCGCACCGCCGGTCATACGCAGCGGACCGATCCCGAAACGGCGCTGCGGACGCTGCTGCGCGGGACCGGGCTCAGCTATCGGCGCGATGGCAATATCTTCGTGGTGACACGGGAGGGAAACGTAAACTCCGCCGTCGGGCCAGAAATTGAGGATGATACCGAAATTGTCGTGACGGCGCAGAAGCGTGAGGAAAAGATCAGCGACGTGCCGATCGCGATCAGCGCGTTTACACCGAAGGCGCTCGATGACCGCAAGGTCGAGAGCGGCGCCGAACTGGTCCGCGCGGTTCCCAACATCAACTTTTCGAAGGGTAATTTCAGCGGTTACGACTTCACGATCCGCGGGATCGGTACCAAGGCGATTTCGGCCTCGAGCGACCCCGCGGTCGCGGTCAGCTTCAACAACACGCCGCTGATCCGCAACCGCCTGTTCGAATCGGAATTTTTCGACCTCGAGCGCGTCGAGGTGCTGCGCGGACCGCAGGGGACGCTCTATGGCCGCAACGCGACAGGCGGTGTGGTCAACGTCATCCCCGCGATGCCCGACGACGAGTTCGACGCGATGGTGAAGGGTGAGGTCGGCAATTATTCGACGCGGCGCCTGAGCGGAATGATCAATGTGCCGCTGACCGACACGCTGGCGATCCGTGCGGCGGGCGCGATGACCAAGCGCGACGGTTTCGATTACAACACGTTCACAAGGAAGCACGTCAACGACCGCGACCTGTGGTCGACGCGCGTATCGGTGCAGTGGGAACCGACCGACAATCTGAAGGCCAGTTTCATCTGGCAGCATTTCGAGGAAGACGACCAGCGATCGCGCACCGGCAAGCAGCTTTGCACGCGCGATCCCGGGCCCGATACCGTCGGGAACGCTACAGTCGATCCCTATTTGCGTGGCAAGCTTAGCCAGGGTTGCCTGCCGGGATCGCTTTACAGCGACGCGGCTTTTGGCGCGCCCAATGCGGCGAGCTTTGCCTTCAACAACGCTGCGGCCAATATCGGCTTGAACGTCGTTCAGCTTCCCGACGGCAGCTTCGCACCGCTGCGCGTGATCGATCCCGGCCGCGATCCCTACGCCGATGTCGTCCAGTCGCGTAACCTTCGCGAGATTTCCACGAGTTACGACCCGAGGTTTCGTGCCAACAACGATGTGTTTCAGCTCAATGTCGAGGCGGGGTTCGGCGATCTGAAGCTGATCTCGCAGACCGCCTATTCCAGCGACCATTATTATTCGTCGCAAGATTATAACCGATTTCTATCGGCGCCAATCTTTAACGATTCGACGTTGTCATTCGGTGCGACCGTTCCCGGCCCGACGCCGGGGGGCATCTATACCGATCCGCAACTCGGTCCGTCGAACCGGATGCTCGCGGTCGACGTCAGCCAGTCTCGCAACACGCAATGGACGCAGGAATTGCGACTGCAATCGGATTTTTCGGGGCCGTTCAATTTCAGCGTCGGTGCCAATGCGCTGAACTTCAAGTCGCAGGACGATTATTACGTCTTCAGCAATATGTTCAGCTTGCTCGCCGAATATTTTTACAACCGCGAAGATGCGCCGGGCCAGATCGGCGCCGGGACGCGCAATTGCAATCCGGGCCAGGAATTCCGCGAGTGTATCTATGTCGATCCGAACCCCATCGACCGGATCGATGGTCAGGGGCACAATTATTTCCGCAGCAAGAATGTCGTGCAGACGCGATCATGGGCGCTGTTCGGTGAGGCCTATTGGAATGTCTCGGACGACGTAAAGATCACCGCCGGCGCGCGCTATACCAACGACAAGAAGAGTTCGACGCCGATCCCGAGCCAGCTTTTGCTCGGCGCGCAGAATTTCGGCACCCAAAGCGGCGCATCGAGCGGCGGGCGGGTCAGCATCGGCTATCCGGCGCTGCCGCCGATCGACCAGCAGTGGGATGCCTTCACCGGCCGTCTGGTAGTCGACTGGAAGCCGCGGGTGTCCTTCACCGACGACACTTTGGTCTATGCGTCCTTCTCGCACGGGTACAAGGGCGGCGGGTCCAACCCGCCGCGCGTCGATATCGACCCGAAGGTGATCCAGTATCAGCCGCTCGCCGAGACGTTCAAACCCGAATATGTCAACGCGTTCGAAATCGGCATGAAGAACAGTTTCGCCGGTGGCAGGATGACACTCAACGCCACCGCCTTTTTCTATGACTATACCGATTATCAGGTGTCGCAGATCGTCGACCGCATCTCGCTCAACGAAAATTTTGATGCGCAAAGCTGGGGACTGGAACTCGAGGCGGCGTGGCAGCCGTCGCGAAATTTCCGGGTCGACTCCAATTTCGGCTATCTGCGCACGCGGATCGGCAAGGGTGCGCAGTCGATCGACGTAATGAACCGGACGCAGGGCAGTGAGGACTGGGTGGTTGTGCGCCCGCAACTCGGCGTACCCTCCAACTGTATCGCGCCAAAGGACAAGGTCGAGGCGATCCTGAATTCGCCGTTTGCGGCGGGCGGTTTCAATGGGCTCGGCGATTTCATGCTGTCGGCCCTGTGTGCGGGCTCGTCGCGTTACGGCAGCTTCAACCCCAATGTCGAAACCAACCTGCGCTGGGACCGGTTTTTGGGATTCACATACGATCCGCTTACCGATGCGCCCAACGGTGGCCGCGGCTTCTATGCCGATCTGGAAGGCAATGAACTGCCCAATTCGCCGCGCTTCACCTTCAATATCGGCGCGCAATATACCTTCTTCATCGACGACTGGAACCTGACCTTCCGCGGCGATTATTACCGGCAGGCGAAGAGCTATGCGCGCGTTTACAACACCGAATATGACCGGCTGAAGGCGTGGGACAATGCCAATCTGGCGGTGACGCTGGAGCGGCCCGAATCGCAGTTCGCGATGCAGCTCTATGTCAAGAATCTGTTCAACGACACGCCGATAACCAACACCTTCACCAACAGCGACGATACCGGTCTCAGCGCGAACGTCTTCACGCTCGATCCGCGTATCATCGGTTTCAGTGTGACCAAGCGCTTTTGATCGGCACTTCGCTTGGGTCCTCCCTGGGGCGCGTCGTCGGACGCGCCCTTTTTTTATCCGGCCAGCCGAAAAATTCCCTTTCCGATCCCCCCTCCCGGCGCGCGGCGGCGTCTTTAGGGTAGGGAAGGCAGAAAGCTTTCCCGCAATGCAAAGCAATAAACGGAGAGGATAAGTCATGAACAATCTCAAGAAGATATTCGTCGGCACCGTGGCCGCGTTCGCCATGCTCCCTACCGCCGCGCTCGCGGGAACCTATTCGCCTGCAGGCGCCGGGGCGGCTGGCCCCAGCACGGTGGAAGTGAAAAAGGGCATCACGCTGAACTGCACGCTCACCGCCACCACCAATTCGGACGGGACCATTTCGACTACGGTTCCCAGCGGCACCAAAATCACTGGCATTTCGCTGACGGGCGGCCTTTGCGGCGCGGTTTCGTTCAGTGGTTTTCCGTATGACATCACGACGCTGAACGCGACCGACGTCGTGATCAACGACGTGCGCGTCGTCGGCATCACCGGCAATTGCCGCGGCAATCTGAAGGCGAAGCTGGTCAGCGGGGTTCTCCAGTTCAGCCACGCCAACACGATCCCGTCGGATCCGCCCGGCGGCTCGGCGTGCAGCATGCAGAACAATGTGTCGACCAGCCCGACGGCATCCTACACCTATCCCTGATCGGCCGTTGGCAACAGACCGGATGCCTGCCTGCCCCCCCACGGGCAGGCAGGTTTGGGGTGACCCCTCCCTCCTTCCCCACGGTCTGCCGACAGCTGAAACGATGAAGACCGGAAGGCTTTTGCCTTCCGGTCTTCATCGGCTTTTTGGGAAAAGCGTATAGGCGAGCGCCGATACAAGGCGCGGCAAGCGGGTGACGGGCGTATGATTTCGGGGAAGGACAAGCCGTTCGGCCGCGCGCTGCTCGCGCTTCTTCCCGTTTTGACCTCCACCGCAAACGCCCAGCCTCCGGCCGGCGACGCGCCGCAGGCCCATTCCGACGATGTCGAAGAGATTGTCGTGACCGCCCAATGGGGCGCCGCGCTCGTCGAGCCCGAGACCGAACTCGGCGAGGCGGAGATCGACGCCTATGGCGCGGGCTCGATCGGCGACCTTGTCTCGCTCATCGCGCCGCTCACCGGACGCGCGGACGAGCGGCCGGTCATCCTGATCAACGGCGAACGCGCCGACGGTGCGACGGGGATCAACGGTTTCCCGCCCGAGGCGCTCGCGAAGCTCGCTATCCTGCGCCCCGAGGCGGCGGAACGTTATGGCTATCCGCCGGGCCAGCGCGTCGTCAATCTCGTGCTCAAGAAAAGCTTCGCCTCGTGGCAGGCCGAAGCGGGCGCGAAGATGGCGACGGCGGGCGGCCGTCCGAGCGGGCGGACGTCGCTCGGACGCTTCGTTATCGACGGCAAGGCGCGCTGGAGCGCGCGCGCCGACCTGTCGCATGACGATCGCCTGCTCAAGAGCGAGCGGAGCGCCGCCGACGATCCGGATGGGGCCGGCACGCGGCGCACGCTGCTTCCCGCGTCGGACAATATGGCGTTCAACGTCGATGTGACGCGCCCGCTGGGGCGGTTCAACGGGACGCTCGGCATGGATGTCGCGCGCCGCGACACGCGGCAATTGCTTGGCCCGGCGCCGGAGAATGCGGCCCGCGAGGCGCTGCGCGGCGATCAGACGACCACCAATCTCGGATTGACGGCGCTGCTCGGCGGTCCGCTGGCGGGCTGGCACAGCAATCTTGTCGCGCGCTATTCGCGTAGCTGGTCGGAGAGCGCGCTCGAGCGGGCGGAGCCACCGGACATTCGAACCGACCGGGCGCGTTCGCATGCTGAAACCCTGTCGGCGCAGGTCAACCTCAATCGACCGATATTGACGCTGCCCGCGGGGATGGTGACCTCCAACATCCTGTTCGGCGCATCGCGCAACTGGAGCCGGAGTCGACGTTTCGACGATCGCGGACCGCTGCCCGGCGACCTCGAATTCCGGCGCCGGCAATATGATGCCCGCCTCTCGCTCGCGGTGCCGATTTCGTCCGCGGCCTCCGACCGCTTTTCGGCGCTGGGCGACCTGTCGATCGACATCGCGGGGGGCATCAGCGCCGCATCGGGCACGTCGATGCAGAAACGCTTCGACCTCGGCATGAACTGGACGCCGTTCCCGGTCCTGCAACTCTATGCATCGGCGGGTTCCGCGCAGCTGATCCCCAGTGCCGACCAGCTCGGCGGACCCTATATCGAGGATGTCCGGCGCATCTATGATTACAGGCAACAGGAGCTTGCCGAGCCGGTGTGGATCACCGGCGGCAATCCCGACCTTGGTCGCGGGCGCCTGCGTAACTATACGCTGCGCGCGAGCCTGCGTCCGTTCGCCGATCCGCAGATCATCCTGACATCCGAATATCAGCGGCAGCTCTCGACGGGCGGAGCCGGACTGTTCCCGGTGCTGACCCCGGCGGTCGAACGCGCTTTCCCCGAACGGATCGTCCGCGACGCCGATGGGCGGCTGGTCTCGGTCGATGCGCGTCCGATCCGCATTGCGCGCGACCTCAGCGAACGGCTCGAAAACAGCTTCATCCTGTCCTTTTCGACGGCGAAGAAAGCGGATGCCGCCGCCATCGCGCCCGCCGCGGAGCCCTGGCAGGTGACGCTGTCGGTCAATCACGGCTGGCTCTTGCGCAGCGAACTGCTGACGCGTCCCGGCATCCCGCCGATCGACCGCCTGCGCGGCGACACCGCCCAGTCGCGGCACAGCGTCGCTTTCCAGCTTGTCGCGGGCCGGGCGGGGGCAGGAGGCGCGATCGAGGGGAATTGGCAGAGCCCCTTCCGGCTTCGCGATCCCGCATCGCCGGGCGGCGAACTGGATTATCGGCACCGCGGGGTAACAACGCTGAACCTGCGGCTGTTCGCGGAGCCCGAACGCCTGTTGCGCGGCGCGGAAAAGCCGGCGTGGCTCAAGGACCTCAATATTGCGCTCGATGTCCAGAACCTGCTGAACAGCTATCGGCGCGTCACGCTGGGCGATGGCAGCGTTCCGGCGGGGTACCGGCGCTACGACGCCGACCCGCTCGGCCGCACGATCCAGCTTTCGGTGCGAAAGCGGTTCTGAAGGTCGAGAAGCCTTCGCCTATTTCTTCTCGACCAGTTCGCGCAGCAGGAAGGCGTGGAGCATCGCCGCGCGTACCGCGTCCTCGGCATGGTCGGCGCCGACCGAATGGCCGCCCTCGATATATTCGTGATAATAGACGCTGTTGCCATATTCCTTCAGCCGCGCGGCATATTTGCGCGCATGACCGGGATGGACGCGGTCGTCCTTGGTCGAGAGGTAAAGGAAGATCGGCGGATAGGTCACGCCCTTGCGGACATTCTGATAGGGCGAATATTTCGACAGGAAGGCCCAGTCCTCGGGCACGTCGGGGTCGCCATATTCGGCGACCCACGAGGCGCCAGCGAGCATCTTGTCGTACCGCCACATATCCTTGATCGGCGAGCCCGAGATGACGGCGCCATAAAGGTCGGGGCGCTGCGTCATCGCCGCGCCGACGAGCACGCCGCCGTTCGAGCGGCCCGAAATCGCGATCTTGCCCTTGGTGCTGACCCCGGTCGCGACCAGGTCTTCGGCGACGGCGTGGAGGTCGTCGAAGCTGTTCTGGCGTTTCTCGCGCAGCGCCGCCTGATGCCAGGCGGGGCCATATTCGCCGCCGCCGCGGATATTGGCGAGGACATAGGCATTGCCGTCCTCGACCCAGAACAGCCCGAGCGGGCCGGCCCGATAGGGCTGGCCGGTGAGATAACCGGGCGTCTGTGCGGCGCGGAAGCCGCCATAGGCGTGGACCAGCGCCGGGACGGGGCCGGTCGCGCCCTTTTTGCGGGCGAGGAAATAAGGAATTTTCGTGCCGTCCTTCGACGTCGCGAACCGCTTCTCGACGGTCATGTCCTTGGCATCGAAGGTCGCGGGCAGGCTCTGCACCGCCTGCGGCGCCTTGCCCTCGGTGACCGCATAGAGCGTCGGCGGCATCAGCATCGTCTCGGCGGTGACGAGCGCGATGTCGCGGTCGTCGACCGTGCCAGCGATCGCCATCGTCGCATTGGCGGTGACGGGCACCTCTTTCTGGCTCCAGCGTCCATAGGGCTGGTCGCGGCGCAGCGCGAACAGCTTGCCCTCGACATCGTCGAGCGCCTTCACCCACAGGATATTCTTGCTCGCGGCGACATGTTCGATCGCCTGCGCCTTGGTCGGCGCCATCACCGGGATGATCGCGACCTGTGCGCCCGCCGCCATGTCGGCGATCGACAGCGAAATCAGCGAACCCGCGGGAAAGCCCGAGCCGAAATCCTCGTTGAGAAAGACGATCGCCTGACCGTCGATCACCGCGCGAATGTCGCCGGTTTCGGGAATGATGGTCGATTGATAGCTCGAAAAGTCGCTGCTCGGCAGGCGATATTCGCTGGTGTAGAATGTCTTGTTGCGGCTGATCATCGGCCAGCGCTTGTCGCCGTCTTCGAGCGCCGAAACGCTCATCCCGACATCCTCGACCTCGCCCTCGGCGACGGTCTCGGCCGCGCTCAGCGGGGTACCGCGCTTCCAGCGCTTGACGATGCGCGGATAGCCCGACGCGGTCATGCTACCCTTGCCATAATCGGTCGCGACGAGCAGCGTGTCGGCATTTTCCCACGTCACGCTGCTTTTGGCTTGCGGCAGGGTGAAGCCGCCCTTGACGAAGCTTTTGGTCGTGCGGTCCCATTCGCGCACGATATCGGCGTCGGTGCCGCCGGGGCTCAGCGAGACGAGGCAGCGCTTGTAATCGGGTGCGAGGCAATCGGCGCCGTGCCAGACCCAGCTCTGTTTCTCGGCCTTGCCGAGCGCGTCGACGTCGATCAGCACGGTCCATTCGGGCTTGCCGGCCAGATACGCGTCGAGCGGGCTTTGCCGCCAGACGCCGCGCGGATTGGCGGCATCGCGCCAGAAATTGGTGATATGGTCACCCATGACCTCACCGGGTTCGGCGATCTGGCGGTCGTCGTCGAGAATGGCGCGGGCACGCTTGCGGTCGGCCTCGAAGCCCGGGCGCCCGACGATCAGCTTGTCGGTTGCGGCATTTTCCTTGCGCACCCAGTCGAGCGCCTTCTTGCCCTCGATATCTTCGAGCCAGAGCCAGGGGTCCTTGTCGTCGATGGCTGCGACCGCGACGGCGGCCATCGAGCAGCTGAGGGCAAGCGCGGCAAGGCTGGCGCGGATCATTCTTCACTCTCCCCTGGGATATGGTGCCGCAGTGCTAGCAGCATTGCCCATCCCGAGGGAAGATGGCGGCGACCCTATTGGTCGATGATGATCGTGCCGGGGTGGTGCTTGTCGAGATGCTTCTTTATGATCCGCAGGTTGCGCGTGTTCGACCGGAAGAAGAAGTCGAAGGCGTCGCCGACGAGCGGAACCGCGCCGAGCGCGGTGTCGACGCCAAGATTGCCGACCATGCGCCAGATTTTCCACTTCGGCATGCCGAGGTTGCGCGCCTCCCATATCAGATAGGCGCCCATCGTCGCGGCGATGACGTCGCCGACGACGGGAACGAGGCCGACGATCGCATCGAGCCCGACCGGCCGGTTGATCCCGGGGATGACGAAGCTGCGTTCGAGCAGCATTTCGAGCGTCTCGACGCGCTTGCGCAGCGCAGCGGGATCGTTCCTGTTCTGGATCAGGGCGTCGAAAATCGCATCGGGATTGGGGGACGAAGGGGCCATCAGGGTCCTTTCCAAAGCGCTCGAAGGTGCAGCGCCACCTATTTAGTTAGGACGCGCGATCAGGTGATTCAATGGGTGCTGCGCCCGGCCGTTGGCGCGCAGCCCCGTCAATCGCTGCGACGCGACCGACCAGCGCAGCGGGGTCGCGAGCGGGATGAAGGGCGCATAGCGGGCGAGCACGGCTTCGGCTTCGCCGATTTGCGCGCGGCGCTGGCCCGCATCGATATTGGCCGTCGCCTGGTCGATCAGTTCCTGCGCTTCGCGGTTGCAGAGCGTGTCGCGGCGGCACGACAGGCGGCGGAGCGCCCACAGCGCATCGTCGTTGGGCGCGACCTCGTCGATCAGGCGCAGATCGGCGGCCGACGCCATGGCGACGCGGCGGCTCGGCACGCCGACTGCGGCGAAATCGGCCGACACATAGGCGAAGAGGATGCGCCCGCCGGGCGAGTCGGGGACCGCGATGCGCACCGGGTCGATTTCGTGCCCGCCGCCGCGCCAGGCGTCGACGATGCGTTTCGCCTGCGCGATCCGCGACGCCTCGTCATAGTCGGCCCAGGCGGGGACGAGCGGCGCCGGGCCGCCGTCGCGTGCATAGAGCGCCGGCCGCAGGCTGACCTGCGGCTGCCATTCGGCAAGCCCGAAGGCCTCGACCAGCCGTTCGCGCCGGATCGCGCGGACCAGCGCGTCGCGGTTGACGTCGGTCGCAAGGAAGCCTTCGGCGCGCAGGAAGGCGAGGCCGAAGAGACCCGGTACCGGATCGACGACGAGCCGCGAGCGCCCGATATTCGACGCGACGAAATAGGGGAGGGTCGAAAAACGCCCCCCGATGACGCCGTCGGCATAGCCGTTCTTGAACCGCGCGAGCGCGCCCGCGGGCGAGGTGCCGACGAGTTCGATCGACGCCGCCGGATCGTGCGCCGCGGCTTCGGCGGCTTCGGGATCCTCGGCCAGCGGATCGGGAACCGGCGACAACAGGACGGCGCGTCCGATCCTGCGCGATCGCATCGGGCCCCAGCCCATGCCCTTGTTGACGATCGCCATCGACGGCTGCGCGAGCAGTTCGAGGATCGTCGGCTGCGGCACCGACAGTCGTATTTCGATGACGGTGTCGGTCATCGCCTTGATCGTCTCGATCTCCGGAAAGTCGCTCTTCAGAATATGGCGGCTGGCGGGCGCCAGATAGGATCGCAGGATCGCCGCGACCTCTTCGGCCGTAACCTTGCGGCCATTGGTCCATTTGGCTTCGCGAAGGCGGAAAATATAGCTGCGGCCGTCGGTGGTGACGGTCCAGCGATCGGCCAGCCCGGTATCGATCTGTCCCTCGCCGTCGTAGCTGACAAGCCCTTGCGAGGTGGCATCGAGCAGCGCGGCATTGCCGGTCGACAATTCGCCGGTCAGCGGTGTCGCGCCGGGATTGAGCGTGCCCATCGCCGCAATCTTCACCGGCCCGCGCTCGCCGAACAGCCCGCAACTCGACACGGCAAGCGCAAGGCCCGTGGCCGCCGTCGCCAGGATCGCGGCGCGCCCATATTTGCCTCTTGCCGTCATTATGCGCCTTGTCTCTCCGCTGGTGTAAGCCAATCATAACCATGTGCTGCGAAACCGGAATAGCCGTATCGCAACAAATGAGAGGTCATGGAGCAAGGGGGCACACAGGACGGGGGCGAAGCCGTCGCGCTGCGCATCGAGATCGCGGGGCGGCCGATCGGGCATGTCCGGCGCCGGCTGCGCGTCGTGCCGCACGGTCTCGACGCGATCCTGACGGGCGGAGAAGCCGATTTGCCGCCGTCCGGGTGCGACGGCTGGCTGCTGCGGTCGGTCCCGGCGGCGCGGCTCCCCGCGCTTGGGAACGCGATGACGGGCTGGCTGCTGGCGGTGCGGCAGCATTATCCGCGCCACTATATTCCGATGGAGCAGGCTGGGTTCGACGATTGGTGGCAGGGCTTTTCGGCGAAGACGCGCTCGACCCTGTCGCGCAAGGCGCGGCGACTGGCCGACCGGTTCGACGGCGGATTTACTGTCCATGCCTACAGCAGCGCCGACGAGGTCGCCGAATTCATGTCCGTTGCGGCGGCGCTGTCGGGGCGCACCTATCAGGAACGGCTGATGCAGGCCGGGCTTCCCGCCGGCGGCGCCGATGTCGCGCAAGCGGTCGCGGCGGCGGGGCAGGGCCATGTCCGCGCCTTCCTGTTGTTCGCCGAAGGCCGCGCGATCGCCTATCTCTACCTGCCGGTAGAGGAGGATGTGCTCGTCTATGCCCATTTGGGCTATGATCCCGATTTCGCCGACCTGTCGCCGGGAACGGTGCTGCATGTCGAAGCGATGCGCCGCCTTTACGCCGAGGGGCGCTTTCGCGCGTTCGATTTCACCGAAGGCGACGGCGCGCACAAGGCGCAGTTCGGGCGCGCGTCGGTCGCCTGTGCCGATGTCCTGTTGCTTCGCCCGTCGCTGCGCAATCGTGCCGCGCTCGGCACGATGCGCGCGATCGACGGCCTTGCCGCCGGCGCCAAGCGCCTGCTCGACCGCGCCGGGCTGCGTGCGAGGGTGAAGGCGCTCATCCGGCGCTGACCGGACGATGATCTGGTGCGGACGGCGGGACTTGAACCCGCATGACACTAGGCCGGCAGATTTTAAGTCTGCTGCGTCTACCGATTTCGCCACGTCCGCACGATCGACGCCGGTCAAGCCGATGGGCCGGTAGAGGTCAAGCGATGTTTGTCGCTTCACGGCACGGGGCGGGTCGGCTAGACGCGTGCCATGACTCCAGTCCTCGAAATTTCCGGCCTCGGGAAAACCTATCAAAGCGGTCACACGGCGCTCAGCGATGTCGACCTGACCATCAACAAGGGCGAGATTTTCGCACTGCTCGGGCCGAACGGCGCGGGCAAGACGACGATGATCAGCATCGTCTGCGGGATCGTCACGGCGAGCAGCGGCACGGTGACCGTCGGCGGGCACGACCACGCACGCGAATATCGCGCCGCGCGCACGATGATCGGGCTGGTGCCGCAGGAATTGCACACCGACGCGTTCGAAACGGTGATGGCGACGGTCAGCTTCTCGCGCGGCCTGTTCGGCAAGCCCAAGGATCCGGCGTTCATCGAACAATTGCTGCGCGACCTGTCGCTGTGGGACAAGCGGTCGTCGAAGATCATGGAATTGTCGGGCGGGATGAAGCGCCGCGTGATGATCGCCAAGGCGCTCAGCCACGAACCCGAAATCCTGTTCCTCGACGAGCCCACCGCGGGCGTCGATGTCGAACTGCGCCGCGACATGTGGAACATGGTGCGCGGGCTGCGCGAGCGCGGCGTGACGATCATCCTGACCACCCATTATATCGAGGAGGCCGAGGAAATGGCCGACCGGGTGGGGGTCATCAGCCATGGCAAGCTGATCCTGGTCGAAGAGAAGAATGCGCTGATCAAGAAGCTCGGGCGCAAGACGCTGACGCTGAACCTTGCCGAACCTCTGGCGTCGGTCCCCGAAGAACTCGCACAGTGGAAGCTCGAACTCGCGGGCGACGGCAACGAACTCATCTATGAATTCGACAGCCACGCCGAAGCGACCGGGGTTCCGTCATTGCTGCGGCGGATGAGCGACATCGGGATCGGTTTCAAGGACCTGCATACGAAGCAAAGCTCGCTCGAGGATATTTTCGTCGGGCTGGTGCACGAGGACAAGAGCGCGGCGGGAGCAGCGGCATGATTTCGAACATTCGCGGCATCCGTGCCATCTACCTGTTCGAAATGGCGCGCTTCGGCCGCACTTTCTGGACCAGCCTGATGCTGCCGGTGATCACCACCGCGCTCTATTTCGTCGTCTTCGGATCGGCGATCGGCAGCCGTATGACCGAAGTGAGCAACGTCCCCTATGGTGCGTTCATCGTCCCCGGGCTGATGATGCTGACGATGTTCACCGAAAGCATCAGCAACGCGTCGTTCGGCATCTATATGCCCAAATGGACGGGCACGATCTACGAGATGCTGTCGGCGCCGCTGTCGCCGCTCGAAACGGTGATCGCCTATGTCGGCGCCGCGGCGACCAAGTCGGTGATCATCGGATCGATCATCTTTGCCACCGCGCACCTGTTCGTCGACGTGCAGGTCGCGCATCCGTTGTTGATGGCGGCTTTCATGATCCTGATGGCGGTGACCTTTTGCCTCTTCGGCTTCATCATCGGCATCTGGGCCAAGAGCTTCGAGCAGCTTCAGGTGATCCCGATGCTGGTCATCTATCCGCTGACCTTTCTCGGCGGCGCCTTTTACTCGCTCGACATGCTGCCCGCGGCATGGCGGACGGTGACCCTGTTCAACCCCGTCGTCTACCTTATCAGCGGCTTTCGCTGGACCTTCTTCGGCAAGGGCGATGTGGGGATCGAGGTCAGCATGGGCGCAGTCACGCTCTTTCTGGCGCTGTGCCTCGGCGTCATCTTCTGGATGTTCCGCACGGGGTACCGGCTGAAGAACTAGGGCCTCAGGACCCCGGACCGTTCGCGATCATTCGGCCGGGCCCCGCAGGGCGCACGGTGTCAATTGTTCAGACGCTCGCGCATTTCCTTGCCCGGTTTGAAGTAGGGCACATTCTTCGCCTTCACGTCGACCGCCGCGCCGGTGCGGGGATTGCGGCCCGTGCGCGATTCGCGCGAGCGGGTCGAAAACGCCCCGAACCCGCGCAATTCGACGCGGCCACCCGCGGCAAGCTGGTCGACAATGGAATCGAAGAAGACATCGACGATGCGCTCGACCTCTTCGAGCCGCAAATCGCTGTTTTCGCTCGCGATCTTCTGAACCAGTTCTGACCGGATCATCTGCTTCCCCTAATATTATAGCCACGCTTTTCCCGCCAAGGCAGGATTCCGGACGTTGCCGGCCGATTGTGCGTGAGACCCCTCCCAACGCGCGCGGAAGGTAACATGAATCCCTATTCGGTCAAAATATATCAGGACAAGAAAAAGGCCCGCAGAGGGACACTCTGCGGGCCTTTTGTTTCGCCTGACGGCGGAAGAAGGAATTAATCCTTCTTGCCGGCCTTCAGCGCCTCGCCGAGGATGTCGCCGAGCGATGCGCCCGAGTCCGACGAACCATACTGCGCGACGGCTTCCTTCTCTTCGGCGATCTGCATCGCCTTGACCGAGAAGTTCGGCTTTTTCGAACGGTCGAAGCCGATGACCATCGCATCGAACTTCTGGCCGACCTGGTAACGTTCGGCGCGCTGTTCGTCGCGGTCGCGGCCAAGGTCGGCGCGCTTGATGAAGCCCGTGGCACCATCTTCGCCGGCCTGCACTTCGAGGCCGTTGTCGCGGACTTCGAGGACCGAGACGGTGACGATGTCGTTCTTCTTCAGCGAACCGGCTGCGGCAACGCCGCCACCGACGGCCGGAGCACCCTTTTCAAGCTGCTTGATGCCGAGGCTGATGCGTTCCTTCTCGACGTCGACGTCGAGAACGACGACCTGCACGGCCTCGCCCTTGCGGTGGAGGTGCAGCGCTTCTTCGCCCGAGATGCCCCATGCGATGTCCGACATGTGAACCATGCCGTCGACGTCGCCCGGAAGGCCGACGAACAGACCGAATTCGGTCGCGTTCTTGACTTCGCCTTCGACGACCGAGCCGACCGGATGCTGTTCTGCGAACGCGCCCCACGGGTTCGACTGGGCCTGCTTGAGACCGAGCGAGATGCGGCGCTTGTCGCTGTCGACTTCGAGGACGATGACGTCGACTTCCTGGCTCGTCGAAACGATCTTGCCGGGGTGGACGTTCTTCTTGACCCACGACATTTCGCTGACGTGGACCAAGCCTTCGATGCCGGCTTCGAGTTCGACGAACGCGCCGTAATCGGTGATATTCGTGACGGTGCCCGACAGCTTCGCACCGACCGGGTACTTGGCGGCAACGCCTTCCCACGGATCGCTTTCGAGCTGCTTCATGCCAAGGCTGATGCGCTGCGTGTCGCGGTTGATGCGGATGATCTGCACGCGGACATTGTCACCGATGTTGATGACTTCGCTCGGGTGGTTGACGCGCTTGTAGCTCATGTCGGTGACATGGAGCAGGCCGTCGATGCCGCCGAGGTCGACGAACGCACCATAATCGGTGATGTTCTTGACCGCGCCTTCGATGATCTGGCCTTCTTCGAGGTTCTGGATCAGGCCCGAGCGCTGTTCGGCGCGCGTTTCTTCGAGGATAGCGCGGCGCGACACGACGATGTTGCCGCGGCGGCGATCCATCTTCAGGATCTGGAAGGGCTGCGGCAGGTCCATGAGCGGGCCGACGTCGCGCACGGGGCGGATATCGACCTGCGAACCCGGAAGGAACGCCACGGCGCCGCCGAGGTCGACGGTGAAGCCGCCCTTGACGCGACCGAAGATGACGCCTTCGACGCGCGCTTCCTTGTTGAATTCTTCTTCGAGGCGGTCCCAGGCGGCTTCGCGGCGAGCACGGTCGCGCGACAGCATGGTTTCGCCATTGGCGTTTTCGACGCGGTCGACATAGACTTCGACTTCGTCGCCGACATTGATGTCAGCCTTCTGGCCCGGCATCGCGAATTCGCGAAGCGGCACGCGGCCTTCGCTCTTCAGGCCGATGTCGATCACTGCCAGGTCGTTTTCGATCGCGGTCACGGTGCCCTTGACGACGCGGCCTTCAAAGCCGCCATCAGCACCACCCAGCGATTCGTCGAGCATCGCGGCGAAATCGTCGCGCGACGGAAAAGCCGTAGAGGCCATAGAGTGTCTTCCTTACTTCATTTGTTCCGGCCAAGCGGTTGGTTCCGCTGGTCTTGTGGCCGATCCGTCCTGCCCGCCGGATGCGAGGCAAGACATCCTCTGGACGCGCCATCGGCGAGCCATGGACAAAGCAAAAAGGGCGCGACGAGTGCGCCCCGTCACGCCCGACGCTCGGATATGAGCGGCGGTTCGTCCATGCCTCGACCGGCTGGAGAGCCCGTCGGACGGGGCGCATATAGGTCGGAAGCCGCAGATTGGCAAGCTGGAAGCGTCTTTTCGTCGTCACCCCGGATCGAGTCCGGGGAAGGTGAGAAGGAGGGAACGAAAGCCGGTAAACCCCATCGTAAGACCTTGGCTTGTAGATTCTCCCAATCGAGAGGGGTCTCAATGCCACAGGCGGTACATGGTCCGTTCGCCGATCCGGCGGTCGAAGCGCGTTTTCAGGAAACCGCGCGCACGCTGCGGCTGCCCTTCGTGCGTGTCTACGGCGTGCTCTTCATGCTCGTCGCGCTTGCCTACACGATCGCCAATCCGATGTTCGTCAGCCATGAGGATACGGCGACGCTCGCGGTATATTTCGGCTGCATGCTCATCCTTGCCGGCGCCTATATCGGCGCGACCTTCTGGCCCGGCTATGTCAGCCGGCCGGGGATCGATTTTGCCGCGCTGCTCGGCATCGTCTTCCTGCTCGGTCATATCAACCTCGTGCTGTTCGACGAACTGATCGAGATGCAGGAGGAGATGCACGCGGTGGGCGTAATGAACCGCCTGTCGGTCAGCGCCTTCGCCGCAGTCGCGCTGGCCAGCCGCCCGCGGCTGTTCCTGCTCTGGCTCGCGCTCGATCTCGTCGTGTTCCTCGCGACCGTGATTCCCGTGCAGAGTCATGGTGCCGGCCTCTGGTACGCCTTGCTCAGCTATCTGAGCGGTGCGACGATCATGGTTGCGATCAACTTCGCGATCGACCGGTCGAGCCGCGGCGCCTTTGCGCTCGCCGAAGCGCTCGAGGCCGAGCGCAAGAAGAATGAGGATCTCGTCTATAACATGCTGCCGCCCGCAGCGGTCGAGCGTATCCGCGACGGGCGGATGGTCGCCGATGCCTATGCCGACGCCAGCGTGATCTTCATCGACATGGCGGGCTTTACGAACCTGACGAAGCGCGTGTCGCCGGGGCATCTGGTCGAAGTGCTCAATGCCTTTTTCAATCACGCCGATGCCTGCGCGGCGCGGCATGGTGTCGAAAAGGTCAAGACGATCGGCGACGCCTATCTTGCCATCGCGGGCGGCAATGTGACGAGCGGCAACAGCGCCGACGCGGCGATCGCCTTTGCGCGCGACGTGCTGGCCGGCGTCCCTCAGCTGCAGGATGTCGCGGGCACCGACGTTGGCCTGCGCGTCGGCATCCATAGCGGCCCGGTGGTCGGCGGCGTGATCGGCGCGACGCGCATGGCGTATGATTATTGGGGCGAGACGGTGAATATGGCGGCGCGGCTCGAAGGGACGGCCCCGGTCAACGGCATCGCCATTTCGGAAAGCACCTGGCTGCGCGCAAAGGACCGCGCCGAATTCGGCCCGCCGCATCATGAGATGCTCAAGGGCGTCGGCGAAATTTGCATTTACCAAACGGTGCCCGAAACCGGAGACGCGTTGCCCGATATCAGCCGGGTCGCCTGACCCGTTCTTCGACGAAGGCGATCGCGGCCGCCAGTGCGGCGTCGCGGTCCATGGTTGTATTGTCGAGCAGCATCGCATCGGCGGCGCGCAGCAGCGGAGCGTCGGCGCGGCCGGTGTCGCGGGCGTCGCGGGCGTGGACGTCGGCGAGCACCGCATCGTAACCGATTTCGACGCCGCGCCCGAGCATCTCGGCATGGCGTCGGCGCGCGCGTTCCGCGGGGCTGGCGGTCACGAACAATTTGGCGTCGGCATGCGGCGCGATGACGGTGCCGATGTCGCGCCCGTCGAGCACGGCGCCGCCAGGCTGGTTCGCGAAATCGACCTGACGCTGGAACAGCGCCGCGCGGACCTGCGGATGGACCGACACGCGGCTGGCGAGGCTGCCGGTGCTTTCGAAGCGGAGCGCGGGATCGTCCAGCAGGCCCGCGGGGAAATCGCACGCCGCCAGCGCGTCGGCGGCACTGTCGGGGTCGCCGTGGTTCAGCTGCGTCTGATAGCCGACGGCGCGATAGAGCAGCCCCGTGTCGAGCACGGGCAGGCCGAAATGCGCGCCGAGCGCCTTGGCGATCGTGCCTTTCCCCGACGCGGTGGGGCCGTCGACGGCGACGATCATCAGTTTATCTGGAACGCGTCGATACGCGCGGCCTGCAGGCGGTTGTCGGGTCCGAACAGCAATTTGATCCAGCCGCCATTGTCGAAACTGCCGCCGCAAGATGCGACCCCTTTGCCTTCGCCGGCCTCGCCGGGCTCGCGGCAGTCGATCGCGATCTCGGGCAGGAAGGCGCGGACCTTGGCGAGCACGTCGCTTCGCGTCCGCGCGGTACCGATGTCCAGCGCGCCGATGTCGCGGTCGCCCAGCGCCGCGCCGTCGATGCTCTTGATCGCGATGATATTCTCTTCGCCCACGACGATATGTACGACGCCGGTGTCATCCTCCCATTCGCAGTCCAAGTCGCTTTCGGGGTCGGTGCAGACGTCGCCATTGGTCAGCCGCCCGATCGCCTGCGGCGTCGTCGGCAGGTTGAGCGGGTAGCGCGAGAAGCTGGCATCGGCGCGGTCGAAGGGGTCGGCGATGCGTTCGGCGGCGGGAGCGGCAACGGGCAGGAGCGCGGCGAGCAGGGCAGTCGCGATCGTGGCGGGCTTCAATGTCATGGTTCGCAAATCCCCAACAAGTTTCTGGAATCGAGGCGCTATCTTGCTGCGGGCCACGCTATGCGTCGGTGACATCGATCACAAGCCGCCCTGCAACTGCGTCAGCAGCGTTTCGAAATTGGGGAAGCTGGTCGCGACGGGGGCGATGTCGTCGATCGTGACCGGCGCCTTGCTGACGAGGCCGGCGACCGCAAAGCTCATGCAGATGCGGTGATCGAGATGGCCCGCGATGGTCGCGCCGCCGGGCAGCGGGTCGCCGCCGGTGCCGTCGATGACAAGGCCGTCTTCGCTTTCCTCGACGCGGGCGCCGATGGCTTTCAGGCCCGTCGCCATGACGGCCAGCCGGTCGCTTTCCTTGACGCGCAGTTCGTCGAGGCCGGTCGTCGTCGTGCGGCCTTCGGCGAGCGCGGCGGCGATAAAGAGGATCGGGAATTCGTCGATCATGCTCGGCGCGACCGCGGGATCGACGTCGATGCCCTTGAGATTGCTGTGGCGGACGCGCAGGTCGGCGACGGGTTCGCCGCCGACGTCGCGCGGATCCTGCAGTTCGATGTCGCCGCCCATCTGCTGCAGCACCTCGACAAGCCCCGCGCGCGTCGGGTTGAGCCCGACATTGGCGATGACGACGTCCGACCCCGGAACGATCAGCGCCGCGACGATGAAGAAAGCGGCCGACGAGGGGTCGCCCGGAACGACGATCGTCTGCGGCTTGAGCTCCGCCTCGCCGCGGATGCGGATATGGCGCGTGCCGTCGCCGTCGGTCTCGACCGTCAGCTCGGCGCCGAAGCCGCGGAGCATACGTTCGCTATGGTCGCGGGTGGGCACGGGTTCGATCACTTCGGTGATGCCCGGCGTGTTGAGCCCGGCGAGCAGCACCGCGCTCTTTACCTGCGCCGACGCCATCGGCAGGCGGTAGGCGAGGGGGATGGCAGGCGCGAGACCGCGCACCATGAGCGGCAGGCGGCCGCCGGGCGAGGCGCTGATGTCGGCACCCATGGCGCTCAGCGGGTCGATGACGCGCCCCATCGGGCGGCCTGACAGGCTTGCGTCGCCGACGAAGGTCACGGTGATCGGATGGCTCGCGACCAGGCCCATCAGCAGGCGCGTCGAGGTGCCGCTATTGCCCATGTCGAGCGCCTCACGCGGCTGGAGCAGCCCGCCGACACCGACGCCGTCGATCACCCACTCGCCATCGTCGCGCCGCTCGATCGTAGCACCCATCGCGCGCATCGCGTCGGCGGTGGCAAGCACGTCATGCCCTTCGAGCAGGCCGGTAACGCGGCTGGTCCCGACCGCGAGCGCCGACAGCATCAGCGAGCGGTGCGAGATGCTCTTGTCACCCGGGATCGCGATCCTACCTTTGAGCGGAACGGAAGCGGAAAAGGCGCGCGGCGTGGCGGTTTGATCGGTCATGGCGTGCGGCTTTTGACAGCGGCCTTGCAATCTGGCAAGGCGCACGCCGATTTGACGGATAGCTATTCAGATACCGTCGCTCTTCCGATATTCCTATCCTGTTTCCAAAGGGTTACGAGGCATTTATGATCAAGGCTGAATGGGGCACGAAGCGCAGCTGCCCGAAATGCGCCACCCGATTCTATGATTTGACCAAGGATGATCCGGTCAGCTGCATTAATTGCGGTTACAACTGGATCCCGGAATCGGTGCTGAAATCGAAGCAGCCGATGCCGTTCGAACAGATCGAGAAGCCCGGCAAGGTCGCCAAGGAAGAAGGCACCGACGAGGATCTGGATCTGGACGTCGATGTCGACGAGGACAGCGATTCGCCCGACAATGACGTCGATCTTGGCGGCGACGACGATCTGGGCGTTGCCACCGGCGACGACAACGACGACGAAAGCTGATAAATTCGGCCATCGGGTGCCGGGGGCCCAAAAATAGCATCGAAAGATGATTTGGCCCCTTGCATCGCCCGATGGCGCTGCTAAAGGCGGCGTCCCGGTCGCAGCAGCCAAGGATATTGGCGAGGGCGACGGGAAGAATGGTACGGGGCCTTAGCTCAGCTGGGAGAGCGCCTGCATGGCATGCAGGAGGTCAGCGGTTCGATCCCGCTAGGCTCCACCATTACAAAAAGGCCCGCGAAAGCGGGCCTTTTTTGTTGCGCGGTTTCCGTGCCGATCGCGGCGGGCCTATTCGGCCGCCTCTTCCTTTTCGAACAGGGGCTCCATCTTGATCGGGTCGGCCAGCGTGATGCGGTCGAGGATCGCCGCGGTGTCGTCGCGGACCTTCAGCATCAGGCTGCGCATCCGGCAGTCGATCTCGGGCAGGCAATTCTTGCACTGTTCGTGCGCGTTGCGCGCTGCGCACGGGACGAGCGCGAGCGAACCGCGCGTCAGCCGGACGAGGTCGCCATAGCTGATATCGATCGGGGGCAGCGCCAGCTGGTATCCGCCGTCGCGCCCGCGCTGCGAAATGAGCAGCCCTTCGCGCGCCATTTCGGACAGGATCACGGTCAGGAATTTGGGCGGGATATTCTGCGCATCCGCAATATCGGCGAGCTGCACCTGCCCCTTGCCCCAATGGTCGGCAAGGTGCTGGAACGCGCGGATCGTATAGCGGGTCTTTTGCGAGAGCATGGCGGCGTTACTGTGACATATTCAGCGTTAATTCAACCTGTGTGGATGACATAAGTTGCAGAGTTGATGAAAATCACAGCGGGTGGCATGAACCGCCCCTATAAAGGTCGCATGGTGGCCCGGCATCGGGCGCGACAAGGGTGGACTATATGATGCGTAGAATATTGGCGACCCCGGCCGTACTCGCGGCCTGCCTGCTCGCCGTCGCGCCGGCGCAGGCACAGTTCGGCGGACTGCTTCGCAAGGTGACGACGCCGGCCCCGAAGCCGAGCGAAGAGGGCAATGGCGGCTGTCCGAAGGGCAAGAAGGGCAGCAGCATCGGGCGCAACATCCTCGGCAACGTCCTGAACGACGCGGTCGGCGATGCCGCGAGCAAGGCTGGCGTCTACTCCTATGTGCCGATTTCGGAGGTCAGCGGGACGCTGACCGACGCGATCGCCTGCCGTCTCGATCCCGGCGAACAGGTCCAGGCGGCGGCCGCGACCGAAGAGGTGACGCGCGGCGAAGAGGTCGGTGCGACCTCCAACTGGACGAGCGCGACGCGCGAGAATGTCAGCGGGTCGTCGACCGTTGCGTCGATCAATAACGAGGGCGGCGGGACGCGCTGCATGACCGTAACCGACGTCGTGATCGTCGAGGGCGAGGAAACGCGCGTCACCAAGAAGATGTGCAAAAAGCCCGGAGAGGCGCGCTATGCGCTGGCCGCCTAGGCTCGCGCGCGTCGCGCTGGCGGCGGGCGCGCTCGCGCTCCTTGGCGGCGCGACGAAGATGGACCCGGCGAACCCGACCTGTCCGCTCGACCCCAACTGGTCGACCAATCCGACGATGCAGCTGACGCCGGCGGTCCGTGGCGGCGCCAAGGTGCTGCTGGCCGAAGGGCGGATCGATTCGGGGCTGCCCGACCGGTTGAAGGCGGCGCTGGCCGCCAATCCCGACGTCGAGGAGATCTGGCTGCGCTCGCCAGGCGGCGATGCGCGCGCGGGCAATGCGGCTGGACGCGTGATCCGCTCGAACTTTGGGCTGATGACCCGCATCCCCGCCGGCTGGGCCTGTTTCAGCGCGTGCAATTTCGTTTTCATGGGCGGGCAGCCGCGCATGATCGATCCGGGCGGGCTGTTCATCGTTCATATGTTCACGCGCACCGGCGACCGCAGCGCGATCGACATGAGCGTCGCGATGGGCACCGATGCGACGAAGGAGCTGATCGGCGATATCGAGCAGGACGCGGCGCTGCTTGCCAGCGAGGACAATGATTTCCTGATCCGCATGGGCGTGTCGCGCAAGCTGCTGACCGAGGTGATGTACCAGCAAAAGGCGATCGCGAACGAGGACGACAAGTCGACCCGGCGCTGCCTGACGCAGGACGAGGTCAGGGAATATAATGTCATCAACAATGGCGGCTGAGCGGCTGGTCGCCGCGCTGCTTGCCGTCCCGTTGCTGATGGCCGGTGCTCCGGTCGCGGCTTCCGATTGCGTGCCCGCGCGCGCAGGATGGGACCGCGCCGCGACCGAATTGACGATCGCGAAAGAGGGCGGCGAGACGGTGCTGCGCGTCGAGGGGCGGATCGATCCGGACCTTGCGGCGCGATTGCGCGCCATGTTTGCGGACCATCCGCAGATATCGGCGCTGCATTTCAATTCCGCCGGCGGCGATGTCGCGAGCGCGCTCGCGGCGGGGAAGGTCGTACGATCGCAGGGGCTGCTGGTGGCAGAGGTCCCGGCTGGCTGGGGCTGTACCGGTGCTTGCGCGCTATTGTTCCTCAGCGGCCGCGTCCGGTCGGTCGATCCCGCGGGGGTTTTCGACCTTGGCCGCTTTTACGAGACCGGCGACGGTTCGGCACCGGGCGTCGCACGGCAGAGCCTCGAGATTTCGGATTATCTGATCCGCATGGGCGTGTCGCGCCGATTGCTGAACGGCGTGCTCGACCGCGAGGCGGCCGAAAGCGCGGGCAAGCCGGTGCGCCATTGCCTGACGCCCGACGAACTGCGCGCCTATAACGTTGCAAATTGGAACGAATAACATAAGCTGCCGTCCGATAAAGGAGAGGCTGCGATGAACGACATGACGCACGAGCATGCGACGTTCCGTTCGATGATCGACGGGACGCAGGAAGACTGGGACATTATCGCGCGCGAGCAAAAGGAATTCGCGCCGAACAATGGCAAACGCATCCTCGAACATCTGAAGCTGCTCGGCGGCGATTATGGCGGCTTCCCGGTCGACCGGCTCGAACATTGCCTGCAGACCGCGACCAGAGCTCACAGGGACGGGCGCGACGAGGAATATGTCGTGATGGCGCTGCTCCACGACATCGGCGACACGCTTGGCGCGTTCAACCATCCCGATGTGGCGGCGGCGATCCTCAAGCCCTTCCTGTCAGAAGAAAATCTCTGGATCGTCCAGCATCATGGCGTGTTCCAAGGCCATTATTTCTTCCATTATCTCGGGCTCGACCGCGACATGCGCGACCAGTTCCGCGACCATCCCCATTATGCGGCGTGCGCCGAATTCTGTGAAAAATATGACGCGCCGGCGTTCGATCCCGATTACGACAGCGAGAGCCTCGAATTCTTCGAGCCGATGGTGATGCGCCTCTGCTCCTATCCACGCACGAGCATCTACAAGAAGGTGATGGTCGAGGAAGCGGCCGAATAAGGATCGTGATCCCCGGCGAAAGCCGGGGCCCATTCACGGTTGGTTGCGGCCCCCGGCTTTCGCCGGGGATCACAATGCTTACTTTCCCTTGAATTCGGTCTTGCGCTTCTGCTGGAAGGCCATGATGCCCTCCATCGCGTCGGCGGTGCCGCCGGCGACGAACTGGCCCTTGGCCTCGGCGTCGAGCGTCGTCGCGAAATCCTGCGTCAGCCCATCGCGCAGCACCTTGCGCATCGTGCCGAGCGCAACGGTCGGCCCGTTCGCGAGCCGCGTCGCCAGCGCCTTCGCTTCGGCCATCAGCTCGGCATCGTCGACGCTCTTGTAGATCATGCCCCAGTCGGCCGCCTGATCGGCCGAAATCTTCTCGCCCAACATCATCATCTGGAGCGCGCGCGGCACACCGATCAGCCGCGGCAGCAGCCACGACGATCCGCCGTCGGGGACGAGGCCGATGTTGACGAAAGCCTGCAGGAAATAGGCGCTCTTGCCCGCGATGGTGAAATCGCCCGACAGCGCAAAGCTGCACCCGACGCCCGCCGCCGGGCCGTTGACCGCGACGACGACCGGGATGTCGAGGTTCGCGAGCGCGAGCAGCATCGGGTTGTAATGGCCGCGCAGCGCGTTGCGGCTCCGCGCCCCGCCGCTGACCGCACCGCCCGCCGAACGGTCGCCCGCAAGGTCGGCGCCCGAACAGAAACCGCGCCCTTCGCCGGTGATCAGCAGTGCGCGCGCGCCGAGGCCGGGCAGGTGATCGAGCGCCGCGCGAATATCGTCGGCCATCGCGGGCGGCATCGAATTGAGCCGGTCGGGACGGTTGAGCGTGATCGTCGCGACATGGTCGGCGAGGTCGAGTTTGATCGTGTCGAAGGTCGGAAGGGTCATGGGGAAGAATCCTCTCGCGGCTGCTTTACCTTTACGTTCACGTAAAGTTGTGACCGATTTGCCGGTGGAGCGCAAGAGGGGAGCGGGCGATGCGTCGTCGACCTACGTCCGAGGAGAGGCACTCTGAATTGCGCATCATGCCCCTTTCCCGAGACATGGATTCGCGGGTGGACGGATTTTATCGTTTCCCGCGGTGATTTGGCTCGAAAAGCAATGTTCCTAGGACGGGTCGAAACGAAAGCCTCCACCCTTGAGGTAGCGGAATCCGGGAATTCTGAGCGTTTCCTTCTTTTGGTATCGAAAGGTCAACGGCACATCCTCATCGCCGGATTTCACAAGGCGAATAGCCAGCTCGACTCCGGATTTTGTGTCGGTCATAGCAAAAGTCGCCAATGAATCGGACAGGATGGCAATTCCGTCCTGGCAGAAAATCACATGCTGATCGTGATATCTGATATGGATATTGTATTCATATTCGAGCATCTGGGCGAGAAGCGGGCCGACAAGAACGGGGTCGGCCGTAGCCATGCCTCCGGTCCATTCGGAGAAATCATTATCGCCTTTCATTAGGGAAACAAGAATTGGAGTGACGAACTCGACCGGGCAAATGCCGACAACGGTATCGCCCCGTATTTCGGGCTTCAGTTCATCAAAGGGCCGTCCGTGGATGCCCAACAGATATACCGTTGTCCGTAAAACGCCGCCGGCCCCGCGATTTTCAAGCCACCATGCAATGTAGCCGATCGCATCGGCATTTTCGGATGGGTAGCCACATTCACGCGCGGCGTCGGCCAGCCAATTCCGGGCGTCCATTGTCGGCACTTCAAGATAATCGTCCACTCTATGTCCCGCCTCATCTATCTGCTTCAAGAATCCGGCCTAGAACCAAAGTCTTAACAAGCGAGGCTGCATTGATCCCGAGCGGTCGGCCGTTTCCCGGCCGTTTTCCGCACGCAGACTCCCGAACGGACAGTAGGGAGACCACTCCGAGCCGGATGCAGAAACATGGTCGCCGCCCTCGGCGGCAACGTCTTTCACGCGTAGATGGCGATCGCCTGGCTGCCGCTCAGCACCGGCTCGCCCGCGCGGTTCCACAGCATCATGTCCTGCACCGACAGGCCGTGACGCGCATAGCCGGTCTTCGCCGACAGGAGCCACCAGCCGTCGTCGGTCGACGGCGTGCCGGTCAGCATATTGACCGTCCAGTTCATCGAACTGATCGGCCCGAACTGGCTGAACAGCGCCATGGCGGCGGGGGGCAGGGCATCGCCCATCGCGAGCAGCGCGACCGCGGGATGGCACACCGGTTCCTCGACGAAGCGGACCCACGTCAGATATTCGCCGACCTCGCTTTTCCATCCGAAGCGCGGGCCGGTCGTCGGGCGCATATCGAAATGGCGCGTGAAGGGCGGCCGGGCATGGTGCTCGGGCACGGGGGCCAGCGTGTCGGGATCGGGCGCATCGGGCATGGCCAGCCGGTCATGATCGAGGTGGCTCGTGCGGTCACCCGAAAAGGCGAAGACGGCCGCGGTTCCGAAGCCCTGGTCGCTCGACACGCCGGCGTCGATGAACAGGCTCGATTTCGACTGGCGGAGCACGCGCGTTTCGACCGTGCAATCACCGCCGACGGGGCCGACAAAGCTGATCTGCGCATAACGCAGCGGCGTCTCGGTCGGATGAAGCGCCATCGCGCCCGCCAGCGCGACCGCCGAGCTGATCCCGCCATAGGCGGTGCGGCCCTGCATCCATCCTTCGTCGATATGCGCCTTGGCGACGTCGCCGTCGACGCGCAGCGTGGAGAGCAGCGCGTCGAGCGCGCTGGGAGAAGTCGTCATATGGGGCTTATTCCTCGATCTGGAAGGTCAGTCCGGCGTTCGCGGTCAGCCGCGCGATCAGGGCGTCGCCGAGCAGCGCGCCGGGCGTCCACACGCCGCCGGCGCCCTTGTTTTCGAGCAGCGCGATGCCCGTTTCGGCGAGCATCTTCGACGTCGAACCATAGCCGGGGTCGCGGTCGCCCTGCACCGAGGCGCGGACCGTCGTGCCGTCCTCATATTCGCCGATGAACAGCACATCGTAGAAACCGCTTTCGCGCTGTTCCTTGCTCGGGCCGTCGCCGGGCTTGATGCTGGGGTCGAAGGGGTTCGCCTTCGCCATCGCTTCGGCCATCGCCTTGCCGGCGTCGCCGATCGTCGTCATCACCATCTCGTCATAGACCAGGTCCTCGCCCCACGGATGGCCGAGCAGGAAATTGGTGCGATGGACATTCTTGGTGTTGATCGGCGCCATCACGAAGGGCGCGGTCCAGGTGCCCGTCGCGCTGTCATATTCGGGGACGAGGCCCGTCGGCTGCGATGGTCCCTCGAAGCCCGGCGTGAGCGCGAAGCTCGACTTGAGCAGCAGCGCGAGCGACGGCTTTTTCGCGATGGCTTTCAGCGTTTCGGTGAGGCTCGCAATCGTGCCGCCCGACGCGCCGCCCGCCATCTTGCGCACGCGGCCCTTGACGCGCGGCGCGGGCTTGCCGTGCCGCCTCACCGCCTCGGCCTGCAGGAAATGGACGCCCAGGTCGAACGGGATCGAGTCGAACCCGCAGCTGAAGGTGATGCGCGCGCCCGATGCCTTGGCGGCGGCTTCATGCGCGTCGATCATCTCGCGCATCCAGCCGGGTTCGCCGCACAGGTCGGCATAGGCGGTGCCCGCGCGGACGCATGCGGCGACGAGTTCGTTGCCATAGAGCTGGTACGGGCCGACGGTGGTGAGCACGACCTTCGTGCTCGCCGCCATCCTGTCGAGGCTCGCGGGATCGCTGGCATCGGCAACGATCAGCGGCGTTTCTTCGTCGGCGCCGATCAGGTCGCGCACTTCGGCCAGCTTGTCGAGGCTGCGCCCCGCCATCGCCCATTTGGGCGCATCCTTGCGGCCCTTGTAGTGGTGCGCCAGATATTCGGCGACGAGACGGCCGGTAAATCCCGTCGCGCCATAGACGATGATGTCGAGATCGCGGTTCGCGGCCATCGCAGGCTCTCCCTTTACGTAAACGTTAAGTGGAGGCTAGCGCAGCGCGGCCGCGATGCCAAGCGCGAAGGTCTAGGGTCAGGACCCTAGCGCCGCCAGAAGGGCCGTTTCCTGACGACGACCGGCGCCCCGGCCGCTTCGGCGCGCCCCTCGGCGCGCGCGGCCCGAAGTTCGGCCTCCGCCGCATGACGCTCCGCGGCACCTTCGGCCACTTCCGCCCGCCGCTTCGCACGCAGCGCATCATAGCTCCAGCGCGTGTGACCATAGCCGAACAGGCAGAGCAATCCGCCCGCGATCGCCAGATTCTTCATCGCCGCCATCGCCTGCACCGGATCGGTGAATTCGCGGTGGAAAAAGAGGATCGTCAGCAGGACAAAGCCCGCAAGCAGGATCGACCAGAGCCGCGTCGCGATCCCGAGCGCCAGACATATACCGGCGATCAGTTCGAACAGGCCGGTCGGGATCGCGAGGCCGCCGGGCAGGCCGGCCGCGGAAATCATCGCGGTCGTATCGTTGACGTGGATCAGCTTGTTGACCCCCGAAACCACAAAGATCACGGCGATGAACAGGCGGCCGAAAAAGACGGCGATCATGGACATGGGACATCCTCCACTGCGCGCCCCGTCCGCTTGTTCAGACAGGACGCGCAGGGGTGGCGATGGGTTCCGGCCCTAGCGCGGGGCGAAGATGAGCTCGGCGACCTCGCAATCGCTGCAATCGAGCGCGCGCAGCGTCGCGGCGCCGGGGCCCGCGGGCAGGTCGACGTCGGCAAGCTTGACGACCTGCCAGGCCGTGCCCGCCGGAACCGGCACACCGCGTTCGTCGATGCCGATGCGGCCGCCCTTCGCCGAGCGAACGCGTGCCGATACGGTCCAGCGGCCGGCTTTTGCGACATCGGCGCTGTAGCGCATGAACTCGCCGTTGACGAAGTCGCTGACATAGGGCGTCCCATCGGCTTCGCGCGCGATGTCGACGCCGTCGTTGCGATAGGTCGTGCCATTGTTCCACGGCGTCCGTTCGCCGCCGGTCGCGACATGATAATTGCCATCGACGCTGTCGTGATAGGCGACGCCCGGCGGGCCGAGGTCATAGTCGGCGGCGGCCACCGTCAGCACCTTGTCGTCCAGCGTGCGGGCGACGAAGGGGCGATAGCTCGCGTCGCGGGGTTGCCGGAACATTGCGTCGATGACATCGGGCTTCGGGATATTCTTTTCGAAGCGGCTGTTCTCGGCGAGCTGCATCATCGCGGCGAACGCCTCGTCGGCTGCTGGTTTCGGCCCCTTTCCGGTCATCCACGCGACGATCTTCATCCAGCCGTCGCCGGCGACGATTTCGAGCGGCTGGTTGAAACCGATCTTCTTGAGCGGCCAGAAATTCCAACCGATCCCGTCGCCCTCGACCAGCGCGATCGCGTCGCGGTACCAGCCATTGCTGTTCTCGCCCGACTCGCCGAGCCAGATCGGGCGGTTGTAACTGGTGCGCAGCGCCTTGATCTCGGCGATGCTCGCTTCGTCGTTGCGGTTCCAATATTTGTGGAAACTGAGCGCTATATTGGCGTCCCAGGCGGGTGGCAGCCCTTTGTAATTATTGCCCCAGCAATTGCCCTCAATGATCACGATGTGCCGCTTGTCGACCTTGCGGATCGCTGCGGTGATCCGCTGCTGCAGACTCCAGACGTCCTTGTTCTCGGTCTCGTCGCAGCCATTGCCCTTGCCGGGGGTCGCGAAGCTCCAATTGGGCTCGTTGATCAGGTCATAGGCGCCGATCCACGGCTCGTCCTTGTAGCGCGCGGCGAGCTTGCTCCACAGCGCGACCGTCTTGCGCTGGTTTTCTTTGCTCTGCCACAGTGAAAGCTTGCCGGGATCGCGGTCGGAAATTGCCAGATCATTGCCCTGACCACCGGGCGCCGCGTGGAGATCGAGGATCAGCCAGATGCGGTTCGCCTTGCTCCATGCGAGCAGGCGGTCGATGCGCTGGAAACCTTCCTCGTGCCACGTATCCTGTCCGGTCTTCGGCTCCTTGTCGGCGGGGAGGGTGAGCTGGTCGAAATGGATCGGCAGCCGCACCGAGTTGAAACCCCATTTCGCCATCTGGTCGATGTCGGCGCGCGTGGTGTGGTTGTCGAGCCAGGCGCGGTAGAAGGTCGCGGTGCGTTCTTCGCCGACCAGCTCGACCAGTTTGGCGCGGATCCTGTGCTGCTGCCCGACCTCGCCGAGCTTCAGCATATAGCCTTCCTGCAGCATCCATCCGCCAAGCCCCATGCCGCGCAGGATCACGGGCTTGCCCGATCCGTCGACGATCTCGGTCCCCTCGACCTTCAGAAAGCCTTCGGCGTGCGCTGCGGTGGAGCAAAGCAGCGCGGCAAGCGCGAGTGCGACGGTACGGAAGTTCATGACCTCATCCCCATTTTTGATCTATGGGAACGTTATCAATTTTAGCTGTGAGGGCAAGCGCGTTAGCGTAAGTCGCGGTATCAAAGCTTGGGCAGCGTGACGCCCTTTTGCCCCATATATTTGCCCGAACGGTCGGCGTAGCTCGTCTCGCACGGCTCATTGCCTTGCAGGAAAAGGAACTGGCACGCGCCTTCATTGGCGTAGATTTTGGCGGGCAGGGGGGTGGTGTTCGAAAATTCGAGCGTCACATGGCCTTCCCAGCCGGGTTCGAGCGGAGTGACGTTCACGATAATCCCGCAGCGCGCATAGGTCGATTTGCCAAGGCAGATGACCAGCACGTCGCGCGGGATACGGAAATATTCGACCGTGCGCGCGAGCGCGAAGCTGTTTGGCGGGATGATGCAGACGTCGGTTTCGCGGTCGACGAAATTCTTCGGATCGAAATCCTTGGGATCGACGATCGTCGAATCGACATTAGTGAAAATCTTGAACTCGGGCGCGACGCGCGCGTCGTAACCGTAGGAGGAGAGGCCATAGCTGATACATCCGTCGCGGCGCTGCGCCTCGACAAAGGGTTCGATCATGCCCTGCGTTTGGGCGGCTTCGCGAATCCAGCGGTCGGAGAGAATAGCCATGCGTGTCTCTTGTAAGGGCTGCGCGCTTTGCGCAAGCGGTCAGTCGGCGATCAGGCCGAGGTCCTTGGGACCGAAGGCAGCAGGAAGCAGCTCGCTGAGCCGGTAGGTCCGGACCGCGCTGCCATCGCCCGAGGCGCAGTGGACGAGGATGTCGGTCTTCGAGCGCTCGGCGGCTTCGTTCAAAATCTGGCGGCAGCGGCCGCACGGGTTGACGGGGTCGCTGCCGAGCAACGTGTCGCCGTCGGGGCGCCCGCCGACGATCGCCACCTCGGCAAGTTCGCCGATCCAGCCCTCGTTGGCGATCTTGGCGACCGCTGTCGTTTCGGCGCAGAGGGTGAGGCCATAGCTGGCATTTTCGACATTGGCGCCCGTCACCACATCGCCGTTTTTGAGCAGCAGCGCCGCCCCCACGTGAAAGCCCGAATAGGGGGCATAGGCGCGGCTCGCGGCATCGCGTGCGGCGTCGATCAGGGCGTCGCGGGCTTCGGTCATCGTGGCTCTCCTTGCGGGCGCAGCGCGTTCCAGCCGACCGTGCCGTCGGCGCCCGCGATGCGAACATGGTTGTTGGCCTGCCACATCGCCCAGGGATGCGCGCCATAATCGGGTTCGAAGAAATCGCGGCGCAGCCAGGTCGTGCGCGCAATTCCCCGCGTCACCTGATAGTCGCTCTCGAACGCGGGGCCGGGGGCGATCAGGCTGCGCTTGCCCATATGCGCCTCGATCTGCGCGAGGAATGTCGCGAGTTCGGACAGCAGCAGCGCACGCGTCGGGCGGTCGGGGCAACGATCGTCATAATCGAGCCAGACAACGGCGGGCAGCGCGTCGGCGCGGCGAGGGACATGGCGAATGAAATTGGCCGCTTGGTCGGTCGCAAGCCGGCAGAGGCTGTAGCGGTGGATCGCGCCGGCCTGTATCCCGGCTTCGCGCGCGCCGGTCATGTTGCGGGCAAATTGGGGGTCGAGGCCTGAGGAGCCGTCCGTCGCCATGATATAGGCAAAATCGGCCCCCGCAGCCTTGACCGATCCCCAGTGAACATTGCCATTTCCGGCATCGATCGTAACGCCCTGCGTGGGGTAGAGCGCGCGGTCGGGCGTCCAGCGCGCCGTCCACCACATCGCAAGGCCGACGGCGAGCAGCAGCAGTGCGATGATCGCGGCGATCTTGCGCAGCAGGCGCGCGGTCGCCGCGCGCCAGCCGCCGTCCGGCTTTATCGATTGCCTGCCCCTGATTGCCCCCGTCGCCATGGTCAGCCCTTGATATGGAGCACGCAGATCAGCGTGAACAGTCGCCGCGCGGTCGCGAAATCGACCGCGATCTTGCCGTCGAGCCGGTCCATCAGCATTTCGGCGGCTTCATTGTGCAGGCCGCGCCGCGCCATGTCGACGGTTTCGATCTGCTGCGCGGTCGAAGTCTTGATCGCTTGATAATAAGAGTCGCAGATAGCGAAATAGTCGCGGATCGGACGCCGGAATCGCCCGAGGCCGAGAATGATGGCTTCGAGCGGGGAGCCATCTTCACGGCTGATTTCAAAGATCAGGCGGCCTTCTTCGACACGGAGCATCAACCGGTAGGGACCCGCATAGCCGTCGGGATGGCCGCGCTGCGGGACGAACTTGTTTTCCTCGATCAGGTCGAAGATTGCGACGCGGCGCTCCTGCTCGACATCGGGATTGCGCCAGACGATCGTTCCCTCGTCGAGTTCGACCGAAATGATCCGTTGTTTCGAGGGGTCTGCGTCGCTCATGCTGACCGTGCTTCTACTTGGCCGGGGCCGAAGGGCAAGAGCGACTTATTCACAGCATTCCACAGTTATGATATGCCGGGCGACATAGCCGGTTGCGCCATGGTGAGCGCCGCCGCATGAAGACAGCGATGCCCGAACTAGCCCTTATCCCGGCCGCCGTCGCCAGCAGCGACGAGCGCCAAATGCCGCGCAATATCGAGGCCGAGGCCGCGTTTCTCGGTGCGATCCTGATCGACAACCGAGTCGTCGAGGACCTGCCCGTCGCATTGACGCCCGATCATTTCTTCGAGCCGCTGCACGGCCGCATCTTTCAGCAGACGATGGCGCTGATCGAGCGCAACAGCATCGCGACCCCGGTGACGCTCAAGCCCTATTTCGAGGCCGATGAGGCGATCAAGGCGGTCGGCGGCGTCGGCTATCTTGCGCAGCTCACCGGCAGCGGCGCGGGTTTGATCGGCGCGCGCGATTTTGCGCGGCAGATTTTCGACCTTGCATTGCTGCGCGAACTCGCCGGCGTCGGGCGGACGCTCGTCGACAATGCGCTGGACACGAGCGAAAGCGTCGACCCGCAGGCACAGATCGAGGAGGCCGAAACCGCGCTGTACCGCGTTGCGGGCGGCGAGGCCGAGATGGGATCGGTCAAGAGTTTCAGCCAGGCGAGCCTCACCGCGCTTCAGGCAGCCGAACGCGCGCTCAATTCGGGCGGGCATCTGTCGGGTATCACCACCGGTATCGCGAGCATGAACGCGAAGATCGGCGGCATGCACAATTCGGATTTGATGATCCTCGCAGGACGTCCGGGTATGGGCAAGACCTCGTTCGCGACCAACATCGCCTATAATGCCGCCGAACGCTGGCGCCGCGACGAGGATGACGGCATCCCGCCCGAAAAGAATATGGGCGCGAAGGTCGCCTTCTTCAGCCTTGAAATGTCGGCCGACCAGCTTGCGACGCGCGTCCTCGCCGAACAGTCGGGGGTGTCGGGCGAAGCGCTGCGCATGGGCAAGATCAGCAAGGAGCAGTTCCAGCAATTGAGCCGGGCGGCGCAGCAACTCCAGACACTGCCGCTGTTCATCGACGATACGCCGGGCCTGACGATCGCAGGCCTGCGTACGCGCGCACGGCGGTTACAGCGGCGCCACGGCATCGGCTTCATTGTCGTCGACTATCTCCAGCTGCTCCAGGGTTCGTCGAAGAGCGGCGACAATCGTGTGCAGGAAATTTCCGAAATTTCGCGTGGCTTGAAGACGCTGGCGAAGGAACTTCATGTTCCCGTGATGGCGCTGTCGCAGCTCAGCCGTCAGGTCGAAAGCCGCGAGGACAAGCGCCCGCAGCTTTCCGACCTTCGCGAATCGGGATCGATCGAACAGGACGCCGACATGGTGCTCTTTGTGTTCCGCGAGGATTATTATGTCGCGGCGCGCGAACCCAAGCGGCCTGTCGAGGGCGACGATGTCAAGATCCACGCGCAGCACGAGGAATGGGCGGCCGAAATGGAACGCGTCTTTGGCCTTGCCGAAGTGATCGTCGCCAAATCGCGTCACGGCTCGACCGGCAAGGTGCGCCTGCACTTCGAGGCGAAGACGACCAAGTTCAGCGACCTCGCCGACGACAGCATGGCGTATGAAGATTATGAATAATTAGCGGTGCCCCTGCCTTCGCAGGGGCGCATGCGCATTATGTCAGAAGGCCGGGTCGTTCGCCGGGTCGTCGTCGATCGGCGTGACCGCGGTGTGGATGCCGCATTCGGTCTTGTCCCAGCCGCGCCAGCGGCCCGATCGCGGGTCTTCGCCGGGCTGGACCTTCGACGTGCAGGGCGAGCAGCCGATCGAGGGATAGCCTTCGGCCTCGAGCGGATGGCGTGGCAAGTCGTGCGCCGCGAAATAGGCGTCGAGCTCGTCGCGCGTCCAGTTGGCAAGCGGGTTGAATTTCAGGCGGCCGGTGGCGCCGTCGAGTTCGAAGCGCGCGAGTCCTTGCCGTGTCGACGCCTGGAACCCCTTGCGGCCGGTGATCGACGTGTCGAAATCGGCCAGCGCCTTTTCGAGCGGCTTGACCTTGCGGATCTCGCAGCAACCGTCGGGATCGTAGGACCAGCGCAGCTCAGTCGCGTCTTTTTTCGCCAACTCGTCGGCATCGGGGGTCAGGTTGACGATGTTGAGCTTCAGCTTCGCTGCGAGCGTGTCACGATAGGCGAGCGTTTCGGGGAAATGCTTGCCGGTGTCGAGGAACAACACCGGCATGTCGGGCGCCACACGGCTGACGAGGTGCAGCAGCACCGCGCTTTCGGCGCCAAAGCTCGAGACGATTGCGGTCTCGCCGAGCAGGCCCGCGCCGATCACGCTTGCGACGACCTCGGCGGCATCCTGGCCACGGAAGAGGTTGTTGAGGCGGATGACATCGGCCTGCGTGAAGCGCGGCGCGACATCGATCCGGTCGCGGGTACGATCGGCGCCTTCAGGGGGAGATATCTTCAAATCAGCCATGCCTTAATTTCCAGATCGGCACCGCCCCGTCGGCGGCACCCTGATAATGTTCGGGCCAGCGGGTGAGCGCGGCCTCGACATCGGCGGGGTTGAGCGCCTTTTCGGGCGCGAAGGTGTCGAAGCCACAGCGCTTCATATAGGCGATCTGGTCGACGAGGACGTCGCCCTGCGCGCGCAGTTCGCCGGTATATCCTGCTTCGCGCAGGATACGCGCCGACGAATAGCCGCGGCCGTCGCGGAATTTCGGGAACGCAACCTCGATCAGTGCGAGCCGGTCGAGATGCGGGATCAGCGCGCGCGCGTCCTCGTCGGGTTCGAGCCGTACCGCGGTCGCGTTCGATTGCTGGAGGAAGGCGTCGAGGGTGACGCAGGGTTCTTCGCCCGACTGAAGGGTCGCATCGATCATTCGCCTTCTCCCGGGATGCGCGCGATTACCTTGATTTCGAAAGTGAAGCCCGACAGCCAGGTCACGCCGACCGCGGTGATGTTGGGATACGGCTTCCCGCCCCAATTGGCGCCGAGCACGGGGAAGATCGTCTCGAAATTTCGGTCGGGGTCGATCATGAAGAGCGTCACATCGACAACCTCTTCGAAGCTCGATCCCGCAGCTTTCAGGATCGCGTTTAGATTGTCGAACGCGAGTTGCACCTGCGCGGCGAGATCGGGTTCGGGCGAGCCGTCGGCGCGCGCACCGACTTGCCCCGACACGAACAGGAAACCGTTCGAGCGAATTGCCGGCGAATAGCGATGCGCTTCATAAAGGGCGTGGGGTTCGGGCGGGAAAACCGCGTCGCGCTCAGCCATAAATCGCCTCCTTGAACGGTGCCATGCCGACGCGGCGGAAGGTGTCGACGAAACGCTCGCCCTCGGTCCGCTCGGCGAGATATTTGTCGGTGACACGCTCGATCGCGTCGACGATGCCATCCTCGTCGAAGCCGGGGCCGGTGATCGTGCCGAGGCTGACGTCCTCCGCGCCCGATCCGCCGAGCAAGAGCTGGTAGTTTTCGGTGCCCTTGCGGTCGACGCCAAGGATGCCGATGTGGCCGGCGTGGTGATGCCCGCAGGCGTTGATGCAGCCCGAAATCTTGAGCTTGAGCTCACCGAGTTCCTTCTGGCGGTCGAGGTCTGAGAAGCGCGTCGCGATCTTCTGCGCGACGGGGATCGAGCGCGCATTGGCGAGGCTGCAATAATCGAGCCCGGGGCAGGCGATGATGTCGCTGATCAGGTCGAGGTTCGGCGTCGCGAGCCCCGCAGCATCGAGCTCCTGCCAGATGGCGTAGAGATCGGCCTTCCGAACATGTGGCAACACGATGTTCTGGGCGTGCGTGACGCGCAGTTCGTCGTGGCTGTATTTCTCGGCGAGGTCGGCCATCAGGTCGATCTGCGCCGAGCTGGCGTCGCCGGGAATGCCGCCAACGGGCTTCAGGCTGATGTTGACGATCGCATGGCCGGGCACCTTGTGCGCGGCGACATTCTGGTCGACCCAGACCGCGAAGTCGGGATCGCTGCGATCGACGGCATCGGGCGCCGAGGCATCGAGCGGCGGTGAGGCGAATTGCGCGGCGATGCGGTCGAACTCGGCCTTCGGCGGGTCGATGCCGAGCGACTTCACATGGACGAATTCTTCCTCGACCTGACGGCGATATTCGTCCGCGCCGAGTTCGTGGATCAGGATCTTGATGCGCGCCTTGTAGATATTGTCGCGGCGGCCGTAGCGATTGTAGACGCGCAGGCACGCCTCGGCATAGCTCAGCATGTCGTCGAGCGGCACAAAATCCTTGATCAGCGGCGCGATCATCGGGGTACGGCCCATGCCGCCGCCGACGTAGAAGGCGGCGCCATGCTGCCCGTCCTTCTCGACGATCTGGATGCCGATGTCGTGGAGGCGCATCGCGGCGCGATCCTCGTTGGCGGCGATGACGGCGATCTTGAACTTGCGCGGCAGATAGCTGAACTCGGGGTGGAAGCTCGACCATTGGCGGAGCAGTTCGGCCCACGGGCGCGGATCGGTGATCTCGTCGGCGGCGGCACCCGCCCACTGGTCCGAACTGATGTTGCGGATGCAATTGCCGCTCGTCTGGATCGCGTGCATCTCGACCGATGCCAGATCCTGCAGGATTGCTGGCGCATCCTCCAGCTTGATCCAGTTGTACTGGATATTCTGGCGGGTGGTGAAATGGCCGTAATCGCGGTCATATTTGCGCGCGATATGCGCGAGCATGCGCATCTGGCGGCTGTCGAGCGTGCCATAGGGCACCGCGACGCGCAGCATATAGGCGTGAAGCTGCAGATAGAGGCCGTTCATCAGCCGCAGCGGCTTGAACTGATCCTCGGTGATTTCACCGGCAAGGCGGCGGCGGACCTGGTCGCTGAACTCGGCGACGCGGGCATCGACCATCGCATGGTCATATTCGTCATATTTATACATGTCAGATCACCCAGTCGCCGGCCGCGGGGTCGGCGGGTTTCAGTGTCAGGTCGGGGCGTACGGTCGGCCCCAATGCGCGGATGCGGTCCTTGATATGCGCGGGGCGCGGGCCGTCGGCGGTCTGTTCGCCCGCGATGATGTAAGGCGCGTTGACGCGGCGTGCGCCTTCCTCGGCGGCGAGGATCGCTTCGCCCTGTTCGCCGACGTCGGCGGCGTCCTCGATATGCAGCGACCAGTCGGCGCCGGTCCACCAGGTGACAAATCCTGTTTTCAGGTCGTTGCCCGTGAGCAGTTTCATGTGAAGTCCCCAATATTTTCGATGTCTTGAGCGACGCCCGGCGCGCCGAGGCAGTCGAGCGCGTCGGCGCGCGCCGCGACCTTGCCAACGATGATCAACGCCGGGCTCGCGACCTTCTCGCGTACGACAAGATCGCCGAGATCGGTCAGCAGCGTGCGGAGCACGCGCGCATCGGCGGTCGTCCCGCGTTCGACCACGGCGACCGGAAGGTCGGGCGATACGCCGTCGGCGATCAGCTTGTCGGCGATCGCATTGGCGGTCGCGAGGCCCATGTAGATGACGAGCGTGCGGCCATGGCCCGCGAGCCCCGACCAGTCCTGATCGGTGAGATCCTTGCACTGGCCGGCGACGAAGCTGACCGCGCTCGCATCCTCACGGTGGGTGAGGGGAAGGCCGGCCTGCGCCGCGCAGCCGGCGGCAGCGGTGATGCCGGGGACGACCTCGACTATGATGCCGGCTTCGCGCGCCGCATCGAGTTCTTCGCCGCCGCGCCCGAAGATGAACGGATCGCCGCCCTTCAGGCGCACGACCTGCTTGCCTGCAAGCGTCTCGCGGACGAGAAGTTCGTTGATCAGTTCCTGCTTCATCGTGTGGCGGCTACGCTGCTTGGCGACGCTAATGCGTTCGATATGCGGCGGGATCAGCGCGAGCACGCCTTCGCCGACGAGCCCGTCATGGACGACGAGGTCGGCACTTTCGAGCAACCGCGCGGCGCGCAGCGTCAGCAGGTCGGGATCGCCCGGGCCGGCGCCGACAAGCCACAGCTTGCCCGCAGATGGGAGAGTCTGTTCCATGCACGATAAATGATGGTGCAGGCCTCGATTGGCAAAGCAGGCTTTATTGACGCTGGTGAAGGTAAAATTTCCTCCATCATCGTCGTCACCCCAGACTTGATCCGGGGTCCATAATTTCGCCGCTGGAATGGATGCCGGATCAAGTCCGGCATGACGAAGATGGGGCTATAAATACTTCTTCGTCACGAGTTGCGACCCTTCGGGATCGCGCAGGCCGACGCCGATCGATGCCCGCATCGCGTCGCTTTCCGAACTCGCGACCGGATAGGCGCAGTAATCGGCGGCGTAAAAGGCGCTCGGCCGGTGGTTGCCCGACAGGCCGATGCCGCCGAAGGGCGCGGCCGATGACGCGCCGTTGGTCGGCCGGTTCCAGTTGATCACGCCGGCGCGCGCGTTGGCCCAGAATTGATCATAAAGCTGCGGGGTGCCGCCGATCAGCGACGCCGACAGGCCGAAAGCGGTGTTGTTCGCCTCCGCGATCGCGGCTTCGAAACTGTCGACGCGGATCACCTGGAGCAGCGGGCCGAAAAGTTCGATATCGGGGCGCTCGGGCATCGCAGTGACGTCGATGATTCCCGGGGTCAGAAAGGGGCGTCCGGCAACCGGACGCGTCATGTGGCGGATCACCTTGCCGCCGTTCGACATCAGGATCAGGAAGCTCTCGGTCAGGCCGTCGGCCGCCTCATTATCGATCACCGGACCCATATAGGGGGCAGGTTCGGCGTGCGGATGATCGACGATCAACCGGTTCGCAAGGTCGCGAACTTCCTCGATCAGCCGGTCGGCGAGGCTGTCCCTGACGATCAGTCGCCGGGCATTGCTGCATCGCTGCCCCGCGCTGAGGAACGCCGATTGGATGACAATGATCGCCGCGGTGCGGATATCGGCGGTGTCCCAGACGATGATCGGATTGTTGCCGCCCATTTCGAGCGCGAGCATCTTGCCCGGCTGTCCGGCGAACTGGCGATTGAGCGCAAGCCCGGTCCGTGCCGACCCGGTGAAGAGCAGCCCGTCGATGCCAGGATGGCCCGCAAGCGCCTTGCCCGTTTCGGGGCCGCCGATGACGAGGCGTAACACCTCCTGCGGTACGCCGGCGCTGTGGAACAGTTCGACAAGCTTCGCGCCGACAGCCGGGGTCTTCTCGGACGGTTTGAAAACCACCGAATTGCCCGCAACCAGTGCGGGAACGATATGCCCGTTGGGAAGGTGCGCGGGGAAATTATACGGCCCGAGCACGGCGAGTGCGCCATGCGGCTTGTGGCGGACCGCGTTGCGGAGCCCCATCGCGCCTTCGATCCGCCGGTTCGGTGTCCGCTCGGCATAAGCGGTGACCGAAATATTCACCTTGTTACAAACCGATTCGACTTCGGTGCGGGCTTCCCAGAGCGGTTTTCCGGTTTCGCGCGCGATCAGGTCGGCGAAGGGTTCGGCTTCGGCTTTCACCCGGTCGACGAAACGGCGCAGCGTTTCGGTGCGGAAGGTTACGGGCTTTGCCGCCCATTCGGGCCACGCGCGGCGGGCGGCCTCGACTTCGGCGTCCACGTCGCTGACCGGCCCGCGCCACAGCTCTTCACCGGTTGCGGGTTCGAAGGAAATCAATGGCTCGCTCATGGTCGCTCGCGTCTTATCGGCGAAAACGGGTAGGGGCAACCTGCACCGCGCTTCCATGACGGATCGCTTGCGCAGCGCGGCGGGGTTCGCGATAGACACAGGCGAGTCCCGGTCGCCGAAGCGAGACGGGCCTGATTCAAGGGGACGTGCCATATTGGCGAAGCAGGATGCAATGTCGGACGGACGCCGCGACTGGTCGGACCATTATTGGTGGTCGTCCGACGGCGTCCGGTTGCACGCACGCGTCTATGCCGGTCCCGGCGATAGTGAAAAGGCACCGCCGATATTGTGCATGCCGGGGCTCGCGCGAAACGCCCGCGACTTCGAGCTGTTGGCTCCGCATGTCGCACGATATCGCAAGGTGATCGCGATCGAATTCCGCGGCCGGGGCGAAAGCGCCTTTGCGAAGGATCCGATGACCTACGTCCCGCTGACCTATGTGCAGGATGTTGTCGCGTTGCTCGACGAACTGGGCATCGATCGGTTCGCAACAATCGGTACGTCGCTGGGCGGACTGGTTTCGATGCTGATGGCGGCGACATTGCCGGGACGGCTGGTCGGCGCGGTGCTGAACGATGTCGGGCCCGAACTGGAGGCCGCAGGGCTCGAACGAATCCGCGACTACATCGGCGCGGGCGGCAGCCAGCCGACATGGATGCACGCTGCCCGGGCTTTCTCCGAACTCAACGCTGCTATCTATCCCGGCTATGGAATCCACGACTGGCTGCGGCTCACCAAGCGCACCCATCGGCTGACCGCCGAGGGACGGATCGTCACCGATTATGACAAGCAGATCGCTGCGCCGCTGCGCGTTCCGAACGGCGGCGATGCGGGGATCGACCTATGGCCGGCGTACCGTTCGCTAGGCGATGTACCGCTCCTGATCCTGCGCGGGGCGCTTTCGGACATCCTTGCTCGTGCGGCCGGTGAAAAAATGGCAGCCGAATTGCCGCGCGCACGACTTGTCGAAGTGCCAGGCGTTGGCCACGCGCCGACCATGGACGAACCCGAAGCGCGCGCCGCGGTCGACGCGTGGGTGGCGGCGCTTCCGAAATCGTGAGCGCCGACGAACCCGGGGCGCCCTGGCCGATCCGTATCCTGCACCTCCATTCAAGTTTCTCGCTCGGCGGCAAGGAAGCGCGCGCCGTCCGGCTGATGAACCTGATGGGGGACCGCGCGCATCACACGATCCTGTCGGCGATGCCCGACGCGCTCGGCGCGCGCGATGCCATCGCTCCCGGGATCGTCGTCGATTTCCCGAAGGATGCGCCCCCGCTGTACGGCAAGCCATCGCTGCCCCGTTATCGCTTGCTCGCCGAGTATATGACGCGGTTCGAACTCGTGCTCAGCTATAACTGGGGCTCGATGGACGGGGTGATGGCGCGCCGGGTCCATGTTTCGCGCCTGTGGCACAGCATGCCCCCGCTGATTCATCATGAGGATGGCTTCAACGAGGATGAAAGCGTCCGGCGTAACTGGAAGCGCAATCTCTTCCGCCGCTTCGCGCTGCGTACGGCGCAATCGGTCGTGGTTCCCTCGACCGTGCTGCAACGGATTGCGGCCGACGAATGGGGCGCGCGCGATCGCGTCGAACTGATCCGCAACGGCATCGACACCGCCGGCTATGCCGGCGGCCCTGCGGTCCCGATCCCCGGTTTCAGCCGCCGCGACGGCGAGGTCGTGATCGGCACCGTCGCCGGGCTGCGCAAGGTCAAGGATCTGCCGCGGCTCGTGCGCGCTGTCGGGGCCCTGCCGCAAAATGTCCGGCTGGTGATCGTCGGCGAGGGGCCCGAACGCGACGCGATCCGGGCCGAAGCGGCCGCGTGCGGTCTCGCCGACCGCCTTGTCATGCCAGGCTTCATGGCCGAACCCGCGCGCTGGATCGGTCATTTCGACCTGCTCGCGCTGTCGTCGCGCAGCGAGCAAATGCCCATTGCGGTGGTCGAGGCGATGGCGGCAGGCCTGCCCGTCGTCAGCCCCGCTGTCGGCGATGTCGTCGCGATGGTGTCGGACGCGAACCGGCCGTATGTCGCGGCGGACGAGGCGGCTTTTCGCGCGGCGCTGGCGCAGATGAGCGAAAGCGCCGCGCTGCGGGCCGATGTCGGGGCGGCGAACCGGCGCGTCGCCGCCGAACGGTTCGACGAATCAATCATGGTCGGCGCTTATGAAAAGCTCTATGCTCGGGCGCTGGAAGGTTATGGGCCGTTTAGCGGCGGATGGGTCGGCTTCGATTGACAAAAGGGCCGAATTTCCGCTTACGCAAGCGGCAACGGGGGCCGGTTCGCGGACGCGAAGCGGCGGAGAGAGAGAAGGTTTAGAGTGTTCAAAGGTTTGAAGCCCATCCTTTACGGCGGGCGTGAAGTCTGGCCGCTGGTCGAAGGCGGCAAGGGCGTGTCGGCGACCAACCATATGTCGAGCGGCGCATGGGCTGCCGCTGGTGGGATAGGCACCGTGTCGGCGGTCAACGCCGACAGCTACGACGCCGAAGGCAAGATCATTCCGCAAATCTACCGCGCGCTGACGCGCAAGGAACGCCACGAAGAGCTGATCCGGTACGGCATCGAAGGCGCTGTCGCGCAAGTCAAGCGCGCCTATGACGTGTCGGGCGGCAAGGGCGCGATCAACATCAATGTGCTCTGGGAAATGGGCGGCGCGCAGCAAATCCTCGAAGGTGTGCTGGAGCGGACCAAGGGCCTTGTCGCGGGCGTCACCTGCGGCGCGGGCATGCCGTACAAGCTCAGCGAAATCGCGGCGCGGCACAATGTCCTGTACCTCCCCATCATCAGCTCGGCGCGCGCCTTCCGCGCGCTGTGGAAGCGTGCCTACAGCAAGGTGCCGGAGTTGCTGGGCGCAGTCGTCTATGAGGATCCCTGGCTCGCGGGCGGGCATAACGGCCTGTCGAACGCCGAAGATCCGCTGGTTCCGCAGGATCCCTATCCGCGCGTCGCCGCAGTGCGCGAAACGATGCGCGCCGAAGGCATTTCGGACGATGTGCCGATCGTGATGGCAGGCGGCGTCTGGTATCTGCGCGACTGGGAGAACTGGATCGACAATCCAGAACTCGGCCAGATCGCCTTCCAGTACGGCACGCGCCCGCTGCTGACCGAAGAAAGCCCGATCCCGCAGCAGTGGAAGGATCGCCTTCGCACGCTCGACGACGGCGACGTGCTGCTCCACCGTTTTTCGCCGACAGGTTTTTACTCGAGTGCGGTGCGCAATCCGTTCCTCCGCGACCTCGAAGCGCGCTCGGAACGCCAGATTCCTTACTCGAAGCAGGAAGCGGGCGATCACATCGTCCAGCTCGATGTCGGGGTGAAGGGCAAGAATTTCTGGGTCACGCCGCATGACCGCGCGCGCGCGCGCGACTGGTTTGCCGAAGGCTATACCGAAGCGCTGAAGACCCCCGACAATACGGTGGTTTTTGTGACCGAGGCGGACAAGGCGATGATCCGCAAGGATCAGACCGACTGCATGGGCTGCCTGTCGCATTGCGGATTCTCGTCGTGGAAGGACCATGACGATTACACCACCGGCTATCTCGCCGACCCGCGCAGCTTCTGCATCCAGAAGACGTTGCAGGACATCGCCCACGACGGCGATACCGAGCAGAATCTGATGTTTGCGGGCCATGCCGCATTCAATTTCAAGACCGATCCCTTTTACTCGAACAACTTCACCCCGACGGTGAAGCAGCTTGTCGACCGGATATTGACGGGCGATTGACGAGCGTTTCCCCTTCGCGAGAAGAGACGGGACGTGGTGGCATGAAGCGCATCTGGCGAGTGGTGGCGGTAGCCGCGGCGTTGGCGCTTGCGGCGGGCGCCGCCAGCGGCGCGCCGGCGGAAAAGCCCGCCGAGCGGGCGTGGCGCAACTACGAACTGCTTCGCAGCGGCGCCAAAAAGCCAGGCGACCTGAGCGACGCCGAGCGGCGCGAACTCGCGGCGCTTTTGAAACTGATGCGTGAAAATCGGAACGCCGACCGGCGCACCCCGCGGCAGCGCTGCATCGATGAAGAGGTCGAGCGCGAAGGCGGAAATCCGAGCGACTTGGCGATGCGGGCGATCGACCTCAAATGTAGCCAGCGCTGAATCCCGGTGCCGTAAGATCGGCAGGCAATTTATCGGGGCGAGGGGGTCAGGCCCACCCCTCCAGCACCTGATCGGGCGGGCGGTGCCCGTCGCACCAGGCGCGGATATTCGCGATGACCTTTTCGCCCGACGCTTCGCGGCCCTCGATCGTCGCCGAGCCGAGATGGGGGAGCAGCACGACATTGTCGAGCGCGAGCAGCGCCGGGTCGACCGCGGGTTCGTGAGTATAGACGTCGAGCCCGGCGCCCGCGATCCGGCCGGTCTGCAGCGCCGCAACCAGCGCCTTTTCGTCGACGATCTCGCCGCGCGCGGTGTTGATGAGATAGGCCGTCGGCTTCATGGCGCCGATCCGCGCCGCGTTGACCATCTCGTGCGTCTCGCTGGTGTGCGGGCAGTGGATCGTCACCACGTCGCTGATCCGGAGCAGCGTGTCGACGCTGGCGTGATAGCTCGCGCCCAATTCCTCTTCGATCGCTTCGGGCAGGCGCCGGCGATTGTGATAGTGGATCGACAGGCCGAACGCGCGCGCGCGGCGCGCAACCGCGATGCCGATACGACCCATGCCGATGATGCCGAGCAATTTGCCGCCGACGCGGTGACCGAGCATCGCGCTCGGCGCCCAGCCGGCCCATTGGCCCGACCGCATCAATTTCTCGCCTTCGGCGAGGCGGCGTGGGACCGACAGGATCAGCGCCATCGTCATGTCGGCGGTATCTTCGGTGAAGACCCCGGGTGTGTTCGACACCATGATGCCCCTGGCGCGTGCGGCCGACAGGTCGATATGGTCGACGCCCGCACCGAAATTGGCGATCAGTTTCAGCCGCTCGCCCGCCGCGTTGATGATATCGGCGTCGATCTCGTCGGTCACGGTCGGCACGAAGACGTCGCAGTCGGCAACCGCGGCCTTCAATTCATCGCGGGTGAAAGCCTCGTCGCGCGCCGACAGCGACACGTCGAACAATTCGGCCATGCGCCCCTCGACATGCGGCATCAACTGGCGGGTAACGATGACGCGCGGGCGTTTCGGGCGGGATGAATCGGGCATGGCCGCCGATAGAGCGCGCCGTGGCACGGCGGTCAAGAGCGCCGACGCCAAAAGAAGCGCGAAAAGACAGGGGATGAACGCAGCCTTTTGCGCGGCGAACGGTTGAAATGCCGACATGAGTTTGACAAGGCAGAGTGATGACCAGCCGCCAGATAATAGTTGCCGCCGCATTGATGGCCGTCGTGGGACCGGCCGCCGCCCAATCCGATGTCGAACTGCCCTATTGGGCGTCGATCAACGTCGACGAGGCGCGGATGCGCAAGGGGCCCTCGCCCGACGTGCCTGTGATCTGGGAATATCGGCGCAAGGACCTGCCGGTAAAGGTCGTCGCGCGCTTCGAGACCTGGCGCAAGATCGAGGATCCCGACGGCACGCAGGGCTGGATGGCGGCGCGGCTTTTGAGCCGGACGAGGACGGCCATCGTGACCGGCGAAATCCGCCCGATGCGCGAGGAAGCCAGCCTGTCGGCAGCGGTTGCCTATCGCGCCGAACCCGGCGTCGTCGGGAAGATCACCGACTGCAAGAATGGCTGGTGCCTGTTCGACGTGAAGGGCCGCAAGGGCTGGATCCAGGCCGACCATATCTGGGGCGACTGATACGCCCGAATGGAAAGGGCCGGACGATCGCTCGTCCGGCCCTTCCTGCCCTTAGCGGTTAGCGCCGCCAGTTGAAGTGGTTGCGATAGACCTTCACAACCCGACCGTTGCGCTCGTTGACGAGCAGCAGGTCGTTATAATGGCGCACATAGGTCAGGTTGCGACCGGCGCGCGGAATGCCCCAGCGGCTGTCCCATGCCGGGCGATAGCTGGGCGCATAATAGTTCGAACGCAGTGTCGAACCGACGCGGAACTGCTGATATTTGAACGGTGCGCGATAATTCTGGTAGCGCGTGTCACGGCGCCAGTCGCGCTGGCTCTCGCGCAGGTCCTTGCGGGCGTCGCGCACATCGTGGCGCGCATCGCGGACGTCGCCGCGGTCGCCGTAGCGCTGGGCGTGACGCAGGTCGCGCTGCTCTTCGCGCAATTCCTTGCGATCGTTGCGGATCTCACGGGTCTGCGCCTGCGCAGCAGCCGGGATCATCATCGCGGCGATCAGGCCGGCGGTGAGAAATTTGCTCTTCATTGTGCCATTCCTTTGAATCGGTCAGGGGGGAGGGGATCTGCCCGATGACAAGGATGGATTAGGCGAGTCAGCTTGAACGGAACCGGAATGCGGCGTTTATTTTCAGGACATTAGTGTCGCAATTTGTCGCGCGCGGACGACGAGACGGTATCTCGCCGGGGCGAGCCCATGCAACCTTTCAAAGGGTGGGCATGTCCTGATCGAGCAGCCGTGCCCGTGGCTCACCGCCTACGACTTCGCTCACCCACAGGCGCTCGTTTTGCGTGGTGATCACATAGATCGGCGTCCGTCCGGCAAAGACCGAGAAAAAGTGGATTTCGGTCGGCGTGGGATCGAGCAGATGCGATATCACGAAGCCTTCGGCCTTCGCATCGAGCGGCATTGCGATGCAACTGTTCGTAAAAGACCGCGAAGAGACGATTTTTCCGTCCTTCACGGCGTTGCGATGATGTCCGCCGAGGGGAATGTTGCCCGTCTCGGTCTGCGGTGAGAGCAGATACACCAGATCGGCGTCATCGGGCGCGGATCGCGGCAGAATGACACGGTTGAAGCGCCGGTTGGCGCAGCGAAGGGGCCCATCCTCGGGTACGGCGTCCGACGCTGCGATCAGGCGCGCTTCCTCGGCCGATAGTCGATCGCTTCCCGCCACATGAACCTTGGCGTCGCGAACATCGGTTCCGCCGGTCCAGACCGCCGAATAGACGGCACGATGCTCTGCGCCGGCATCGCCCGAATAATAAGTGACGCGATAGTCTCCGCGGTCGGGCGTGACCACCCAACCCCTGATTGTAGCCAGCGTTTCGCCGCGCAGGTCGCGCTTCAACGCGTCGGTGGTGTGCCACGCGGCCTGGTCGTAGCGATAGAGGAGCTTGGCGCGGTCGATTGCCAGCGCGAGGCTTGCGTCTTCCTCGGCCGACAGCGGCGCTTGCGCCTTGCTCTCGGGCTTGGCCAGTGCTGGCGCCGCCGCGCTCAATGCGAGCGCGAGCGGCAGGATCAGCGTGCGCTTCAAACCAGCTCGACCGCAACCGCCGTCGCTTCGCCGCCGCCGATGCAGAGGCTGGCGATGCCGCGCGTCTTGCCGTGGCGCTGGAGCGCCGCGATCAGCGTCGTGATGATGCGCGTGCCGCTGGCGCCGATCGGGTGGCCGAGCGCGGTCGCGCCGCCGTGGACGTTGATCTTTTCGTGCGGGATGCCGAGGTCGTGCATCGCGAACATCGCCACACATGCGAACGCTTCGTTGACTTCGAACAGGTCGACGTCGCCGATCGACCAGCCGGCCTTTGCCAGCACCTTGTTGATCGCGCCGACGGGGGCGATGGTGAAATCCTTTGGCTCCTGTGCATGCGCGGCGTGCGCGACAAGCTTTGCGACGGGCTTGGCGCCCTTGACGTCGGCGACCGACTGGCGCGTCAGCACGACGGCGGCGGCACCGTCCGAGATCGACGAGCTGGTCGCGGCGGTGATCGTGCCGTCCTTGGCGAAGGCGGGCTTCAGCGTCGGGATCTTGTCGGGCATGCCCTTGCCGGGGGCTTCGTCGGTGTCGACGACCACATCGCCCTTGCGGCCCGAGATGGTCACCGGCGCGATTTCATTGGCAAAGGCGCCGTCGGCAATCGCGGCTTTGGCGCGGCTCAGCGATTCGATCGAATAATCGTCCTGCGCCTGACGCGAGAGCTGATAGGCGTCGGCGGTATCCTGCGCGAAGGTGCCCATCGCGCGGCCGGCGTCATAAGCGTCCTCGAGCCCGTCGAGGAACATATGGTCATAGGCGGTGTCGTGACCGATGCGCGCACCGCCGCGATGCTTTTTGAGCAGGTAGGGCGCGTTGGTCATCGATTCCATGCCGCCCGCGACGATCAGGTCGACGCTGCCCGCGGCGAGCGCTTCGGCGCCCATGATCACGGTCTGCATGCCCGAACCGCACACCTTGTTGACGGTTGTGGCCTGCACCGACTTGGGCAGGCCGGCCTTGATCGCGGCCTGACGCGCCGGCGCCTGGCCCAGCCCGGCGGGCAGCACGCAGCCCATATAGATGCGTTCGATATCGTCGCCCGACACGCCCGCGCGCTCGACCGCCGCCTTGACCGCGGTCGCGCCGAGGTCGGTCGCGCTCGCGTCCGAAAGGCTGCCCTGCATGCTGCCCATCGGGGTGCGCGCATAGGAAAGGAAGACGACGGGATCGGTGGCGGTCATATCGAGAGACTCCGTAGGGGAAAGATACGTCGGCGGCCCGATTAGCGACTTTGCTGCACTTGCGAAAGGGGCATCGCGGGTCGAGCGATAGATGGGCGGCCGGTTTCATCTTGCAACCCGCCGCGCGGCATGATCAAACGTCGCCCGCACATGTTTAGGGGAGACGGGTCATGGCCACCGCGATCAAGCAGGATTTAGCCGGCGAAACGGCGCGAATGCACGAAGTGCTCGCCGCGCAAAAGGCGAGCTTTACGGCGGCCATGCCCGAAACGCTGGCGGTCCGCAGCGACCGCATCGACCGCGCGATCGCGCTGCTCGTCGATAACGCCGAGGATTTCGCCAAGGCGGTGAGCGAGGATTTCGGCCACCGCAGCCGTGAACAGACGCTGATGACCGACATCATGCCGTCGGTGAGTGCGCTCAAGCATGCGAAGAAACATATGGCGGCCTGGTCGAAGGGCGAGAAGCGCAAGCCGACATTCCCGCTCGGGCTGCTGGGCGCAAAGGCCGAGGTTGTCTACCAGCCGAAGGGTGTCGTCGGTGTGGTGAGCCCGTGGAATTTCCCGGTCGGCATGGTCTTCGTGCCGATGGCGGGTATCCTCGCCGCGGGCAACCGCGCGATGATCAAGCCGAGCGAGTTCACCGAAAATGTCTCGGCGCTGATGGCACGGCTGGTGCCCGACTATTTCGACGAGAGCGAAATCGCGGTGTTCACCGGCGATTCCGACGTCGGCGTCGCCTTCTCGAAACTGGCGTTCGACCATATGATCTTCACGGGCGCGACGAGCGTCGGCAGGCATATCATGCGCGCCGCCGCCGATAACCTCGTGCCCGTCACGCTCGAGCTGGGCGGCAAGTCGCCGACCTTCATCGGACGCAGCGCGAACAAGGATCTGGTCGGGCAGCGCGTCGCGCTCGGCAAGATGATGAACGCGGGGCAGATCTGCCTCGCGCCCGACTATCTGCTCGTCGCCGAGGATCAGGAAGGCGAGGTGATCGACAGCGTCACCAAGGGCGCGACCGCACTCTATCCCACCTTGCTCGCCAACGACGATTACACCTCGGTCGTCAACACGCGCAATTACGACCGCCTCCAATCCTATCTCGCCGACGCACGCGAAAAGGGCGCCGAGGTGATCGAGGTCAATCCGGGCGGTGAGGATTTCGCGAGCTCGAATGGCCACAAGATGCCGCTGCACATCGTGCGCAACCCGACCGACGACATGAAGGTGATGCAGGAGGAAATCTTCGGCCCGATCCTGCCGGTGAAGACCTACAGGAATATCGACGACGCGATCGACTATGTGAACGCCAACGACCGCCCGCTCGGCCTCTATTATTTCGGGCAGGACAAGAGCGAGGAGGACCGCGTGCTGACGCGGACGATCTCGGGCGGCGTCACGGTCAACGACGTGCTGTTCCACAATGCGATGGAGGATCTGCCGTTCGGCGGCGTCGGGCCGTCGGGCATGGGCAATTATCACGGCGTGGATGGCTTTCGCACGTTCAGCCATGCGCGTGCGGTCTATCGTCAGCCGAAACTCGACGTTGCGGGGCTTGCGGGCTTCAAGCCGCCTTATGGCAAGGCGACGGCGAAGACACTGGCGAAGGAATTGAAGAAATAGCTCAGTCCTTCCCGGCGATCTTGATGTCCTTGCCGAGCAACGTCTTCACATAGATGCGTTGCACGAGGACATAGACGACGACGGTCAGCGGCGCAGCGAGCAGGACGCCGAGGAAACCGAACAGGATGCCCGCCGCGACCACCGCGAAAAGCAGCACTGCGGGCGGCACGTCGACGGCCTGTTTCTGGATCATCGGTTGCAGGAAATTACCCTGCAACTGCTGGATTGCGAGGAACAGGACCAGCGTCCAGAGCGCGGTCATCGGCGACACGGTGAAGGCGAGCAGCACCGCGGGAATGCCGGCGATAATAGGCCCGACCATCGGGATGATGTCGAGCAGGCCGGCGATCAGGCCGAGGCCGCCGGCGGCCGGCACCCCGAGCGCGGCGAGGCCCGCCCAGGTCAGCGCCGCGACGACAAGCGAGGAGACCGCCTGTCCCATCATCCAGCCCTTGAGCCCGCGCCCGGCGTCGCCGAGCGCCAGCGCCGCGGTTTCCTCCGCGCGTTGCGGAAGCATGAGCAACAGCCCGCGCCGGTAGGTCGCCGGGTCGCTGGCGAGAAAGATCGCGGCGACGAGTACGAGCACGAAATCGGCGATGCCGCTTCCGGCCGCGAGCGCATAACCGCCCGCCTGCTGCACGATGCGAGAGATGTCGTCGCCGCCCACTGCGGCGAGATCGCGGACCTGCTGACCCAGGCCGTATCGGTTCAGAAATTCCTCGAGGCCTTGCAGCGCCGGCGGAATCTGCTCGCGAATCGTGTCGACTTCGCGCGCCAACTGCGATCCGAACAGCATGAAGGCGCCCGCGAAAATCGCGACGATCCCCGCGACCGACAGCGCCAGCGCGAACCCGCGGCCGATCCTTGTCTTGCGGCAGAGCCAGCTTGCGATGGCATCGAAAATCGCACCAAGGACGATCGCGGCGAAGACGAGCATGAAGAAGCGCGTCAACTCGATCACCAGCAAGGCGACGCCGACCAGCGCCAGTACGATCAGCGTCGCCCCAGCGATCCGGCCGGGCCCGAACGCGGGCGGCGGCGCGTCGGCGGACTTCGCTTTGCTCTGCGATCGGGCGGGTGAGGCGGCGGGCGCCGGCGTCTTTTCGGTCATCGCGCCACCTTATCCGCGGACGCAATTCGCGCAACCATCTGCTTCGCCATGATTCCCGCTGGACGGACGGGTCCCTTTTGTGGCAACGGCTCCGCGTCAACGGGCCCCTGTGGTGAAATTGGTAGACGCGCTCGACTCAAAATCGAGTTCCGCAAGGAGTGCTGGTTCGAGTCCGGCCAGGGGCACCATTTCTTTTATTTCCGAGCCGCCGCTGCGCCGGGCCGCCATATCGGCCCGCGGATCGCAAGCCCTTGCGATTCAAGCTGGTCGAGCACGCCTTCGCGTTCGGCAAGGATCCGGAGCGGGACCACTGCGAGCGTGGCCCCCGATTGCGCCGTCGCTTCGCGGATTGCGGTGACCCATTGTTCGCGAAGGGCAGGTCCAAAGCCGTCGTTGGTCCACGGCCAGCAGCGCCCGAGGGCTTCCTCCAGCGGACTAGCCATGACGGCCGGGACCTCGAACTCGGTCCAGGCTTCGCCGCGCGCGATTACGATGTCGGGACCCGCCTCGGCCGCAGTCATTGCTGCTGCGAGGCACGGAATATGCGTATCGGGTGTAGCGGCGAAAAGATTGTCGAGCATATCCTCGCCGCGCACTTCGCCGACCGGGCGGGCAGGGATCTTAGCCTGCCGGGCGGCGCGGCGCACGACGTCGGAGGCATCGTCGGCCGTGTCGCGGTTGAATGCGAGGCGTTTCGACAGGAGGTCGAATGCCGTCATCAAGAAATTCTGCCGCGCATAGTCCTGATCGAACCGTGTCTCGAGCGCCTGCAGCCGTTCGAGCTGGCGCGCGTCCAGATAGTCGGCTGCCGTGCGGTCCTTCGGCAATTTCATCAGCTTCCCGCCACGGAAGATCAACCGGAGGATATCGCCCGGCGACACTTTTGCCTTCGTGCCCAGGATCACTCTTTGCGCCCGCTCGGTTGCACCTTCGAGCCGTTCAGGCCGCCAGGGGGTGGCTTTGGGGACTTCGGCAATCTCGCCGACAAGTATGACGACGCCCGCACCGGTCTCGATCGTCCACATCGGCGCGCCCGATCTGCGCGCGGTGACCACGATTTCGTCATTTGCCCCGGCCGGTGTTGCCGCATCCGGACTGCCTTCTGCTTGTGCCGATGCGCGGTGCGGCAGCGCGGTGGTCGCCGCCACGGCGGCGAGCAGCAGGAAGGGCAGGTGGGTCTTTTTCATTCGGCTACTCCAGCTCGGCTTGCCGCCCGCTTCTCGCAGGCGCGATTGTTTTCGGATTGGCCCTTAATCCGGGCGCGGCAGCACCGTAAATTATGCAAAATACAAAATTATTCATCGGCCAGTGGTCAGCACGTCGGACATCGGGCTGCATTTGTTGAAGCTTCGTTAACTATGATATCCAATGTGATTGAATAATAAGCGAATTTAATATATTAGCATTTTGTGCGTTTTGAGTATTTTGCAGTATTGGTAGGGACTTACTGTTTCGATCTGACGCTGTTTCGATGGGGTGATGGCCATGAATCAACGTCTCTTCTCCGATCCGGCAGAGGAGCAGGGCGGTGCCGCCGGCAGCGATCGCCGCGGCGGCGATCGTTACCGTACGGTGTGGCGCATCGCCAAGGTCATGCGCAACGGCGACGCGGGGCTGTGGCGCGTTCGCAATATTTCGGATCGCGGCATGATGCTTGCGGCCGATGTTCCGATTGCTGTCGGCGAGAAGCTCGAGATTGCGCTGTCGGACACGGTGGTCATCGCCGGCGAGGTGGTGTGGTCCGAGGCCGGGCGCTGCGGCGTTTCGTTCGACAAGGAAGTCGATGTCGCCGATGTGCTCAAGCAATTGGCGGCCGAGCAGCGCGCCACGGGATACCGTCAGCCGCGACTGCCGGTCCACACGCGCGCACAGGCGGTGACCGACGACGGCACGACCGAGATCGAACTGGTCGACATGTCTCAAAACGGCGCCGGCTTCATTCATGACGGCCATCTCGAGGTCGGCAAGGAGTTCGACCTGATCCTTGCGGGCGGGGTCAAACGTCGCGCGATCGTACGCTGGTCGCGGGCAGGTCGGGGCGGGCTCTGGCTCACCCAGCCGCTCGATCGCGCCGACCTTGAAAGCATCCACCGCTTCGAAAGCTGAGGCTCAGGCAGCGCCGCGGACAATCCTGGCCCATGGGTTGAGATCGGGCTCGGCGATCTTCGTCAGCCGGTTGTGGTCGCGGTGCCGGAACAGCTCGTCGCGACCCTTTACCATCAGCATCGTGTCCGAGACATAGCTCCATGATCCGTCGTCGTGGAAGTCGACCGTCAATTCGTAGCTGTCGGTGCGGAAGGCAAGGTCGAGGAAGGTCGTCGAGCAGATGCCATATTCGGTTTGCCCGCGCTCCGCTTTCACGACGAGCCGCTTGTCGCCCGGTTTCGCATGTCCCGCCGCGATCGCGATCTGCCCGCGGGGGATCGCCAGCGTCTGGATAATCAGGCCGGTCGCGGCTTCATAGAGCCAGTAGCCGACCTGATCGTGGAAGGTGATGTCTTCTTCGCGCGTGTTGATGTGGACGTGATAGCGAAGCCCGTAAAAGAGTTGCGGGCCGTTCGCCTGCGGGTCGATCGGCTGCATTTCGATCCGCTCATAATATTTGCGCGTTTCGGGGCCGTCGGCCTTCGGGTTCACGTCGACGCCGCGTGTCCCTTCCCATATCCCGGCAAGGCGAACGAGCGGGCCCAGATTGGCGAGCGTTTCGGGGTCGACGTCGTCGGGCTCGGTGAAGATGTCGTCGGGTAATTCCATCGCTTGCCCCCAGATATTGCCGTCAGATGTCCTCGACGAGCCGCCCGTAAAGCTGCGGCCGGCGGTCGCGGAAAAAGCCCATGCCGGCGCGGTGCTTCGCCGCGGGGTCGAGATCGATCGTCTCGACGAGCACGCCGGTTTCGGTGGCACCGAACGCCTGTGTCATGTCGCCCCATTCGTCGGTGATAAAGCTGTGGCCATAGAAATTGGCGTCGCCCTCGGTGCCGATGCGGTTCGCGGCGATGACGGGCATGCAGTTCGATGCGCTATGCCCCTGCATCGCGCGGCGCCACATGCGGCTGGTGTCGAGATCGGCGTCATAGGGCTCGCTGCCGATCGCGGTCGGATAAAAGAGCAATTCGGCGCCCATCAGCGCCATCGCGCGCGCGCACTCGGGATACCATTGGTCCCAGCAGACGCCGACGCCGATGCGGGTGCCGAAAACGTCCCAGACCTTGAAGCCCGTATTGCCGGGGCGGAAATAATATTTCTCTTCATATCCGGGGCCGTCGGGGATGTGGCTCTTGCGATACGTCCCCATGATCGCGCCGTCGGGGCCGATCATCGCCAGCGTATTGTAATAATGGTGGCCGTCGCGCTCGAAAAAGCTCGTCGGGATCGCGACCTTCAGCCTTGATGCGAGCGCCTGCATCGCGACGACGCTCGGATGTTCGGTCGTCGGACGCGCCGACGCGAACAATTGCTCATCCTCGATCTGGCAGAAATAGGGGCCTTCGAAGAGTTCGGGCGGCAGGATGATTTGCGCGCCCTTGCCAGCCGCTTCCTCGACGAGCGCGGTGACGGCATCGATATTGGGCTGGACGGGGCCGGGCAGGGGAAGCTGCAACGCGGCGACGGTGATGGTGCGGGTCATGGTTCGTCCGTGATGGCGCGGGAATCGAGCCGGAATATAGGGCGCTTCGCTCTCGATGCTAGGCCGGAAGCTGCTGGCTCGAGCAGTGGAAGCTGCCCCCGCCGACGATGATGCCGCGCGCAGGCACGCCGATTGCGCGGCGATCGGGGAAAAGCGCGGCGAGCGTGTCGACCGCGGTCTGATCGTTGGCGACGCCGTAGGTCGGGACGACGACGGTGCTGTTGCCGATATAGAAGTTCATATAGCTTGCCGCCGCGATCTCGCCGTCCACTTCGACGCGGCCGGGCGAGGGCAGGTCGACGATCTCGACCCCACCGAACGCTGCGGCGCGCGCGCGCGCATCGGCATAGATATGGGCATTGGGGTCATCCGGTCCCGCCGCGACGGGCAAAGCGAGGCGCCCTTCGCCGACGAAGCGCGCGAGATTGTCGACATGGCCGTCGGTATGATCGCCGACCAACCCGTCGCCAAGCCACAGAATCCGGTCGATGCCGAGCGATTGGTGCAGCCGTGCCGCGATATCCTCGCGCGTCAGCGCCGGATTGCGGTTCGTGTTGAGCAGGCATTCCTCGGTCGTCACGCACAGGCCGGTGCCATCGACGTCGATGCCGCCGCCCTCGAGCACCCAGTCCGGGTGCTGCGTCGGCAGGTCGGCATGCGCCGCCAGGATCGCACCGATCTCGCGGTCGCCGGGCATCACGAACTTGTTGCCCCACCAGTTGAAGTCGAAATTGCGCGCCTCGCGCCGGGCTCCGGTGCCGACGATGATCGGGCCTGTGTCGCGCAGCCAGATATCGCCGAAGGGGGCGACGAACAATTGCACGCCCGCATCGACGAGCGCCTCGGCGATATCGGCATTGTCATGGTCGCGAACGAGCAGGTGCACCGTCTCGCCGCGCCCGCCGTCATGGACGGCGTTCGCGAAGGCCGCGACATCGCGCCGCGCCGCATCGATCTGGCTCGACCATTCGTCCACCATATGCGGAAAGCCGATCCAGACGGCGTCGTGGGGCGCCCATTCGGCGGGCATGCGGTGGGTCATCGCGCGATAGTCCTTTGCGTCGATGCCCGTGACATCGATCTTCTCGTCCAGAACGCAGCAATCCAGAATGGCTGCTGCCATTCTGGATTGCCGGAACATGATGCTCCCCGCAACTGCGGAGGAGCGGTTGTCGTCGTTACTTGCCGGCGCGCGACTTGTCGCGGGCGGCGCGGAATTCGTCGCCCTCGACCCAGTTCGGCCATGCGTCGGTCATCGCCAGCATGCGGCCCGCGGCATAATAGAGGCGCAGGTCCGACATCATGCCGCCCCAGTTGGTGATCGCCTCATATTCGTCGCCCGGCGCGTGATAGCGGTTCTTTTCATAGTCTTCGGCCGCCTTCTTGCCGGCCTCGACGCCGCCCTCGACCAGCTCGTCGCCGCTGCCGAAGTTGAACATCGGGACGCCGAGCTTGGCGAAGCTGAAGTGGTCCGAACGATAGTAGAAGCCCTTTTCGGGGGTCGGCTCGGCCTTGATCGTGCGGCCCTCCATCTTGGCCAGCTTTTCGACATAGGCGTCGAGTTCGGACTTGCCGCCACCGACGACGACGATGTCCTTTGCCGGGCCGATAGCATTGAGCGCGTCCATGTTCACGCCGCCGACCGTCTGCGCGAGCGGGAAGATCGGGTTTTCGGCGTAAAATTTCGAACCGAGCAGGCCCGATTCCTCGGCCGTCACGGCAAGGAAGACGATACTGCGATCGGGCGCGCCCGCCTTGTGGAACGCCTGCGCCAGCGTCACGAGACCGGCGATGCCGCTCGCATTGTCGACGGCGCCGTTGCAGATGTCGTCACCGGCGACGGGCGTGCAGCGGCCGAGGTGATCCCAATGGCCGGTGTAGAGCACATATTCGTCGGGGCGCTTGGCGCCCGGCAGCACGCCGATGACGTTGCGCGACATCTTCTTCGCGATTTCATTGTCGAAGCCGAAGTTCGCCTTCACGCCGGTGAGCGCGACGGGCTTGAAGCCCTTCTGGCCGGCCGCAGCGCGCAGCTTGTCGAAGTCCTGACCCGCGCTCGCGAACAGTTCTTTCGCCTTGGGGAGCTGGATCCAGCCGTTCGCAACGGTCTGGTCGGCGCCGCCATTCTTGCTTTCGGCGAGGTACTGCGTGCCGGTGTTGCTGCTTTCGACGACGTTCCAGCCATAGGCGGCGGGTTCGGTGTCGTGGACGATCAGCACCGCAGCGGCGCCCTGGCGTGCCGCTTCCTCATATTTATACGACCAGCGGCCATAATAGGTCATCGCGCGGCCGTTGAATTCGCCCTTCGCTTCCTTCGTCTGCCAGTCGGGATCGTTGACGAGGACGACGACGGTCTTCCCCTTCACATCGAGCCCGGCATAGTCGTTCCAGCCCTTTTCGGGGGCGTTGATGCCGTAACCGACGAACACGACATCGCTGTCCTTCACCTCGGTCTTCGGCTGGACGCGCCAGCTGAACGCGACATAATCCTTGGCATATTGTGCGGTCACGGGCGTCTTGCCGCCGGTGAAGCTGATCGGCGTCGCGTTCTTCGCGGTGATCTCGACCAGCGGCACGTCCTGCGTCCACTTGCCGTTGTTGCCGGGCTTCAGCCCCGCTTCCTCATATTGTTTGATGATATAGGCGACGGTCTTTTCCTCGCCCGGTGTGCCGGGTGCGCGGCCCTCATAAGCGTCCGACGACAATTCCTTCGTCACCGCCTGCAGCGTTGCGAGCGACAATTCGGGAATCTGGACGTCGGGGATCGCGGTGGCGGACGTCGCCGCCTTGTCGGAGGTGTTGCACGCGGCAACGGTGAGGAGGACCGCAAGGGCTGCGGTCGAGCGGGGGAAACGAAGCATGGAATGTCCTTGGATATGGGAATTCGACGGACGGGTTTGTGCCAGCCCGCCGGGCCTACGGCAAGTATCGCGTTGCAACTGAAACCAATTTCGCTTGGCAATTTCCGGACGGCAATTTAGCGATCGAAACCAAGGAATAAGACGGGGGATGGAATGAAGGGTCGATTGTTACTGCTGGTTGGCGCGTGCGCGATGGCGCCAATCGCGCATGCACAGAATGACGATGTCGCGCGGCGGTTCGGGACATTGGCGGGCACGACGCAGGTCAGCCTGTCGCCCGATGGGCAGAAGCTGGCGTTTGTCGCGCCCAGCAAGGGGCAGGCGAACGACCTCTACATCGTGGACATCGGCGACGGCGCCGTCCCGCGCCGGATCCTGCGGTCCAGCGGCGACCCCGAATTCCTGCGTTGGTGCCGCTGGGCGACGATCGAGCGTCTCGTGTGCGAAATCGGTGGCAGGGAAAAGGTCGCCGGCAGCATTTACGGGTTTACCTCGCTGATCGGCGTCGATGCGTCGGGCGGCAATGTCAAAACGCTGAGCGCGCGGCGCAGCAGCAATGCGATCAGCGCCGACTTTCGTGGCGGCGAGGTCATCGACTGGCAGCCGGGCGTCGACGGAAGCGTGTTGATGATGCGCAGCTACGTCCCCGAAGTCAGTGCGACGACGCTGGTCCGGAAGGATGGCGAGGGCATGGGCGTCGACATGGTCAATGTGGGCGATGCGTCGACCAAGCTGGTCGAAAAGCCGCGCATCGACGCCATCGAATATATCTCCGACGGCGGCGGCAAGGTCCGCATCATGGGCGTCCAGACGCTCAACCGGAGTACCGGCTATCGCGAAACGGCTGTCCGTCACCTGTTTCGCCGTAAAGACAGCCGCGATTGGGAGCCGCTGTCGTCCTATGACATCGGATCGGACATGGGTTTCTATCCCTATGCCATCGATGTCGCGACCGAACGGGCGATCGGCTTTGCCAAGGTCGACGGTCGCAAGGCGGTCGTAACGGTCACGCTCGACGGAGCGGCGAAAGCCGAACCGCTCTATCGCCATCCCGCAGTCGATATCGACGGCCTCGTGCGCGTTGGCCGCGACCAGCGCGTCGTCGGGGCGACCTTCGTCACCGAACGACGCCAGATGGCGATCACCGACCCGAAGGTCGAGGCGATGGCGAAATCGCTGTCGAAGGCGCTGGGCGGCAAGGACGTCTATTTCGTCGATGCCTCGGCGGACGAATCGCAATGGCTGGTCTGGGCGGGGTCCGACGTCGATCCGGGGCGTTATTTCCGTTACACGCCCGCGGCAAAGCAGTTGCGCCCCTTGCTCGAAGAGCGGCCGCTGCTGGCCGACCAGGCCCTGTCGCCGGTGAAATCGATCCGCTACCCGGCGGCCGACGGAACGATGATTCCCGGTTACCTGACGCTGCCCCCGGCGCGCGCCGATGCCAAAGGGCTGCCGGCGATCGTCATGCCGCACGGCGGCCCGTCGGCGCGCGACGAATGGGGTTTCGACTGGCTCGCGCAATATTTTGCGCAGCGCGGCTATGCCGTCGTCCAGCCCAATTTCCGGGGCTCGGCAGGCTATGGCGACCAATGGTATATGGACAATGGATTCCAGTCCTGGCGGACCGCGATCGGCGACGTCGCCGATGCCGGCCGCTGGCTGGTGGCGGAAGGCGCCGATCCCGCAAAATTGTCGATCGTGGGGTGGTCCTATGGCGGCTATGCCGCGCTCCAGTCGGGGGTGATCGCGCCCGACCTGTTCCGGTCGATCGTCGCGATCGCGCCGGTCACCGACCTTGCCCAGCTCAAGAGCGAAGCGCAGAAATATACGAGCGGCAGGCTGGTTCGCGACTTCATCGGCACCGGCGCGCATATCCGCGAAGGGTCGCCGGCGCAGAATGCGGCGGGGATCAAGGCGCCCGTATTGATGTTCCACGGGACGCTCGACCAGAATGTCGATGTCGAACAGGCGCGAACGATGCGCCGGGCGCTGACGTCGGCGGGCAAAACGGTGGAGCTGGTCGAATATCCGGGGCTGGCGCACAGCCTGCACGACAGCGAGGCGCGCACCGCGATGCTGGCACGGATTTCCCAGTTCCTGCCACACTGAAACGAAAAGGGGCGGTCCGTTTCCGGACCGCCCCCCTGAATTCGATATCGAACCCGATCAGCGCGAATAGAATTCGACGACGAGGTTCGGTTCCATCTTCACCGGATAGGGAACTTCGTCGAGCGTCGGGACGCGGACATAGGTCGTCTTGGTGCCGTCGACCGCCAGATATTCGGGCAGGTCGCGCTCGGGCAGGCTCTGCGCTTCGGCGACCAGCGCCATTTCCTGCGCCTTCTTGCCGAGCGTGATTTCGTCGCCCGGCTTCACGAGGCGGCTGGCAACGTTGCACTTCACGCCGTTCACATAGACGTGACCGTGGCTGACGAGCTGGCGCGCCGAGAAGATGGTCGGGGTGAACTTCGAGCGGTAGACGACGGCGTCGAGGCGGCGCTCGAGCAGGCCGATCAGGTTCTGGCCGGTGTCGCCCTTCATGCGCGACGCTTCGAAATAGTTCTTCTTGAACTGCTTTTCGGTGATGTCGCCGTAGTAGCCCTTCAGCTTCTGCTTCGCGCGGAGCTGGATGCCGAAGTCCGACATCTTGCCCTTGCGGCGCTGACCATGCTGGCCGGGGCCGTACTCGCGGCGGTTGACCGGGCTCTTCGGGCGACCCCAGATGTTTTCGCCCATCCGGCGGTCGAGTTTATACTTGGCGCTCTGGCGCTTCGACATATGTCGTCTCCAATATGCTGTTTGCCGAAGGATTTCGGCGGTTCCCGGGTCGCACCATATGGGCAGATGCCATATGCGACCGCCGCTTCACCGGGGTGCGGGGTCCATTGCGAAGGCGCGCGACTAGACGGCGACCAGCGTAAAGTCAAGCCTTACAGCCGCGGCTCGACAGCGCGGAAAAAGCCGCTAAAGGCAGCGGCCATGACGTCCGCCAAACTTCCCGAACAGTGCGAAACCATGACCGAGGTCCGCGTCGGGGTCGACCAGGTCGACCGCGAGCTCGTCGCGCTGCTCGTCCGCCGCTTCGGTTATATGGATGCTGCGGCGCGCATCAAGGGCGACCGGAACGCCGTGCGCGACGAGGCGCGCAAGGCGCAGGTGCTCGACAATGTCGGCCGCGAAGCTGCTGCTGCCGGACTGGAGCCCGAACGGCTGCGCGCGGTGTGGAACGAACTGGTCGAGCAATCGATCGCGTATGAAACCGTCCGTTGGGACAGCCTGCGCGCCGAAAACCGATAGTCGCAGTCCGTCGGCGGGGCTTTCGACCGGATCATCGTGCCCTTGGCGTGCGGCCGAGCGACGTGACGATGCCGTGCATCATCCGGATGTCGTTATACGACCATCCGGTCTTGGTGAGCGCGGTACGCAGCGTACGCAGCGTCATCTCCTTGCGCTCGGGCGGAAAGAAATAGCCGCTGGCGTCGAGGTCGCGGACCAGATGCTGGATAAATTCCTCCAGCTCGCCATGCGGTGCCGGCGGATCGAGCGGCACTTCGGGCGGGCTCGCGAGTGCGATGCCCCCCTCGACCCCGCTCGGGACGTGCTTCGACCATTCATAGGCAAGCAGGATCACCGCCTGCGCGAGGTTGAGCGAAGCGAATTCGGGGTTGATCGGAACCGTCACGATCTTGTGCGCCAGCGTTACATCGTCGGTTTCGAGACCCGAGCGTTCGGGACCGAAGACATAGGCCGAGCGTCCGGCGCTGGCATGCACTTCGCGCGCCGCCGCTTCGGGGGTAAGCACCGGCTTCGTCACGCCGCGTTTGCGCACCGTGGTCGCATAGATGGTCGTACAATCGGCGACAGCATCGGCCAGCGTGTCGAACACGCGCGCGTCCGCCAGCACGACATCGGCGCCCGACGCCGCCGGACCCGCGTCAGGATTGGGCCAGCCGTCGCGCGGAGCGACAAGGCGCAGTTCGGTCAGCCCGAAATTGAGCATGGCGCGCGCCGCCTTGCCGATATTTTCGCCAAGTTGCGGGCGGACGAGGACGATGACGGGTTGTTGCATAGGGGCTGGTACCGGGCGCGGCGAATTGCTCGTCTGAATTAATGCGAATTACGTGTCTGGGGCGCGCGGGTTCGCTCATAGTCTTTGCGCGCCGCCTCGATTTCGGCGTCCCGTTGCGCCTTGGTCTGGCAGACGCGCTTCGACCGTGCAGGCGAACCGGTCACGACGGACCGGCTGCAGATCAGCTTTTCCTTCGGCGCGGGCGGCGTTTCGGCCGTTTCGGTCTGCCCGGCGGGGGGCGTGCTTGCCGAAATCATCAGCGCAACCAGATGTACGATCATGGAAAACTCCCGCGGTCCGAGGTTTGGGCGCCCGTCATAATTCAGGTCCTGCCCAATGCAATATGGGTCATGATGGAATCGCGAGGCGGGCCGGCGCGTCCTAGCTGTTGCCGAGATCGCCGACCTGGCTTGCGAACTCTTCGAAATCCTTGGCTTCGGTAAAGTCGCGATAGACGCTGGCGAAGCGGATATAGGCGACATTGTCGAAGCCCTTGAGGGCTTCCATCACCATCGCGCCGATTTGTTGTGCCTGGACCTCGCTTTCGCCCGAGGTTTCGAGCTGGCGCTGGATACCCGATACGAGTCGCTCGATGCGCGCGCCGTCGATCGGTCGCTTGCGGCATGCGATCTGGACGCTGCGCATCAGTTTTTCGCGGTCGAAGGGTTCGCGGCCGCCGTCGGCCTTGAGCACCGCGACCTCGCGAAGCTGGATACGCTCGAAGGTCGTAAAACGCGCGCCGCAATCTTCGCACTGGCGACGGCGGCGAATGGCTGCACCGTCCTCGGTCGGACGGCTGTCCTTCACCTGGCTGTCTTCATGTCCGCAATAGGGGCAGCGCATGGGTCAGCGTTTCACCCGCATGAGGAGCGCGATCAGCGCGCCGCCGAACAGGCCGACCGGCCAGCTGATCGCGTCGAGCAGCCCGCCGATTACCGCGCCTACGCCGCCGCCGATCAGCACCGGCCGGGTCGAGGGATGGGCCAGCCCCTGCTTGCCCATCGCCTTGATCTCTTCGATCGTGACTTCGACCAGCGTCGGTTCCTCGGGGTGCTGCCGCGCCATTGCCTTATCCCTGATAGATGGGGAAGCGTTCGCACAGCGCGCGGACGCGGCCCCGGACATTCGCTTCGACATCGGCGTCGCCATGCTCGCCCTTGTCGCGCAGCGCCTCGAGCACGTCGGCGACCATGTCGCCGATCTCCTCGAATTCGGCGATACCGAAGCCGCGCGTCGTGCCCGCGGGCGATCCGACGCGGATGCCGCTGGTCTTGACCGGCGGCAGCGGGTCGAAGGGGATGCCGTTCTTGTTGCAGGTGATCGCGCTGCGTTCGAGCGCCTCGTCGGCGTCGCGTCCGGTGACGCCGAGCGGACGCAGGTCGATCAGCGCGAGGTGCGTGTCGGTGCCGCCCGCGACGACATCGGCGCCGCGTGCCTTAAGCCGGTTCGCGAGCGCCTGCGCGTTGGCGATCGTCGCCTTGGCATAGTCCTTGAACTCGGGCCGCAGCGCCTCGCCGAACGCCACGGCTTTCGCGGCGATGACGTGCATCAGTGGACCGCCCTGAAGCCCCGGGAAGACCGCCGAATTGATGCGCTTCGCGATCGCTTCGTCATTGGTCAGGATCATGCCGCCGCGCGGGCCGCGCAGCGTCTTGTGCGTCGTCGTGGTGACGACATGCGCATGCTCCATCGGCGACGGGTGTGCGCCGCCGGCAACGAGGCCCGCGAAATGGGCCATGTCGACCATCAGCAGCGCGCCGACGTCGTCGGCGATCGCGCGGAAGCGTGCGAAGTCGAGCGTACGCGGATAGGCCGAGCCACCCGCGATGATCAGCGACGGGCGATGTTCCCTGGCGAGCGCTGCGACCTGGTCGAAATCGACCAGATGATCGTCGGGGCGCACGCCATATTGCACGGCATTATACCATTTGCCCGACATGGCAGGCGGCGCGCCGTGCGTCAGGTGACCGCCGGCGTCGAGGCTCATGCCCATGATCGTCGCGCCGGGCTTGGTCAGCGCGAGCATCACCGCACCATTGGCCTGCGCGCCCGAATGCGGCTGGACGTTGACGAAACCGGCGTCGAACAGCTGCTTGGCGCGGTCGATCGCGAGCTGCTCGACCTCGTCCGACGGGCCGCAGCCCTGATAATAGCGGCGGCCGGGATAACCTTCGGCATATTTGTTGGTGAACACGCTGCCCTGCGCTTCGAGCACCGCCTTCGAGACGATATTCTCCGACGCGATCAGTTCGATCTGATGCTGTTCGCGGTCGAGTTCATGCTTCATCGCCGCCGCGACGGCCGGGTCGACCTTGTCGACGCCGTCGGTGAAATAGCCGGCCGATTTGATGGGCTTGTCGAGCGTTTCTGTGGTCATCGGCTGGTCTCCAGTTGGGCCAAGTTGACGGGGGGATTGGAAAGCTTGTCGACGCGGCGCGCGTGGCGGTCGCCGGCGAAATCGGTGGTCAGGAAGGCGTCGAGACAGGCCTTGGCCATGTCGATGCCGGTCAGGCGCGCGCCCATCGCGACAACGTTCGCGTCATTATGTTCGCGTGCCAGCTTCGCCGACAGCGGCTCGGACACGAGTGCACAGCGCGCGGCGGGGTTGCGGTTGACCGAGATCGAAATGCCGATGCCCGATCCGCAGAGGGCAACGCCGCGTTCCGCGCGGCCTTCGGCGATCGCTTCGCCAAGCCGATAACCATAGTCGGGATAATCGACGCTTTCGGGGCCGTTGGTGCCAAGGTCTTCGACCTCATGCCCCTGTTCGCGCAGCCAGTCGGCAAGCACGGCTTTCAGCTCGTAAGCGGCGTGGTCGGAGGCGATGGCGATGCGCATGATGCGGCTCCCGCAGGGGTCAAGGGAATCGATGAGCGGCCTTTAGGCGAAGCCGCACGGATTGGCCATAAGCGAGGTGGCAAATTTGTGACGGTGCCGATAAAACCGGCTCATGTCCGACACGATCATCTCCATCCTGATGCTGACCGGCGTGCTTTTGACCGGCGGCGGCGCCATCGTTTTTCGCAAGGGCGATCGCCGCCGCGCGCTGCTGATGTTCGTCGCAGCGCTCGTCATGTTCGCAAATGTCGCGATCTGGCTGGTGCCGGTGAAATAATCCTCCCCGTCGCGCCGCGACAGGGAGGAGCATTTTCTCAGCGGATCGGCGAATCGGGCGCGAGCCGCATATCCAGATAGTTGTCGAGCGACTTCATCAGCTGGTCGAGCTCATGCTCGAAGAAATGGTTCGCGCGCGGGATCTCGTCGTGATGGATGGTGATGCCCTTTTGCGTGCGCAGCTTGTCGACCAGCTTCTGCACCGCGCTCGGCGGCACGATCTCGTCCTGCCCGCCCGCGACGATGATGCCCGACGAGGGGCAGGGCGCGAGGAAGCTGAAGTCGTACATGTTCGCCGGCGGTGCGACCGACAGGAAGCCGCGGATTTCGGGCCGGCGCATCAAAAGCTGCATGCCGATCCACGCGCCAAAGCTGAAACCCGCGATCCACGTCGTCTGCGCCTCGGGGTGGATAGACTGCACCCAGTCGAGCGCCGATGCGGCATCGCTGAGCTCGCCGATGCCATTGTCGAACGTGCCCTGGCTGCGGCCGACGCCGCGGAAGTTGAAGCGCAGCACGGCGAAACCGCGTGCGACGAAGCTCTTGTACATCGCCTGCGTGATGCGGTCGTTCATCGTGCCGCCGCCCTGCGGGTGCGGGTGCAGGATCAGCGCGACGGGTGCGCGCGGGCGGGGCGGGGGCGAGAAACGGCCTTCGATGCGGCCCTCTGGGCCGGGGAAAATAACGTCGGGCATCAAGGCACCTTCCATGTTTCGTGAGCCTGCCAGTGATTCGCCGGAGCGGCGGGGTGGCGGAGCGAAGTTGGCGCCTATATAGAAAAAAGGTCGCAACTTGCAACTTTTGCGAATCGTTCGCAATAAGGACTCTCTCACCCGATGATTTACCTCGACTATCAAGCCTCTACGCCGCTCGCTCCCGAAGCGCGCGATGCGATGCTGCGCTGGCTGGAGGGCGCCGGGGAGGGGGACGGGTTCGCGAACCCGTCGAGTACGCACAAGGCGGGGCGCGCCGCCGCCGCCGCGGTCGAGGTCGCGCGCGATCAGGTCGCGGCGCTGCTGCCGAAGGGCGGGCGGCTCTTCTTCACCTCGGGGGCGACCGAGGCGCTCAACTGGGCGCTTTTGCGCGGGGCGGAGGCGATGCCGGGCGGCGTCGCCGGGCTCAGCATCGAACATGCCGCCTCGCTGAAATGCCTCGAACGGCTGAACGCCGCCATCCTGCCCGTCGATAGCGAGGGGCTGGCGCTGCCGCCCGACGACGCGCTGCTTCCCGAGGGCGGGATCGTCGCGACGATGCTCGTGAACAACGAGGTCGGGACGATCCAGCCGGTCGCGGACTTCGCCGCCGCCGCGCACCGAAAGAACAGCCTGCTGCTCTGCGACGCGGTGCAGGGATATGGCCGCGTCGCCATCCCCGACAGCGCCGACCTGATCGCCATCTCGGCGCACAAGATCCACGGGCCGAAAGGCATCGGGGCGCTATGGGTCCGCGACGGCGTCGACCTGCCGCCGCTGATGTTCGGCGGCGCACAGGAACAGGGGATGCGCTCGGGCACGGTCTCGCCGGCGCTCTGCGCGGGCTTCGGCGCGGCGGCGGTGCTCGCGGCCGAACGCTTCGAGGCCGACGCCGAACATGTCGAACGCCTCTGGTCGCTCGCGACCGATCTACTCCCCGAATGGACGGTCAATGGCGCGGCGAACCCGCGCTATCATGGCAATCTCAACGTCCGGCGCGAGGGGGTGAACGGCCTTCGCCTGATGTCCGATGCACGCGATATCGCTTTCTCGCTCGGCAGCGCATGTGGCAGCGGGTCGGGCAAGGTCAGCCATGTGCTGCGCGCGATGGGCGTCAGCGAGACCGACGCGCGCGCCTCGATCCGCCTCGGCTGGGGGCGCTACACCAGCGAACAGCAATTGCGCGATGGCCTCGCGGCGATCCGCGACGCTGCGCGGCTGCAGGGGGTCAATTGATGCGCGTCACCTTCATCCATGCCGACGGCAAGGAGCGCACCGAGGCCGAAGCCGAGCCGGGATCGATCCTGCTCGATGTCGCGCAGGCGTATCTGATGCCGCTCGAAGGCACGTGCGAAGGGCAGATGGCCTGTTCGACCTGCCACGTCATCGTCGCGAAAGAGGATTTCGACCGCCTGCCGCCCGCGAGCGAGATGGAGGAAGATATGCTCGACCTCGCCGCCGGGGTGCGCCGGACCAGCCGCCTGTCGTGCCAGGTCTTGCTGACGCCCGATCTCGACGGACTGACCGTGCATATCCCCGCCGAAAGCCGCAATATGCAGGGGCCGCGCTGATGCGGACGATGTTCGCCGGGATCGCGCTGGCCGTGCTTGCGGGTTGTGCCGCTGCACCGGGCGAGCCGCTGGGCGATTCGGTCATCGGCGCCAAGGCGATCCGCGAACTCGAAACGCGGAGCGGCGGACGGCTCGGCATCGCGGTCGTCGACGCGCGGGGAAAGCTGCTTTCCGCCGATCGCGGCCATGAACGCTTTGCCATGTGCTCGACCTTCAAGCTGCTGCTCGCGGGGCAGGTGCTCGAACGCGCGGCGAAAGGCGTGTCGCTCCGCACGCCGCTCGCGTTCACGCGCGCCGACCTCGTGTCCTATTCGCCCGGCACCGAAAAGCTGGTGGGGGCGGACGGCAAGGGCACGCAGCGGCTGGGATTCGCGGCGCGCGATGCCGTCGTGCTGAGCGACAACACCGCGGCAAACCTGATCCTGACGCAGATCGGCGGCCCGGCGGCTTTCACCGCCGCCGTTCGCCGCGCGGGCGACGAGGTGACGCGGCTCGACCGGAACGAGCCCGAACTCAACGAAAATGCGCTGGGCGACGAGCGCGACACGACCAGCCCGATCGCCATGGCGACGAGCGCCGCATCCTATGTCTTCGGGGGGCGTCTCACACCCGATTATCGAAAGCAGTTGCGCGGCTGGATGATCGAAAGCGAAACCGGCCTCAAACGTATCCGCGCTGGCTTGCCGCAGGGCTGGATTGCCGGCGACAAGACCGGTTCGTGCGGCAACGCCTATAATGACGTCGCCTTCGTCGAGACGCCGGGCGGCGGGAAATATGTGATCGCCATCTATCTCGACCGCCCGGCGGTCAAGGGCGATGCCGCCAGCGCGATTATCGCCGAAGCCACGCGGATAACCGTCGCCGACTTGCTCGACTGAGCAGGCAGCTTGCATTTCGGCCCGCGCGCCGCCATATGCGCCGCGGGAGTCGGGCGGACGCAGTCTTCGCCAACCCGGTCAGGTCCGGAAGGAAGCAGCCGCAACGAATTCGCTGCGGGTCGTTCCGGCTCCCACCCTCACTACAGCGCCGGTTATTTTGTCCGTCACCCCGATCAAGTCGGGGGTGACGGGTTATTGGATTGGCTCGCCCCGCATTCCCCTTCGACAAGCGTGCTGCCGCCCCCTAAGACAAGTCCATGAGCGATTCCGCCGACGACGAACCGACGATGCTGGGCATGGATTTGCCGGAGACGCCCGCGCCTTCGGCCTCCTCCGGACCCTACCGCGTCCTCGCCCGCAAATACCGCCCGCAAACCTTCGCCGAACTGATCGGGCAGGATGCGATGGTGAAGACGCTGGGCAATGCGATCGCGCGCGACCGGCTGGCGCATGCGTTCCTGATGACCGGGGTGCGCGGGGTCGGCAAGACGTCGACCGCGCGCCTGATCGCGAAGGCATTGAACTGCATCGGCCCCGACGGGCAGGGCGGGCCGACGATCGACCCGTGCGGCGTGTGCGAACCGTGCCGCGCGATCACCGAGGGGCGCCATATCGACGTGATCGAAATGGACGCCGCGTCGAACACCGGCGTCGACGATGTGCGCGAGATTATCGAGGCGGTGCGCTACGCTGCCGTGTCGGCGCGCTACAAGATCTACATCATCGACGAAGTGCATATGTTGTCGCGTAACGCCTTCAATGCGCTTCTGAAAACGCTCGAAGAGCCGCCGCCGCACGTCAAATTCCTGTTCGCAACCACCGAGGTCAACAAGGTGCCGGTGACGGTGCTGTCGCGCTGCCAACGCTTCGACCTGCGCCGCATCACCCCCGACATGCTCTTCGCGCATTTCAGCGCGATCCTGCAAAAGGAAGGTGTGGAGGCCGAAGCGCCCGCGATCTGGCTGATCGCCAACGCCGCCGAAGGGTCGGTGCGCGACGGCCTGTCGATCCTCGATCAGGCGATTGCGCACGCCGACCTGGAATCGGGCGGAGCGGGCAGCGGCGGCAAGATCGGCGCCGATCAGGTGCGGACGATGCTCGGCCTGTCCGATCGCACGTCGATCGCGCAGTTGATGGCGACGATCCTCGACGGCGACGCGGGCGGCGCGATCGACCTTGCTCGCGCGCAATATGCGCTCGGCATCGAACCCGTCGCGATGGTGCGCGGGCTGATGGACCTGACCCACGCGATCACGCTCGCGAAAGTGTCGCGTCACGACGATCCCGCGCTGGCGGAGGCGGACCGCGAACGCATCGGCGACTGGGCAAAAAAGCTCGGTTTCGCGCCGCTCAACCGGCTTTGGCAGCTGCTCCTCAAGGGGCATGACGAGGTGCTTCGTGCGAACAATCCGCTCGAACATCTCGAAATGCTGCTGCTGCGCGTGATTTATGCCGCATCGATGCCCGATCCAGGCGAGCTGGCGAAGCTGCTCGAAAAGGGCGGCGTGCCGACGATGCCGCTCGCGACGCCCGCCGCGCCGGCGGTGCAGGGCGACATGGCGATGGCGGCGTCGCCCGAAGTCGCTTCGGAGGCACCGGCTGCCGAGGTGCCAGCGTCGGCGCTGACGATCGCGCAGATTCACCAGCTTCTCGAAACCTCGGGTAATCATCAGCTTGCGCGGCAAGTTTATGATGATCTCAAATTGATCGAGCTCGAGCCGGGGCTGCTGGTCTATATGCCGGTCCCGGCGCTCGACGGCGATTTTGCGCGGCGGCTCGGCGAGGCGCTGCTGACGCAGACCGGCAGCCGCTGGCAGGTTCGCGCCGGTGAGGGCGAGGCGCGACCCAGCCTCGGTCAGGTGCGTCAGGCGAAACTCGACGACAATGACGCGCGCATCCGCGAATTGCCGGTTGTAAAGGCCGCTCTGGCGGCTTTTCCCGACGCGAGGCTTGTCGAAGACGACGACAGTCGCCATAGGTCGAACCCATGAAATCGATCGAAGAAATGATGAAGGCAGCACAGGAAGCCGCCGCCACCGTTCAGGCCCAGATGCAGGAGGCGCAGGCGAAGCTCGACAGCGTCGAGGTCGAGGGCGTGTCCGGCGGCGGTCTGGTGAAGATCACCGCAACCGCCAAGGGCCGGATCAAGGCGATCCACATCGACGACAGCCTGATCGTCCCCGCCGACAAGCAGATGCTCGAAGACTTGCTCGCCGCCGCGTTCAACGACGCGCGCGAAAAGGCCGATCAGGCGAGCAACGAGGAAATGGGCAAGATGACGAGCGGCCTGCCGCTCCCCCCGGGCTTCAAGCTGCCGTTTTGATCCGGCGCCCAAACCCTCTGGGCCCGCGCTGTTCAGCGCCGCGACATTGAATGCGTGCGAAGTTACGCCATATTAGCGAAGAACCACCTATGAGAAGGGCGGTGTGTCCGGTCGCGGCGCCCGTCCAGGAGCCGTAATGACGCAATCTTATCCCCTTCTTCCGCTGCGTGACATCGTCGTTTTCCCGCACATGATCGTGCCGCTGTTCGTCGGCCGCGACCGCTCGGTCGCAGCGCTCGAAACCGCGATGGAAAGCGACAAGGAAATCTTCCTCGTCGCGCAGCTCGATCCGGGCGAAGACGATCCGCAGCGCGACGATCTCTATGACGTGGGCGTGATCGCCACCGTGCTGCAACTGTTGAAGCTGCCTGACGGCACCGTCCGCGTGCTCGTCGAGGGCAAGGAGCGCGCGAAGCTGCTGTCGCTCACCAATGAAGACAAGGCCGTGATGGCGAGTGTCAAGCCGATCGGCGACACGGTCGACGACAGCGTCGATACCGCGGCGCTGATGCGCTCGGTCGTCGACCAGTTCGAAAATTACGCCAAGCTCAACAAGAAGATGCCCGCCGAAACCGCGGTGCAATTGTCGCAGATCGAAGACGCGTCGCGTCTTGCCGATTCGGTTGCGGGCAATCTCAACATCAAGGTGTCCGACAAGCAGGCCTTGCTCGTCGAGGATGCGCCGTCGAAGCGGCTCGAAATGGTCTTCGCCTTCATGGAGGGCGAGCTTGGCGTGCTGCAGGTCGAAAAGAAGATCCGCGGCCGCGTGAAGCGCCAGATGGAAAAGAGCCAGCGCGAATATTATCTGAACGAGCAATTGAAGGCGATCCAGCGCGAGCTCGGCAACGACAATGGCGAGGGCGGCGACGACCTTGCCGAACTCCAGCTCAAGATCGACAGCCTCAAAATGTCGAAGGAAGCCAAGGCCAAGGCGAGCGCCGAGCTCAAGAAGCTCCGCGCGATGGCGCCGATGTCGGCCGAGGCGACCGTCGTGCGCAACTATCTCGACACGCTGATCGGCCTGCCGTGGGGCAAGAAGTCGAAGCTCAAGAAAGACATCGCCAAGGCGCAGGCGGTCCTCGACGACGACCATTATGCGCTTGAAAAGGTCAAGGACCGGATCGTCGAATATCTGGCGGTACAGGCGCGTACCAACAAGCTGAAGGGCCCGATCCTCTGCCTCGTCGGTCCTCCGGGCGTCGGCAAGACCTCGCTCGGCCGCTCGATCGCGAAGGCGACGGGCCGCGAATTCGTGCGCCAGTCGCTCGGCGGTGTGCGCGACGAGGCCGAAATCCGCGGCCACCGCCGCACCTATATCGGCTCGCTGCCGGGCAAGATCGTGACGAACCTCAAGAAGGCCGGCACGATGAACCCGCTGTTCCTGCTCGACGAGATCGACAAGCTCGGCCAGGATTTCCGCGGCGATCCGGCTTCGGCGCTGCTCGAGGTGCTCGACCCCGAACAGAATGGCAAGTTCCAGGACCATTATCTGGAGGTCGACGTCGACCTGTCGGACGTGATGTTCGTGACGACCGCAAACTCGCTGAACCTGCCGCAGCCGTTGCTCGACCGCATGGAGATCATCCGGCTCGAAGGTTACACCGAGGACGAGAAGGTCGAGATCGCGAAGCTGCACCTGATCGCGAAGCAGGTCGAGGCGCACGGGCTGAAGGCCGGCGAATTCGAGCTGACCGAAGAGGGGCTGCGCGACCTCATCCGCTATTACACGCGCGAGGCCGGCGTTCGTACGCTCGAGCGCGAGATTGCGCGTCTGGCGCGCAAGGCGCTGCGCCGCATTCTCGAGGGCAAGGCGACCAGCGTCACCGTGACCCCCGACAATCTGTCCGAATTCGCGGGCGTGCGGAAATTCCGCCACGGCATGGGCGATCTGGAAGACCAGGTCGGTGCGGTAACGGGCCTCGCCTGGACCGAAGTCGGCGGCGAGCTGCTGACGATCGAGGCTGTGACGGCATCGGGCAAGGGGCAGGTGCGCACCACCGGCAAGCTCGGCGAAGTGATGACCGAATCGGTGCAGGCCGCGCTGTCGTTCGTGAAGGCGCGCGCGCCCGCTTATGGCATCAAGCCCAGCCTGTTCGCGCGCAAGGACATCCATATCCACTTGCCCGAAGGCGCGGTGCCGAAGGACGGCCCGTCGGCCGGCGTCGGCATGGTGACTGCGATGATTTCGACGCTGACCGGCATTGCGGTGCGCCGCGATGTCGCGATGACCGGCGAAGTGACGCTGCGCGGCCGTGTGCTCGCGATCGGGGGCCTCAAGGAAAAGCTGCTCGCGGCGCTGCGCGGCGGCATCAAGACCGTGCTGATCCCCGAGGAAAATGAGAAGGACCTCGTTGAAATCCCGGCGAATATCACGAGCGGGCTGAAGATCATCCCGGTCAGCCATGTCGACCAGGTGCTGGCCGAAGCGCTGGTATCGCCGGTCGTTCCGATCGAATGGACCGAGGCCGACGAACTCGCCGCCTCGCCGCCGATCGCGCCCGGAAGCGATCCCGAGACGACGATTCGACACTGAGTCGGGACGGCTTGACGGCAATTCGCCCCAAATTCGTCGCAAAATCGACGTTTTGGGGCGTTTTTCGCCCTTTTTTGCTTTGACAAGCCGGGGTTAAACATCGTTAGTGACGCGCCATGGCTTCGGGCCATGAGAATCACTTAAACCAACCATATTGCAGGGGTTCCTTAGGCATGAACAAACAAGACCTGATCGCCGCCGTCGCTGACTCGAGCGGCCTGACCAAGGGTGACGCGAGCAAGGCCGTCGAGGCCGTGTTCGACGCGATCACCGGTTCGCTCAAGAAGGGCGGCGAAGTCCGTCTCGTCGGCTTCGGCACCTTCGCGGTCAGCAAGCGCAAGGCATCGACCGGTCGCAACCCGCGCACCGGCGAAACGATGACCATCGCGGCGTCGAACCAGCCGAAGTTCAAGGCCGGCAAGGCCCTCAAGGACGCCGTCAACTAAGTTGGCCGCAGCCTTTTGGTAAAAACATCTCGGGCCGTGGCGCAAGCTGCGGCCCGATTTGCATTTGCTGGGCGATTTGCGTGAAGATTGAACAAATGCCCGTTGCAATCACCGTCGCAGCGACTATGGACGTCCGGCTTTCGGACGTCGGCCCCATGGCCTGCACCGGACGGGCGCGTAGCTCAGCGGTAGAGCACACCCTTCACACGGGTGGGGTCACAGGTTCAATCCCTGTCGCGCCCACCATGGCTTTTCTGGCCATGTCTCGAACCAGAACCGGGGATGACCCGGCCATTCATCGCCTATTCAATGCCTTCGCATTAAAGAAACGGCCATGATCCGAACGCTGACCCTTTCCCTCATCTCTGCGGCGCTGCTTTCCGCCGGCATGCCCGCGGCTGCGCGCGGCGACCGCGACCAGGACAATCTGCGCGAAGCGGCCGCGCAGGGGCAGGTGATCCCGCTCAACAAGCTGATCGCCGACGTGAAATCGCGCGCGCCTTACAGTAGCATGACCTATCTCGGCGGACCGCAGTTCGACGCCGGGCGGATGATCTATGCGCTCAAATTCATGGATGGCAGCCAGGTGGTCGTCGTCTATGTCGATGCGCGCACCGGCCGGATCGTCGGCCGCAAACCCTGACCTAATTTTCGCCGGCGGCTCATCGCAACGAGATTTTGCGATGATCGTCCGGACTTGATACACAGTCGAAACATGCGGCCGGGCTGCCCGGCGCGCAACGGAAAGGCGCCTGAATGCGGATTTTGATTGTCGAAGACGAACCCACGCTGGGACCGCAGCTCAAGGCAACGCTTGAGGGCGCCGGCTATGCCGTCGATCTCGCGACCGATGGCGAGGACGGCCACTTCCTCGGGTCGACCGAAAATTACGATGCCGCGATCCTCGATCTCGGCCTGCCCGAAATCGACGGGCTGACCGTGCTCGATCGCTGGCGCCGCGAAAAGCGCAATTTCCCGGTGCTCGTGCTGACCGCGCGCGACAGCTGGTCCGACAAGGTCGCCGGGCTCGACGCCGGCGCCGACGATTATCTCGCCAAGCCGTTCCAGACCGAAGAGCTGATCGCACGGCTGCGCGCACTCATTCGCCGCGCCGCGGGCAACGCGTCGAGCGAGCTGATCGCGGGCGACGTCCGGCTCGACACGCGCTCGGGCCGGGTCACGCTGGGCGGTGCGCCGGTGAAGCTGACCGCGCAGGAATATAAGCTGCTGTCCTACCTGCTCCATCACAAGGGCAAGGTCGTGTCGCGGACCGAATTGATCGAACATATCTATGATCAGGATTTCGACCGCGATTCGAACACGATCGAAGTCTTCGTGACGCGCATCCGCAAGAAGCTCGGCGCCGACATCATCACGACGATCCGCGGGCTCGGCTACCAGCTCGACGATCCGCAGGGATAAGATGGCCGAAGCCGACGTCGCCCCGGCGGTCGCTACAGACCCGGACGCGGCGGAAAAACCGGCGGCGCTGACCAGCCGCATCACCGGTTCGCTCGCGCGGCGCATGATCGCGATCGCGGCGCTGTGGATTTCGGTGCTGCTGATCGGCGGCGGCTTCGCGCTCGACCGGGTGTTGACCGGTGCGATTACGCGCAACTTCGATTCGAGCCTCGAATATGTGCTGATCGCGATGATCCGCTCGTCCGAAATCGGCCCCGACGGCGAGGTGCGGCTGATCGAACCGCTCGGCGACCAGCGCTTCCTCGAACCCTATAGCGGCCTCTATTGGCAGATCAGCGGCGGGAATCAGGAGCCCTATCGCTCGCGCTCGCTGTGGGAGCGCACGCTGAAGGCGCCCGCGCCGCATATCGACAACCAGATCCACACCTATGACAGCACCCAGTTTCCCGACGAGGAACTGCGCGTACTCGAACGCAACGTCATCCTGCCGGGCAGCAAGACCAACTGGCGCTATCAGATCGCGCAATCGCGCGAGGCGCTCGACGTCCAGGTCGGCGCGGTGCGTTCGACGCTGATCCCCAGCCTTGCGCTGCTTGGCCTCGGCCTCATCATCCTTGCCGCGCTCCAGACCTTTTACGGTCTCTGGCCGCTGCGGCATATCCGCCGCGCGATCGCGGCAATGCGCGGTGGGCAGAATCGCCGCGTCGATGCACCGCTGCCGCTCGAAGTGCAGCCGATGGTCGACGAACTCAATGCGCTCCTCGCGCATAATGAAAAGCAGGCCGAAGAGGCGCGGCTCCATGCCGGCAATCTGGCCCACGCGCTGAAAACCCCGCTCACCGTTCTCGTCAACAGCGCCACCAGTTCGGATTCCGACCTGGCCGAAACGGTTCGGCGCGAAGCGGCGACGATGCAGCGGCAGGTCGATCATCACCTCGCGCGCGCGCGCGCCGTCGGCCGCCGCGGAGCGGCGCAGGCCCGCGCGGTCGTCTGGGACAGCGTCGAAAGCGTGTCGCGCGCCGTCGCCGCGCTTTATCCGGGCGTCCGGCTCGACGCCGAGGGCGACCGGCAGCTGGTCGCCCGGGTCGAGCGGCAGGATCTCGACGAACTGGTTGGAAACCTGCTTGAAAATGCCGCCAAATATGGCGGAGGCAGTGTCTTCGTGACGATCGGGCACGAGGCGGGCATGGCGGAAATCCTTATCGAGGACGATGGCGCCGGCATTTCGCCGGTCGATCGCGTCCGCATTTTCGATCGCGGCGTCCGGCTCGACAGCGGCAAGCCGGGAACCGGGCTCGGCCTCGCGATCGTCCGCGATGTTGCGGAGATTTACGGCGGGAGCATCGCGCTCGAGGAGAGCGAGGATCTGGGCGGGTTGCTGGTGCGGCTGCGATTGCCGGCGGGGTAGGGCGGCGGCTGTTTTGGGGTGGCTAGCTGCCACTCCCAATATTCGTCATCCCGGACTTGATCCGGGATCCATCGCGGCGCTGAAGGCGTGGACCCCGGATCAAGTTCGGGGTGACGATGATGGATGGGGCAGATTCCGGTCGCTTTTGGACGTCGTCGTCGACTAATCCGCTGCGAAGCCCAGCGCAGATCAGTCGTCACCCAGTCGCACGAACCGTATCTGCCCTTCGGCGCGGTGCAGCGTCAGTCCGCGTTCGGTCTTCTCGGCGCAGGCCCCCTCGAAATCGACCACACCGATATCGTTGGGTTCGATGATCACGCGCAGCTTGCCGCCGTCGGCTTCGGTCAGCTCGTAGCGCGGAGCGGTGATCCCGTAGATCGGTTCGCGCACTTCGACCCAGCGCGGGATGCGCCGGTCGTCTTCGGGCATCGTCCAGCCATAGTCCTGCGTATAATCCTCGACCGGATCGCCGCGGTCGAACCCGATCACAAAGTCCACGCCGGCAATTCCCCGGCCGTTCGGCCATGTGACAAGCAGCGTGGGCACGGCGCCGTCGACCTCGATCGGCGGGCCCTTTTTCATCGCGGGCGGCACCGGTTTTGGGTCGGTGGTCAGGCAGATGGTGTCGCCGCGCATCTCCCACCGTCCCTCGGCGCGTTCGTCGAGCGCGCCCGCGGCGAGTACATATTGGAACCGGCCGTCGTTGCGGATGAGCAGGCCGCCACCGACATCGGGGCCTTCGGCAAGGCTATATTCGCCGACGAAGGGTGAATCCTGCGCGGCGGCCGGGGCCGCGACCAGCGCAGCGGCAAGAAGGAGCGTTCGCATCGCGCGACCATGCGCCGGCCAAGCGTCCGATGCCAGCCTCTTTCCACAATGCGCCCCACCTGCTAGGCGCCCGCGCCATGTCCCAGAAGCATCCCGACCGCCGTACCTTCGCCATCATCTCGCACCCTGACGCGGGCAAGACGACGCTGACCGAGAAATTGCTCGTCGCGGGCGGCGCCATCCATATGGCGGGCGAGGTCAAGGCACGCGGACAAGCGCGACGCGCGCGCTCCGACTGGATGAAGATCGAGCAGCAGCGTGGCATTTCGGTCACCTCGTCGGTCATGACGTTCGAGCATGACGGCCTCGTCTTCAACCTGCTCGACACGCCGGGGCACGAGGATTTCAGCGAGGATACCTATCGCACGCTGACCGCCGTCGACAGCGCGGTGATGGTGATCGACGCCGCGAAGGGCATCGAACCGCAGACGCTCAAGCTGTTCGAGGTCTGCCGCCTGCGTTCGGTGCCGATCATCACCTTCGTCAACAAGGTCGACCGTGAGGGGCTGCCGCCGTTCGAACTGCTCGACGAGGTGGCCGACCGCCTTGCGCTCGACGTCTGCCCGATGAACTGGCCCGCGGGCATGGGCGGGCAGTTCGAGGGGATTTACGACCTCGTCGATCCCGCGATCATGAAACCCGGCGGCGACGCCTCGCGCATGTATGAAGGCGATCGTGTCGGCGTGTCGGGCCTCGACGATGCGGCGCTCGCCGCACAGCTCAGCGCCGACGCGCTCGCGCATCTCAAGGAAGAGACCGAACTGGCGTCGGCCTGTTACGCGCCCTTCGATGCAGCCGCCTATCGCAATGGCGACCTTACGCCGGTCTATTTCGGATCGGCGCTCAAGGAGTTCGGCGTCGTCGATCTGCTTAACGCGCTGGCCAGCCACGCGCCGGGACCGGGCGCGCAGCCCGCCGAGCCCGCGCCGGTGCAGCCCGACGACGATGCCGTCACCGGCTTCATCTTCAAGGTGCAGGCGAACATGAATCCCGCGCACCGCGACCGCATCGCCTTCATGCGCCTCTGCTCGGGCAAGTTCGAGCGCGGGATGCGATTGATGCAGGGCGGGACGGGCAAGGCGATCGCGATCAGCCGTCCGATGCTGTTCCTCGCGCAGGACCGCGAAATGGCCGAGGAGGCCTATCCGGGCGATATCATCGGCATTCCGAACCATGGCACGCTGAGGGTCGGGGACACGCTCTCCGAACGCACCGACATCACGATCACCGGCCTGCCGAACTTCGCGCCCGAAATCCTTCGCCGCGTCGCGCTCGTCGACCCGACCAAGACGAAGCAGCTTCGCAAGGCGCTCGACGACATGGCCGAGGAAGGGATCATCCAGGTCTTCTACCCCGAAATCGGGTCGAACATGATCGTCGGCGTCGTCGGCCAGCTGCAATTGGAGGTGCTGATCAGCCGACTCGAGGCCGAATATAAGGTCGAGGCGAAGCTCGAGCAGTCGCCGTGGGACACCGCGCGCTGGATCGCGAGCGACGATGCCGCGGCGCTGAAAGCCTTTCAGGCCGATCACCGCGGCGCATCGGCCACCGACCGCGACGGCGCGCCGGTGTTCATGGCCAAGGATGCGTGGGAAGTCGGCTATGTCACGCAGCGCCACCCCGCGATCCGCTTCACCGCGACCAAGGAACGCGTTTTCGCCGACGCGGGTTGATCGCTTCGCCCATTTCCGCCACCATGACGTCACTTTCGGCAGAGGTGGGGGTATCGATGCGCGGATGGATCTTGGCGCTCGCAGCCATTGCGAGCAGCGCGCCGGTGGTGGCGCAAGGACAGATCAAACTGCCGATCGCGCCCGGCTTTTGGACCAACGACACCGAAAAATGCGCGACCGTCCATCATGGCTATGTGTTCGACGGAAAGCGCTGGGGAGCGCTCTATTATTACGGACCCGGCGGGTCGATGGGGCCGGCGGCCGAACTTCAGCCGATTACGCAGGCGCGCGCCGTCGCAGGCGGATTCACCCAGATGCAGTTCGGGGGTTATGATGGCGCCGGCTATATGCGGCTCAAGCTCGCCGGAACCGACCGGGCGCTCTACCGTGTCGGCGCACCGTTCCGCGACGAAATCCAGGAGACCGACGAGACGCTGATCCGTCGCAGTCTGGCTTCGTTGTCGCCGAAGATGAAGGCGGCGATGAAACGGTTCGCGCCCGCCGTCGTCAAATAAGGCTGAGCAGGTCGGCGGGCGCGGCGGCGCCGTCGTCTTCCTCATCCTCTTCGCCCTCGAACTTGCTGAGCGTCACCCCGAGCAGGCGGATGCCCTGTTCGGTGGGGAGCAGGGGGGCGAGGATCGCTTCGCCGGCGGCGAGCAGCGAATTGCCGTCGAGGATCGGTGCGGCGACCGACTTCGCCCGCGTGATCGTGCGGAAATCGGCGTAGCGCAGCTTGAGCGTCACAGTGCGCCCGCGCGCACCCTTTTTGGCCGCGCGGTCCCACACGACGGTGCAGACATGCGCGAGCGCCTCGCGGATTTCGGTGTCGGTGATCAGGTCGTTGAAGAAGGTGCGCTCGCCGCCCAGCGATTTCAGCGGGCGGTTCGATTTGACGCGGCGATGGTCGATCCCGCGTGCGAGATTATAGAGCCATTCGGCGCTATTGCCGAAATGCTCGGCCAGCCACAGCGGGTCCTTTGCCGCAAGATCGGCGCCCGAAAAGACGCCGAGCCCTTCCATCTTCGCCGAGGTGACCGGGCCGATGCCGTGGAAGCGGCGGATCGACAATGTCTGGACGAACGCCGCGCCCTTTCCGGGCGGGATGACGGTCAGGCCGTCGGGTTTGTTCTGGTCCGACGCGAGCTTGGCGATGAATTTGTTGTACGAGACGCCTGCGGAGGCGGTGAGGCCCGTTTCGGCGCGGATGCGCTGGCGGATCAGTCGGGCGGTCGCCGTCGCGCTGCCGAGGCCGGCCCTGTCGGCGCTCACGTCGAGATAGGCCTCGTCGAGCGACAAGGGCTCGACCTCGTCGGCATAGTCGCGAAAGATCGCGCGAATCTGGTGCGAGATATCGCGATAGACCTCGAAGCGCGGAGGCACGAAGATCAGCCCGGGGCACTGGCGCTTCGCGGTGATGCTCGGCATCGCCGATCGCACCCCGAACTTGCGTGCCTCGTAGCTGGCGGCGGCTACAACGCCGCGGCGCGACGATCCGCCGACTGCGACAGGCTGGCCGCGCAGCGCGGGATCGTCACGCTGCTCGACCGACGCGTAAAAGGCATCCATGTCGACATGGATGATCTTGCGGACGGGGGTGTCCGCGCCGTCATCGGGTCCCTGATCTCCGCCGTCGTGCACGACACACTTTTAACATGTTGCCATGATGTTCTCAATGGCGCGCTTGACGGGGGGCGATCAAACTGGCAATCGCCGCCGACCTTGGAGATGCGGGTATAGCATAGTGGTAATGCTCTAGCCTTCCAAGCTAGCTAGGCGGGTTCGATTCCCGCTACCCGCTCCAGGATTTTCCCGAACCCTTATCCAGCCGGCTCGACGCCCAGCAGCTCGACCGTGAACAGCAGCGTTGCGCCGCCCGGGATCGGTCCCTTGCCGTCGGGGCCGTAGGCGAGCTGCCAGGGGATCGCGAGTTCGACCTTGTCGCCGACACTCATCAGCGCGACGCCTTCCTGCCACCCGGCGATCACGCGGTTGAGCGGAAAGGTCGTAGGTTCGCCGCGCCGCACCGAGCTGTCGAATTCCTGCCCGTCGGTGAAGGTGCCGACATAGTGGACCGTGACCTCGTCGGTCGGACCGGGGCGCGCGCCGCTGCCGTCGCCGGCGATGCGGCGCCAGCGCAGCCCGCTGGGCCTGGAGCGCCAGCCGTCGACGCCGCTGCGCTCGGCAAGCGCCGCCATCTGCGTGTTGAGCCAGGCGGTGCCGGCGGGCGCGGGCGTTCCGGCGGGCTGGCCATGGGCAACCGACGAAAGGCATAGCGCGGCGGCCGCGGTGGCGAACAGCCGATTGAGCGATGATACAGGCATGAAAACTCCCTCGAACGATAGGTGCATAAACGCATCGCGGGCGCGATAGGCAAGGGGCTATCTGCCGCCTGCCCGGAACTTTAGCGCGGCGGTATCGTTATGGCTTTGTATCGACAATCAATGATTTGAGGCGCGGCCGCAGGCCGTTTCCCCCTCGAAAGCCGCGCGCTTTCGAAGCCGGTGCCGCGTGTCAGTGCAAGGAGACGTCAGATGTTCAAATGGGCTTTGATCTTTGCGGTGATCGCGCTGCTGGCCGCCGTTCTCGGTTTCGGCGGCGTCGCGGGTGCCGCGGCGGGGATCGCCAAGATCCTGTTCTTCGTCGGCCTGGCGCTGGTCGTGCTGTTCCTGATCCTGGGTTCGGCCGCGGCGCGCAAGGTGACGTAAAAAAATGCAGCGCGGCGGGAACCATTCGGTACCCGCCGCGTTTCATTAATCTGCTTGATCGAAAGAAAGAGTAGGATTTGACTTCTGTCTTCGGACGAAGTCTAGGGAGCCCCGCCGCAGAAATGCGACGGGGCTTACTTGTTTCTACGCCGGAAACGCCGCGCGAACCTGGCGTTCGAGCACCGCGAGCGGGATGCGCCCCGCGCCCAGCACGACATCGTGAAAGCGTTTGACGTCGTAACCCGGACGGCCCGACACCTCGTCGCGGATGCGGCTGATCGCGATCTGGCCGACCTTGTACGAACAGGCCTGTCCCGGATAAACGATATAGCGGTCGATCTCGGTGCGCGCGGCGCTCGGCGACTGCGACGAATTTTCCACCATATAATCGATCGCCTGTTCGCGGCTCCAGCCCATCGCGTGGAGGCCCGTGTCGACGACGAGGCGCGAGGCGCGGAAGGCATAGGAGGCGAGGTAGCCGATCTTGCCGAGCGGATCGTCGGCATACATGCCCAGCTCGTCGGCGACCTGTTCGGCATAGAGGCCCCAGCCTTCGCCATAGGCGGTAACCGACGCGGCCTGCCGGTAAAGCGGCAGCTCGGCGTCCTCGAACTTCAGTGCGCCCTCGAACAAATGCCCCGGCGCGCCCTCGTGCCAGGCGAGCGTCGGCAGCGTATAGCGCGGCCATTCGGCGGTATCGCGCAGGTTGATGAAGAAGATGCCGGGGCGCGAGCCGTCGGGGGTTCCCGCCTGCGCCGACCCGCCGGGCGCGCCGATCTCGATCTCGGGCGGCACGCGCCGGATTTCATAGGGCGCCTTGGGCAGCCGGCTGAACATTTGCGGCAATTTGCTGCGAATGGTGACGAGCAGGCCGTTGAGATAGGCGAGCATCTCGGCGCGCCCCGCGTCGTCGTTGGCGAAGAGCTGGCCTTCCGCCTTGCCGAGTGCGTTCAGCCGGTCGCGGATGCTGCCATCCTTATAGCCCTGCGCCTTCAGCAAAACGTCCATTCGCGCGGTCAGGTCGGCGACCTGTTCGCGCCCGATGCGGTGGATTTCGGCGGCGCCGAGGCTCGTCGTCGTATGCTGCGCAAGCGTTGCGGCATAATAGGCCTCGCCGTCGGGCAGGCGCTTCACGCCCGCGTCGGTTCCGGCGCGCGGCAGCAGGGCGGTTAGCGCGTCGATCTGGCGGGTCAGCGCGGCGCGGATCGGGCCTTCGAACACCGCCGCGGCGCTTTCGCCATAGCCCGCAAGTCCGATCGCGGCGCTGCGTTTCGCGATCGAGGCGACGAGCGTCTTGCCCGCGACATCGCCGTCGCGAAGCCGTGCCAGCTGCTGGAGCGCCTGATCGAGGATGAAGCGCGGGGCGACGACGCCCATCGCGGCATTTGCCTCGACGATGCCCGTATCGGCGTCGAACAGCGCCGGGATCGCCTGCAACCGCGCCATATAGGCATCCGCATCGGCCTTGGTCTCGACCGGATGCTGGCTGTCGAGAAAGGTGCTGACGCCGGTGTAGAAGCCGCCGAGCTGGGTCACGCCATAGGGGCCGGGGCGATGCCCGAAACCGCCGGTGTGATAGGTGAAGCGCGCGAGCTTCTGCCGCGTCACCAGATCGAATTCGGCGCTGTCGTGTGCGATCCGGGCGCTGGCGCCGAGCGTATCGGCCTTGATCGCACGCACCGCGGCAAGGTCGCTGTCGATCCGCCGCGTGCGCGCGTCGCGCGCTGCGGGCGACCAGTCGGGAAACTGCGCCCGCAGCGCGGCGCGGGCGCCGGTGTCGATGCCGAGCGAGGTCGCGCGTGTCGGATCGTCGCGCAGTCCCTGTTCGAACTGCGCTGACAGAAGTTCGTCGACGCGCGTATCGGCGGAGCCTGCCGCAGCGGCCGCCGGACCAGCCATCGAGACAGCAGCGAGGCCGCCCATTCCGGCCAGAATTGTACGTCGGTCGGGCGCGTATTCAGTCATGCGATTCTCTCCCCGGGGATTTTGAATAAGCCTAGGGCTGGCGATCGGGCGCTGCAACATGACGATGATTTTGCATCACTTTGCCGTGCATCGGGAACGGCCGGGCGGTTCGTTCCTGCCGCGCCATTGCCAGCGGGCGCTCCAATCCGAATGGCTCGCTTCGCGACGACAGGAGGGGGTTCGGGGCGATGACGAGAAGATATCTTGCTGCGGCAATATGCGCGGCCATGCTGCTGCCGGGGTGCAGCGATGCCAAGCCGGGAGCGGAGAGCCAGGGGGCGACACCCGCCCGGACCGTTCAGCAAGGCGGCGGCGAGCCCTATGCGTTGCTCGGTACCGAGGTCTGGGACGTTCCCGATCCGGCTTCGGGGCGGGATTATCAGGTCTTCGTCAGCCTGCCTGCATCCTATGCGAAGGAACCCGCGCGCCGCTACCCGGTGCTCTATGTCACCGACGCCGACTATGCCTTTCCGCTAGTTCGCCAGATCGCGCGGCGGCTGAACGTCGAGCGGCCGCAGCTGCGCGATTTCATCCTCGTCGGCCTGTCCTACGCGAAGGGCGACGATCCGGTGCAGAGCCGGCGGCGCGACTATACGCCGACCGCGCGCGGGCCGAGCGACGCCCCGGCCGGCGCGGTGCATGGCGAGGGCGCCGCCTATCAAGACTATCTGCGCGATCGGGTCCTGCCCTTCGTCGCTGGCCGCTATCGTACCGATCCGGCGCAAAAGCTGTTTCTCGGCCATTCCTACGGCGCATTGCTGGGAACGCAGATCCTGTTCACCGACCCCGCAATGTTCGACGGCTATATCCTCGGCAGCCCGTCGCTGTGGTATGATAAAAAACATATGTTCGCGGTCGAAAAGACCTATGCGGCGGCGCACCGCGACCTGCCGGCGAAAGTCTATGTCTACACCGGCGAATATGAGGGGATGCGCCCTGGCGACGCGCGGTACAACCAGACGGTCGACCTCGTCGGCGACAGCCGCACCTTGGTCGCGACGCTGGAAGGGCGCGGTTATCCGGGGCTGGCTATCCGTTCGGACGTGCTGAACGACGAGGATCATGTCTCGGTCGCGCCGCGCGGCTTTACCAAGGGGTTGCAATATCTGCTGGCGGTGCCGCTTGCCGCCAAATGAACGGCGCGCCGCTTTTGCGACATGTTGCGACATTTTTTCGTCGATCCGGCAATTCCTTGGGACAAGTGGCACGTAGAACGCCTTCATCGGGACCGGGCCTCTCCCCTCCACGGGTCCCATGAAGGAGTTCATGACGTGAAGAAAATCTCTCTTTTGACGCTGGGGGCGGCGCTGATCGCCGCGCCCGTTCTCGCCGCTCCCGGCGGCGACCGCAATGCCACCCAGACGCGCACCGAGGCGCAGGCCAAGGCTGCGGACATGTTTGCGAAGATGGACGTCAACAAGGACGGCAAGCTCGACGCCGCCGACCGCGCCGCGAAGCATGCCGAAATGCAGGCGAAGCGTTTCGCATCGCTCGACGCCAATTCGGACGGCAGCATCAGCAAGGCCGAATGGGACCAGCATGGCGCCGACCGCGCCGCCAAGCGCGCCGAACGCAAGGAAAAGCGCGTTGCCGCGGGCGAAGCCGGCGAAGGCAAGCGCGACGGCATGCGCGGCCATCATGGCAAGCGTGGCGGCCACGGGATGCGCGGCGGTCATGGCGGCTGGATGAAGGCCGACGCCGACGGCGACAAGGCGATCAGCCAGGCCGAGTTCCAGACCGCGGCACTCGCCCGCTTCGACGCCGCCGATGCCAACAAGGACGGACAGGTGACGGCCGAGGAACGCCAGGCGCAGCGCGGTGCATGGCGCGCCAAGCGCGGCGCGGCACCGACTGCTCCCGCCAACCCCTGAGCCATTTGGCGGGGGCTGGTGCGAAGCGTGGCGCCTTCCTCCCCCTCCCGGCATTGCCTTTGCCGCCGGTCCCTGCCAGCTATCGCCCATCGGCCCCTCGCGGCCGATGGGCGAACTAGCATCAATTTTTGACGGAAACCTCATGACCGACAGCGACACGCCCCGCATTCTCCTGATCGACGACGAACCGTCGATCCGCGAGCCGCTGGGCGAATATCTGACCGCACAGGGTTTTGCGGTGACCGACGCCGCGAGCGCGGCCGAGGCGCGCTCGGTGCTGCGCGCGCAGGGGGTCGACCTTGTCGTCAGCGACATCATGATGCCGGGCGAGGACGGGCTGTCGCTGACCCGCCACCTGCGCGAGACGAGCAATATTCCCGTCATCCTGCTGACCGCGCGTGCCGAGGATACCGAGCGCATTATCGGGCTCGAGATCGGCGCCGACGACTATGTCGTCAAACCCTTCAACCCGCGCGAGCTGGTCGCGCGCATCCGCACCGTGTTGCGCCGGACGCAGCAGGGCGGCCGCGCGCTCGACGGGGGCGGGACCTGCTACGCCTTTGGCGACTGGGTGCTGCGCGAGGTCGAGCGGGTGCTGGTCGATGCCGACGGCAACGAGGTCGCGCTGTCGTCGGGCGAATATCACCTGCTCCACGCGCTTGTCCGCCATCCGCGGCAGGTCATGAGCCGCGACCGGCTGCTCGATATGGTGCGCGGCCGCGAAGCCGATATTTTCGACCGCGCGATCGACAATCTGGTCAGCCGCCTGCGCAAGAAGATCGAGGTCGATGCCGCGCATCCGCAGATCGTGAAAACCGTGTGGGGCGGGGGCTATACGCTCGCCTGCGAGGTCAAGCGCATGGGGCCGGCGGCATGAAATTCCGCCTCTGGCCCAAAAGCCTCGTCGGCCAGCTCGTCTTTGCGGTCGCGGTGATGTTGTTCGTCGCGCAGGCGATCAATTTCGTGCTGCTGTCGCGCGGCATGCGGCAGCAGGCGCTGGCGCATGGCGGCGGCATGGCGGTCGCGCGCGTGATCGACGCGATCGAGCGCGATCGGCGCGGCGATTTCAGGCGCCCGCAAAACGACGAAGAAGCGCGCGAGCGCGCGCAGAAACTTGTGATCTCGGACACGATGCCGCCGGTGCCTGTCGGCGCGGTCCGGCTGCCCGACCTTGCCAAATATGTCAGCGGCCTGCTCGACGAGACGAATATCCGTGTCGAATCGGTAGACGCATGGGCGCTTCCGCCGCGCGAACGCCAGCGCTTGCGGCGGCCGGAATTCCCCGACCGCGCCGTCATCGTCGTGGCAAAGGTCGACGGGCGCTATTTCGCCGTGCGCACGCGCATTGCCGTCGGCGGCAATCGCCTGCAGGGCTTCCTCGTCTGGCAGACGCTGTCGCTCTATCTGTTGCTGCTCGTCCCGATCATGCTGATCGCTTACCGCGCGGCGCGGCCGCTGCGCGACCTGACGCGTGCGGCGCGCGCCAATCCGGCGCTGCGCGATGCCGAACCGCTCGAGGAAGAGGGGCCGTCCGACGTTCGCGACCTGATCGCCGCCTTCAACGCCTATCGCAGCCGCATTGCAACGATGCTTTCGGACAAGGACCGGATGCTCGGCGCGGTCGGCCACGACCTGCGTACCCCGCTTGCCAGCCTGCGCGTGCGCGTCGAACAGGTCGAGGATGATCAACTGCGCGACAAGATGATCGCGAGCATCGAGGAAATGACTGCGATGCTGAGCGACATATTGGCGCTGGCGCGGTCGGGCGCGGGGACCGAGGCGGTGGAACGCATGCCGCTGCGCGACCTGATCGGCGAACTGGCGGCCGATTATCAGGAGCGCGGCAAGGATGTGACCGTCAGCGGGGTCGCCGGCGTCGCCGTGCTGGCGCGGCCGATGCTGCTCAAGCGCGCGCTTCGCAACCTTGCCGACAATGCGCTTGCTTACGGCCAGCGTGGCCGGCTCTCGGTGACCGCGGAGGCGGGGCGCGCGCGGATCATCGTATCCGACGACGGCCCCGGGCTGACCGAGGAGCAGATCCGCACGCTCGTGGAACCCTTTGCGCGCGGCGAGCAATCGCGCAACCGCGCGACGGGCGGCGCGGGCCTCGGCCTGTCGATCGCGCGCGATATCGCCGAGGGCGAGGGCGGAAGCCTGGCGCTGTGCAACCGTCCCGGCGGCGGGCTCGACGCGATCATAGAGCTGCCGGTTCAGGCCTGACGACCCGCGCGTTTATGCGGCGGTGACTTCCAGCCCGCGCTGGACGGCCGGCCGGGCGAGGCCGGTATCGAGCCAGCGCTGGACATGCGTAAAGCGGTCGAAGCCGACGATCTCGCGCGCGTCGTAGAAACCGATGAGGTTGCGGACCCAGCCGAGCAGCGAGATATCCGCGATGCTGTAGTCGGCGCCCATCACCCAGTCGCGGCTCGCGAGCCGCTCGTCGAGGACGCCGAGGAGGCGAGCCGACTCCGCCGCGTAGCGGTCGCGCGGGCGCTTGTCCTCATAGTCGCGGCCGGCGAATTTGTGGAAGAAGCCGAGCTGCCCGAACATCGGGCCAACCCCGCCCATCTGCCACATCACCCACTGGATCGTTTCGTAGCGCAGGTTCGGGTCGGCCGACAGGAATTGCCCGCTCTTGTCGGCGAGATAGATCAGGATCGCGCCCGATTCGAACAGCGCGAGCGGCGTTCCGCTCGGGCCCTGCGGGTCGTAGATTGCCGGGATCTTGCCGTTGGGATTGAGTGCGAGGAACGCCGGGTCATGGCTTTCGTTCGCCATGATGTCGATCCGGTGCGCTTCATAGGCGAGGCCGGTTTCCTCGAGCATGATCCCCGCCTTCACCCCGTTCGGCGTCGGCGCGGAGAAAAGCTGGATCCGGTCGGGATGCTGTGCCGGCCAGCGCGCGAAGATCGGATGATCCTGGCTCATGCGTTCTGCTCCCGCTTGGCTTGCTGGTGATGGCGGATCACTTCGTCGATGATGAAGCGGAGGAATTTCTCGGTGAAATCGGGGTCGAGATCGGCGTCGCGCGCCAGTTCGCGCAGCCGCCCGATCTGGCGTTCCTCGCGGCCGGGATCGGCGGGGGGCAGGCCCTCGCGCGCCTTGAGTTCGCCGACCGCCTTGGTCACCTTGAACCGTTCGGCGAGCATGTAGACGAGCGCCGCATCGATATTGTCGATGCTTTGGCGATAGCGGCTCAGTTGATCGTCCATGTGCGGCTCCTCTCGTTCGCGGCACGCTTGGCACCGGGTGGGCGCGCAAAGCAAGCCGAAAGTCGTTGCAAAATTATGGCCCCCCGGCCAAGGGTCGCCGCGTCATGACTGCGGAAATCCACTTGCTCCACGGCGACCGCCCGCCCTCGCTCGACCCGATGATGGCGCTTGTCGCCGCCGATATGAACGAGGTGAATTCGGTCATCCTCGATCGCATGCAATCCGAAGTGCCGCTGATCCCCGAACTCGCGGGGCACCTGATCGCGGGTGGCGGCAAGCGGATGCGGCCGATGTTGACGCTCGCCTGCGGCAAGCTGCTCGATTATCCGGGTCGCCGCCATTGCAAGCTCGCCGCGGCGGTCGAATTCATCCATACTGCGACGCTGCTCCACGACGATGTCGTCGACAAATCGGGGCTCCGCCGCGGCCGCAAGACCGCGAATATCATCTGGGGTAACAGCGCTTCGGTGCTCGTCGGCGATTTCCTGTTCAGCCGCGCTTTCGAAGTGATGGTCGAGGACGGCTCGCTGAAAGTGCTCAAGATCCTGTCGCGCGCGTCGGCCGTGATCGCGGAGGGCGAGGTCAACCAGCTTTCGGCGCAGCGCCGCATCGAAACGAGCGAAGACCAGTATCTGACGATCATCAACGCCAAGACCGCCGAACTGTTCGCCGCGGCGTGCAAGATCGCCGCGGTGGTTGCCGAGCGCGACGATGCCACCGAAGCCGCGCTCGACGCCTATGGCCGTAATCTCGGCATCGCGTTCCAGCTTGTCGACGATGCGATCGACTATGTGTCGGACGCCGAAACGATGGGCAAGGGCGTCGGCGACGATTTCCGCGACGGCAAGGTGACGCTGCCCGTCATTCTTGCTTACGCGCGCGGCAGTGCCGAAGAGCGCGAGTTCTGGAAGCTCGCGATCACCGGGCACAAGACGTCGGACGAGGATCTGGCCTATGCGACCTCGCTGCTCCGTAAACATGATACGATAGGCGACACGCTGGCGCGCGCGCGCCATTATGGGCAGCGCGCGGTCGACGCGATCGGCGGCTTCCCCGCCAGCCAGGCGAAATCGGCGCTGACCGAGGCGGTCGCCTTCGCGGTCGCGCGCGCCTATTGAGGCCGGCATGGCGATGATGGGCCCCGCGGCGGAAAGCCCCGATGCCTATATCGCGGCGCTTTCGGGCTGGCAGCGGACATGCGCCGAAACGATGCGCGCCGCGATCATGGCCGCCGCGCCGTTCGACGAGACGATCAAATGGACCAACCTCGTCTTCATGGCGAACGGTCCGTGCATCCTGATCCGCGCCGAGGAACATCGCGTGCTGCTCGGTTTCTGGCGCGGCAAGCGGCTGCGCGAGATCGAACCGCGGATCAAGGCGAGCGGCAAATATGAACTCGGCAATCTGGTGCTGGCCGAGGGCGACGTCGTGACGACGGAAGCCGTCGCAACGCTCGCGGCCGAAGCCTTCCGCCTCAATGCCGAACTGGGCAACCCCGCGGCGCGAAGCTGATGCAGCCGCTTCCGATCGACATCGTGTTGCCCGATATCATGGCGGCGCTGGTGCTGAAGCCCAACGCCGTCGTCGTCGCACCGCCGGGCGCGGGCAAGACGACGCGCGTTGCGCCCGCGTTGCTCGACCAGCCATGGTGTACGGGCGCGGTCTGGCTCCTGTCGCCGCGCCGGCTCGCCGCGCGCGCCGCGGCGGAACGCATTGCCGAAGAGATGGGCGAGGCGGTCGGGGGCAAGGTCGGCTATGCGACGCGTCTCGACAGCAAGCAGTCGGCGGCGACCCGGCTGCTCGTGATGACGCCGGGTCTGTTCCGCAACCGCATCCTCGCCGATCCCGAACTTGCGGGCGTGTCGGCAGTGCTGTTCGACGAAGTCCACGAACGCAGCCTCGATGGCGACTTTGCGCTGGCCCTCGCGATAGACGCACAGCAGGGACTGCGCGACGACATCCGTCTTGTCGCCATGTCGGCGACGCTCGACGGTGCGCGCTTCGGCGCGCTGCTCGGCAATGCGCCGGTGGTGAAGAGCGAGGGCAAGATCTGGCCGCTCGACCTCCGCCATATCGGCCGCCGCGCCGAGGACCGGCTCGAGGCGTCGGTGCTGGGCGCGGTGCGGCAGGCACTGGCCGACGAAGCGGAAGGCGACATGCTCGCCTTCCTGCCCGGGGCTGCCGATATCGAACGCGCGGCGACTGCGGTCGAGGAAGCGCGCCTGCCGCTCGTCGCCCACCGTCTCCATGGCCAGATCGACCCTATGCTACAGCGCAAGGCACTCGTTCGCGATCCCGACGGGCGGCGCAAACTGATCCTCGCGACGAGCATCGCCGAAACCAGCCTGACGATCGACGGCGTGCGCATCGTGATCGATGCCGGGCTGTCGCGCCGTCCGCGTTTCGACAAGGCGGCGGGGATCGCGCGGCTCGTCACCGAACGCGCAAGTCAGGCATCGGCGACGCAGCGCGCGGGGCGCGCCGCGCGGCAGGGACAGGGTGTGGCTTATCGCCTCTGGGAAGCCGCCGCGACCGCCGGCATGCCGCCGTTCGATCCGCCCGAAATCCATGAAAACGACCTGATGCCGGTCGTGCTCGACTGCGCGAGCTGGGGTATCGTCGATCCGCGCCAGCTCGGCTGGCTCGACCCACCGTCGCCCGCTGCGATTTCGGAAGCCAAGTCGCGGTTGCAGGCGATCGGGGCGCTGGGCGACGACGGCCGCATCACGCCGCATGGCAAAGCGCTCGCCGCGATTCCGTTGCCGGTGCCGCTCGCCCATATGCTGCTCGACGCCGCCCGCGCGAACGAGGCCGAAATGGCAGGACGGCTTGCGGTCCTCCTTACCGAACCGGGGCTGGGCGGGCGCGGCGTTGATGTCGAGGCGCGGCTGGCGCGCTGGCGCGGCCAGCGTAACGAACGCTCCGAGGGCGCATGGCGTCTTGCACAGCGGCTGGCGAAGATCGGCGAGAAACTGGCGGCGCAAACCGATACCGTGCCGTCGCGCTCGATCGGCGGCTGGATTGCAACCGCCTGGCCCGACCGCGTCGCGCGTGGGCGCGCCGGGCAGCGCGGCGAATATCTCAGCGTCGGCGGGCGCGCCTATCGCATCGATCCGGTCGATCCGCTCGCGGGAAGCGAGTGGCTGGCGATCGCCGATGCGCAGGGCCATGCCGCCGGGGTCCGCATTCTGGCCGCGGCGCCGATCGATCAGGGCGAGGTCGAGGCGCTGTTTGCCGATCGCATCGTCGCGCATTCGGCAAGCAGCTACGACAGCGCGAACGACCGCGTCGATCACCGCCGCGAACGACGGCTCGGCGCGATCGCGCTGACGAGCGGGCAGGCGGGGCGCAGCGAAAATGCCGAGGACGATGTCGCGGTACGCATGGATGCGGTCCGGAGCAAAGGGCTCGGGCTGATCGGCTGGGGTCCCGTGTCGCAGGCGCTACGCCAGCGCGCGTCCTTTGCGGGGCTCGATGCGCTGTCGACGAACGCACTGGGCGACAGCCTTGAAATCTGGCTCGAACCTTTGCTTTCGGGGTGCCGCGGGCTGCGCGATATCGGCGACCGCAAGCTGGCCGACGTGCTGATGGCGATGCTCGACTGGCCCGCGCGGCAACTGCTCGAAAAACATGCTCCCGCCGATTACCTGACGCCCGTCGGCAGCCGCCATCCGATCGACTATGGCGCCGACGGCGGGCCGACGGTCAGCGTTCGGGTGCAGGAATTGTTCGGGCTGGCGCGGCATCCGCTGGTCGGCGATCCGCCGGTGCCGCTGGTGCTCGCGCTGACATCGCCCGCGCACCGGCCGATCCAGACGACGCGCGACCTTGTCTCCTTCTGGAGCGGCAGCTGGCACGACGTTGCGCGCGAGATGCGCGGACGTTATCCCAAGCATAGCTGGCCCGACGATCCAGCGAATGCGCGGCCAACCCTGATGACGAAAGCGGCGCAGGCGCGGCGCGATGCGCAATAGGCCTCTTTTCGCGGGACGAGCTTGGCGCTAAGGCGGCGGCTCAGGCCCCGGTTGAACAGGACGACCCCGATGAAAGCGCGTATTTTCCAGAAGCCCAAGAACGCCATGCAGTCGGGGCGCGCCGGAACGCAGCGCTGGATGCTGGAATATGCTCCGGCGGAAGCGCGCAAGGCCGATCCGCTGATGGGCTGGGCCGGCAGCGGCGACACGCAGCGCCAGCTGCGACTGGGCTTCGCGAGCCGGGAAGAGGCGCTCGCTTATGCGGCGCGTAACGGCATCGAGGCCGAAGTCGTCACGACGCCCGAACGCCGCCTGAAGATCCAGGCCTACGCCGACAATTTCCGCTGATAAGAAGACGGCCCCGAAGGGCCGTCGAAATCAGGCTTCGGCGTCCGGCTGCAACAGCTTGTGCAGGTGGACGACGACATATTTCATTTCGGCATCGTCGACCGTGCGCTGGGCCGCGCTGCGCCACGCCTTTTCGGCCGATTTATAGTCGGGATAGAGGCCGACGACGTCGAGGTTGTGCAGGTCGACGAAGTCGAGACCCTGCGGATCGGCGACGCGTCCGCCGAACACGAGATGCAATTTGCTCATGGCTGCTTTCCTTGCGGGTAGCACTGGAAGGGGAGGATGCGCGCCCCTAGCAGTGCTTCGCCGCTACGGCAAGTCAGCTCACTCCTCGGGTTTGCGGCCCTTCGGGATGAGCGAACCGAGCAGCGCGCCGATCGCGACCGCGCCCGCGACAAGCGCCAGCGGCTGTTTCTCGGCGACGTCCTTCAGCTTGCTGTTCGCGCGCTTTGCCTGTGCCTTGCCCTTTTCATAGGCTTCGCCGGCCGCTTCGCGGGCAACGCCGGCCTGTTCGCTTGCCTTCGCGGCGAGGTCGCTCGTCGCGGCGCGGGCGCGGCCATAACCGTCCTGGATCCGCGCCTTCGCGGCTTCGGCGGTCAGGCGGGCGTTTTCGGCGGTTTTCTCCGCAAGTTCACTCGCCTTTTCACGCGTTTCGCGGGCGGTTTCACTGAACGGCTTCATCTTTTTCTTCCTCCAGAGTTTCAACTTCATCTTCGTCCGCCGCGTCATCGGCGGGCCGAAAATGATCGGCGACATCGGCCGCCAGGTCCTGAATCTTGCGTGCCAGCTTCGGCGCATGTTCCTTGATCGGTTCGCGCAGTAGCCACGCAATGCCCGCCGCCGCCGCGATCGCGATCGGCAGCTTGTTGCTCCGAAACTGTTGCTGCACCGCCTGCGCGGTGTCGTCGACCTTCTCGCCGATGCGATATTTGCCGCGATCGAGGAGCGCCCTGGGCCGGAGCGCCGCGCGTGCGACGTCGAGCCGCCGGTGCAGTTCCGCGCGCTGGAGCATCGAACGGCGCGCGGCGGCGATCAGGCGATTACGCGTCCGCGGCATCGTCGATCCCTTCGTTAGAGAGGTCGCGCCGAAGCGCGGTACGGATGTCGCCATAGCTTTTCTGCGCACGCCACCCGGCAAAGGCGGCGACGGCGAGCAGAGCGGCGACGACGATCAGTGTCGCGACGAACGGTCCGACATGCGGGGCGAGCGCGAGGATCGCCCCGAAAGCGAGCGCCAGCATCGCGATACCAAGCGCCGATGCCGCAACCGCACCCCAGCCCGCCGTCCACGACGCGCCGTGCAGCGCCAGCTCGGTGCGTGCTTCGAGCAGGGCAAGCTCCGCCTTTGCCGTCGCCGAAAGATTGTCGACGACATCGCCGACGATCTTTTCGAGCGGAACGGGCGGCGGGGTCGCGGGACGCCCGTCGGGGGCATAGCCGTGGCTTACGCGGTCGAAACCGCGCTCGTCGGACGGCGGCGGGATGTTCGGATCGGGAGCAACCAAGACCTTGTCAATCGTTGGAGCTGCCCTTGAGCATGCGGGCAAGGACGAAACCGATCACCGTCGCGGCACCGACCGCGATCGCCGGGTTCTTCTTGACCATGTCGCGGGTCGAGGCGGCGAGCTCGTCGAGATCCTTCTTGTCGAGCGTCGTCGCGAGGCCGGCGACGGTCGAGGCGGCCGAACGGGCATAGTCGCCATATTGCTTGCCGAACTTGCTGTCGACGGTGCCGGCGCTGTCCTCGAGCATCTTCGCAAGGCTGCCGACGGCTTCGGCCGCCTTGTCCTTGCCCTTGGTCGCGGCATCGCGCGCCTTGGTCGACGCCTGTTTCTTCAGCGCGGTCGCTTCTTCCTTCAGCGACGCAGCCTTTTTCGACGCTTCGGACTTGATGGTGTCGCGCGTCGCGGCGATTTGGTCGCGGATCGGATGCTCCTTGGCGGCCTTCACACTGGCGGGCTTGCGGGCGGGCGCGGCCTTGGTGGCAGCGGCCTTCGCGGGGGCCTTGGGACGGGGAGCAGCGGCTTTCTTCGTCGCGGGAGTTGCGGCTTTGGCCATCGTTTAGTCCTCTTCTCTTGTGTCGGGCGCCGCCGGGGCGGACATCCTTTTTTGGTCCTGCTTCAATATATAGCAAGGCGCGACGAATGGTTCCATCCCTCCGCAAAATTCCTATGCAGCGGTTGCACTAACGTCACCCTGCCGATAACAGGCGGGCGCCTTTCTCCACCGGCCCGTTCGCGGCCGCCAGCAGGACATTATCCATGACCGCCATCATCGACATCCACGGCCGCGAAATCCTCGACAGCCGGGGCAACCCTACGGTCGAAGTCGATGTCCTTCTGGAAGATGGCAGCTTTGGCCGCGCCGCGGTCCCCTCGGGCGCGTCGACCGGCGCGCACGAAGCGGTCGAACTTCGCGACGGCGACAAGAGCCGCTATCTGGGTAAGGGCGTCACGAAAGCGGTCGCCGCGGTCAACGGCGATATCGCCGAGGCGCTGATCGGCCTCGATGCCGAGGACCAGCGCGAACTCGACCAGGCGATGATCGACCTCGACGGCACCCCGAACAAGAGCCGCCTTGGCGCAAATGCGATCCTCGGGGTCAGCCTTGCCGCTGCAAAAGCTGCGGCCGACGCACGCGGCCTGCCGCTCTATCGTTATGTCGGCGGGGTATCGGCGCGCACGCTTCCCGTGCCGATGATGAACATCATCAACGGCGGCGAGCATGCCGACAATCCGATCGACGTGCAGGAATTCATGATCATGCCCGTCGGCGCCGGCAGTATCGCCGAAGCCGTGCGCTGGGGCAGCGAGATTTTTCACACGCTGAAGAAGGGCCTGTCGGCGAAGGGCCTCGCGACCGCGGTCGGCGACGAAGGCGGCTTCGCGCCGAACCTCGCCTCGACGCGCGCCGCGCTCGACTTCATCGCCGCATCGGTCGATCAGGCGGGTTTCAAGCTCGGCACCGACGTCGTGCTCGCGCTCGATTGCGCCGCGACCGAGTTCTTCAGGAACGGCAAATATGAGATCAGCGGCGAAGGACTGTCGCTGAGCCCCGAACAGATGGCCGAATATCTCGCCGCGCTCGTGGGCGACTATCCGATCAAATCGATCGAAGACGGGATGAGCGAGGATGATTTCACCGGCTGGAAGGCGCTCACCGACCTCGTCGGCGACAAGTGTCAGCTCGTCGGCGACGACCTGTTCGTGACCAATCCGCTGCGACTGGAGCAGGGGATCAAGGACGGCCTCGCGAACTCGCTGCTCGTCAAGGTCAACCAGATCGGCACGCTGTCGGAAACGCTCGATGCGGTCGATATGGCGCACCGCGCGCGTTACACCGCGGTCATGTCGCACCGCTCGGGCGAGACCGAGGATTCGACGATCGCCGACCTCGCGGTTGCGACCAACTGCGGCCAGATCAAGACCGGCAGCCTCGCGCGTTCGGACCGGCTCGCCAAGTACAACCAGCTGATCCGTATCGAGGAAGAGCTGGGCGACATGGCGCGTTATCCGGGCATGGCGATTTTCGCCTAAGCCGCTCTTAAGCCGGTGGACTAATCATTAGGTCGATCGGGCCGGGCCTGCTATACAGGACGGGACGACTGCGGTTTTACCACCTGATCGGCCTTTTGTGGTTTCGGCTCCTGCCCGCAGTCTCCGTCGTTGCATGACCGGCCGATCGATACTTTGCCGAGAGCCTTGGGTCGCACCTGCTCCCGCCGAAGAGGGAGCTTTGCCATGCGTGCCTTTCATATCTTGCTCGAAGACGATGGATCGGGGGGCGCGACGCGGGTCGATTTCGAGGCCGAAGGGCGCGATTTCGCGCTGGTGATCGCGGAAGGCCATGCCGGCGGACGCAGCATGGAATTGTGGGAAGGGGCGGTGCTGGTCGGCTCGCTCAACAAGACGGTGCCGCAGCTTTGGCGGCTGACCTGACCTTCTATCGCGTGTAGCGACGAGAAGGTGCAAGAGGCGTGCGTTCGTCACCCCCTTGCGGCGCGGCATGGCCTGATGGGGCTCTTTCGACGGCGGTCAGCCCGGGAATTTGGCGACACACTCCGCTATCTTTAGCGGATAGTCGGCGAGCGATGCGATCGCCGCTTTCGAAAAGGCGTTCGCGCCAGCTTTGGTTTGCGCTTCCTGCTGCCGCTCCACGGAAAGCGCCTGTTTCGCCTTCAAGTCGTTCAATATGTCCGAATAATTGGGTGCGGTGCCGACGCCGGCCAATTTCACCTTCAGCTTGGAAATGATCGAATTCGCGGCCTCGATCGCGATGTCGCCGCTCGACGCGACGGTGCCCGCCACCGAGGTTGCGGCGCCGTCCAGCGTGATCGACAAGAGAGTGCTTGACGTCGCGGCCAGAACGGGCGCCGTTTTCGCTGCGGTCGCTACCACATTGTCCCCGGCGGCTCGCGATCTCCCCTCCACGATCGAGGCGCCGAGCGTCCGCGCCTCGGCAAATTGATTGGCATATTCCCGGCTGACGCAGGTCACGGCTTCGCGGGCTTGCGCTACATGGACCTGCCGCGTGCGGACGCCGAAATAGTTCGAAAGCGCCCCGCCGGCCGCGCCAACGCCCGCCGCGTAAATCGCCCCGTCGGAATTGTTCCCCAGTGCGAGGGTAGTCGGCGCGAAGATACCCGCGGCGATGATCGGCAGTTCCGTCGCATATTTCAGCTTTTCCGAATTTTCGAGCATCATGTCGAACGTGTCGGTCGCGCCGCGCAAATAACTCAGCACATGCACCGAGTTCGTCGCGTCGAGTGCCACGGCCGCGGCGCCGGGCGCCTTGTAGGAATAGGGTGGCGGTTTGAAAGCTACCGTGGCGCAGCCGCCAAGAACAAGGCTCGTGCAACAGACGAGCGCCAACTTTTCCCACGCCATGCTTCAATCCCCCCGAATCGAATATTGCTATGCTGCAAACTGAATGCACGCCGGACAAATATCAAATGGAAGTTGGACCCGAATCCGATCATTATTGGGCAGAAGCGGTTATTCGAGAATCGCGACAAGACGGTAGGGTGACGAATATCTTTCTGGTTTCTGTGGAGGGGAAGAGGAAATGGAAGTCGAACCTGCGAAACCCGGCTATACGGCAGATGTCGATGCGGTGGAAGAAGAGTTGCGCGATCTTCCCGACATGGTCGTCGCCGCGATCGGTGCTGCACATATTCGTGTAGTTGCGTGCCGGAATTCGGTCGTCGACTTCGATGAATCGCTTTCGGGCGTTCGTCCGACCAACTGGCCCGAGGGATCGACCTGGGACGATGTGCCGGGTGCTTATATTCCCGCGAGGCGGAGGATCGTCGTCGCGACGATCGACGTGGACGGTGCACGCCGCGTCCCGCCCTACCGCTTCGGGCACGGTTCGCGAAGCCTGGCGGTGCATGAAGCACTGCACGGCTATGACTTTTCGAAGAAGCATCGATTGTCGGCCGATGAGGCATTCCGCGACGCATGGAATGAAGATCACGCCCTGCTCGGCGATTTCTATTATCAGAACGCCGAGCATGGCCCGGAGGAGAGCTTCGCCGAAAGCGGCGCACGGCACTATGGACTGGATCAGTCGGCGGCCAACGACTGGCCGCACCTGCGCGCCTTTTGGGGGCAGCATGCCGGGCGCGTGTTCGCCGAGAGCATGAACGTCGATGCGCCGGAGGAGGTCGCGAGCGACGGCGGGCGATCGGCCTCGATCGGCTGGGGCGAGGCACGCGACGACGGAAGCCTGGTCCTTTACCTGACGGCGCACGGCGCCGACGGGATGGTCGGGCACGGCAGCGTGACCTTGCCGGCAGGCGATGCGGCCAACGCCGAATTGTCCGCCAAGCTTGGCTGGTCGGGAACGGGAGCGGCGAGGGTGCGGTTCAACGTCCCGCCCTTTGACGACGACCGCGTCCCATAGGATTTTGGGAACGCCGATGCGGAATGGTGGAAAAGCCGGTTTTGCGGCCTTGACGCCGCGAATCAACTCTGATTCAAGGGCCGGAATGACGCAGCGCCACAAACTCCGCAAATCGATGAACCGGGCCGTCGGTCCCGCGATCGCGGTGATCGTGGTGCTGGCGATGATCGGCTATATCATCTTTGGCCCGACCGGCCTTTATGCCTGGGGCGACTATGGCCAGTCGGTCGAGAAGAAGCGCGTCATCCTGAGCGAGCTGACGAAGAAGCAGAACGAACTGCAAAACCGCGTCAACCTGCTCGACCGCAAGCGCGTCGACCCCGATCTTGCGGAAGAATATGTCCGCGAAAAGCTCGGCGCCTATCACCCCGACGAGGTGATCATCCCGATGGAGCCCGCGCAAAAGCCCTGACGGCTTTTGCTGCGCCTTTGCTGCATACGTAAGTCAGGCCGGCCCCCGTCCATGGTGGGCGTTGCCAAGTGCGGCGCGGCTCTCCTATAGGAGGCCGTGCCGTAACGGCTAAATGCAAAGGAAACCTCCCTTGGCCAAAGCTCCCGCGCGCAAACCTGCCGCGCCAAAAAAGACTGCATCCACCCCGGCCGCCGCGAGCAATCGCGAGCAACCGCGCGATCCCGTTCCCTATGACGCGACGCCCGAAGAGCTGGAAAAATTCTATCGCGAAATGCTGCTCATCCGCCGCTTCGAGGAAAAGGCGGGCCAGCTTTACGGCCTCGGCCTGATCGGCGGCTTCTGCCATCTCTATATCGGCCAGGAAGCCGTGGCGGTCGGGCTCCAGTCGGCGCTCGACGGCGACAAGGACAGCGTGATCACCGGCTACCGCGACCATGGCCATATGCTCGCCTATGGCATCGATCCCAAGGTGATCATGGCCGAACTGACGGGCCGCGCCGCGGGCATCTCGAAGGGCAAGGGCGGCTCGATGCACATGTTCAGCGTCGAGCATAAATTCTACGGCGGCCACGGCATCGTCGGGGCGCAGGTGTCGCTCGGCACCGGGCTCGCCTTCGCGCACAAATATCGCGGCGACGGCGGCGTGGCGATGGCCTATTTCGGCGACGGCGCCGCGAACCAGGGCCAGGTCTACGAGAGCTTCAACATGGCCGAGCTGTGGAAGCTGCCGATCATCTTCGTGATCGAGAACAACCAATATGCGATGGGCACGTCGGTCAACCGCGCGTCGGCCGAGGACCAGCTCTATCGCCGCGGCGAAAGCTTCCGCATCCCGGGCATGCAGGTCGACGGCATGGATGTGCTCGCGGTGCGCGGCGCGGCCGAAGCGGCGCTCGAATGGGTACGCGCGGGCAAGGGCCCGGTGCTGATGGAGCTCAAGACCTATCGCTATCGCGGTCACTCGATGTCCGACCCCGCCAAATATCGCAGCCGCGAGGAAGTGCAGGCGGTGCGCGACAAGAGCGATGCGATCGAACACCTCAAAAAGCTGATGGCCGATGCGGGCATCGGCGAGGACAAGTTCAAGGATATCGACAAGGAAATCCGCCAGATCGTGGCCGAGTCCGCCGACTTTGCGGAAAGCGCGCCCGAACCCGAACTTCATGAACTTTATACCGACGTGCTGGTGGAGCAATATTGAGATGGCCATCGAATTGAAGATGCCGGCGCTGTCGCCGACGATGGAAGAGGGCACGCTCGCCAAGTGGCTCGTCAAGGAAGGCGACACGGTGAAGTCGGGCGACATTCTCGCCGAGATCGAAACCGACAAGGCGACGATGGAGTTCGAAGCGATCGACGAAGGCACGATCGGCCAGATTTTGGTCGCCGAGGGCACCGACAATGTGAAGGTCGGCACCGTGATCGCGACGATCACGGGCGAGGGCGAGGAGGCCGCTGCTCCGGCGCCGGCTCCGGCCGCCGCCTCCGAGACGAAGGCCGAAGCAGCGCCTGCACCCGCTCCGGCGCCTGTACCCGCACCGGCTGCGGCTCCCGCTGCCGCCGAGCGCGCATCGGACCCCGCGATCCCCGAAGGCACCGCAATGGTCCGCCTGACCGTCCGCGAAGCGCTGCGCGACGCGATGGCCGAGGAAATGCGCAAGGACGACCGCGTCTTCGTGATGGGCGAGGAAGTCGCCGAATATCAGGGCGCGTACAAGGTCACGCAGGGCCTGCTGCAGGAATTCGGCGCGCAGCGCGTCGTCGATACCCCGATCACTGAATATGGCTTTGCCGGTCTGGGTTCGGGCGCGGCGATGGGCGGTTTGAAGCCGATCATCGAGTTCATGACGTTCAACTTCGCGATGCAGGCGATCGACCACATCATCAACTCGGCGGCGAAGACCAACTATATGTCGGGCGGCCAGATGCGCTGTCCGATCGTGTTCCGCGGCCCGAACGGCGCCGCGGCGCGCGTCGGCGCGCAGCACAGTCAGAATTATGCGCCCTGGTACGCTGCCGTCCCCGGCCTGATCGTGATCGCGCCCTATGACGCGGCCGATGCCAAGGGGCTGATGAAGGCGGCGATCCGCACCGAAGACCCCGTCGTCTTCCTCGAAAACGAGCTGCTTTATGGCCGCAGCTTCGACGTTCCCGACGTCGAGGATTTCGTCCTGCCGATCGGCAAGGCGCGCGTCATGCGTCAGGGCAGCGACGTGACCATCGTCAGCTATTCGATCGGCGTCGGGCTTGCGCTCGAAGCCGCCGACCAGCTGGCGGGCGAGGGCATCGACGCCGAGGTGATCGATCTGCGCACCTTGCGTCCGCTCGATACCGCGACCGTGCTCGCCAGCCTCAAGAAGACGAACCATCTTGTCGTCGTCGAGGAGGGCTGGCCGACCTGCTCGATCGCCAGCGAACTCGCGATGGTCGCGATGGAGCATGGCTTCGACGATCTCGACGCACCCGTCATGCGCGTGTGCAACGAAGATGTGCCGCTGCCCTATGCGAACAATCTCGAAAAGGCGGCGCTCGTCGATACGCCGCGCGTCGTGAACGCGGTGAAGGCGGTCCTCAATCGCGCCTGACGATCCGGAGGCGGTTTTCTATCCCGACATGCGCGATCCGCGCGTCATGGTCGCCGTGCCGCAATCGCGGCGCGCGGCCATGGCGGCGCTGTGGGGACTAGCCGCGCGCCTGACGAAATTGCTGGTCGATGCGCGCGAGCCGCTGATCGGCCAGATCAAGCTCGCCTGGTGGCGCGATATGGCCGCGATGATCGCGGGCGAACCCGCCGCCTTGCCCAAGGGCGAGCCGCTGCTCGCCGAGCTCCAGGCGAGCTGGGCGGGGAAGGGCAGCCTCGACGCGCTGGTCGACGCCGCCGAGGCGATGCTGCTGGCAGAGACCCCCGACGACAGGCGCGCCGCGGCGGAAAGCTTTGGCGCCCACCTCTTTTCCTTGTCCGGCGGCCGCGAATCCCTCGGCAGGCGATGGGGGATTCTGTGGGGCGCGGCGGTCGTCGAAGGCACCGTCGACGCGCGCCAACTGATCGCGGAGGCCAGGATGTGCGCCGCGCCGCCGCACCGCGACTTCGCCGGAAACCGACCTCTTTTGATGCTCGATCGCTGGGCGGCTGCGCTGGCGGCAGGCGACGGCGAACGGCGCCTGCGCGGCGAAGGTTTGCTCCTGCTGCGCATCGGGCTGTTCGGGCGCTGACGATTAAAAAGCGCGCGGGGGTGGAAATGGCGCCAACGAACATCTATCTTGCCGGGAACAAATAGGGTCGCAGGGGACATTGCATGTTCAACGGGCTGATCGCCTATCTCGATTCGATCAAGGCGCGCGACCCGGCGCCGCGGTCGCGTTGGGAAATCCTTCTCTACCCGGGACTCGTCGCGGTCGGTATGCACCGCATCGCGCATTGGCTGTTCGAAGCGCGCCTGTTCTTCCTCGCCCGCTTCGTCAATCATCTGTCGCGCTTCCTGACCGCCATCGATATCCATCCCGGCGCAAAAATCGGGAAACACCTGTTCATCGACCATGGTTTCGGCGTCGTGATCGGCGAGACGGCCGAGATCGGCGACAATGTCTCGATCTATCAGGGCGTGACGCTCGGCGGGACCGATCCCGCCAACGGCATCGGCGGCAAGCGCCATCCGACGCTGGAAAACGACGTCATCGTCGGGTCGGGCGCGCAGATACTGGGGCCCGTCACCGTCAACGCGCGGGCGCGCGTCGGCGCCAATGCCGTGGTGACCAAGGACGTTCCCGAGGGCGCGGTGATGGTCGGCATCCCCGCGCGTTCGACCCTGCTCGACGCCACCGAATATGCGCGCGAATTCGTGCCCTATGGCACGCCGTGCAGCGAAACCTTCGACCCCGCGACGCAAAAGGTCGAACTGCTGCAATGCCAGCTCGAGCAGATGCAGAAGCAGCTGAAGGCCTTGCTCGACGAACGCGAAGTCGCTGAAGAGCAGGCGCCGCGGCGCAAAGGGAGCCGGACCGGCGCCTGATGGGGACCGTGACGCCTCTGCCGTTCGGAAATAGCCGGGCGGTCCCGCAGCAGACCGGTTTCGAGCGCCCCGAACTCATGCGCATCCTCGACCTCTACGGTCGCATGGTCGCCGCGGGGCACTGGCGCGACTATGCGATGGATTTCCACCGCGACGCCGCCATCTTCTCGGCCTTTCGCCGCGCCGCCGAGCGCCCCGAATATCGTATAGAAAAACGCCCCGCCTTGCGGAGCCGGCAGGGAATGTGGGCCCTTGTCTCCGAAGCCGGGGCGATATTGAAACGCGGGGACGAGCTTTCGAACGTGCTCGCCCCCGTCGAACGCAAGCTTATGAAGCTGGTTGGAGACTGACCGTACGCGTGGTTGCGGGCAGTTGGTTCGCAAGATTGTCAGGCAGGAAGCCGACCACCACCGCGCGCGCATTCTGCCAGAAGGCCGAGAGCAGCAGCAGTGCCGATCCGATGACGAACGCCGTCATCGCGACATTGAGTTCGACCGCCCCGAATTCGCGGAACAGCTGGGTCAGCGCGAACAGCACATAGGCGAGGGCGGAGACGAGCAGCGCCCGCCGGTCGATCGCCAGCGCAATCACCCCGAAGACGACATAGATGCCGACGACCATCACCGCGGCACCGCTTCCGATATCGCTGCCGTCGGTCACGCCGAGCAGGTGGAAGACCGGATGCGCGATCATCGGTGCGGCGAGCAGGTGGAGCCAGAAGGCGACGTCGCTGCGCCGCGTTTGGCGCACCCGGTCGCTGCGATCCCACCACATGGCAAGGGTGAAGACCCCCAGTCCGGCGATCAGGACCAGCGTCATCGGCAGCGTGCCGTCGGGGCTGGCGACGCCTGCGACCGCCAGCACCAGCGCAACGGCGGTCGCCGCTAGCGCGGCCGTTCCGGCGGCGACGGTGATCGGCACCATGAAACGTTTCCAGTGCAGCCACGTTGCCGCTGCGGTCACCAGGGCCATCGATCCGATCAGGATTGCGCCGGTCGTCTCGCCGACATCACGGCCGAAAATGGACTCGCCATGCTTGACGAGGAAGCCGACCATCGTCGCGAAGACGCCGCCCGAAAAGGCGAGGACGAGGACGATGCTGGGCAGCGCCATGCGGCGCAGCCTCGTGAAATATTCGGCGAGGAACCATGCCGACGCCGCGACGAACGCGCCGCCGAGCGCGGGATGGATCGAGGCGCCGATCCAACCGACCGCGACGAGCAGGATCACCGCCGCGATGCTGACGAAAATATCGTTGAATCCGGTGATCAGGCGGAATGATTCCTCATCCGCTCCGGGGGCAGCGCGCACCGATGCGATATGCGAGCGGAAAGCCAATGCGGCCTCCGGCGTCAGTACCTTTGCATCGACCGCGGCTTGCAGGTCGCTTTCACTATACATCGGGGTCGTCCTTCTGTCCGATCCCCTTGCCCCGGAGCGCTTGTAGCATCACTGTATTAGTGATGCAATACGATAAGTCAGGCAAAGATATGCGCGGCAGTGAGGCGGTCGCGCTGCGCCGCGGTGACCCGGTCGATCAGGCGATATGCCGCGGGGTAGAGGGCGAGGCTGACCAGCGAAGCAAAGATGCCGATCTGCTGGCCGGTTTCCAGTTCGGCGGCCGAGGCGGGGTTGATCGTCAGGCGCAGCGAAATGTTCGACGCGATGTTCGCGAGCACCCAGGTGCCCCACCAGATGGCGAGCAGCCCTTCGGCGCGTTCGAGCTGGTCGCCTTGCCCGCCATGGCTGGCGTTCCAGATCTGCCGCATCGCGGCATAGGGTTTGAACAGGTTGGCGATCGGGATGAAGAACCAGCCGACCGCCCAGCCCGGGGTGTAATCGAAGCCGACCGTCCCGGCGGCAACGATATTGGCGGCGGCGCGGTATATCCACATCGCGAAGAAGACGACGGTGACGAGCGTCAGCAGGATGTCGGTCAGGCCCAGCGCGGCATAGGCGGCCGCCGCGCCCGTGAATTCGGCATTATCGTCGAGCGAAATCTTGCCCTGAAGTTCGGCGATCTGTCCGACCAGCGCGGCCGCGATCACGACAAATCCCGCGATCAGCAGGAATTTTACGAGTTTCGCCCGCTGCGCCAGCAGGTCGATTCCCTCGGCAAGCCCCATGACAGCCATGCTATTCCCCCAACGGGCCGCCGCACGCGGCGCCCCGTTGGGGGAATGTATCAGTATCAGCCCAGCGCCATCAACGCTTTCATGACGTTCGTCGACTGTTCGCTGCCCGACTGGGGCACGGTTTCGCCATTGCGATCGATGATCTTGTCCCACGCGGCGGCGACGCCCTCGGGGGTGCGCTCGCCTTCGGGCAGCGCGACGCCGGGGGTCATGGTGACGAAAGCGGCGTGGAACGCGCCCGCGCCGGCACCGACGATCATGTTCGTCGGCGCATCTTCGCTGACGAGGTAGAGTGCGGCCGGAACGACATTTTCGGGCGTGAACTTTTCGAACAGTTCGGCGGGGAAGATGTCCTCGGTCATGCGCGTGCCCGCGACCGGCGCGATCGTGTTGCAGCGGATGTTGTACTTCGCGCCTTCGAGGTGCAGCGTCTTGGTCAGTCCGGCGAGGCCCAGCTTTGCCGCGCCATAATTGGCCTGGCCGAAATTGCCGTACAGGCCGGTCGACGAAGCGGTCATCAGGATGCGGCCATAGGCCTGTTCGCGCATCAGGTCCCAGCACGCCTTGGTGACATTGGCGCTGCCGCTGACATGCACCTTCAGCACCAGGTCGAAATCGGCGGGCTCCATCTTGGCGAAGCTCTTGTCGCGCAGGATGCCGGCATTGTTGATGACGATATGGACGCCGCCCCATTCTTCCTTCGCCTTGGCGACCATTTCGACCATCTGCTCATATTCGGTAACGCTGCCGCCGTTCGACATCGCGGTGCCGCCAGCGGCGCGGATTTCCTCGACGACCTGCAGTGCAGCGTCCGAATGACCGGTGCCGTCGCGCGAACCGCCGAGGTCGTTCACGACGACCTTCGCACCGCGGCGCGCGAGTTCGAGGGCGTAAGCGCGGCCAAGGCCGCCGCCGGCGCCGGTGACAATAGCAACGCGGCCGTCAAATTTGATCGTCATGATGGTCTCCCGGAAGGGGCTGCCCGGTAAAAGGTTGCCCGAAAAAACTGGAACGTCCTTAGCCGTTCGCGCCTTGCTGGCAAGGGGGATGCGAAAAAGCGCTCGATGAAACAAAAATGTCATCTAAATGACGTGCAACTGTCACCTGTCAGTCATAACAGCGCCCGCAGATTGTGACCCTTTCGCAATGGAGCAACCGCACATGCGCCACGTCCTGACCGCCGCTTTTCTCGCGACGTCGATGCTCAGCCTGCCGACCGCCGCGCATGCGCAGGCGATGACGGCGGAAGAGGCGGCGCAGCTGCGCGCCGAACTCGCGGCGTTGAAGGCGCAGGTGCAGACGCTCGAATCGCGTCTGGATGCCGCGGCGGCTCAGCCCGCGCCGGCTCCGGCCCCGGTTGCCACGCCCACGCCGCCGTCGGTGACGGCAAAGCCCGCCACCGAAATCAGCTGGAAGGGCGCGCCCGAGATCAAGACCGCCGACGGCTGGAGCTTCAAGCCGCGCGGGCGCATGCAGTTCGACGTCGCGGGTATCGATGCACCCGCAGGCGTTCTGGGAGCGCGTGGCGGTTTGACGACCGAAATACGCCGGGTGTTCCTGGGCTTCGATGGCAAGATTCCGGGAGGCTTTTCATACCGCGCCGAAGCCGATTTCGCCGGCGGCTCGGCCGAACTGACCGACGTCTATCTTACCTATGGCACGGGGCCGCTATCCGTCACGGTCGGGCACGTCCGACACTTTACCTCGCTCGAGGATGTGACGAGCGACTTGTTCACGAGCTTTACCGAGCGTGCCGCCTTTGTGCCGGCCTTTGGTTTCGAACGCCGCGTCGGCATCGGGGTCCAATATAAGGGAAAGCAGCTTCTCGCGCAGGCGGGCGTCTTTGGCGATGATGCCAACAGTCTTTTGGACGACAAGAACAACAGCATGAGCGTCGACGGGCGGGTGATCTGGATGCCCAAATTCGGCAAAACCCAGCTGCATCTGGGCGGATCCGTCCATTTTCGCGATTTCAATGACCTGTCTACGACCGCGCGCTATCGCGCTCGACCCTTTGTCCACACGACCGACGTGCGTCTGGTCGATACCGGTGACATCAGCGCTACCGGCGAGCACGGTTTTGGGCTGGAGGGTGCGTTGATGTCGGGGCCGTTCCATGCGTCGGGCGAAGCCTTCTGGCAGAGGATGAAGCGCCCCGGCCTGGCCGACCCGACCTTCTTCGGCGGCTATGCGGAAGTCGGCATGTTGCTGACCCCCGGGGACGGCCGCAGCTACAGGGACGGGGCGTTCGACCGGTTAAGGCCGTCGAAATCGATCACCGAAGGCGGGATCGGTGCGATCGAGATCAATGCGCGGTACGATCACCTCGACCTCAACGATGGTGCGATCGTCGGCGGAACGCAAAAGACCGCACTGATCGGCGTTGTCTGGGCGCCCGTCGACTATGTCCGGATCATCGCGAACTATGGCAAATTGTGGATCGACGATGCGCGGATCGCAACCGCGACGGGCGATCGCGATTATAGCGCCGACACCTTCGGACTGCGGACACAGCTCGACTTCTGACCAAGGTGTCGGGCAATCGTCCTTGGCGGCTGTTTCCGGCCTAGGGCGCGACGTAGGTCAGCGTCGATACATGGACGGTGCTCGCGACGGTTTTGCCCGACAGGATGCGCTCGCCTTTGACCTCGTGCGACGCCGATAACAGATAGCGGCCCTTGCCGCGTGACGGGACGGCGATCGCGCCCTTTTCGTCGGCGACATAGGATTTCGACCAGCGATCGGGGTCGATGATCGTCAGCTTTGCGCCGGGCACCGGGGTGCCTTGCCACAGGACTGCAAAACCGTCTCCGCCGGCCGCGAGCGGCACGATCTCGAGGTCGAGCGCGTGGCGCGTTTCGCTGCGTCCGGCGCGCGCATGATAGACGACGCCCTGCAGCTTGCCGTCTTCACCCGCCCAGGGCTCGAAGACATTGTCGTCGACGAGCCGGACGTCGCCGGTCCCCGCAACCGCAGCTTCGATGTGGTTCGTGCGGCGGGTCAGCGGAGCAGGGCGCTCGCGGCTTTCGGCGAACAGCGTAGGCGTCTTCAGCTTCGGAAATTCGGGATCACCATTATCGGGGACCGCATCTGCGGGCTCGCCGAGATAGATGCGCGCGGGCCCAGCCCCGTCGCGTTCGATCCACACTTCGTGCGCCGCTGCGGGCGCCGACAGCGAACTCACGGCCAGAAGCGCTGCGATCCATTTTTTCATGCCATTCGTTCCTTCGCGAGACAGGCTGGAAAGAGAGAGGCCGCTGTCGCCGCGACACGGTCGGAGCCTTGAAGCTCGCTGCCGATTATTGCAAACGATTCTTACTAGCGTGGCGATCATGGTGCTGGCGTGGGCGCGAACGGGGCTTGCAGCCCTTGCGCGGGCGGCCGTGCATTTTTCCCGGCAGATGGGGCTCAAGTCGATGCAATATCTGTTAAATTTCGTCGAGAAGCACCCAAATCCGTGACTTTCGACGCACTGTCGGCGTCGGCTGACCGTGCATTGCGCCCGACGAGCCGCGCAACTTTGGCCCGTCCCGTGAGTATCCATGTGCCAGAACGGGTCACGCGAAGACGCGGACCCGCCGGATCCAATTGAAGGAGATGTATATGGGTGCCGTTTCCAAGACTTCGGGAGCCTTGTTGCTGATGGCCATGATGGCCGCACCGGCGACGGGCAGCCTGGCCGCGCAACAGGATGCACAGCCGGATACCACACAGCAGCAGGCCACCACCGAAGCCGAACCGATGGCAACGGTCTATGGCCAGCTGCCGACCCCCGACCAGATGACCAAGGGTCCCAAGGTCGAGGGTATCATCGCGAAGCGCAGTGACGGCCGTATCCACGTCGTCACCGCCGATGGCGCCACCCAGAGCGTCGCCATTGCCGAATATACCAAGATCAAGTCGAGCGGCGGCTTTCTCGGCCTCAGCAGCAACAAGCTTGCCGCGGGCTCGCTGCTCAACGGCCTGCCGGTAACGATCGACACCTATCAGTGGGACGGCGGCCTCGTCGCCAACCAGGTCGCGCTTAAGAACAAGGACCTGCGTACGGCGTCGATGATCTACACCGGCACCGACCAGCGCTTTGCCGAACAGACCGCCGCCACCGAAGCGCTGCGCGGCCGCGTCGGCGACATCGACCAGTATAATGTCAAGGCGACGACCAACGTCAATTTCGACACCGGCAAGGCCGTGCTGTCCGAACAGGCGAAGGCCGATCTGTGCGCCGCGGCGAACCAGGCCAACAGCACCGAGAATGCGCTGATCCTCGTTGTCGGCTATACCGACTCGACGGGCAGCCAGGAGCTGAACCAGACGCTCAGCGAAAAGCGCGCCAGCGGCGTGGTGAACTATCTGCAGCAGGCCTGCGGCTGGAAGCCCTATCGCATGCTGACGCCGACCGGTATGGCCGAAGCCGACCCGGCGGCGGACAATATGACCCCCGAGGGCAAGGCCCAGAATCGCCGCGTTGCGGTCAATATTCTGGTCAGCAAGGCCGTCGACGGCATCTGACGAGAGGATCGGGGTGGGCTTTGCCCACCCCGTTTTTCAGCATCTGCGCGCGGGTCAGACGGTCTTGCCCGCGTCGAGCGCATAGCCTGCCGATCGCACGGTGCGGATGATATCCGCAGTACCGGGCAGGTTGATCGCCTTGCGCAGGCGGCGGATATGGACGTCGACGGTGCGCAGTTCGATGTCGCTGTCCTGACCCCACACACTGTCGAGCAATTGCCCCCGCGAAAAGACGCGCCCCGGATGCTCCATGAAGTGGCGGAGCAAGCGGAATTCGGTCGGCCCCATCGCGACGATCTGGCCCGCCCGCACCACCTTGTGCGCGACCGAATCCAGTTCGATATCGGCATAGGTCAGCATCTCGCCGGCGAGCGCGGGGCGCAGGCGGCGGAGCACCGCCGACACGCGCGCGACCAACTCGCGCGGGCTGAACGGCTTGGTGACATAATCGTCGGCGCCGGTTTCGAGCCCGCGGATGCGATCCTCTTCCTCGCCGCGCGCGGTGAGCATGATGATCGGCACGTTCGCCGACTTGGGGTTGCGGCGCAGGCGCCGGCAAACCTCGATGCCGGGCAGGCTTTCGATCATCCAGTCGAGCAGGACGATGTCGGGCACGCGCTCCTCGACAAGGACGAGCGCCTGTTCGCCGTCGGGGGTCTGGCGGACCGAAAAACCCTCGCGCGCGAAATGCCAGACGATGAGCTCGGCGATCGCCTCGTCATCCTCGATCAGCAGCAGGTCGGGCTGCGGCATCAGCCTTGCTCCTGCTCCGCGGCGCCATCTTCGGGCTGTTCGCCGCGCTCGCGTTCCTCCATCCGTTCGCCGGTCACGACATAATAGACCATCTCGGCGATGTTGGTCGCATGGTCGCCCATGCGCTCGAGATTCTTGGCGACGAACAGCAGGTGCGCGCTTTCCGAGATATATTTCGGATTTTCCATCATGAAGGTGACGAGCGTGCGAAAGATGCTGTTGTAGAAATCGTCGACATTCTTGTCGCGCACCGTCACCCGCACCGCGAGTTCGGCGTCGCGCGCGGCAAAGCTGTCGAGCGCGTCGTGGATCAGCTCGACGACGATGTTCGACATCGACATCAGCAGCGGGATCGCCTCGATCGAGCGCGTCTGGTCCATCAGCGCGACGCGCTTGGCGATATTCTTCGCATAGTCGCCGATGCGCTCGACGACCGAGACGATCTTCAGCGCCGCGATCATTTCGCGCAGGTCGTCGGCCATCGGCGCCCGGAGGGCGATCGTCTGCACCGCCAGCTGTTCGACTTCGGCTTCCAGCGCGTCGATCTTCTTGTCGTCGCGCACGACCTGCGCCGCGAGGTCGAGGTCGCCCTTGTTGAGCGCGGTCATCGCCTGGAGCAGCGCCTGTTCGGCACGGCCGCCCATTTCGCTGATCAGCCCGCGCAGGCGGTTCAGATCCTCGTCGAAAGCCTTGACCGTATGATCGTTGGTTAATGCCATCACTCTTGTCCTTTTGGCTGCGGCTTAACCGTAGCGGCCAGTGATATAGTCCTTGGTCCGTTCCTGCTTCGGGTTCGTGAAGATGTCGGTCGTCTTCCCATATTCGACCAACGTCCCGAGGTGGAAAAAGGCGGTGCGCTGCGACACGCGGGCCGCCTGCTGCATATTGTGCGTGACGATCACGATCGCATATTTGCCGCGCAGTTCGTGGATCAGTTCCTCGATCTTCGCGGTCGCGATCGGGTCGAGCGCCGAGCAGGGTTCGTCCATCAGGATCACTTCGGGGTCGACCGCGATCGCGCGCGCGATGCACAGGCGCTGCTGCTGGCCGCCCGACAGCGCGGTGCCGCTTTCGCCGAGCCGGTCCTTGACCTCGTCCCACAGGCCGGCGCGCACCAGCGCGCGCTCGACGATGACGTCGAGGTCGGCCTTCGACGGCGCGAGCCCGTGGATGCGCGGGCCGTAACCGACATTGTCGTAGATCGACTTGGGGAAGGGGTTCGGTTTCTGGAACACCATGCCGACGCGCGCGCGAAGCTGCACGACGTCCATCGACGGCGCATAGATATCCTCGCCGTCGAGTTCGATCCGGCCCGTCACCTTCGCGCTCGCGACGGTATCATTCATGCGATTCAGCGAGCGCAGGAAGGTCGACTTGCCGCAGCCCGACGGGCCGATGAAAGCGGTCACAAGGTCGGTGCCGACGTCGATCGACACATCCTTGATCGCCTGTTTCTCGCCATAGAAGACGTCGACGCCGTGCGCCTTCATCTTGGGATCGGCGATGGTAAGATCATCTTGGGTATTGGGGGTGGTCATGGGGGGGTCACCAGCGTTTTTCGAATTTGTTGCGAAGATAGATCGCAAAGGCGTTCATCGACAGCAGCACGATAAGCAGCACGATGATCGCGGCGGAGGTTTTCTCGACAAAGCCCCGGTCGACTTCGTCCGACCAGAGGAAGATCTGCATCGGCAGCACGGTCGAGGGCGAGCAGATGCCGCCCGGAACGTCGCCGATAAAGGCGCGCATCCCGACGAGGAGCAGCGGCGCCGTCTCGCCCAGCGCACGCGCCATGCCGATGATCGTACCGGTCAGGATGCCGGGCAGGGCGAGGGGAAGCACATGGTGGAACACCACCTGCACCGGGCTCGCGCCGACACCCAAGGCGGCATCGCGGATCGACGGCGGCACCGATTTGATCGCGTTGCGGCTGGCGATCACGATCACCGGCATCGTCATCAGCGCGAGCGTCAGCCCGCCGACGAGCGGGCTCGCCTGGCAGAGGCCGAACCAGTTGATGAACACCGCGAGCGCGAGCAGGCCAAAGATGATCGAGGGCACCGCGGCCAGATTGTTGATCGACACTTCGATGAGGTCGGTCCAGCGGTTCTTCGGCGCATATTCTTCGAGATACAGCGCCGCGAGCACCCCGGTCGGGAAAGCGATCAGAAAGGCGATGAAGATCGTCAGCACAGAGCCCTTCAATGCCCCCCAGATGCCCGCGACCGCGGGGTCGGTGGCGTCGGCATTTTTGAAGAAGGGCCAGTGAATGCCCGTCGACAGCTTGCCGTCGCGCTCGAGCGCATCGACCCGCGCGCCGAGTTCGCCCTTCGCGCCTTCCTTGGCCATGATGTCGACTTCGGACGCGGCGGGCAGTTCGAACACCGTCTTGCCGTTCAAGAGTTCGGGATCGTCCTTGATCGCGCTGCGCACTTCCTTCCACGCATTTTCGCTGATCAGCTTCGACCCGCCATCGCCCAGTGCCTCGTCGGCGGCGAAGGCGACGATGTCGGCGAGCCCCGCATTCGCGATCACCTGGTCGGCGTCGGCATCGCCCAGCCGCGCCGTGTCGATCGTCAGCGGTATCGCCTTGAAATCGACCGGCACGTCGACATGCGTATACATGAAGCCGCGCGCTCCGTTGCCGACCATCACGAAGAGCAGGAAGGCGAGGAAAGCGCCCGAGAGCAGCACCGCGCCCAGCCCCATCAGCTTGAAGCGGCGTTCGGCGGCGTAGCGCTTCGCGATGCGCGTCTGCATCGCTTGGCCTTTCCAGTCGGTGGGGGCGGTCTGCCTATTCATAAGCTTCACGATACTTTTTGACGATGCGCAGCGCGACGATGTTGAGCAGCAGCGTAACGATGAAGAGGACGAGGCCGAGCGCGAAGGCCGCCAGCGTTTTCGCGCTGTCGAACTCCTGGTCGCCCGTGAGCAGCTTGACGATCTGCGCCGTCACCGTGGTGACGCTGGCAAAGGGGTTGGCTGTCATGTTCGCCGACAGGCCCGCCGCCATCACCACGATCATCGTCTCGCCGATCGCGCGGCTGACCGCGAGCAATATGCCGCCCATCACGCCCGGCAGCGCGGCGGGGATCAGCACCTGGCGGATCGTCTCGTTCGGCGTCGCGCCGAGTGCCAGCGATCCGTCGCGCATCGCCTGCGGCACCGCGTTGATGCTGTCGTCGGCCATCGAGGAGACGAAGGGGATGATCATCACCCCCATCACGATCCCCGCGGCGAGCGCGCTTTCGGTCGAGGCGTTGGGAATGCCGAGCATCACCGCAAATTCGCGCAGCGCCGGCGCAACGGTCAGCGCGGCGAAATAGCCGTAAACGACGGTCGGCACGCCCGCGAGGATCTCGAGCAAGGGCTTCACCCATTTGCGCACCGCGGGCGCGGCATATTGGGTGAGGTAGACCGCGGTCATCATCCCGATCGGGATCGCGACGATCATCGCGATGATCGCACCAATCAAAATCGTGCCCCAAAACAGCGGGATGCCGCCGAAGGTATCGGGCTGCGGCGCGCCGCTCGTCGGCGCCCATTCGGTCCCGAACAACAGCTCGGCCGGCGAGACGAGGCGGAAGAAACGGATCGATTCAAAGAGCAGCGACAGCACGATGCCGAACGTCGTGAGGATCGCGACGAGCGACGCGAGCAACAGGAACAGCATCACGATCTTTTCGACCCGCGTGCGCGCCCGGAATTCGGGTTTGATCCGCGTGAAGGCATAGAGCCCGCCCGCGAGCGCCAGCGCGAGCATCGCGGCGATGCCGATCCACGCATATTTGTGGCTCGCGTCGGCATAGGGCTTCACCAGCGGCGCCGCGGCGGGCAGCCGCACCGCGGCCTGCTTGCCCTGCGCAACCGCGCGCGCATCGGACAGGATCGCCCCGCGCTCGAAGCCGAACGACGGCAACGATTGCGCCGCCTCGGTCGCGAGCACCTGATTGGTGATCAGCGCGGGGGAGACCGACGACCAGACGGCAAGGAACAGCGCGGCGGGAGCGAACAGCCACAGCGCGACGTACCAGCCATGATATTGCGGGCGCGAATGCAGCTTTTCGCCGGCGCGGCCGGCGAGCAGGTTCGACCGCGCGCGGCCGGCAAGCCAGCCGATCAGAGCCAGGCCTGCGATCAAAAGCAAAAGGGCGGCGGCGTTGAAGGTCACGTCGCTATATCCGTCCTCAGAAAGTCAAAAAGCGGCGGCCGGGAAGGGAGAACCCGCCCCGGCCGCTAGCGGGAGGAAACTTACTTGAGCTCCGCACCATTCAGCGCGGTCATCGCCTTGCCGTTCGCCGCGGCAGTGTCCGCGATCGCCTTCGGCGACACGATCAGCCCCTTGGCGTTCAGGTAGCCGCCGTCCGCCGCGCCCTTCAGGAACTCGGCGACATATTCGGCGAGCCCGGGGACGACGCCGACATGCGCCTTCTTGACGTAGATGAACAGCGGACGCGAACCGGGATAGCTGCCGTCGGCGATCGCCGCGTAAGTCGGCGCGACGCCCTGCACCGGGACCGCCTTGATCTTGTCCTTGTTGGCATCGAGATAGGAGAAGCCGAAGATGCCGAGGCTGGTCGGGTTCTTGTCGAGCTTCGAGATGATGAGGTTATCATTCTCGCCCTGCTCGACATAATAGGGCGCGCCGCGCAGCGTGGTGCAGGTCGCCTCATGCTTTTCCTTGTCGCTGTCCTTCAGCGCCTTCATCTCGGGATTGGCGTCGCAGCCCTTGCCGAGGATCAGCTCCTTGAACGCATCATAGGTGCCGCTGGTCGACGGCGGGCCAAAGACCGAGATCGCGACCGCGGGGAGGGCGGGGTTCACGTCCTTCCACGTCTTCGCGGTGTTCGGTTTGCCATAGGGGTTGGCGGCCAGCGCCTTGTAAACATCTTCTTCCGACAGCTTGAAGCCGGGGCCGCGCGCCGCTTCGCCCAGCGCGATGCCGTCGATGCCGACCTGGATTTCGACGATGTCCTTCACGCCGTTCGCGGCGCAGGTGTCGAATTCCTTCTTCTTGATCCGGCGCGATGCGTTCGCGATGTCGGGGGTGTCGCCGCCGACGCCCGAGCAGAAACGTTCGAAACCGCCGCCGGTGCCCGTGCTGTCGATCTTCGGCGTCTTGTTGCCGGTCGCTTCGGCGAACTTCTCGCCGACTGCGGTGGCAAAGGGATAGACGGTCGACGAGCCGACCGCGCTGATATAATCGCGCGCGCCGCCGCCCGAAGACGCCTGATCCTGGCAAGCGGAAAGCGCCAGCGCGCACGTCGCCGCACCAGCGACAAGACCGAATTTCTGGAACATCGGGGTAATCCTGTCGGGGGTCGTTACCGAACCAAGCCGCCACCCCCGCGGCGACTCGCTGAGCCGCCAATGGGGGTTTTGTGTGACGTGTTTGTGACAGGGAGTGTCATGGAAGTGTCATCTTCAAGCGAGCTGACTTTTTTGGCGTTGAAAGGTAAGTGAACCCTGTTAGGAAGTTTCAAGTTACCGCTTTATCTAGAAAGTTCTCTATGACTAGTCGCTCCCACACGCTCAAGTCTTTGGAGGTTTTGGGGTTTCGTGGCCAGCGACGGAAGATAAGGCTAAATTTTGATCGGCATGCAAACTTCATTATCGGTCGGAATGGAACAGGAAAAACCACGCTTATAAATCTTCTCAATGCAGCGATAGCGCTTGATACTAATATCCTCAGGAAGGTTGATTTTGATCAAATCGAAGTAAAGTTTAAATTAGATGGAAGTAATATAACTCCGTCTATGGTTATTAAGAAAATAAATACAAAAAACGAACGGTCCATAGTTTATTCATTTAAGTCATCTAATAGAGATTCTACTCGGGATTATGTTGCGTTTCGCGTTGCGCCAAGGAAGATGAGATTGTCTCAGGCAGGGGGTGGCTCGTTAACTCACTATGTGTCATTAGAAGATCCTGCAGATAAGAAGGCCATAATTGAAGAGGTTTCAAATCTTATTAAAGTTACTTGGTTGTCCTTGCGGCGTCGACGGGAAGATATAATTGATGTAGATGATGAATATGATGATGATCCATATCCCAACGCAGTATCAGACGTCGATCAAAGGCTTGAATTTGTCTTCAATCAAATGTCTGGGTATTTTAGTAGGCTAGATCGGGTCGCTGCCGATGAAAATATTCAGTTCCAAAAGCAGTGGTTCATTGCTCTCCTGACGCCGATGTTGGCTAACCATCACCTGCATATCCATGAGATTGATTCCGACTTGGAGAAACGAAATATTGAACAAATATTTCGAAGCTTTGGCGTGCCTCAATCCGAGGTAATTGAAAAACTATCGTCTCACTTCCAAAAGGTAGACGAATTTAAAAATAGATCTAATGATCAACCATATCGGGGATTTGAAGAAATATCAACGTTAGTTAATGCAATTAGACTACATAATTTGGTTGATAAGTGGCAGAATCTTCAGAAAAAAATTAAAGAAATATACAAGCCAAGGGAGCTTTTTAAAGAAAAATCTTCTTCAATGCTATATAATAAAGATGTAAAAGTAAACAGCTCTAATGCGCCATATATAAGTCACAGATCGGAATCAAATATCCCGATATCTGAATTGTCATCAGGCGAGAAGCAGTTGCTTATTTTCCTCAGCGAGACAATCCTTCAGGAGGGTGAGCGTCATATTTTTCTAGCAGATGAGCCGGAATTGTCACTTCATGTCGAATGGCAAGAGCAACTGGTTCCGTCCTTGCTGGAGATCAATCCCAACGCGCAAGTGGTTTTCGCGACTCACTCTCCTGATATCGTCGGGTCATTCCAAAAGAGCGTCGTTAAGATGGAGAATCTGATCGATGACTTTTGAGCGATCTGCGTCCGGTCAGGAGAATCGCGCCCTATTTCACGATAAGGATGTGGTTTGTTATGTCGAGGGTGGCAGTGGAGGTGATTCAGGAATAGATGTTCTGTTTTGGAGCTCAATATTTGAATCCGTATACCCAAAAGTTAAAATTCATTTTATTTGTAAGGGAGGTAAGCCAGTCCTTCAGGCATTGGCTGAGGGCATCGTTCGCAATGATATTGCTAACACTATAGTGGCTATGGACAGTGATTATTGTCGCCTTTTGTCAGGTAATTATATAGACGATTCTAGAGTATTTTATACATTTGGCTATAGTTTGGAGAATGATCTGTATGCTAGCGATCATCATCCGGACTTGTATGGTCGAATTGCTATGCGCGCAGACGTTATTGATGACAGGCTACATAGGCTGCAGGTGTTATGGCAAGATTTTCTGAAGTCTATTCGGTGGCCAGTCTTAGGCGATTTTTTTGCTCTAGTAGCAGGGGGGTCGGCCTTTGATCGCGAAAAGCCCGGCCGATATGTTCGTCGATGCCCAGTCATTGGACCGAAATTTGCGCCTGACACATTCAAAATGGATTTACGGCGGGTCGCAGACGATCGCAAAGCTGCGCCTAGACGAGCGATTCTCGGTACGCCCGATAGTACGGAGCGCTATGTTGTTGGGAAGCTAATGGAGCTTGCTGCTCGATATCTTTTTGCTCGGGTGTTAGATGAGTTCCAAGAAGGACGCGACTTGAGAATCGCTGAAATGCGTCACATTGCGATCTCCACACTTAGTAGGTTTGTATCGATCAACTCTACTACTGGGCCGGCAGCATTCCATCGTTGGCAACTTGAACGTATTCGTGGCGTTGCGGCATTCCAGTGATCCTCATCACCGGCCACATCGTCCTCACCCCCGAGCATCGCGAGCGCATGATCGCGCTCGGCGCCGGGCATAGCGCGCGGTCGCGTTCCGAGCCGGGGTGTCTGGCGCATAATTGCCATATCGATGTCGAAAACCCCGACCGGCTGATGTTCGTCGAGGAGTGGGAGAGCGTCGACGCGGTCCGCGCCCATTTCGCGCTGCCCGCCTCGCGCGCCTTTGTCGCCGACATGCGCGCGCTGTCGCCCGCGCCGCCGGTGATCCGCATCCATGCGGCGGAGGATATCACCGCAAAACTGATGGGGTAGAGCCTGCAAGAAAATGAGCGGCGTCATTCCTTCTTCGTCACCCCGGACTTGATCCGGGGTCCATCGACGGCGACTATATGGATGCCGGATCAAGTCCGGCATGACGAAGGAAGAAAACCGCTTTCCTACATTATCCGGCCGTGCCAGCCTTCATCCGGCTCTTTCAATCCGTGGACGAAAATGGGTCGCAGCCCCGATGGGTGTTTGCGGCAACGGCGGGGTGTGCCGGGCGTGTTCGGCGCGCGGGGGGCTCCGGATCGAGGGGTGTGTAGCGTGACCTTTGTGACCTTCCGGATTTATTGCGAAGCCGATGGGGTGATCGCGCTCAATCGACCGCATAAACCGCGGCGTGCCCGCGGCTGCGCGCATGGTCGTTGCCCGCGCGGCGCGCGCTGGTCAGCGCATCGGCGATCAGCGGCTTGACGATAATCCGCACCTGCGTCTGCATTTCGACCCCCACCATCCGTTGCATCGCGGCGATCTTGCCCGTCAGCGCCGCGCCGCCGGGGCTGCGGGCCAGCGCCTGCCCGGCGCGCTCGAACCGCGCGGTATCGATCGGGGTTTCGGCGAGCGTCCTTTGGGCCGCGGTGCCGGCGGTTTCGCCGTCGCGGATGGCGACCTTCATCGCGCGCACCTCGTCCACCGCAAAGCCGAAATGCTCCGCGATCAGCGCGATTTCGGCCGGCGTGAACGCGGCGACGACGCGGCTGCGCGCCCGGTTCTGGATATTGTCGATCGCGGGGCCGATATGGACCCCGCAATAGTCGGTCGCCCGCGCGATCATCGCGTCGTGGATGCCGGGGATTTCGCGGCCGATCCTTATGTCTTCGTCCACCGTCGTCAGCCGGGTGCGGACCGACGACGAACAGGCCTCGCGAATGAAGGCCTCGATCGGGGCGCGCGGCATGAAGAAATCGGTCGCGATATCGAGGTCGGATGCGCGCGCCGCGGGGGCGGCGATGGCGGCGGGCGCGGGGTCGGCGCTCGCCGCGCCAACGGCGCACGGGGCCAGCGACAGCAACGCCGCGCCTGCCCATATCGTCCGCCGCATAGACATCCCCCGTTCGCGGTTCCAGGGCCCCGCGCTGCCCGCCGCAAATCTAGGGGTTCCGGCGCGGGGGCGTCAAGCTTCGGCGGGTGTCGGGGCGCGGTCTATGCGCGGCGGGCGGGCATGCAAAAAACCGCTGTCCTACAATATTTTGCCGTGCCACCATCGCTTTGGCCTTTCCTTCGCGCGGTGCGCGCGCCACGGCAAATCATGTCGGGTGCGCCGTCCGCGGATCGGTTTAATGCCACAAGGGACACAAAGTCGCCTCGTCCGTGCGGGGCTTTTGTGGGCTTAGGCGGGGGCAGGGCGGCACGACGGGGAACGGCCGGGGGGTATATGAGCGAGTTCGAATTCATCATGACGCTGTTCGGGCTGATCCTCGGCCTTGCGCTCGCCGAGGGGCTGGGCGGGCTGGCGAAGGCGCTGAAGGCCAGCCACCGCGTGCGCATCGGCTGGCCGACCGCGCTGCTCGGGCTGTTCGTGTCGTGCGACGTCGTCACCTTCTGGATGTATGGCTGGTCGATGCGCGACCTCTTGCCGCTGAGCTGGCCGGCGCTGTTCGGCGGCTTCCTCGTCACCGCGACCTACTTCGTCGCGGCGAGCCTCGTCTTCCCCGACGATCCCGAGGCGTGGGACGATCTGGGTGCGCATTTCGACAAGCATCGGCGCAAGGTGATCGGCGGCGTGCTGCTGTGCAATATCGCGCTGCTCGCCAGCGTTGCAGCGCTCGACGGCCTGCCGACGCTCGACCTGCGCCGGATCGTCCTGACGTGGAGCTTCTTTCCCGTCGCGCTGCTCGCGGTCTGGGCAAAGGACCGGCGTATCGTCTGCGCGTGTCTCGTCTGGCTGATCGCGCTCTACCCGCTCTCGGCGGTGTGGCGCTAGCTATTGCACCGCGGTCGTCTTGGCCACCACGCGCCAACCCGCATCGGTGCGATAAAGCAGGAACTGGTCGATATAGCGGTCGCCGCCGAAATGCAGTTCATAGGTGATCGCGCTCATCGACGGCGCCGCGTCGTGGCGGTCGAGGACGCGGCCGGAGGCGGAAGGATCGGGCCGCGCCGCCCAGCCGCCGAGCACCTCGGCGAAGCGCTTGCAATCGACCGCGGGGGTCCGGTCCGCGGCGAGCGTGCAAAATTGCCCGTCGGGCAGGAACAGCGCCTGCAATCGCTCGACCCGCCCGGTGCGCAGCCCGTCGACATAGGCTTCGAGCGCCGCTTCGGGCGAGGCGGGAGCCGGCGCGGCGGTTGCGGGCGCCGCCGCCAGCAGCGCCGCGAGGCAGGGAAGGGCAAGGCGCACAGGATCGAGGGGCATCGCATGAAACTCCCGCTGTCGTGCCCCCCGCTTATCCTTTTGCGCGCTATTTCTCCAGCAGGGGCTTGAGATACTGGCCGGTGAAGCTGCGCTTTTCCTTCACCACTTGCTCGGGCGTGCCCGCCGCGACGATCTCGCCGCCCTTCACCCCGCCTTCGGGGCCGAGGTCGAGGATATAATCGGCGGTCTTGATGACATCGAGATTATGTTCGATCACCACGACGCTGTTGCCCTGGTCGACGAGCGCCTGCAGCACTTCCAAGAGCTTGCGAACGTCCTCGAAGTGCAGGCCGGTGGTCGGCTCGTCGAGGATGTAGAGCGTCTGCCCGGTCGAACGGCGCGAGAGTTCCTTGGCCAGCTTGACGCGCTGCGCCTCGCCCCCCGACAGCGTCGTCGCCTGTTGCCCGACCTTGATATAGCCGAGCCCGACGCGGACGAGCATCGCCATCTTCTCGCGGATTGAGGGCACCGCCTTGAAGAACTCCGCCGCATCCTCGACCGTCATGTCGAGCACGTCGGCGATGCTGTGGCCCTTGAACTTCACCTCGAGCGTTTCGCGGTTGTAGCGTTTGCCGTGGCACGTCTCGCACGTCACATAGACGTCGGGCAGGAAGTGCATCTCGATCTTGATCAGCCCGTCGCCGGTGCAGGTCTCGCAGCGCCCGCCCTTGACGTTGAAGCTGAAGCGCCCGGGCTTATAGCCGCGCGCCTGGCTTTCGGGCAGCCCCGCGAACCAGTCGCGGATGATCGTGAAGGCGCCCGTATAAGTCGCGGGGTTCGACCGCGGGGTGCGGCCGATCGGCGACTGGTCGATGTCGATCACCTTGTCGCAATGCTCGAGCCCCTTCAAGCTGTCGTGCGGCCCCGCGACCATGCGCGCGCCGTTGAGCACGCGCGCCGCGCTGGCATAGAGCGTGTCGATGATCAGGCTCGACTTGCCGCTGCCCGACAGGCCGGTGACGCAGGTAAAGGTGCCGAGCGGGATCTTCGCGGTGACATTGTTGAGATTGTTCGCGCGCGCGCCCTTGAGCACGAGGTCGAAACCGTTGCCGGGACGACGGTGCTTGGGCACCTCGATCTTCTTCGCGCCGGTCAGATACGCCGCGGTCAGGCTCTTCGTGTTCGCGAGCACTTCGTCCAGCGTACCTTCGGCGACGATCTCGCCGCCGTGGAGGCCCGCGCCGGGCCCCATGTCGACGACATAGTCGGCGTGGCGGATCGCATCCTCGTCATGCTCGACGACGATGACGGTGTTGCCGAGGTCGCGGAGGCGCTTGAGCGTCGCGAGCAACCGGTCGTTGTCGCGCTGATGCAGGCCGATCGACGGTTCGTCGAGAACGTACAGGACGCCCGACAGGCCGCTGCCGATCTGCGAGGCGAGGCGGATGCGCTGGCTCTCGCCGCCCGAGAGCGTGCCTGAGGTGCGGTTGAGGTTGAGATAGTCGAGCCCGACATTGTTGAGGAAGCCGAGCCGCTCGTTGATCTCCTTGAGAATCGCCTTCGCGATCTGGCGCTGCGTGTCGTTCAGCTTCTCTTCGAGCGTGCTGAACCAGCTCAAGGCATCGGCGACCGAGCGCTGCGCCGACATGCTGATATTCTCGCCGGCGATCTTCACTGCAAGCGGTTCGGGGCGGAGGCGGGCGCCATGGCACGTCTCGCACGGATGCGGCGCCTGATATTTGCTCAGCTCCTCGCGCATCCACGCGCTTTCGGTCTGGAGCAGGCGGCGGTTGAGGTTGCCGATGACCCCCTCGAACGCCTTGTTCGTCGTGTAGGTGCGCTTGCCGTCCTTGAAGGTCAGCTCGACGGGCTTGCCACCGGTGCCGTAGAGGATGATGAGCTGCACCTCGCCCGGCAGGTCCTGCCAGGGCGTCGCAAGGTCGAAACCATAGGCTTTGCCGAGGCTTTCGAGCACCTGCATATAATAGGGCGAGGGCGGGTTCGATTTCGCCCAGGGCACAACCGCGCCTTTCTTGAGGCTGAGCGCATGGTTGGGGACGACGAGGTCGGGGTCGAACTCCTGCCGTTCGCCAAGGCCGTCGCAGGCGGGGCACGCGCCCTGCGGCGCGTTGAAGCTGAACAGTCGCGGCTCGATCTCGGCGATTGTGAAGCCCGAGACGGGGCAGGCGAATTTTTCGGAAAAGATCAGGCGGTTCGCGGGGATGCCCGCGCCCTTCATCGCCCCGCCCGTATCTTCTTCCTCGCGTCCGGGCACCGGGCCATCGGCGAGGTCGACATAGGCGAGCCCTTCGGCGAGCTTCAGTGCGGTCTCGAAGCTGTCGGCGAGCCGCGTTTCGAGGCCTTCACGGACGGCAACGCGATCGACGACGACTTCGATGTCATGCTTGTATTTCTTGTCGAGCGCCGGCGCGTCGCCGATCTCGTAGAATTCGCCGTCGATGCGGACGCGCGTGAAGCCGTCCTTCTGCCACTGCGCGAGTTCTTTCTTATACTCGCCCTTGCGCCCGCGCACGACCGGGGCGAGGAGATAGGCGCGCGTCCCTTCGGGCAATTCCATCACGCGGTCGACCATCTGGCTGACCGTCTGGGCGCTGATCGGTTCGCCGGTTTCGGGCGAGTAGGGAATGCCGACGCGCGCCCAGAGCAGGCGCATATAGTCGTAGATTTCGGTCACCGTCGCGACGGTCGAGCGTGGGTTGCGCGACGTCGTCTTCTGCTCGATGCTGATCGCCGGCGACAGCCCGTCGATATGCTCGACATCCGGTTTCTGCATCATCTCGAGGAACTGGCGCGCATAGGCGGAGAGCGACTCCACATAGCGCCGCTGCCCCTCGGCATAGATGGTATCGAAGGCAAGGCTCGACTTGCCGCTGCCCGACAGGCCGGTGATGACGATCAGCGCATCGCGCGGCAGGTCGACGTCGACGCCTTTGAGGTTATGCTCGCGTGCGCCGCGAACCTTGATGTGGGTGAGACTCATGGGAGGGATTTGTTCCAGATTTGTTCCCGCCGTGCAAGGCGGTATCGATGTCGGGACAAAGCTAGTTATTGTTGGCGCCTGCGACAAGGGAGTCCGGGAGGAGTGCCGCATCGGCTGTCGTGAACGTCCTTTGCGGAGCTGCTTTCCCGGCGGCGCCATTAAATGTTCTGCGTCAATATCTTCGCGCCTTCCGTGCCCACAAATCTACCAAGGCCTGATTTCCGTCGACCAATGCGCGGTCCATCGCTTGACGGTTTTGCGCCGCAGGCAGAAACTTCGGCCAGACCGCCGTTTTTTCAGAGCAGAACGGGTGTATGAGGAGACTGGGGAATGACGAAATTTTTTGTGGGGGTCGCAAACCTTGCGATCGTCGTGGCGCTTGCCGGATCGCCGGTGCTGGCGAAATAGATGCGGGGTTCGGCATCGCTGGCCGCTGCGGCCGATGAAGCGGCCGGCAGCACCGATGCGGATACGCTCAAGGCACTGACCTTCGGCAAGTGGGGCGTCGACCTCGACGCGCGCGACACATCGGTGAAGCCGGGCGACGACTTCGACAAATATGCCAATGGCGGCTGGTTCGCGCGTACCGAGATTCCGTCGGATCAGGCATCCGCCGGCGTCGACTATGATGTGTATAACCTGACCCAGCGCCAGCTCCGCGCTGTCGTGTCAGGAGCGCCTGCGACGAGCCAGGTCGGAGGGCTCTATAAAAGCTTCATGGACGAAGCGCGGGTCGAGGCGCTGGCGGTCAAACCGCTGATGGCCGACGTCGACGCCGTCGCGGCGATCAAGGACAAGAGCGCGATGGCGCGTTTCATGGGCGGGACGCAGGGAACGTTCGGGTCGACGATCGTCGGTGGCGGTCCCTATGCCGATACCGCCGATCCGACGATCAACGTCCTCTGGCTCGGACAGGGTGGGCTTGGCCTGCCCGAGCGCGACTATTATCTGAACGACAGCTTCAAGCCGCAGCGCGATGCGTATCGCGCCTATATCGCGCGGACGATGAAGATGATCGGGAACGCGGCGCCCGAAAAGGCCGCCGATACCATCATGGCATTCGAGACGGAGATCGCGAAGGTTAGCTGGGCGATCGCCGATCGCCGCGATATCGGCAAGATCAACAATCCGATGTCGTCGGATGAGCTGGCCGCCTATGCGCCGGGGCTCGACTGGAAGGCATGGTTCGCCGGCGCCGAAATCGCCCCGCAGAAGCGCATCATCGTCAATGAAAATACCGCGATCCGCGATATAGCGGCGCTTTATGCCAAGACGCCGCTCGACACGATCAAGCTGTGGCAGCAATTCCATGTCGCGGACAATGCGGCGCCCTATCTGTCCAAGGCGTTCGTCAACAGCCGCTTTGAATATACAAAGGCGCTGAGCGGCGTCGGCGAGCTCCGCCCGCGCTGGAAACGGGGGCTTACCCTCGTCGACGGCAGCCTCGGCGAGCTGGTCGGCGAAACCTATTCGAAGGAATATTTCCCGGCGAGCGCGAAGACGAAGATGGAGACGCTTGTCGCCAACCTGAAACTTGCGATGGGCGACCGCATCCGCGCCAACAGCTGGATGGCGCCGGCGACCAAGGAAGCGGCGCTGGCAAAGCTCGCGAAGATGGACGTCATGGTCGGATATCCCGACAAATGGCGCGATTATTCGGCGCTGAAGATCGACCCCGCCGACCTTTACGGCAATGTGAAGCGCAGCGCGGCATTCGAATATGCCTATTCGCTGTCGGACCTGAACAAGCCCGTCGATCGCAAGAAATGGTCGATGAACCCGCAGACGGTGAACGCCTATAACGGCGGGCTCGAGAACAAGATCGTGTTTCCGGCGGGGATACTGCAGGCTCCTTATTTCAGCGAGAGCGTGGACGACGCCGTCAACTATGGCGCGATCGGTGCCGTGATCGGTCACGAGATCACGCACGGCTTCGACGACCAGGGCCGCAAGATCGACGCCGAAGGCGCCGTGCGCGACTGGTGGACGCCCGAGGATGCGGCGCGTTTCGATGCGCAGGCAAAGGCGTTCGGCGCGCAATATGCGACCTATGAGGCTGCACCGGGAGCGTTCATCAATCCCGACCTGACGATGGGCGAGAATATCGCCGACATCGCCGGGCTCGAGGTCGCCTATGACGCCTATCATCGCTCGCTGAACGGCAAGGAAGCGCCGGTGATCGACGGACTGACCGGAGACCAACGCTTCTTCCTCGCCTTTGCGCAGGCCTGGCGCGACAAGGCGCGCGAGGATTCGATCAAGCAGCAGGTGGCGAGCGATCCGCACAGCCCTGCGCGCTGGCGCATTATCGGGCCTGTGCGAAACGTCGATGCGTGGTACAAGGCGTTTGGCGTCGATGCGGGCGCCAGATACTATCTGAAGCCCGAAGCGCGTACGAAAATCTGGTAGTCCTGAGACCCCTTTCTCAGGATTGGGCGGGGGCGGCTTCGCGCCGTCCCCGTACCGCCATTGCCGCGAGTGACAAGGCCGCGCCGATGATGACGAACAGCGCGGGGAAACCGCCGAGCACCGACATCATGCGGATGCCGTCGATCCCGCCGCCCGCGACGAGCAGCAGCGCGACCAGCCCGACGGTGATGCCCCACACGGCCTGAACGCCCAGCGGCGCTTCAGGGGCGTCGGGCGAGATGCCGTGCGTGGACAGGGCGCTCATCGCCGAGACATTGGCGTCGGCACCCGCCACATAGGACAGGAAAATCGCAAACAGGACGACCGCGGCGACGCCTGATCCGCCGCCGAGCGTGCTGAACAGGCGGAAGAGGACGGGGTCCGGACCCTGCGCTGTCAACACGGCGTAAAGGCCGGCGCCGCTTTGCTGGTCGAGGATGATCGTCGCCCCGGCAATTGCGGTCATCCAGACCGCGCCGAACAGCGAGGGCAGGATCAGATTATAAAGGATGAAGGCGCGGACGCTGTAACCGACCGCGAGCCGGCCGAGGAACAATGCGGTTACGGGTGCCCAGGCAAACCAGTTCGCCCAGTTGAAAATCGTCCATTGGCGGTGCCAGCCGGTATCGACGTCGAGACCGAGATTGCGGGGGAGGAAGGTCCGGAAGTAGTCGAAGGTGCCGCGCAGCGTGAGGTCGAACATCGCGGCGGTGGGCCCTGCGAGCAGCACGAACGCGATAATTGCGAAGAAAATCCAGGTATTTAGAACCGAAAGGCCGGCGATGCCCTTTTGCAGGCCGGTCGCGGCGGAGAGGAGGAAACTTGCCACGATGGCGATCGCGATCGCCCAGCGCAGCGGTGCGCCGCCCGCAAAGCCCCCGATTCCCTCGATGCCGCCGGCGAGCGCGAGGAGACCCGCGCCGAGCGAGGCGGCCATGCCGGCGACGAGCGCGTAGAGGCAGACGATATCGATGCCGGTTCCGACCGGCCCGTGCGCGCGCTGGCCGAGCAGCGGCACGAACAACGACGACAGGCTGAACGGTTCGCGGCGGTTGTAATAGACGAGGGCGAAGGCGAGCCCCGCGACGGTGTAGATGGCGTAGGGCGTGAGCGTCCAGTGCAGGAACATCGTCGACATGGCGAAGGTCGCTGCGGCGTCGCTGCCGGGTTCGAGCCCGAGCATGGCGGGCGGGTCGTTGAGATGGAACAAAGGTTCGGCGGCGCCCCAGAACAGGATGCCGGTGGCGATCGTCGTGCAGAGCGTCACCGCGAACCAGCGCCAGCGGGTCAGAATGGGTTTCGCATCCGGTCCGCCGATGATCCGCCCGCCGAGCGGCGATATGGCGACGATCGCGAGCAGTGCGAGGAAGGCGATGCCCGCCCATGCGAAAAGCGGCGAGAAATTACGCAGGATCCAGTCGTTGATCGCCGTTTCGACGGCGACGAAGGCGCTTCCCTGCCACAGGCTGAGGAGGACCGCTGCCAGCAGGACCGCAAGGGGGGTGAAGAAGACCGGGCGATTGAGCGGATGTTTCGAGGATGCTGGCAAAGGATCGGCCGATCGGACATGGTGGGTGAAGGCAGCATGGCGGTTGCCCCGGACAAGGTCAATTCACGGCCGGGAACGGGATATCGGGCGGCGCGTTGCACCGGCAGAATGAACGATTGAAGGAGAGCTTCGATGACGAGGACGATATGGGCGGTCGCGGCCGCATGGGCGCTGCTGGGTAGCGGGCAGGTCGCCGCGTTCCAGCAGCCCGCCGATACCGTTGCAGCCGACGCCGCGCCGGCCGACGCGGCGCCCGCCGACAAGAAGCTGCCCGACGGGACGACGGCCGAGGAACGGTCGAACACGGCGCGGTTGAACGCCGCGCAGGCGTCGCAGGCGAAGGCCGAGACGACGACCTATGAACAGGAGGTTTCGGCAGCGAAGCAGCAGGTGGCGCACGATCAGCAGGTGTTCGCCGAGGAAACCGCCGCCTATGAGGCCGAGAAAGCCCGTGTCGCCGCCATGTCGGCGGAGGAACGGATGAAATGGGAAGCCGATACCGCCGCGTGCAAGGCCGGCGATACGACGCGCTGCGCCACGCCGGTAACGCCGCCGCGCTAGGGGGCCCGACCCCAGGATCAGGACCCTAAGGCTCAGACTTTCGGAAAGGCATGGGCGGCGTTTCGTCGGGTGGCGGAACGCCGTCGTCGGTCGTGACCGGCAAGGTTTCGACGATGTCTGTCGCGTCGTCTTTGGCCGGGGGCTCGGGATCGGGAAAGCGGCCGCCATAGCGATAGCCGTCGTCGATATCGGCGGGGGCTGGCGGGTCGAGCTCGACGGCGCCGAGTTCGCGAAATTCGTCGCTCATGCGGTCGCCGCGGGCGGCCCGCATGCGAATGCCGACACCATAGCTGTCGGCACAGTCGAGGCAGGGAGGGGCGCCTTCGCCTTGCGCCACCATTGCGTCGGGATTGGAGCTGAGGCGCGAAAAGGACGGGACTTCGCCAGAATAGGCGCCGGTCCGACTGCCGACCGCCAGTTCGCCGAGCAACATGCCGACGCCCGCGCCGGCGATGAGCAGCAGCAACCACCGGAAAATCCGGGCAGCAGCGCCGTCGCGACTCGCGGCAGAATGTCTGCGCCTTGCCATCCGGCATGATGGTCACGGCCGGGGCAACGTTGCAAGCCGCGGACGCCACCCGGCCATTCGTCGATCCGTCAACGCCTTTCGTCTCTCAATCGAGCGGTCGTTCGCCCCGATCGATCCAAATTGGATTCCGGTGACGTCCAGAGGGTATTCCAACGATGCGGGATATCGGGGCGATGGTCTCCCCGGTCCACGGCCCGGTATCCCGCATCCTTTTTCAGAGAGGACTCCCCCATGGCGAAACTTTCCTTCATCCTGCTCGCGGTTCCGCTGGCCGCAGCCGGCACCATCGCGCCCGTCGCCGCATCGGCGCCGGGCGAAGAGCAGCAGAGCGTTTCCGTGCGCTACGACGACCTCAATCTGACGAACGAAAGCGGCCGCGACCGTTTGACGAGCCGCGTCAAGATGGCGATCCGCCAGGTTTGCGGTTCGAACAGCCGCCGCACGCTTGCCGAAAAGGCCGAAACGCGGCGCTGCGAAGCGGAAGCCGGCCGCAAAGCCGATACGCAGCTTGCGAGCCTGTTCAACGGCACCAATGCCAAGCTGGCCGATCGCGGCGCGCTGGTCCTCGCCGTTCCCTGACGCGTGCAGGACGCTGGCACAAAAGGCGGTCGTGCCCCGGCATGGCCGCCTTTTTCTATTGGGTTGATTGGAGTTCCACGGCGAACGGCCGCTCGGTGGTGGAAGTGGACATCATTATGCCCGGATTTACGTGTCAGGATTGTTAGCGATAAAGATATCCAGCGCCTCCGAAATGGTGGGCTTCCAAAGTTCGACATCCGAAGGGAAAAGCGTTCAAAAAATATTCCGTGGTTGCCCGAGCCGCGATCATGCTGTCGGCGTCGAGGTCTGTATCGGCATCAAGTCCGATATAGTTTCCGTACGCGATCCAGATTCGACTTGTCTCCAAATTGCGGAAGCCAACGTATCTTACGGCGACTTTCGGGCCGACCCGTTTCCAAACAGCTATTTCTTCGAACATCCTAATCGGGCTCCCAAGCGGTAGTCGCAGATATCAAAGACATCCCCTCGCTGTATATCTTTCAACTAATGGCCGAGATCGGTCGTTAGCAAACTTTCGTCACCCCGGACTTGACCCGGGGTTCATAGTACCGTGGCGTCAGTGGATTCCGGATCAAGTCGGGGATGACGATGATAAAGAACGGCAGCTTCTGGCCGAAAGTCCATTTCCGTCAAGCCATCGGCGGGTTTGCGAGAATGGTCGCTCTTCCTGCCGTTCAGGCGTGCATGATCGCCTTTACGTCGTGCAAATAGGTGCGGCCGATGCGATGCACCCCGCCTTCGCCCAGATCGACGCTCCACGCGCCGTCGCCATGGTGCTTCAGCCCGACGATGCCTTCGCGGCGGATCATTTTCGACCGATGGATGCGCATGAACTGGTCGGGGTTCATCCGCGCTTCCAATGATTTGATCGTCTGGTGGATCAGCCAGCTGCGCGCGCCGACGTGCAGGCGCATATAGTCGCGTTCGGCCTCGATCAGGTCGACTTGCGCGGCGTCGATGCGGAGCATCTCGCCGCGGTTCTGGACCCAGAATTCGTTGATCCATTTGCTCTTCTGTTTCGTTTGCCCGCGATCGGTCGCGCGCCATTCGCGGACGCGCGACAGCGCGCGGGCCAGCCGATCGGGCGAAACGGGTTTCAGCAGATAATCGACCGCGGCGACGTCGAACGCGGCCACGGCGTACCGATCGAATGCGGTGACGAAGATGACCGCGGGCGGGTTGTCGAGCGATTCGATCGCTGCGGCGACTTCCAGCCCGTTGAGATCGGGCATGGCGATATCGCACAGAACGAGGTCGGGCGCGAGCGCATCGACCATGCGCAGCGCCGAAGCGCCGTCGCTGGCGGTGCCGACGAGCGCGATGCCCTCTTGCTGTCCGGTCAGGATCTGGAGCCGTTCGATCGCCAGCGGTTCGTCATCGACGATCAGGGTACGCAATGTTTGCATCATCGGTCAGCGAGCCTCCTTTGCGAGCGGCAACCACAGCGAAACGACGAAACCGCCACTGTCCGATTTGCCCCATTCGCAGCCGGCGGTCGGACCATATCGGGTGAGCAGGCGTTCGCGGACATTGCCGAGCCCGAGGCCGGTCCCCGCGGCGGGGGCGGGCGCCTTCGGGTCGATGTCGTTTTCGATACGCAGGATCAGCAGGCCATGTTCGGCGCTGGCGCGCAGGCGGATCGCAATCTTTCCCTTGCTGGGCGACACGCCATATTTGATCGCATTTTCGATGATCGGTTGCAGGATCAGCACCGGGACGCGGGCATGCTCCAGTTCCCCGGGCATCGTGACTTCGACTTGCAGGCGGTCGGGAAAGCGGGTCTGTTCGATCTCGAGATAGAGCCGCTGGAGCGCGATTTCCTCGTCGAGGCTGACGAGCTGTTCGGGATCGACCGCAAGGCTGGAGCGCAGGAACGACGACAGGTTCATGATCATCGTTTCGGCCTCGTTCTTCGATCCCTTGAGGACAAGCGTTGAGAGCGAGTTGAGCGTGTTGAACAGGAAGTGCGGATTGACCTGATAATGGAGGGCGCGAAGCTGCGCCGTCTGTGCTTCCAGCCGGAAATGATTGGCGCGCCGTTCGACCGCGCGCATTTCATTGGCATAGCCGAAGGCGACGTAGAGCGCGGCCCAGACGGCAAAGAAGAAATACCAGCGGATCGAGCTGTCGAGGATCAGCACGGTTTCCCAGGCCCCCGGATATTTCGCCTGCATCTCCTCGATCAGCTTTGCGCCGTCGGAAACGGGGAACCAGTAATAGAAGACGAGCAGGTTGACCGTCGCATAGACGATGACCAGCGGCACCGCGGTTCCCATCGCCGCGGCGAGCCGGGCGCCGAAGCTTTGCGGCTGGGCCCGCTGGAGCAGCTGGTAGAGGACGAAGGTGCAAAGGATGCCCGCAATCACCACGACGCCGCGTCGCCCCGCCGACGACCATTGTTCGGGTGCGCCGGTGAGCATCGCGAGGCCGGTGGTGATCAGGAAATAGAGCAGCCACATGGCGACGATCGACCCGATCGCGACGCGCGGATTGACGCGTGCGTCGGATGCGCGCCAGTCGGGCGCCGCTGCCAGCATTTTCGCACGCTGGTCGCGCAGCGCGTCTTTGCGGTTTGTCATGTTCATTGCGGCAGCTTTAACGCCAAAATCGGTGCGATGGCTAGCGGGCGCCGGGCCGCCAGTCGAAACGGCGCGCGCCTTGGTCGAAAGCGGCTGGCCGTTCAGGCGGCAGGCTGGGGCAGCGTCCGGCGCCAGCCCCCGCGCCGGTAGATGATCCACGCCATCGCCAGCGACGCGAGCGAGGAGAGCGGAAAGCTCCACCAGAGGATATCGCTGCCGACCGACGGATAGCCGAAATAGTAGATGCCGAGGCGGATCGGGAACATCGACAGGAACAGGATGACGAGCGGCGGGACGACCGAACCGTTGGCGCGCAGCGTGCTGATGAGCACGATCGTCGTGCCGAAGGGCAGGAAGGTCCAGGTCGCGATCAGCTGGATATTGCGTGCAACCTCGATCGCGGGGCTTTCGCTGCCGAGGAAGAGCGCGAGTGCGGCGCGGTCGAAGATGAGGAGCAGGACGATCAGCACCCCGGTCATCGCGAGGTTGATCGCGATGCCGCTGTTCGTCACCGACGCGACGCGGTCCCAGCGGCCGGCGCCGATATTCTGGGCCGCCATCGAGCTGACCGCGGCGCCGACCGCGAGCGCGGGCATCTGGATATAGTTCCAGAGCTGGAGCGTCGCGCCATAGGCGGCGGCGGTGACGAGCCCCTCGCGGTTGACGAGGCCGACCATCACGAGCCCGGCGCCCGAGATGACGAGCATCTGCGCGCCCATCGGCAGGCCGCGTCCGACGATGAAGCGCAATTCGGACCATTTGGGATAAAGATAGGCGAGTTCGTGGCCGCGCAGGCGCAGGACATGGTTCTTCGCATAGAACCAGCCGATCATGCCCGCGAGGCTGATCGTCCCGGCGAGGGCGGTTGCGAGCGCGCTGCCCGCGATCCCCATGCGCGGGAAGGGGCCGAGGCCGAGGATCAGCACCGGGTTGAAGGCGATGTCGAGCACGACCGCGAGGATCATGAAGCGGAGCGGGGTCACCGCGTCGCCCGCACCGCGCGAGGCCATCATTAAGGTGACCGACAGCATCGAGGCGGGGACGGCGAGGAAGGTGACGCGGAGATAATCATGCGCGAGCGCGAACGCCTCGGGCGGCGTTTTCAGCCAATGGAGGATGCGGTCCGACGCGAACCAGCCGAGGATGGCGATCACGACCGAAAAGGCGAGCGCGAGGCCGATCACCCCGCCGGTGGCGCGCCGCGCGGCGTCGATGTCGCCGCGCCCCATCGACTGGCCGATGAGGACGGTCGCCGCCATGCCGAAACCGAAGAAGGCCCCGAACATCAGGAACATGATGATATTCGCATTGGCGGTCGCGGCGAGCGCACCTTCGCCGAGGAACTGGCCGACCCAGATCGAGTTCACCGAGCCCGACAGCGTCTGGAGGATGTTCGACGCGAGCGTCGGCAGTGCGAAGAGGATCAGCGTCTTGGTGATCGGGCCGCTGGTCAGGTCCATCCGCCCGCCGCCGCGCGCGGTCTGGCGCGGCGGGACCGGGCTGGCGGCCGGGTCCGCCGCCGCCGCGACGGGGGTGGGGGTGATGGGGGACTCGTCGGTCACCGGGGAAGCACCTTCATTCGGGGCCGCCTTCGAGGTCGCCGGTGCATTGCAGTTCGGGGTCCGATTTTGCCAGGCGTTCGAAGTCGCGGGTCTGTTTCGTCACGCCGGGGAACAGCCGGTCGGGCGCGACATGATAGGAGGCGATCAACGTGAGCGCCCACGCATAATGGCGCGCGCCGGCAGCGCAGCTGTCGCTGCCACCATCGCCTTCGCCCCAGACGGTGCGCCATCCTGCGTTGCCGTCGCGGGTCAGAAGGATCTTGAAGCCGCCGATCGCTCCATTGTCGCCCTCGGCATAGGCGATCGCGCGGGTCCCGTCGTGCCAGACCCGGAGGTGCCGAAAGGTGAAGCGGAAATCCGGGTGGGTGCGCAGCACCTCGAGGATCGCGTTGCGTTCGGCGCTGCCGACGGCGGGGGTGTGCGGCGCGGCTTCGCTTGCGGGCAGCGGCGCCGAGACCAGCAGCGCCGTTGCCAGAAGCGGAGCCCGCGCGCCACGCATCACCCCAGCCGCGCCAGTGCGGCGGTCAGGCGATCGGCTTCGGCTTCCTTGGCGGCATGGTCGGCGCGCGCCTTTTCGACCGCTTCGGGCTTGGCGCGCTCGACGAACGATGGATTGTTCAGGCGTCCGGCGAGACCGTCGCGTTCCTTCGCCGCGGCGGCGAGCGCCTTGGTCAGGCGGTCGCGTTCGGCGGCGATGTCGATCACGCCTTCGAGCGGGACGGTGATCGTCTCGCCCTCGACGACGAGTTGCGCCGACGCGCCTGCGGGGGCGGGATCGAAGCTGATTGCTTCGAGGCGCGCGAGGCGGTCGAGCTGCGCCGCGAGCTTGTCGGTGCGGCCCTTCAGCGATGTCGGGAAATGCGCGGTCAGACGCGCGCCCGGCGGCAGTCCGAGTTCGGCCTTGGCGGTGCGCAGTTCGCTGACGAGCTTGATCAGCCAGTCGATGTCGGCGCTCGCATCGGCGTCGTGCGTCGCGGCGGGTGCCGGCCATTTCGCGGTGATCAGCGGATAGTCGGCGCGGTCGCCGAGCCCCGTCCACAGCTCTTCGGTGATGAAGGGCATGAAGGGGTGGAGCATGACGAGGATCTGGTCGAGCACCCAGCCGGCGACCGCCTTCGTCTCGTCGTCGATCGCGCCCTTGATCAGTTCGAGATACCAGTCGCAGAAACGGTCCCACGCGAAGCTGTAGATCGCGTTGGCGGCATCGTCGAAGCGGTAGGCGGCGAAGGCCTTGTCCATCGCGGCAACGGTCGCGGCAACTTCGCCGATGATCCAGCGGTTGACCGGCAGCGTTGCGGCGGGGGCTTCGAAGCTGGTCGAGGCCGAAATGCCATTGGCTTCGCAGAAGCGCGCGGCGTTCCAGAGCTTGGTCGCGAAGTTGCGATAGCCCGCGAGGCGCGCGTCATCCATCTTGATGTCGCGGCCCTGGCTTTCCATCGCCGACATGAAGAAGCGGAGCGCGTCGGCGCCATATTGGTCGATCAGGCCGAGCGGATCGACGACATTGCCCTTTGACTTCGACATCTTCGCGCCGTCGGGCGCGCGGACGAGGCCGTGGAGGTAGAGCGTCTTCCACGGCACATCGCCCATGAACTCCATCCCCTGCATCGCCATGCGCGCATCCCAGAAGAAGAGGATGTCGAAGCCCGAGATGAGGACGTCGTTGGGATAGTGGCGTTTCAGGAGGTCGGTATTCTCGGGCCAGCCGAGCGTCGCGAAGGGCCAGAGCGCCGAGGAGAACCAGGTGTCGAGGACGTCTTCGTCGCGGGTGAGCGCGACGCCGGCACCGGCTTCGGCCTGCGCTTCCTCTTCGGTTTCGGCGACGAAGATGCGGCCGTCTTCGGCGTACCATGCGGGGATGCGGTGCCCCCACCAGAGCTGGCGCGAGACGCACCAGGGCTGGATATTCTCCATCCAGTTGAAGAAGGTCTTTTCCCACGTCTTGGGGACGATATCGATGCGGCCGTCGCGCACCGCCTGCATCGGCGGCTGCGCGAGCGTCTTGGCGTCGACATACCATTGGTCGGTGAGCATCGGCTCGATCACCACACCGCCGCGGTCCCCGAACGGCTGCATGATCAGCTTGTCCTCGACCTTCACCATCAGGCCCTCGGCATCGATGTCGGCGACGACGCGTTTGCGTGCTTCGTAGCGATCGAGCCCGCGATATTCCTCGGGAACGAGGTTGAGCGTATCGATTTCGGCGGGGGTCGCGGTCGCACCCTTCGCAATTTCGACCGCGCGCGCGGCGGCTTCGGCATAGGGCGCCCCGTCGGCGCGCATCGCGGCGACCTCGTCCATCAGCCGGTACATCGGAATGTTGTTCCGCTGCGCGACGCCATAGTCGTTTTCGTCGTGGGCACCGGTGATCTTGACCGCGCCCGACCCGAAGTCGGGATCGGGATAGTCGTCGGTGATGATCGGGATCAGGCGGCGATGTTCCTTCGGCCCGACAGGGATCTCACAATATTTCCCGACGATCGGGCGATAGCGTTCGTCGTCGGGATGCACAGCGACCGCGCCATCGCCGAGCATCGTTTCGGGGCGCGTCGTCGCGATCGAAATATAGTCGCGCTCTTCCTCGAGCACGACATGGCCGTCGGCGTCGCGCTCGACATAGGTGTAGGTCTCGCCGCCCGCGAGCGGATATTTGAAGTGCCACATATGGCCCGGCACCTCGTGCGATTCGACCTCGAGGTCCGAAATCGCGGTCTTGAGTGCGGGATCCCAGTTCACGAGGCGCTTGTCGCGGTAGATCAGACCCTTTTTATGGAGGTCGACGAAGACCTTGACCACAGCCTCGGTGAAATGCGGGTCCATCGTGAACTGCTCGCGCGACCAGTCCATCGAGCAGCCGAGGCGGCGAAGCTGACCGGTGATCTGGCCGCCGCTTTCGGCCTTCCATTCCCAGACCTTGTCGACGAATTCTTCGCGCGTGAAATCTGTACGTTTCTGCTGGCGCTCGTTGAGCTGGCGCTCGACGACCATCTGCGTCGCGATGCCGGCATGGTCCATGCCGACGACCCACAGCGCATCCTTGCCGCGCAGGCGTTCGTAGCGGACGAGAACGTCCTGCAGCGTGTTGTCGAGTGCATGGCCGATATGCAGCGCGCCGGTGACGTTGGGCGGCGGATTGACGATCGTGAAGGGTGTCGCGTCGGGACGCGCGGGACGGAAGAGTCCACGGCTTTCCCATTCATGGGCCCATTTCGCCTCGATAGCGGCGGGATCGAACGTTTTTTCCATCGGCATAGCCGGGCGCCTTTGCCAGCCGGGGCGCGAGGCGGCAAGGGGGTGATCGTTTTAACGGCCCTCTCTCATTCGTCATGCCGGGCTTGATCCGGCATCCCGCTTTGCTGTCGCGAAGGAATAAGCGGGACCCCGGATCAAGTCCGGGGTGACGAAAGGAGAAAGAAGGCCGGCTTATTTCTTCAGATGCTGATCCAGCCAGTTGAACACCGTCTGGTGCCACTGAACGCTGTTCGCACCCTTCAGCACCCAGTGGTTCTCGTCGGGGAAGACGAGCAGCTGCGACGGGACGTTGCGGCGCTGGAGCGCGGTGAAGGCGGCGAGACCCTGGCTGTAGGGGATGCGGAAATCCTTTTCGCCGGTGATCACCAGCATCGGGGTTTTCCACTTGGTCACATGGTTCACCGGGTTCCATTTTTCGGGGTCGGTGCGTTCCCACCAGGGGCCGCCATGATCCCATTCGTCGAACCAGAGCTCCTCGGTCTCGAACGCCATCGCGCGCAGGTCGAACACGCCGTCGTGCTGGACGAGGCATTTGAAGCCGTCGGTCCACTGGCCCGCGATCCAGTTCATCATATAGCCGCCATAGGATGCGCCGAGCGCGCACGCGTTATTGAGGTCGAGCTGCGCATCCTGCTTGCCTGCCGCGGCGAGGCCGAGCTTCAAATCCTCGAGCGGCTTGCCGCCCCAATCCTTGTTGATGCTGTCGGTGAAGGCCTGACCATAACCCGTCGACCCGTGGAAATCGACGGTGACGACGCCATAACCCTGCTGCGCGAAGACGCGCGGGTTCCAGCGCGTCGACCAGCTGTTGCCGAAGCTGCCCTGCGGCCCGCCATGGACGATGAAGGCGACCGGCAGCTTCTGGACCGGGCTGACGGGTTTGAGGATCATGCCCCACACCTTGTCGCCGTTCGCGCCCGCGAACTGGATACGTTCGAGTTCGACCGGATCGAATTCGGCAAGCGTTGCCGCGTTCACCGCGGTGAACTGGCTGACCTTGCCCTTCGCATCGCGAACGAACAGGTCGGTCGGGGCAAGCGCGCTGTTGCGCGAATAGAGCAGTGCGCCGCCGGGCAGCGGCGTGACGTCGCCGATATTGCCCTCGAACGCGTCGGGCGAGGCCTTCAGCTTCTCGACCTTGCCCGTCGCGGCGTCGACGCGGAACACCGGATGTTCGAGCGTGTCCTGCGCGGTGACATAGAGCGACTTGCCGTCGGGTGCCCAGGCGATCGATCCGACCGAGCGGTCCCACGCGCCGGTCAGGCGCCGGGTTTCGCCGTTTTCGAGGCTCCGCAGCATTAGCACCTGCCGGTCGGCCTCGTAGCCCGGGCGCGCCATCGCGACATAGGCAAGCAACTTGCCGTCGGGCGAGGGGGTGGGCAGGGTGTCAGTCGCCTGATTGCCCTCGGTCAGGTTGACCGGCATCATCCGGCTGTCGACGAGCCAGCTATAGATATCGAGGTTGGTCGACATCGGTTCGCCCCGGTCGGCCTTGCGCAGCGTGAAGAAGACCGTGCGGCTGTCGGCGCCCCACGCGAGCTCCTCACCACCGCCGAACGGCTTCGACGGGCTGTCGCCGACGAGGCCTGCATCGACGGCGCGCGCGGCGGTCGCCTTACCGTCCGCGAGGTTGAAGACGAAGGGGCGGCTGTAGGTGCCGGGGGTCTCCCAATGGTCCCAGTGACGGACGAAGCCGGCGCCGTCCTTGTAGAGGCGGCCGGTGCCGGGGCCGGTGAGCGCGCCCTTGTCCTTCGCCTCGCAGCCGAAGTCGGTGCATTCCTTTGCGATGTCGCCCCATGCAAGCAGCTTCGCCGCGTCGGGGGAAATCTTGAAGCCCGAAACATCGGCCGCGGTGTCGGTGACCTGCGTCGCGGCGCCGCCGACCTTTGGATCGATGCGCCATACCTGATCCTTGCCCGACGCGTCCGAGACGAAATAGAGAATGCCATCCTTGTCGAAGGCGGGTGAGGTCTCGTTCTTGCCCGCGGTATCGGCGATGGGGGTGGGCTTGGCGCCCTTTGCATTGCGGTCGACGAGCCAGAGGCCGGTCGAGCGCTTGTAGCTTCCACCCTCGGTCTCGGTCATCTGGAACACGACCCAGCGGCCGTCGGGCGACGCCGTCGGCGCCGCGACGCGTTTCAGCGTCGCAAGGTCGACCTCGGTCATCGGGCGGGCCATGGCCGGGGAGGAAAGGGCGGCGGCGAGCGCGATCGCGCTGGTGAGGAGCATGTTACGCATGGATGCGGTGTAGCGCCGTGGCGTGTGCGTTCAAGGACGAACCGCCCGGCGTGAGCCCTGAGCAATATTCTGGCTTGCGGACGCGCAAATAAACCTCTCTGGCCGCGCGGTTCGAAAGATTGCATCGCGCCGGTCGCGAAGCCGGAAGGATGAATATGGTCCGCGCGATAATGAATACAGGCCGTCTGTTCGTGCCGCTGCTCGCGGGCGCGAGTCTGCGCGACCGCGTGATTGCGAGCATCGGGGCGTTGATCGGTATCGGTTTTGTCGGGCTGACCTGCACCGCGCTGTTTCCTTCGTCAATGCCGTGGATCGTCGCGCCGATGGGTGCATCGGCTGTACTGCTGTTCGCCGTGCCGGCGAGCCCGCTTGCGCAGCCATGGTCGATCGCGGGCGGCAATGTGGTTTCGGCGATCGTCGGCGCGATCGTCGCATGGGCTTTTCCCGATCCGGCGATCGCGGCAGCGGTGGCGGTTTCGCTCGCCATCCTGACGATGTCGCTGCTGCGCTGTCTCCACCCGCCGGGCGGCGCGGCGGCGCTGAGCGCCGTGCTCGGCGGCTATGCGCTGTTTTCGGCGCATGTGGTCGATTTCCTGATCGTCGTTGCGGTCAATTCGCTGTTGATGGTGGCGATCGGCTGGCTGTTCCACCGTTTTTCGGGTCACAGCTATCCGCACCGTGCCAAGCCGGTCGAGGGCAAGGTCTTGCCTCCGGCCCCGGTTTCCGGGCTGTCGATCGGCGATATCGACGCGGCGCTCGACGATCTGGGCGAGACGTTCGACATCAGCCGCGAGGATCTGGCGCTGCTGCTCGACCGCGCCGAAGCGCACGCCGCGACGCGAAGCAGGGCGGGCTAAACGCGGACGGCAGCTATTCGTCGTCGACCTTCGGGCATTGCAGGGTCTTTCGCGCCATCGCATGCGCCTTTTTCCATGCGCTCCGGAACAGGCGGTCGCGTTCGGCGGTCGCCGAGAGATCATAGCCCGCCTGCGACACCGGATGCCCCGCGCGATTGACGACCGAAAGCGTCAGCGTTCGTGCCGTTTCCAGCGTTTCGTAAACGTCGACATCGGTATTGCCGTCGCTGAGCCAGGCCGCGCGGGCGTCGCGGGGCGGGGTGACGGTGCGGGGCGCGCCGAAGCGCTGGTCGGCGTCGAGTTCGAGCGTGTCGAGCGCGACATACCAGGTCTCGCCCCGATCGATGCGGACCGCGAGCGCCATATCGTCCCAAGTGCCGTCGGGTGCGGCGATACTCGACGCATCGCCCAGCGCGTCGCTGATCTCGTCGATATTGTCAGCCTCGGCATAGGCATAATAGAGCGTCAGCCGGGGCGCTTCGATATCGGGCCGCGATGTTGCCGGGCGCGATAATCTTGGCGGCGACCAGCCGACGTTCAGCAGCGATGCCTCGCCGTCGGCGTCCGGCTCGACGCTGACGTCGACGCGCGCCTGGCGCGTGCCCTTTGCACTCGCGGTACATATCCGCTCGCCGATGTCGTCCACCGCGCTGCCCGATGCGGGCTGTCCCGCCTGAAGCAGCAGGGCCAGAAGCGCGGCGATCATCGGACGAGCGTGCCGCCCTTCATCACATGGTCGATCTTTTCGAGGACGGTGATGTCGGCGAGCGGGTCGGCCTTTACCGCGACGAAATCGGCATAGCGGCCGGGCAGGATCGCACCGACGTCGCCGCGGCCCATCTCTTCCGAAGCACGCCCGGTTGCCGACTGGATCGCCTGCATCGGCGTCATCCCGTATTTGACCATGTTGCGGAACTGGCGCGCGTTGAGACCGTGCGGATAGACGCCCGCGTCGGTGGCGTAACCGATGTTCACGCCAAGTTCGACGGCGCGGCGAAAGGCGGCGCGCTGCGCATCGGTCGTTTCGCGATTCTTGCGCAGATATTCCTCGGGCCAGCCCTCTTTAGTGCCGATATCGTCGATATAGGTGCCGTTATAGATATCCATCGCAAGCCAGGTGCCGTGCTTTTTCGCGAGTTGCAGCGTCGCCTCGTCGGCGAGGCTGGCATGTTCGATGCTGTCGACCCCGGCGTTGATCGCATTCTGGATGCCGATGGCGCCATGCGCGTGCGCGGTGACTTTCTTGCCGCGGGCATGGGCCACCTTCACCACCGCGCGGAGCTGGTCGACCGTCATTTCGGGGGCGCCGGGTTCGGTGCCGATCGCCAGCACCGCGCCGGTCGCGATCGTCTTGATGAAGTCGGCGCCATGATCGAGCAGGTACGTCGTCTTCGCCGCGGCTTCCTCGGGCGTCGCAGCGACGCCGAGGCGCATGTCGGCGGGCAATTGTTCGTTCGGGACGACGCCGTTGAGTTCACCGCCGCCCTTCGGAATGGTGAGATAGGCGCCCGCGACCCACATGCGCGGTCCCGGCACGTCGCCGCGGTCGATCGCATTGCGCAGCGTCACGTCGGTGAGCCCGCGATAGGTGCCGACGTCGCGCACGCTCGTGAAGCCCGCATCGAGCGTCACGCGCGCGTTGCGCGCGCCGACGAGTGCGGTTTCGGCGGGCGACGCCTTCATCGGCGCGGCGAGGTCGGCGCTCTGGCCAAGGTCGGCGAGGTGGGTGTGGAGGTCGATCAACCCGGGCAGCACGGTGAAGCCCGACCAGTCGACCAGCGTCGCGCCGTCGGGTGCCTTGCCGCACGGGGCGACCGCTTTGATATGTTCGGCCTCGACGGTGATGCACTGGCCGGTGCGCACCGCGTTCGAGACGCCGTCGATCAGCCGCCCCGCCTGGATATAGAGCGTTTCGGCCGACGCCGGCGATGCCGCCAAAAGACTTGCCGCGATCGCAGCGCTCAGATGGCGGTATCGAAAGCGTTGCACTGGCGTGGATCCCCCGTTTGCAGGCCGCGGCGAAGCCAGGTCATGCGCTGTTCGCTCGTCCCGTGCGTGAAGCTTTCGGGGACGGGGCGCTGCCCCGCCGAGCTCATCAGCGTGTCGTCGCCGATCGCGTTGGCGGCGCGCATCGCTTCTTCCATGTCGCCCGGCTCCATCACCGGCTGGCCCGCGCTGTTCTTCGCGCGCGCTGCCCAGACGCCGGCGTAGCAATCGGCCTGCAATTCCATGCGGACCTGCAGCGCATTGCCCTCGGCCTGCGAACTGCGCCCCTGCGCCTGGCGAACCTGATTCGAGATGCCGCTGATCGTCTGGATATGGTGGCCGACTTCGTGCGCGACGACATAGGCCTGCGCGGCGTCGCCGGCGGCACCGAAGCGCTGGTCGAGCTCGCGGAAAAAGGCGGTGTCGAGGTAGACGCCCTGATCGGCGGGGCAATAGAAGGGGCCCATCGCCGCCTGCGCTGCGCCGCAGCCCGACTGGTTGCGGTCGGTGAAGAAATTGAGCGTCGGCTTCTGATAGCCGTTGATCAGGCCGCTCCACACCTGATGCGTCGAGCCGAAGACGTTGCAGGCAAAGCGTTCGGCATCGGTATCGCACGCGACGTTCGCGCCGCTGCGGCTGTCGGCCATCGGATCGCTCGTCCCGCCGCCCGTGCTCAGCATGTTCGCGCCGGGGCCGAGGAGGAAGAATGCGACCGCGCCGATCAGCAGGATCGTCCCGCAGCCCATCTTGCGGCCGAGGAGCATCGGCAGGAAGCCGATCAGCAATCCGCCGAGACCGCCGCCTCCGCCTCCGCCGCCGAACCCGCCGCCGCCGCGGCCGAGATCGCGAATATCGTCTCCGGGATCATAATCGTCGAGGCGCATGGGCTTTCTCCGGCGGCAAAGGGTCCTGTAGCCGGGAGTGTTACAGCAGCGCCGGGCAATTGGAAGGGGGTTCGCGGCGGACAAGCCATTGCAAAGGCGCGTGCTGCGGTGCACAAAACGCGCGTTCGCCAACCCGAGGATCGCGAGTCCATGCCCCGCCGCGCCGCCCGTGCCGCCCTTCCGCTGCCTGACCTCGTCGTCCTCGTACTACAGGGCGGCGGCGCGCTCGGCGCCTTTCAGGCCGGGGTTTACGAGGCGCTGATCGAACGCGGCATCGAACTCGACTGGGTCGCAGGAATTTCGATCGGCGCGGTCAACGCCGCGATCATCGCGGGCAATCCGCGCGACGAGGCGGTGGGCAAGCTGCGCACCTTCTGGGACGGCGTCTCCTCCGCGCTGCCCTCGCTGCCGACGCCCGACAATGACTGGGCGCGCGAATGGACGCATATGGGCGCGGCGGCGCAGGTGATGGCGTTCGGCGTCCCCGGCTTCTTCGTCCCGCGCTTCCCGCCGCCCGCCTTCGCCGAGCGGCAAACGCCCGAGGCGGTGAGCTTCTACGATACGAGCCCGCTGGTCGCGACGCTCGACCGGCTCGTCGACTGGGACCGGGTGAACAAGGGCAAGGTGCGCCTGTCGGTTGGCGCGGTGGCGGTCGAGACGGGGAATTTCCGTTATTTCGACACGACCTGCGAGACGATCGACGCGCGGCATATCCTTGCCTCGGGCGCGCTGCCGCCGGGCTTGCCGCCGGTCGAGATCGACGGAACCTGGTATTGGGACGGCGGCCTCGTCTCGAACACCCCGCTCGAACATGTCGTCGAGGCCGCGAACGAGGATATGCTGGTGTTCCAGGTCGACCTGTTCCCCGCACGCGGGCCGCGACCGCACGATCTGGAAGAGGCCTGGTCGCGCGAAAAGGATATACGCTTTTCGAGCCGCACGCGGCGCATCTCGGACGGGCTGGTGCGGCGGCGCAAGGAGCATCGGCTGATCGACCGGATGCTGCAGAAATTGCCCGACGAATTTGCCGAGCTGCCCGAGGTGAAGGCGGTGCGCAAAATGGTCGATTGCAAGGCGCTCAACGTCGTCCAGCTGATCCACGAGCCGCCGGCATGGCAGACGGGCGCGCGCGATTTCGAATTTTCGCGATCGACGATGGAGGTCAATTGGGCGCTCGGCCGCGCCGCCGTCGAAGCGGCGATGAAGGACGGCCATCTGCTCGCCGACAGTATCGCCGAAGGCCGGTCGGACAGTTTCGCCGTGCAATCGAATGCATTGCGACCAAAGGCCGAACCCGACGTTTCCTGATACACTCTCCCCCACCGAAAGGACCCCAGACATGCGCCTTAAAGGAAAGACCGCCCTCGTCACCGGATCGACGTCGGGCATCGGGCTTGGCATCGCGAAAAGCCTCGCGGCCGACGGCGCGAATATCATCATCAACGGCTTCGGCGATGCCGATGCGATCGAGACCGAGCGCAAGGCGCTGGAGGCGGCGAGCGGCGGCAAGGCCGCCTATGACGGTGCCGACCTGACCAAGCCCGACCAGATCGAGGCGATGTTCCAGCGCGCCGACAAGGATTTCGGCGGGGTCGACATCCTCGTCAACAATGCGGGCATGCAGTTCGTGTCGCCGGTCGAGGATTTCCCGCCCGAAAAATGGGACATGATCATCGCGCTCAATCTGACCGCGGCCTTCCACACGATCCGTCACGCGGTGCCCGGCATGCGCAAAAAGAAATGGGGGCGCATCATCGCGACCGCGTCGGCGCATTCGCTCGTCGCCTCGCCGTTCAAATCGGCCTATGTCACCGCGAAGCACGGGCTGGCAGGGCTTACCAAGACCGTCGCGCTCGAGGTTGCCGACGCCGGGATCACGGTCAATTGCATCAGCCCCGGCTATGTCTGGACGCCGCTGGTCGAGAACCAGATTCCCGACACGATGAAGGCGCGCGGCATGACGCGCGAGCAGGTGATCAACGACGTGCTGCTCGCGGGGCAGCCGACCAAGCAGTTCGTCACGGTCGAACAGGTCGCGGCGGTCGCGTCGTTCCTGACGCGCGACGAAGCGGCGAACATCACCGGCGCGAACCTCAGCGTCGATGGCGGCTGGACGGCCGCCTGATCCGCTCCGCCCTTGAGCAATCTCCTTCGCCCCCCTAAGGTTAACCATCGAGGGACCGGGGAGAAGCGGAGAATCATGGGTCGCACCATCTGGGTTTTGGCGGTGGCGCTCGGCGTCACTCTGAGCGCTTGCAAGACCGTGCCGGCGGTTCCGCCGTCTTCTGCCGATGCGCCGGCGGACGCGACGGGCACCTGGCGCGCGACGGCGACCGACGCCGACAAGGAACGCATTCGCGGCTGGTACAGCAGCTGGCAGACCGCGCTGGCCAACGCGCGCGCCAAGGGGTTCGGCGCCGATATCGACCGCGAAGGCGTGCTGTTGCAGCCGATGGCGGCGCTACCCAATCCGCACCTGCCCGCGGGCGACTATCGGTGCCGGACGGTCAAGGTCGGGACGAAGGGGCGCAGCACGCTGGCCTATGTCGGTTACAGCTGGTTCCGCTGCCGCGTCGCACCCGAACAGGGATTGTCGAGCCTGACCAAGCTGACCGGGTCGCAGCGGCCCGTCGGGCTGATCTTCCCCGACAATCTGAAGCGGCAGGTCTTCCTCGGCACGCTCGAACTCGGCGACGAGAAGATGGCGGTCAACTATGGCAGCGACCGCCTGCGCGACATGGCGGGGCTGGTCGAACGGATCGGCGACAATCGCTGGCGGCTGGTGCTGCCCGCGCCGGCCTATGAATCGCTGCTCGACGTGATCGAACTGGTCCCGGCGGGCTGACCTAAAGACAAACAGGGGAATGATGATGCGTATCTTGTGGACCGGCGCGGCTGCGCTTGCCTTGGCGATGCCGGCGTCGGCGCAGACGCTGCGCGGCGAGGTCGAAAAGCAGATGCCGTCGCTGATGGCGATCTACAAGGATCTGCACGCCAACCCCGAACTGAGCTTCATGGAGGTGCGCTCGGCAGGCATCCTTGCTGCCGAGGCGCGTAAGCTGGGTTTCAAGGTGACCGAAAAGGTCGGCGGCACGGGTGTCGTCGCGGTGATGGAGAATGGCCCCGGCCCGGTCGTGATGGTGCGCGCCGACATGGACGGGCTGCCCGTGACCGAGCAGACGGGGCTTCCCGGGGCGTCGAAGGTTCGCGTGACCACGAAGGAAGGCGTCGAAACCGGCGTGATGCACGCGTGCGGCCACGATACGCATATGACCGCCTGGATCGGCGTCGCGCGGCTGATGGCGGCGAACAAGGCGAAATGGTCGGGCACGCTGGTGATGATCGGCCAGCCCGCTGAGGAACGCGGCGCGGGCGCGCGGATGATGCTGGCGGACGGGCTCTATACGCGCTTTCCGAAGCCCCAATATGCGCTGGCTTTCCACGACGCGGCGCAGTTCCCCGCGGGCAAGATCGGCTATACGCCGGGCTATGCGCTCGCCAATGTCGACAGCGTCGACATCCATGTGAAGGGCGTTGGCGGGCACGGTGCCTATCCGCAGACGACGAAAGACCCGATCGTGCTGGCGAGCCGCATCGTCGGCGCGCTCCAGACGCTCGTATCGCGCGAGATCAGCCCGCTCGACAGCGCGGTGGTCACGGTCGGGAGCTTCCATGCGGGCGCCAAGCATAACATCATTTCGGACGAGGCGCGGCTGCAGTTGACGGTGCGCAGCTACACCGACGAAGTGCGCGACCATCTGCTCGACGGCATCGCGCGGATTGCCAAGGGTGAGGCGATTGCGGCGGGCGTGCCCGAGGACCGGATGCCCGTCGTGTCGGTGCAGAAGGACGAATATACGCCCGCGACCTTCAATACGGTCGATTTTACGGAGGAAATGGCGGCCTATCTGACGACCAGTTTCGGCAGCGATCGCGTCGTAAAAATGCCGCCGGTGATGGGCGGCGAGGATTTCAGCCGCTATTCGCGCGACGAAAACAAGGATGTGAAAAGCCTGATCGTCTGGGTCGGCGGGGTGCCGCAGGCCGAATATGACGCCGCGAAGAAGGACGGCCGCACCTTGCCCAGCCTGCATTCGCCCTTCTGGGCGCCCGATGCCCCGGTGGTGATCTCGACCGCGACCGAGGCGCTGACGGCGATGACGATGAAGCTGATGCCCAAGGGCTAGGGCGGGGCTTCAGGCGGTCTCTCGCCGGACCGCCGCGGCGGCGCGCACACCCGCCTGTAACGCGCCTTCGAGATAGCCGGCAAATTCATCCGCGGTTTCGGTGCCGGCCCAGTGGATGCGCCCGCAGGACGCGCGGAGCGTGTCGCCGTAACCCGTCATGACCCCCGGCGGCATATAGGCGGCATAGCCGCCGAGCGACCATAGCTCGGACTGCCAGTCCTGATCGACATAGGCGGTCGGCCGCGCGGCCTCATCGCCGAAATAATGGACGAGATCGGCGATGACCGCTTCGCGCCGTGCCTCGGGGGCGAGGCTGCTCATGGCAACGGCATGTGCGCCCTCGATAAGGCCGACGAGCACGCCGATCCCGTCGTCGCTGAGCGACTGATCGAAGGCTGTCGCGAGCGTGCGGTCGGTGCCGACTGCGGAGCCGTTCAGCCCGCGGCGTCGCCAGAAGGGCGCATCATAGGCGACATGTATCTTGATCACCGCACCCATCGGCATGCGCTGCAACAGGGCCGCACGGCGGGCGGGCAGGGCGGGGGTGAAATGAATGCGCGATGCGAGGATCGGCGGGATCGCGATGATGAGATGGTCGGCACCGAATGTGCCGCGCGCGCTGGTGACGCGAACCGCGTTATCGTCCTGCTCGATAGCGGTGACGGGCGCGTCCAGCTCGATGCAGCCTGCCAGCCGATCCGCGATCCGTTTCGGGATCTGCCATGCGCCGCCGACGAACTTGTCCTGCTGCGCCCCGCCTTCGACGCCGATCATCGTCTTCAGCCCCTGGCCGCCACGCAGGTAAGTCAGGAAGGATAGGTAGGAAATCTCCGCCGGGTCGATGCAGGCGAGCGCCAGCGACACTGTGCGGACGAAGTCGCGTGCGCCGGCCGTGCGGACGTTGCCCGCAATCCAGCCGGCCAGCGACTGCGCGTCCCATTCGCGCGCGCGCGGCGCGCACCAGGGGGCGTCGGCGGGCAGGGCGGCGGTGTCGCGCCGCCAGCGGCGGTCGATCATCCCCAGTTCGAGGAGGGCCGTCACCGGGAGCTTCGGCGTCGCTGCGTAGCTGCTCAGCCGTCCGCCGCGGCTCATCACGCTGAGCCCCTTCACATATTGCGGGCAGGTCGCGACGCCGAGTTCCTGGGCCTGTGCGAGAAGGCGCGTTTGCTGCGGCCCGACCCACTGACCGCCGAAATCGACGGTCTGGCCGCAGATCGTTCCCGGCATCGATCGGCCGCCGACGCGGTCGCGCGCTTCGAGCAGGAGGACGCTCTTTCCCGCTTCCTTGAGTTCGAGCGCGGCTTTGAGCCCCGACAGGCCGGCGCCGATTATGATGACGTCGTGGCGTTGATCCGAAGCGCTCATCTCGATTCCTTCATGCATTTGACGCTTGCATTTAATCGAACGCGTTCGTTAAAAGCAAGTCCATGGAAGAGTCGTCGTCAAATCCCGTCCGGCGCGGACGTCCGCCACGCAGCGCTGAGGAGATCGGCGCAAACCGCGCGCGCATCGTCGCTGCCGCGCGCGACCTGTTCGCGGCGGAGGGCTATGACGGGGTTTCGATGCGCAAGGTGGCGGCGCGGGCGCAGTGCCTGACCTCGACGCTTTACACGCTGTTTCCGAACAAGCGGCAGCTTCTCCACTGTCTATGGGAAGGGATTTTCGCCGATCTGGTCGCCGCGATGGAGCAAAGCTATGCGGCGAGCGCGCCTGGCGTGCGCCTGATCGCGCTATGCCTGACCAACATCGATTTCTGGCTTGAGCGGCCCGAGGATTATCGCGCGATCTTCCTTGTCGAAGACCGGGTGCAGGATTCGGACGCGCCCTATTTCGTCGAAAATGTGCTTGCGCTGCGATTGGTCGCGATCCTTCAGGATGCGGTTGTGGAGGCGCAGCAGCGCGGCGAGGTGGGCCCCGGCGATCCCGAAGCCATCCGCGACGCGCTGCTCTGCGGCATTCAGGGCGTGGCCTATAATCTGATCGCAATCCCCGAGTTTCGATGGGGCGACCCCGAACGACTCAAACGGACGACGGTGGAAGCGCTGGTGCGCGGGCTGCGCTGAGGCGTATGGATCGAGGTGTCGACGAATTTCCAGCGCTCCGCTATCCCGATGCTCGATCAGGACCCGCCGCCATTTCCCAAATAAATTGGGATGGACCTGTGCGTGGGGCTGTGGTGAGCAAAGACATGTCTGCCAATGAATCCGCTTCTGGCTTGTCCACATGCCTTACCGACCGGGAAACGGAGGTTTTGCGCCTGCTGGTCGCCGGGCACACCGTCAAGACCATCGCCGCGCGTCTGGGCCGCTCGGAAACCTCGATCAACGAGCGTTTGCGCTCTGCTCGCCGCAAGACGGGCGTCGGCAGCAGCCGCGAACTGGCGCGCCTCCTGGACCTCCAAGAAACTTGTGACGAAAATATCGATCTTTCGATGCAGCGCTCGACCGTGAAGGACTTGGCGCACACCGCGACCATTGGGGTTCGCGGTTCGAAAGGAATGATCGCCATGCTCACTGCAATATCCCTGGCCGCCGCCGGATTGATGGTCACAGCCGCCCCTTCCGTCGACCAGGCCGACGCACCGAACGCCGTTCACGGCGCCGCATCCCGGCAGCTGCCGCTCGCCGGAAGCTGGTCGCTCGACGCATCGCAGATGCCGGAAAACCAACGGCCGCAGCGCGTGACGATGATTTTCCAGCCATCGCAAGACGGCAAATGGACGACGCGCGTCGAAATCGTCGGGCCCGACGGCTCCACCAGACATTCGGAATCGACCGCCGCGCTCGATGGCGTCCCGGTACCCGTCACCGGCAATCTGGATTTCATCGATAGCGTCGCCCTGCGGCAGCCGGCGCCGGACACGTTGGTCATGACGCTCGGAAAGGCGGGCGCGCGGGTTGCGACGCGCGTCTATACGGTCGCCAAGGATCAGAAATCCATGACCGAAACGATTGTCTGGTCCAGCAACAAGCTTCAAAAACTGGAAACGACGCACTTCAATCGCATCGATTGATCGCGGTCGGTTTCTCCGCCGGGCGTAGCGTCGCGTTAACATCGCGATCAGGCCGGAACGCCCCCGTGCGGCTTGCAAGGTTGCGGACCTGCGCGCCGACGATGAGCTCCCACTTCGGCTCCCGGCTTGCCCCGGGGGCCGCTTTGTCCATTTTGCGATGCGGACATGAGCCGTGCCCGGCAATCCGTATCGCTCTCGTCATTCCCCCTTGAAGGCGTCGAAGCTGCCGCCGCGGCCGGTGCCGTCGGTGAAGCGTTTTGCGCCCGCCGCAGCGCCCTCGCGCAAGGGGACGACGCCGGCGTGCGCTTCGTGCGACAGCGCGTTCTCGATATCGAAATCCCACTGGCGGTAGGCGCTGAGGCGGTCGCTGTTCATGCAGATTTGCGGGAAGGCTGCAATCTGCTTCGCGAGTTCGATCGCGGCGGCGAGCGCGGTGCCGTCAGGTACGACGCGGTCGGCGAGGCCGATGCGCTGCGCTTCGTCGGCGGTGACGGGGCGACCGGTCAGGATCATGTCGAGCGCGCGGCCTTGCCCGACGATGCGCGGCAGGCGCACGGTGCCGCCGTCGATCAGCGGCACGCCCCAGCGGCGGCAATAGACGCCGAAGATCGCGCTGGCGGCGGCGACGCGGAGGTCGCACCAGAGCGCGAGTTCGAGCCCGCCCGCGACCGCATGCCCCTCGACCGCGGCGATCACGGGCTTTTCGAGCAGCATCCGCGTCGGCCCCATCGGGCCCGGGCCGCCCGGGTCGTAGCGCGAGGCTCCGACCGCGCCGAGGTCGAAGCCCGCACAGAAATGGCCCGAACTGCCGGTCAGGATCGCGACGCGCGCTTCGGCATCTTTCGCGAACGCCGCGAAGGCTTCGCGGAGCGCGAGCGCGGTGAGCGGATCGACCGCGTTGCGCTTGGCCGGGCGATCGATCGTGACGATCGTGACGGGTCCGTCCTTTGCGATGGTGACGCTCATGGGTTGCTCCTCCATGACACACAGCGTGGCGCGGGGCGGGGGGACTTGCAAGCGGCGGACGCGCTTCCTACATAAGAGTCATGCGGGCCGGGCCCCTCTGGCGTCGGCGGGACATATCCCGCCACGTGATGTCGGACCGCATCGGGTGACACCGATGCTTGCGGCCCTTTCTCCCCCCTGTTTTGAGGGTAACAGCATCGGCGTCACCTGCTTGATTTCAATCAGGAGGCCCTTTTCGATGACGTTCAATCCCAATTTCTATCGCCTGACCCAGCTCCACCGCCAGCTCGACGATGCCGAGCGGCGCGAGGCGCGCCGGCGCGGCGCCGATCCGTTTCGCCTGCTGCGGCTGAAGACGCTGAAGCTCGCGGTCAAGGAACGGCTCGCGGCGCTGACGCTCCGGCCGTCGTTGCGTCTGGCACTCGCCCGCTAATCCCCAAATAATGACGATCGAGGGCGCTGCCGAAAGGCGGCGCCCCCGGCATATCCAGGGACAAGATCATGGAATTTCTGTTCGCCGACTGGCTGGGTACCCCGGCCTGGTTCTGGCTTTCGTTCATCACGCTGGTGATCGCGCTCACCGCCTTCGACCTTGGCATCCTCAACAAGGAAAACAAGGAGATGGGGATCGGCGAGAGCCTGAAGCTCTCGGCGCTCTATATCGGTATCGCGATGGCGTTCGGCGCATGGGTCTGGGCCGCGAAGGGCGGCGAGGCGGGGCTGCAATATTATACCGGCTTCTTCATCGAGAAGGCGTTGTCGATCGACAATATCTTCGTGATTTCGCTGATTTTCACGACCTTCGCGATCCCGCCGCGCTACCAGTATCGCGCGCTTTTGTGGGGCATTGTCGCGGTGATCGTGCTGCGCGGTATCATGATCGCGGGCGGCGCGGCGCTCGTCACCGAATATGGCTGGGTGCTCTATATCTTCGCCGCGTTCCTCATCTTCACCGGCGTGAAGATGCTGTTCGCGAGCGAAAAGCCGATGGATGTGAAGGGCAATCCGGTCGTCAAATGGCTGTCGCGCCGGATGCCGATCACCGACGAATTGCATGGCGAGAAATTCTTCGTGCGCGTGCCGGACAGCAAGACCGGCAAGATCGTGCCTGCCGCGACGCCGCTGTTCCTTGCGCTCGTCGTGATCAATCTCGCGGACCTGGTGTTCGCGGTCGACAGCGTGCCGGCGATCTTCGCGATCACGACTGACACCTTCATCGTCTATACGTCGAATATCATGGCGATCCTTGGCCTTCGCGCGCTCTACTTCGCGCTGTCGGCGATGGTCCACCGCTTCCACTACCTCAAATATGCGCTCGCGCTGGTGCTGGTGTTCATCGGGTCGAAGATCTTCGTCGCCGATTTCATCCTCGGCGGCGACAAATTCCCGCCCTTGGTCAGCCTCGGCGTGACGGTCGCGCTGATCGCAGGCGGGATCATCTGGTCGCTGGTCAAGACGCGCGACGAGGAAGCGGCGCTGCCGCAATAAAAATGTCCGCCGGAAGCGCAAGGGCTTCCGACGGACAGGCTTTCCTCCCCAGGAAAGCTCGGGAGGCGCGGGGCGGGTCGCGAGCCCCGCGCCAAGATGGGCGACGCGGGGGTTGCAACGGGCCCCCGCGTCTAACTTTTTACGCGGCGAACTGGTTCATCGTGTTGTCCTTGCCCGCAGCCTTGAGCGCCGCTTCGCCGGCGAAATATTCCTTGTGATCGTCGCCGATGTCGCTGCCCGACATATTCTGGTGCTTCACGCAGGCGATGCCCTGGCGGATCTCGGCGCGCTGGACGCCCTTGACGTAACCCAGCATCGCTTCGTCGCCGAAATATTCCTTGGCGAGATTGTCGGTGCTGAGCGCCGCGGTGTGATAGGTCGGCAGCGTGATCAGGTGGTGGAAAATGCCCGCCCGCTTCGCCGCATCGCGCTGGAAGGTGCGGATGCGGTTATCGGCTTCTTCGCCCAGCGGTGTCGCGTCATAATCGGCGCTCATCAGCTTGGCGCGGTCATAGGCGTTGACGTCCTTGCCCTCTGCGGCCCAAGCGTCGAACACCTGCTGGCGGAAGTTGAGCGTCCAGTTGAAGCTCGGCGAATTATTGTACGCGAGCTTCGCGTTGGGGACGACTTCGCGGATGCGGTCGACCATGCCGGCGATCTGTTCGATGTGCGGCTTTTCGGTCTCGATCCACAAGAGGTCGGCGCCGTTCTGCAGGCTCGCGATACAGTCCATCACGCAGCGATCCTCGCCGGTTCCCGAACGGAACTGATAGAGGTTCGAGGGCAGGCGCTTCGGGCGCATCAGCTTGCCGTCGCGGTTGATCAGGACGTCGCCGGGGTTGCCCGCGCCTTCGACCTCTTCGCAATCGAGGAAGCTGTTATACTGGTCGCCAAGGTCGCCGGCTTCCTTCGAGAAGGCGATCTGCTTGGTCAGGCCCGCGCCGAGGCTGTCGGTGCGCGTCACGATGATGCCGTCCTCGACGCCGAGTTCCATGAAGGCGTAGCGGCAGGCGCGGATCTTCGCGATGAAGTCCTCGTGCGGCACGGTGACCTTGCCGTCCTGGTGGCCGCACTGCTTTTCGTCCGAGACCTGATTTTCGATCTGGAGCGCGCAGGCGCCGGCCTCGATCATCTTTTTGGCGAGCAGATAGGTCGCCTCGGCATTGCCGAAGCCCGCGTCGATGTCGGCGATGATCGGCACGACGTGCGTTTCATGATTGTCGATCGCGGCCTGGACCTGCTTGGCCTTGAGTTCGTCGCCTTCGGCGCGCGCAGCGTCGAGTTCGCGGAACAGGCCGCCGAGTTCGCGCGCGTCGGCCTGGCGGAGGAAGGTGTAGATTTCCTCGATCAGCGCCGGAACGCTGGTCTTTTCGTGCATCGACTGGTCGGGCAGCGGCCCGAATTCGCTGCGCAGCGCGGCGATCATCCAGCCCGAGAGGTAGATGTAGCGGCCCTTGACGGTGCCGAAATGCTTCTTGATCGAGATCATCTTCTGCTGCGCGATGAAGCCGTGCCAGCAGCCAAGCGACTGGGTGTAGTTCGCGGGGTCGGCGTCATAGGCGGCCATGTCGGCGCGCATGATGCGCGCGGTGTAGCGGGCGACGTCGAGACCGGTGCGGAACTTGTTCTGCGCGCGCATGCGGGCGATGCTTTCGCCGCTGATGCCATCCCATGTGCCGTCATAATCGCGGATGAGGCGGCCTGCCTGCGCCATGTCTTCTTGGTAGCCCATCGTCTTGTCCTTGGCTCTGCCCCGGCGGGGCGTGGAGAGGTGATGGGGTCAAACTGACGCCGGACGGGCCGAAAGTGAAAAGCTTTGTCAATAATATTTGTGAAATATGGCCGATAGGTGTAAAAATGCGTGTAAATTAGTAAAGAAAGTTACAAAATGGCAGAGCGGCGGGTGTTTGCAGGGCCGGCGGTACGCAAGGTGCGCCGCGAGGCGGGGATGACGCAGGCCGCGATGGCCGAGGCGCTCGATATCTCGCCGAGCTATCTCAACCTGATCGAGCACGGGCAGCGGCCCTTGTCGGCGACCGTCATCGTCAAACTGGCCGAACGCTTCGGTTTCGATGCGGCGAAGCTGGGCGCCGAGGAACTGCCGGGCGGGCTGGCGGGGCTGCGGCGGCGGCTGGCCGATCCGCGTTTCGCCGATCTGGGGATCGGCACGCAGGAGGTCGAAGAGTGGCTTCAGACCGCCCCGGCGACCGCCGCGGCCTTTGCGCGACTGTTCGACGCGGCGCCCGAGGGGCGTTCGGAAGGTGAAGGCGACGCGCCCGAAGTTGCCGCGGTGCGCCGCGCGATCGAGAAATGGCGCAACCATTTCCCCGATCTCGACGCACGCGCCGAGGAACTGGCCGACGAACTACGGCTTGCGGGGGGCGACCTCTATGGCACGATTTCCGAGCGGCTGCGGACACGGCACCAGCTCGGCATCCGGATATTGCCGTCGGACGTGATGCCCGACCGCCTGCGCTGGCTCGACTGGCACGCGCGGCAGCTGATGCTGAACGAATTGCTGCGCCCTGCCTCGCGCACCTTTCAGGCGGCGGCGACGCTCGCGCAGGTCGAGGCGAAGGGCGAGATCGATGCGCTGGTCTTGGGCGCCGAATTCGCCGAGCCCGCCGCCGCGCGGCTGTTCGAGCGTCATCTAATCCACTATTTCGCGGCGGCGCTGATGATGCCGTACAGCCGTTTCCTCCGCGCCTGCGACGCGACGGGATATGATCTGCTGCTGCTCCAGCGGCGCTTCGGCGCGGGCTATGAGCAGGTCGCGCACCGGCTGACGACGCTGCAGCGCGTCGGCGCGCGCGGGCTGCCCTTTTTCATGCTGCGGGTCGACCGCGCGGGGCAGGGGAGCAAGCGTTACGCCGGAGCGAGCCAGTCGCCGCTGGTCGACGGCGATGCGCGTTGTCCGCTTTGGGGCGTGCATGAGGCGTTCGCGCGGCCCGGCGAGGTCGTCGCCGACCTGGTCGAACTCGAAGACGGGTCGCGCTGGTTCACCCAGAGCCGCAGCGTCGCGGCGCCGGGATCGACGGGAAGCGGCACGCCCGCGCGCTTTGCGGTGTGCGTCGGGGTCGATGCGAAGGTCGCCGCGCCGTTGATCGCCGCACGCGGACTCGACCTGATGCGCTCGCCCGCGACGCCGATCGGCCTCGGCTGCAGGCGCTGCACGCGCACCGGCTGTGTCCAGCGCTCGATGCCGCCGCTCGGTCGTCCGCTGCGTTTCCGCGACGGCGAGCGCGGGGTGAGCGCGTTCGATTTCGCGGGCGACTGATCGCCACCGACGCGATCATCGCTTTTTCAGGTGGAAATCGGTGCCGCTATAAGTCCGCACCGCATTCCCGCGTTCAAGACCCTGATTGCGGTCCCAAGCCGCGCGTCGCGCTTCGCCCTCGGCCGTTTCGGCGCGCTCGGCGAGGAGCAGCGCGAGCTTCAGCCGCGCGACCTTGCGGTTCGCATGCTGCGAACGCTGTTCCTGCGACACCGCGACAAGTCCCGTCGGGCGATGTGTGGCGCGGACGGCGCTGTCGGTCTTGTTGATATGCTGCCCGCCCGGGCCGCTCGCGCGCATCGCCTGATAGTCGATGTCGGTCTCGCGAAGGTCGCCGGCGTCGTCGGTCGTCTCGACGCGGGATACACCGACGAACCAGTTCTTGCGCTTGTGCGCCGGGCGGAAAGGGCTTTGTCCGGTCCAGAGGATCGTTCCCGACCGGTCGTCGACAAAGGCGTCCGCGCCTGTGCCAGAGACGCGGAGCAGCAGCGATGCCGGATCGTCGCCGATCGGCTCGAGCGGTTCGCACAGGATGTCGCAATCGCGCGCTTCGCGGACGAAGGCGCGGGCAAGGCGCGCGACAACCCAGCGGCATTCGGCGGGGCCGCCGCCCGACGACAGGTGGAGGATGATGTCGGTCATGTCCGCCTTGTCTTGTAGCTGATCAGCGGACGGAGTCGCGCGACGACACGGACGAGGCCAGCCTGTTTGAGATCGGCAACGACACGTGCGATATCCTTGTACGCCTGCGGTGCTTCTTCGAAGATCAGTTGCCTGTCCTCGCAGATCACGCGGCTGCCGAGCGCGGTACGTTCAAGATCGGCGACACGGAAGCGGGCCGACAGGCGGGCGCGGGCGTCGCTGCGGCTCCATTTGCGGCCCGCGCCATGCGCGAGCGAGTGGAGCGCCGCGTCCGCGCGGTCGGCAAGCGGTTCGACCAGATAGCTGAAGTCGCCGCGCGATCCGGGGATCGCGACAAGCCCCCGGTCGGCGGGGGCGGCGCCCTTGCGGTGGAGCCAGCCGCCCGCGTGCGGCGTGACGCTGTTGTGACAGATGTCGAGCAGGCAGCGGCCATCGAGATCGAGCGCGGCAAGGAAACGGGCGGCGATCACCCGGCGGTTGACGACGGCCCAGCGCATCGCGCGATCATGCTCCGCCAGATAGGCGTGGCCGTCCGCGCTGTCGGCTTCGAGCCCGGCGACGGCGCCGCGCGCGGTCCATGCGTCAAGGATCGCCTGCCCGAGCCCCCGCGAACCGCTGTGTACCATCATCCAGACGCGGTCCTTGCACAGGTCGAGCGCGGCGAAGCGGTCGGCATCGACGACCTCCTCGATCCGTTGCAGCTCGACGAAATGGTTGCCGCCGCCGATCGTGCCGAGCGACGCGTCGGCGAGATCGGCGGGGAGGCCCGCCGCGTCGAGCATCGCCGCCGTATCGCCGTTCCACGGACCATCGAGCCCGTGAAGCTTGCGCTCGGCGGCATCGAGGCGAAATTTGCGCAGCGCGCCGTCCGTCTGCCACAGCGCCATGCCGCAGCCGATGTCGCTGCCGACAAGGTGCGGATAGAGGTGCGCCGGCGACCAGAAGGCTGCGCCGACCGCGATACCGCGACCGGCGTGGAGATCGGGAAGGCCGACGACGCGCGCGATGCCGGGCATCGCGGCGGTGCGTTCGAGCTGGTCGAGCGCGACCGGATCGAACAGGCGCGGATCGGCGCCGATCAGGTGGATAGGGGTGTCGTTCATCGGCCGCCCCCTTTCGCGGCACGGTTGGCGAGGGGCAGGCGCCGCGCCAGTTCGGCGGCGTCACGCAGGATGCCGTCATCGGGATCGACGAAGAAGCGCCATCGGCGCCAGCCCCGCGAAGTGCGGACGGTCATGATCTCGCCATCGGCGATCCATTCGCCCTCGCGCCCGATCGAGATGCGCGCTGCGACGAAATCCTCAAGATGCTGGCGGACGTGCATCTTCACCGTGCTGCCGGTGTCGAGGCCGGCACATATCTCGCTGAAGACATCGTCCCAGCGGCGACCGCACCGGCTTCGCAGGAAGCGGAGCAGCGGAGCAAGATTTTCGTTGAGGCTCTTGTAATAGCGGGCGTCGATCTTGGCATGACGCTTGTGGCCGATCGAATGGATGCCGGGATCGCTCCTCTTCAGTTTGACGGGCGGGGCGTGGCGCGAACCCCAGCGCGGGCGTTCGACGATGACCTTGAACATATCAGCACGCATGTCGAATCTCGCCGGAAAGGGGCGCGACCCGCGCGTGGGTTTCGGTAAGGAAAAAGATGCTCGTGCCGACGGTGTCGGGACGGAACGAAAGGATCAGGCTGGCGACGCCGCCTGCAAGCAAATAGCCCATGTCACAGGTTCCTGATGACGGTGGAAAGTTGGGATGCGGGTTGTGTGGACAGCGGTTCGCATGGTCTTTCCTTTCCGATTCAGGGTGTGGGCAGGGTTTGGCTGGCTGCGCGCATAGCTCCCTGCGATGTCATTGACAAGCCGCCCGGTCCGCGCGCGGCGCGCGTAAACTTAATATGGAGCGTCTCTGGCCGTAGCTGGACTCGTGGGAGTCGCGCGATCGCTACGGGACCGGAGATGCTTGTTCGAATTGAGTTGAAAGACGTCGAAATCGGGATGTTCGTCCACGCCTTTGACGGGTCGTGGTTCGATCACCCGTTCTGGCGTCGTTATTTCAACGTCGAATCACAGGAGCAGCTCGATCGGATCCGCAATTCGGGCATCGACGGGATCATCATCGACGACGAGCGTGGGGTTGGGCTGTCCGATGGGCGGCCAGCGGCGGAAAAGGCAGCGGAGCCCGGAAGCGGGCGGCCGCCCGTGGCCGAACGGCCACGGGGCAATGCGATGCCGTTCCGAGCCGCCACGACCTTTACGCCGCCGCCCTCGCCAGCGTGCGACGCGCCGCGCCGGCGCGCAGGCTATTCCGGCGAATGCCGCCGGGCGCAGCGGACAATCGACCGGACGCGCGGCGCCGTGGTCGACATGTTCGACGGCGCCCGGCTCGGCCGCGCCGTCGGCGTTCGCCGGATGGTCCGGCTGGCGAGCGCGATCGGCGCCTCGATCGAGCGCGACGCCAGGGCGCTGATCAATCTCGTCCGGCTGAAGGAGAAGGACGAATATACCTATCTCCACTCGGTCGCGGTGTGCGCGCTGATGATCAATTTTGCCCGCCATCTGGAGCTGGATGCGCAGCAGGTCGAGGATCTAGGCGTAGCGGGCCTGCTGCACGATGTCGGCAAGGTCGCGGTTTCCGACGCGATATTGAACAAGCCCGGGGCGCTGTCGAAGGCGGAGCTTCGCCTGGTCCGTTCGCATCCGGTGGCCGGGCATCGCCTGCTCGCGAGTTCGCCGGGCGCGCCCGATCTCGCGCTCGAACTCTGCCTGCGGCACCATGAAAAGATCGATGGCACAGGCTACCCCGGCGGGCTGAAAGGCGAGGAGCTTTCGCTCGCGGCGCGTATGGGGGCGATTTGCGACGTCTATGACGCGGTGACGTCGAACCGCCCTTATAAGCGCGCATGGACGCCCTGCGAAGCGTTGACCGCGATGAAGCAATGGGAGGGGCATTTCGATCCGGTGCTGCTCGACCGCTTCGCCGACAGCCTTGGCATCTATGCCATTGGGACGCTGGTCCGCCTTTCCACCGGCGAACTGGGCGTGGTCGTCGGAAGCGCGGGCAAGGCGGACGAGGAGGTCGTCGTTCGCGCCTTTTTCGATTGCGAAACATTGGCCGAGATCGAACCCGTCGACCGTGCGATCGCCCCGTCGGCCGAACATCCGCGGATCGTCGGTCGCGATAGCCCGAGCTTCTGGCGTTTCGACGATTGGGAGGTGCTGCGGGCCCGCGTGCTCGCGCCGCGCGAGCAAGCGGAGGGCGATGCGAACGATGGTCGGCCGATCGGCCCGCGCGGTGTCGCGTAGCGCGCAGATGACGGCGCGAAATCCTGCTCGCTTCAAAAGCGAACTGGCCTCCTCGATTGCGGCACACTAGGGCTTTCCCACGGGCGAAGTTTAAACGGCCCATATTTTTCCATTCAGGACAAGAAGATGCGTCTCGCGACAATCACCAACTGGGCCTATGGGGCGACCGTCGTGCTGACGATCGTGTCGAGCACGACGATGATCTTTGCATCGAACGCGCAGGATCGCGAGCGCGCCGCGGTGGAGCAGCGCTATACGCTCGATCGCGCGACGTCCGAACTGGGCAATGAAATCTATGCTCTCAGCGATCGCGCGCGACAATTCGTCAACACCGATGATCCGACCTATCTAGCCGCCTATCGCAGCGAGGTCGCGGCGTTGAAGGCGGTCGAGGACCGTATCCGGCATGTCGGTAATGCGGGCGCAACCGCCAGCGAGCTCGGCGCGCTCAAGGAGGCCATCGCGCTTGCCGATACGCTTCACGACGAGCAGGAGACCGCGCTCAAGGCCTATGAGAGCGGCGATGTTGCCGCCGCGCGGCAAATCCTGTTCGGTGCCGAATATGAGCGGCAGCTCGACCGCGCCGAGCTCGATGTCCAGCGTTTCCAGGATCGGCTCGACAGCCGGATCGCGGCGCAGGTCGCCGATGCGACCGAGATTTCGCAGCTGTGGAAGCGGGTATCCGAAGTCGCGCTGGCGCTGACCGCGCTGCTCGTGCTCTGCGTCCTCTATTTCGTCTTCAAGCAGCGCGTGCTCCATCCGGTGGTCAAACTCAGCGATGTCGTCAACCGGCTGGCGGTGCAGGATTATGCCGCCGAGCCGCCCGAATTCAACCAGATCGACGAGATCGGCGACATGGCGCAGGCGATCCGCATCTTCCGCGAAAACGGGCTCGAACGACAGCGGCTGGAGGCCGAGCGCGATGCCGACCGGACGATGCGCGACCTGCTGTCGCGGATGACGCAGCGGATGCAGGGATGCGATACGCTCCACGACCTGCAGGAAGTCGTCCAGCGCTTCGTCCCTGAAATCGCGCCCGGGCTGCCGGGGCGGCTCTACCTGCTCGACAAACAGCGCAACCTTGTGGTCGAGGCGGGGAGCTGGCTAGGGCCGGTTCGGTCCGCGAGCCAGTTTTCGCCGATATCCTGCTGGGCGTTGCGACGCGGCCTGCGCCATCGCCCGGCCGGCGACAATGTCGACGTTCCTTGCGACCATATCGATCGCGATGCCGGGCACGCTGCCGACACGCTCTGCCTGCCGCTAACCGCGCAGCGCGAGACGCTGGGCCTGCTCTATTTCGAAATGCCCACGGGTGAGGCGCCGCGCAGCACTGCGCAGCTGATCTATTTCGACATGCTGGCAGAGAATATCGGGCTGGCGATCGCCAATCTGCAGCTTCGCGACACGCTGCGCGAAATGGCGATGGCGGATTCGCTGACCGGGCTCGCCAACCGGCGGCAGCTTGGGCATGTGCTCGAGACGCAGATCGCGCAGGCCGGACGCTTGGGCGAACCGCTCGGTTGCCTGATGATCGACGTCGACCATTTCAAGCGCTTCAACGATGTGCATGGGCATGAGGCCGGCGACGCCGTGCTGCGCGCGGTCGGTCAGGTGCTGGCCAATGTGACGCGCGAGACGGGGCTCGCCTTCCGTTATGGCGGGGAAGAATTTCTCGTGCTGCTGCCAACGCTGTCGCCCGAACAGGCCGAAGACCGCGCGCAGGATATTCGTTCGCGCATCGCGGCGCTCGAGATCGGCCATGGCGGCAAGGATCTCGATGCAATCAGCGTGTCGGTCGGGATCGCGGTCGCGCCGGTCCATTGCAGTTTCGACCGGCTCGTGCGCACCGCCGACGCCGCGCTGCTCCGCGCCAAGGCGAACGGCCGCGACCGGGTCGAAATGGCGCAGCTCAGGAAAGCGAAGGCCGAATAGCCGCCGCGCGTGTGCGCGACGGCTGTCCGATCAGAAGCGATAGCCGATCGTGCCCATCACGTTGCGCGGGGCGCCGACGAAGCAGTCGCCGCGCGCGAGGCACGATGCGTAATATTTGTTGTTGAGCAGGTTCGTAGCGTTGAGCGCGAAGCGCAGGTTGTTCCAGGTGATTTCCGCCAGCGCATCGACCGTGGTGCGCGAGGGGGTGACGATCGACCACACCGGGCTCGTCGACACGCTCTTGCCGCTGTAGACGACGCCGCCGCCAAGGCGCAACTGCGCATCCTCGGGAAGGCCGAAGGTCTTGGTCGACCAGAGCGACGCGGTGTGGCGCGGCATATAGTCGAGGCTGGTGTTGGTTTCGGACTTGAGCTTCGAATAGCCGTAATTGGCGAGCAGCTCGAAATTGCCGGGCAGCGTGTGGCTCGCCTCGATCTCGAAACCCTTGGTGTTGAGCTCGCCCGATTGGGTCGTGCCGCCCGCGGAGAGATAGAGGACGCGGTTGCGTTCCTTGATCTTGAACGCGGTGGCGGTGACGAGCGTGTTCGGCGTCGGCTGCCACTTTACCCCGGCTTCGTACTGCGTGCCGGTCTGCGGCCGGTAGGGGTCGCCGAAGGTGCCGTCGCCATTGTCGATGCGGCCGGCGACCGGCAGGAAGCTCTCGGTATAGCTGAAGAAGGGCGAGAAACCCGCGCCGATCTCGCCGATGATGCCGGCACGGAAGGTCGTGGCATTGTCCTTCTGCCCCGACGATCCGGTGACGCGGTCGCGGCGTGCGCCGAGCACGACCGAGACGCGGTCGAAGAAGCGGATCTGGTCCTGGACATAGACGCCGAGCTGCTTCTGGCTTTCCTTGGTGAAGGGGCCGCTCGGGTCGTAAGTCAGCAGCGCGTCATAATCGATGTCGTACAGGTCGACGAGTTCGAAGCCGCCAGCGTACCGTTTCTGCACCTTGTTCCAGCTGTAATCGATGCCGACGAGCAGCTTGTGCTCGATGTTGGCGCCGGTGGCGAAATCGAACTGGAGATTATTGTCGGTCGAAAAGACATTCATCCGCGCGTCGCTGGCGTCAGCGATCAGCGCGATCGTGCGGCCGTTGGTGCCATAGACCGAGAAGGGATCCTGCGGGTTCGTATAGCTGTCCGCGTAGTGGGTGTTATATTCGAGGTCGCTGTCGATATAGCGCGCCTTGAGGCTGAGCTTCACATTGTCCGAGAAACGGTGCGTGATCGACCCGCCACCCTGCAGCGAGCGGCCGTTATAGCGGTCCCAGCCGGCCTTGCCGACGAAAGTGTAGCGATCGAGCTGCGCGCCGGCGACCGTGTTGGGCCGGAAGGTCCCCACGATCGGCAGGAATTGCGATGTCGAGCCGGTGTCGTCCTCCTGGTAGAGACCGGTAAGCACGACATCGGTATCGGGGGTCGGCTGCCAGCGGATTGAGGGCGCGAACATCACGCGGTCGTCGGGGACATGGTCGACATAGGTGTCGGCGTCGCGCGCGCGGCCGACGAAGCGGACCGCGAGATTGTCGGCGAGCGCGAGGTTAACGTCGCCGAGCACTTCCTTGCGGTCATAGCTGCCATAAACGAGATTGATTTCGCCGCGCGTGGTGAAGTCGGGGGTCTTGCTGACGAGATTGACGAGGCCGCCGATCGAACCCTGACCGAACAGCACCGAGGCCGGGCCGCGCACGATCTCGACGCGCGAGAAATTATACGGGTCCGATGTGATCGAGGCGTAGTAGCTGAAGATGTCGCGCATGCCGTCGCGGAACTGCAGCGCGTCGAGGCCGCGGACGTTGAAGCCGTCGACGCGCGTGTCGCGGCCATAGGGATTGGCGAGGACACCCGCGGCATATTTCACCGTGTCGCTGATGCTGATCGCGCCCTGTGCCTCATATTGTTCGGACGTGATGACCTTGATCGGCTGGGGCAGTTCCGCCAGCGCGGTATCGGTCTTCGTCCCGGTATAGCCGGTGACGACGATGACATCCTCGCCCGCGCTCGCTTCCGCATCGGCGGTTTCGGCAGCCTCGACGGCTTCGCCGGCGCGCGCGGCGGCGGCCGTGAAGGCGAGGGTGGCGGCGCTGGCCATGGCGAGCGTCCGGACGAGCTTCATATCATTCCCCTTTTGCGACTCAGTCTCAACTAGACGGCGTCGTTAGGGATATTGATATTCATTCGCAAGAACGTTGGTTGAGAAAATGCGCTTTTGTCGACGCGCCGCAGCAAAGGCCCTGCGCCCGCCAATAAGCAGGCGAAGGGCCTTCGTTATATGTCAGGCCTTTTGCGCGGCGGTCCAGCGCTCGATCACCGACTCGAGGACCGAAATCGGCATCGCGCCCGCCGACAGCGCGGTGTCGTGGAAAGCGCGCAGGTCGAACTTGTCGCCGAGTGCCGCCTTCGCCTTTTCGCGGATCGCGACCCAGCGCGTCTGCCCGACCATGTAGCTCGTCGCCTGTCCGGGCCACACGCAATAGCGCTCGATTTCGGTGATATTCGACGGTTCGGGGGTTCCGAGCGTCTCGTTATAATATTGGATCGCCTTCTCGCGGGTCCATTTATAATGATGGAGCCCGGTGTCGGCGACGAGGCGCGCGGCGCGGAACATATAGCTCTGCAGATAGCCGAGGCGGCCCCACGGATCCTTTTCATAGACGCCCATCTCGTCGGCGAGCTGTTCGGCATAGAGACCCCAGCCCTCGGTGTAGACCGAGTAAGCGGGAAGCCGGCGAAGGCGCGGAATTCCTTCGGCTTCCTGTGCGAGCGCGATCTGGTGATGATGGCCCGGCGACGCTTCGTGATAGGTAAGCGTCGGCAGCGTCCAGCTCGGGTTTTCGGCGGTGTCGCGCAGGTTGATATAGTAAGCGCCGGGGCGCGAGCCGTCGAGCGCGGGTATCTGGTAATAGCCGCCCGTCGCGCCATCCTCGATATCCGCAGGGACGCGGCGGATCTCGACCTTCGCCTTGGGCAGGCGCCCGAACGCTTCGGGAAGGCGCGCCTGGATCGCCTGCATCTGGGCGTTGAGTTCGGCGATCAGCTTCGCCTTGCCCTCGTCGGTGTTCGGATAGAGGAAGCGCGGATCCTTGCCGAGCGCGCGCATGCGTTCGGCGACCGTGCCCTTGGTCATGCCCTGCGCCTTGAAGATCGCGTCGGCCTGCGCGCTCAAATCGGCGACACGGTCGAGCCCGAGCTTGTGCACTTCCTCGGCCGACATGCCGGTCGTTGTCGCATAGCGCAGCGCATAGGCATAATATTCGTCGCCCTTGGGCAGGCGCCATACGCCGGCGTCGTGCGTCGCGCGCGGGCGCGCGGCGCGGAGTTCCTCGGCCTGACGGCGCATCGCGGGATAGATTTTGCCTTCGACGATTGCGGCGCAGCGCGTCGCCCAGTCGCCGGGGATATCCTTCGTCTTCGCGGCAAGATTCTTCGTCAGCCCGTTGGCATCGGGGGCGGGGGCCCAGATGCGGTCGAACTGGCCGAGCGTGCGGTCGATGACGAAATCGGGCGGGATGACACCCGCGGCATGATCGGCCTTGATGCGGCCCGTTTCGTTATCGAGCTGTACCGCAAAATCGGCGCAGCGCGCGAGATAGGCCTCGGCATCGGCGGGGTTCGCGATGCTGTGCTGGTTGATCAGGAAATCGGGGATCGAGCGGTAGGTGCCGCTCAATTGCGTCACCGGATGCGGTTCGGGCCAGCTGTGGAGGCCGTAGTCGAACGTGTCATAGGCCTTGACGAAATATTCCCACGGGCCGCGAAAGGTCTCATAATTTACGAGGTCCATGCCCGAAAGCTTTGACGCATCGATCTTTTTCAGTTCGGCAAGGCCGTCGCGATAGAGCTGGTGGCTCCGCTTGATACCCGCCGGCGAGCGGTCGTCGAGCTTCGCCTTGAGCGGCAGGCGGGCGTCCTTGTCGAGCCCGAGCGCGGTCGCGAATTCCGGACTCTCATCGACCATGCGGTCGTAAAAGCGGTCGTAGATCGCGGTGAGCCTGGCGCCTTCGCCCGAGGGTGGGCTGGCAAGCATGGCGCGCGCGGGCGCGCGCACGCCGGCGAGGGCGGATGTCGCGGCCAGCGTGGCGATCAGGGTGCGGCGGTCGAGCATGGGGAGGTCTCCGTTGAATGTGTATTGGTCGAGTATAACGGCGCGGCCTCAACCTTGTCTTGTATCCATTTGACGTCGGCGCCACCAACCCGGGGGGGCGCCGGTCAGGCCGGCGACGGCGTGCGTCATGTGCGCCTGATCGGCAAAATGGAGCCGGTGCGCGATGTCGATGAAGGGCTCTCCGCCAAGGCGCGCGGCGGCAAAGGCGGCGCGTGCGCGGACATCGGCGCGATAGGCTTTGGGCGTGCAGCCATAAGCCGAGCGGAAGCCGCGGCTCAGCGTTTCCGGGCGGACGCCCTTGTCGTCGGCCCAGTCGGCGAGGGCGAAGGGGGCAAGCCGGCGCAGGTCGTCGGCGAGCATGTCGGGCCAGTCGAGCGCCGTCGGCGCGGCGGCGGCGAACATCTCGCCGAAAAGTGCCGATGCGGCCCGCCCGTCGCGCTCGGCGACCCGGACGAGGCTGTCGGGATCGGCGACATGCCCGCGCACGATCGTCGTCGCGGCGAGTCCTGCCGGCAGGTCGAGCACCAGCACCCGGGCGCCCCTGGCCTCGAAACGGTCGAGGTGCGATTCATAGGCGTGATGGATCAGCGCATCGCCCGGGCGGACATTCCAGCGCCCTTCGTCGCCGGCTTCCTGATAGCCGCCTTCGAGCACCACCGCGACGAATGCGTCGTCGTGGCAATGGCGGTCGCGCAATTCGCCGGGGCCATGGTCGAGCAGGCCCAGCGGTGCGTCGGCGAAGCAGGGCTGCGAGGCCATGCCCTATTCGCGCGCTTTTGCCGCCGCGCGGACGTCCTGGCAGCGTTTCAGCGGCATGATGAGGATATCGTCGCCGTCGACGACGACCGCGATGTCCGACATGCCGATCAGCGAGACGCGCTTCCCGCCCGCGCGGATCAGGTTGCCGTGGCTGTCGTGCAGGAAGACGTCGCCGGTGGCGGCATTGCCGATCGCGTCGCACGCGGCGAGCGTGTGGACCGCCTGCCAACTGCCAAGGTCGGACCAGCCCATCGCGACCGGCACGACGGCGACCCGGTCGTCCTTTTCCATCACGGCATAGTCGATCGAATCCGACGGCGCCTTTTCGAATTCGACGGCGTCGGCATAAAGCGCGTCGCCGTCGCGCATGCCGGCCGCGACCGCGCGGTCGGCGGCTTCGAAAATCGCGCGGCAATGCGTCAGCATCGCGTCGCGCATCCGCGCCGCGCGGAACAGGAAGATGCCGGCGTTCCAGCTGTAGCCGCCGGCGGCGAGCATCGCCTCGGCGTCGGCGAGCGGCGGCTTTTCGATGAAGCGGTCGACCGCGAAACCGTCTTCGCCGAGCGGACCGCCTCCGGCGATATAGCCGAAACCCGTTTCGGGTGCGTCGGGGGTGATACCGAAGGTGACGAGCCAGTCCTGTTGCGCGAGGCGCGCGCCCTTGGCGATCGCGGCGTGAAAGGCAGGGACGTCGGCAATGACATGGTCGCTGGGCATCACGAGCAGCAGCGTGTCGGCATCGGCGCGCGCCACGGCCAGCGCAATCGCCGCCGCGGTGTTGCGCGGCATCGGCTCGACGACCAGTTCGGCCTCGCGGTCGTCCATCTGTTCGCGGACGGTTGCGACATGCGAATCGCCGCACAGGATGATGGGAGGCAGGAAGTCGGAACCCGCGGGCGTGCGCGCAAGTGTTTGCCGGAACAGGCTTTGTTCGCCGGTCAGCGAGAGGAATTGCTTGGCGCGGTCGCCGCGCGATTCGGGCCAGAGGCGGGTGCCGGCACCCCCGCAAAGGATGACGGGCTGGATCATCAATGTCATGGCACGGGTCTATCCTGTTGCATGGCGCGGGTCATCCCCCCTGTTGGTGAAATGGGAAGTGTAAAATTAACCGACAGTTGACGCCTCGGCTGTAGTATCGCGCCGACATGTTCCGGCTGTTCAAACATTATGTCCCGCACGCCGTCGTCTGGCTGGCGCTGATCGAATTTATCGCGCTGCTCGGTTCGGCCGAGGGGGCGTGGCATCTCTATGCGCATCAGGCGGGGTTCGACGCGGGCCCGCTCGGCGATCGCTGGCTGCCGCTGGTGACCTTTGGCCTGTCCAACTCGCTCGCGATGATGGCGACCGGCATGTACGGGAACGAGGGGCTGCGCTCGATGCGGTTCGCGACCGCGCGCCTGCTTGCCGCGATTTCGCTCGGCGTGATTTTCCTGTCGGTGCTGGGCTTCCTGTTGCCGACCGCGACGCTTTGGCGCGCGAACAGCCTGTACGCGATGATGCTGGCGATCGCGGCCTTGTTCCTGATCCGGCTGGTGCTGACGCAATCGGCGGGAACCGACGCCTTCCGCCGCCGTATCCTCGTACTGGGCGCAGGCCCTCGCGCTGCACGGCTCGCGGCGCTTGCGGCCGCACCGGGAAGCGGGCTCGAAATGGTCGGTTTCGTTGCGATGAGCGGCGCGGAGAAAACGGTCGCGGGCGCGATCCCGCGCGACCAAATCGACAATCTGTCGGACCATGTCGTCGCGCTCCGCGCCGGCGAAGTGGTGCTCGCGCTTGAGGAAAGGCGCAACGCGCTGCCGCTCGCCGACCTGCTGCGCGTCAAGACGACGGGCGTGCACGTCAACGATATCGCGAGCTTCATCGAACGCGAAACGGGGCGCGTCGACCTTGCGACGACCAACCCCAGCGGGCTGATTTTCTCCGACGGATTTTCGGCGGGGCAGCGGATTTCAAAAGTTGGCAAGCGGTTGTTCGACATTCTCGCCAGCCTGATCGTGCTGGTGATCGGCCTGCCGCTGGTGATCATTGCCGGCATCGCGGTGAAGCTCGATAGCCGTGGGCCGGTCTTTTACCGCCAGCCGCGCGTCGGCCTGTTCGGCGAAGCCTATGATATCTTCAAGGTCCGCTCGATGCGGACCGATGCCGAGGCCGAGGGCAAGGCGATCTGGGCGAGCGAGAACGACCCGCGGGTGACGCGTGTCGGGCGCGTGATCCGCAAGCTGCGCATCGACGAATTGCCGCAGCTCTGGTGCGTGCTGAAGGGCGACATGAGCTTTGTCGGCCCGCGGCCTGAACGGCCGAGCTTCGTCGACGAACTCGAACAGAAGCTGCCCTTTTATGCCGAGCGCCACATGGTCAAGCCGGGGCTGACCGGCTGGGCGCAGATCAACTATCCCTATGGCGCGTCGGTCGAGGACGCGCGGGTGAAGCTCGAATATGACCTCTATTACGCGAAAAATTATTCGCCCTTTCTCGATCTGCTGATCCTGCTCCAGACGGTGCGCGTCGTGCTGTGGCCGGACGGCGCACGCTAAAGCCATGACCGCGCTCGCGGGCCTCTCCCAATTCCTGTCGACGCTGGCCCTCGCGGGCTTTGCCGGGGTCGCGCTGTGGCTGCTCGCGCGTTCGCCGGCGCGCATGGCGGCGTTGATGCCCGTTCCGCGGCGGCTGGCGATCGCGGCGGCGGCGACCGCGATCTGGTGCGGTGCGCTCTACGCTTTTTCGCCCGGATCGTCGCAGACGCTCGTCGCGCAGTCGGTGCGCGATCTTGCGATGCTGTTCTGGCTCGCAGGGACATTCTGGTCGGCGCGCGCGCCGATGTCGCGGCCGCTGCGCCTGATCCTGCGGATGCTCGTCACCATCTGCCTTCTCGCCCTCTCGCTCGGCGCGGCCGCGCACCTGCGCGCCGGAGCCGCCGCCGAGCCGTGGATGACGCCGACGCTGACCTTTGCCGCGATGGTCGTCGCGGTCGGCGGGCTGTTGATCGTCGACAACGGGGTACGCCGCGCGGGCGCGGGGCAGCGGATGCCGGTGATGGCGGTCGCGGGCGGCTTTGCCATGCTGTGGGCGTATGAACTCAACGTCCAGCTGATCGGCGCGCTGACCGGCGAGACCGCGTCGACTTTGATCCAGTTGCTTCCTGCCGTCGCGCTGCTCGCGTTGCCGACCTATGTCGTCGCGGCGATGGATCTCGGGCGCGAACGCATGCGGCTGTCGCGGACCGCCGCGATGCGCACGCTGCTGCTGCTCGGCGCCGCCGCCTATCTGGTCCTCATCGGCCTGACCGGCGCCGTCGCGCGGATGATCGGCGGCGACTATGCCGAACTGGCGCAGGCGACGTCGCTGGTCGTAGCGCTCGGGACCGGCGGGATCCTGTTGATATCCGATCGCGCGCGGGCGTGGCTGTCGGTGACGATCTCCAAGCATTTCTTCGAGCACCGCTACGACTATCGCGCCGAATGGATGCGCTTCACCGCGACGCTGGGGCAGGGGGACGGCGAAGACGACCGCAATCTTTATCGCCGGGTGGCGAAGGCGCTCGCCGAACTGACCGGCAGCCCCGGCGCCTTGCTGATGCTGCCCGGCGCCGCGGGTGGCTTTCGCGTCGCCGAGCAATGGCATTGGCCGGCAGGGATCGAGGAGGATGCGATGCTGTCGCTGCGCTCGGCCTTCATGCTGCAGGAAACGCGGCATATCGTCGACCTCGACGCCCAGCGGCGCGGACAGGCGGCCCAAGATCTCGCGATCCCCGACTGGCTGATCGCCGACAATCGCGCCTGGGTTGTCGTTCCTGTCGTGCATTTCCAGCGGATGATCGCGGTCGTCGTGTTGCACCGGCCGCCGGTGTCGCGCGCGCTCGATTGGGAGGATCTCGACGTGCTGCGCATCGCGGGACAGCAGGCCGCGAGCTATCTTGCAGAATCGCAAAGCCAGCAGGCGTTGTCGGAAGCGCGGCGCTTCGACGAGTTCAACCGCCGCTTTGCCTTCATCATGCACGATATCAAGAATCTGGCGAGCCAGATCGGGCTGCTCGCGCGCAATGCGGAGCGCCACGCCGACAAGCCCGATTTTCGCGCCGATATGGTCGAAACGCTGAAAATATCGGCGGGGCGGCTTTCGGACCTGCTCGTCCGCCTGTCGCCGCGCGAACGCGGCCCGGCAGCCGAGGCCGGGCGCATCCTGGTCGAACCGCTGCTGGCCGAAATCGCGGCCGAGGCGCGTCCGCGCCGCGCGCTGTTCGTCGGCTGTCAGGCGGGGCTTGCGGCCTGGGGCGATGCGGGATCGATCCGCCAGGTCGTGCAGCATCTGGTCCACAACGCGATCGACGCCTCCGAACCCGGCAGCCCGGTACAGGTCGTCGCGGTCGCCGAACAGGGGCGCGTGCGCATCGACGTGATCGATCAGGGCGTCGGGATGACGCGCAGCTTCATCCGCGACGAACTGTTCAAACCCTTTGTGTCGACGAAGGAGGCCGGATTCGGACTCGGCGCCTTTGAAGCGCTGCAGATCGCGCAGGCGATGGGCGGCGCGATCGAAGTGGAAAGCGAGCCCGGCAAGGGCAGCGATTTCACGCTGTGGCTGCCGCTTGCAGGCGCGCATGGCGAGGCCGGCATCGACCCGCGGATGATGAAAGTGACATCGAAATGAGTGCGGAAACGAACGGGGCGGGGGCCAATATCCGCAAGCTGCTGGTCGTCGAGGACGACCCCGGGCTGCAGGCACAGCTCAAATGGGCCTATGAGGATTATCGGGTGCTCGTTGCCGGCGATCATGACGCGGCGATCGAGCTGCTGCGCGCCGAGGAGCCCGATGTCGTCACGCTCGACCTGGGACTGCCGCCCGATCCCGACGGGACCCGCGAGGGATTCCGGACGCTGAAGGCGATCCTCGAGGCCAAGCCCGACACGAAGGTGATCGTCGTGTCGGGGCATGGCGAGCGCGCGAGCGCGTTGACGGCGATCGCCAGCGGGGCGTGGGATTTTTACCAGAAGCCGATCGATATCGACGAGCTGGGGCTGATCGTCGCGCGCGCCTTTCATGTGCGCGAACTCGAGGTCGAAAATGCCCGGCTCGCGGAGCAGGGCAGCAGCGACAACCGCGTGCTCGGGGGAATGATAACGGGCGCGCCCGAAATGCAGAAAGTCGCGCGCACGATCGAACGCGTCGCGAACCTCGATGTGTCGGTGATGCTGCTCGGCGCGAGCGGCACGGGCAAGGAATTGCTTGCGCGCGGGCTGCATGAGGCGAGCGCGCGGCGCGACGGCGCGTTCGTTGCGATCAACTGTGCGGCCATCCCCGAAAACCTGCTCGAAAGCGAGCTGTTCGGGCATGAGAAGGGGGCCTTCACCGGCGCGGTCAAGACGACCGAGGGCAAGATCGAGCTGGCGCATGGCGGCACGCTGTTCCTCGACGAGGTCGGCGACATTCCGCTGCCGTTACAGGTCAAGCTGCTCAGATTCCTGCAGGAACGGACGATCGAGCGGATCGGCGGACGCAAGCCGATCGCGGTCGATACAAGGATCGTCTGCGCGACGCACCGCGATCTCGACGCGATGATCGCCGAGCAGAGCTTTCGCGACGATCTCTATTACCGGCTCGCCGAGATGGTCGTGAAAATCCCGTCGCTGGCCGAACGGCCGGGCGACGCAGTGCTGCTCGCGCGGCACTTCCTGCATCAATATGCGCCCGACATGAACCCGGGGGTGCGTGGCTTTGCGCCCGACGCGCTGCAGGCGATCGACGAAGGGCGCTGGCCCGGCAATGTGCGCGAGCTTGAAAATCGTATCAAACGTGCCGTTATCATGGCCGACGGCAAGCTGGTGATGCGTGAGGACCTCGATATGGCGGGCAGCGAAAGCGGGGAGGGCGGTGACGAGGCGTGGCTGAACCTGCGCAGCGCGCGTGAGGCCGCCGACCGCGTCGCAATCCGCCGCGCGATGACGCAGAGCGAGGGCAATATTTCGCTCGCCGCCAAGCTGCTCGGGATCAGCCGGCCGACGCTTTACGACCTGCTCAAACAATATCGGATGCAGGCCTGAGTGGCGCGTCGCCGCTTCTGGACCAGCACGCTGCTGATCGCGGCGATGCTCGCGGGGTGCGACGGCGGCGGCTCCTCCGCACCGCGTCGTGCGTTCGAGGAGCGCCGCGCCGAACTGCAGGGTGTGATCCGGCAGAATCCGCAGGCGATCGCTGAGCGCGTCGAACTGGCGCGCGTCGCGATCCGGCTGGGCGATGGCGTCGGCGCCGAGGCCGCGGTCAAGGGCGCGCTGGCGGCCGGGGCGAAAGAAGCGGCGCTGCGCCCGTTGCTCGCGCGTGCCTATGCCATGCAGGGGGAGGGCGCGCGGGCGCTCCAGACGATCGACGCCGGACCGATCATCCCCGAAATGATCGGCGAGGCGGCGTGGGTCGCAGGCGATGTCCATCTCAGCAACGGCGATCTCGGTGCGGCGCGCGAGGCTTATGATCGGGCAGTCCACGAGCTGCCGCGCAATTCGGCGCTTTGGGTCGATGTTGCGCGGTTCCGTGATGCCAATGCCGATACGCTCGGCGCGCGCGATGCGGTCGATTATGCGATCGAACTCGACAAGGCGAACAGCGCAGCGCTGGCGTTCAAGGCGAATCTCGTCCGCACCGAGGACGGGCTCAACGCCTCGCTCATATGGTATGACCAGGCGCTGGCGGCCGACCCCGACAATGCCGACGCGCTGATCGAACAGGCAGCGACGCTCGGTGACCTTGGCCGCTACCGCGATATGCTCGGCGCGCTGCGTCATGCGGCGACGATCGTCCCGCGCGATCCGCGCATCTTTTACCTGCAGGCGGTGCTCGCCGCGCGCGCCGACAATTACCGGCTGGCGCGCAGCCTGCTCCAGCGGACGCGCGGCGAACTCGACGACCAGCCATCCTTCATGCTGCTCAGCGCGATCGTCGAACTCGAGCTGGGCGGCGAAGCGGTTGCCGCGACATGGGCCGACCGGCTGATCGTCGAACAGCCTCAGAATTTCACCGCGCACCGCATCCTCGCGGTCGCCAACTGGGCCGACGGCGATGCCGATGGTGCGATCGAGGCTCTGGCGCCGATCGTCGACCGGCCCGATGCCGACAGCTGGTCGCTCCTGCTCGCGGCGCGCGCCGCCGCCGAGCTCGGACGGCGCGGCGAGGCGGCCGACTATCTGGCGCGCGCCGCGACGCTGACCCGCGGCGAAGCGGTGCCCTTTGCCGTGAACAACGATTATGGCCTGCTGACGATGGCTGCCGATGGCGAGCCGCTGAACCCGGCAAAAGCGATCCCGGCGATTGCGGCCGATATTTCGAGCGGGAACAGCAGCCGCGCGATCGAGCGCGCGATGCGGCTGCGCGATGCGAACCGCGGGGTCGCCGACGCACATATCCTGCTCGGCGACGTCGCGTTGGCCGGCGGGCGCTACGATCTGGCGGTACAGGCCTATCGCGCGGCGCGCGACCTCGATGCGGGTGAGCGGACGACGTTGCGGCTCGCCAATGCGCTGTTCCGCGCGGGCGACGCCGCCGGATCGGGCGCCGCCATCCTGACGCTGCGCGACAGCCAGCCGTCGAGCATCGCCGCCGACCGGCTGGCAGGGCATCTCGCGATGGATCTCGAGCATTGGGATCAGGCGATCGCGCATTTCGAACGGGTGCGCAGCCGGATCGGTAATCGCGACGTCGTGATCCTGCGCGAACTGGCGCGCGCCTGGGCGGCAAAGGGCGACGACCGGCGCGCGCTGCCGCTGATCGATCGCGCGTACCGGTTGCAGCCGCTGAACGCGGGGATCATGGAATTTTACGCGGGCCTGCTTGAGCGCCGGCAGGAGAAGCAGGCGGCGGCGGATCTACGCGACAAGGCGGCGCAGATCGGGCGCTAGCGCTCAGGCGTCGGTAAGGTCGAGCAGCGTCCGCGCGTCGAGGCCGATGCGGCGCATCTGGTCGGCGACCGGGGGCCAGACATTGGCGAGGAAATCGGCGCGCATCAGGTCGCGCAGCCGTTCGGTCGCACCTTCGGCGACGAACATGCCGACCCCGCGCTTGACCGTGACCAGCCCTTCGTCCTGAAAGGTCTGGTAGGCCTTTGCCACGGTCAGCGGGTTGGCGCCTTCTTCCGCCGCGAGCGAGCGGACCGACGGCAGCATGTCGCCGTCGCGATAGGTGCCGTCGAGGATGGCGTTCGCGATGACATCGCGCAGGCGCTGGTACACGGGTTTGGACTGATCGAGCATGCCGCCTTAATGCCATAAGACAGCAGCACAGTCAAATATGTTCCGTTACAAAGTATACTGCAATGGCGAAATTAAATTTCCCAATTGCTGACAACATCGTCATATTCCGGGCGCGGGCGTTCATCCAGTTCGCGGCTCGCGGTGCCGAGGAAGAAATAGCCCACGACCGTATCGCCGTCGCGCGCGCCGAATGCCGCTGCGACATCGGCGCTGTACGCCGCCCAGCCGGTCAGCCAGCTGCCGACGAAACCATGCGCGTGTGCCGCGTGGAGCAGGTTCATGCCGACGGCGCCGGCCGACATCTGTTGCTCCCAGACCGGGATCTTGCTGCCCGCGACGGGGGTCGAGAGCAGAACGAGCAGCGTCGGTGCCTGATGCGCGAACTGGTCGAGCGCCGACAGGTCCATTCCCGCCGCGCCGGGGTTTTCCTTTACCCAGTTCGCCTTGAGCAGCGCCGCGAAGGCTTCGCGCTGGTCGTCCGCGACGGTGACGATCCGCCAGGGCGCGAGTTTGCCATGATCGGGCGTGCGCAGCGCAAGCGCAATGATGTCATGCAGTTGCGCGGCGTCGGGTCCGGGGGCGGTCATGTCGCGCGCCTTGCCCGAACGGCGGGTGGCGAGATGGGCGAGGAGCGAGGATCTGTCGTTGAACATGGGCGCCATGTGGCGTTTTACGTCGCTTTGCGCAAGTGTTGCGAACGGTTCGCAACAATTTTCGGCCCGATCGTGATGGTTTCGCGCGCAATTAGATTCTTCCCATACGCAATTTTGACGCTAGTGTTACGGCCATCTGCCTCGTTTCCGGGGCCTATAACCATATTCAGGGAAGGGTCGCCATGACCAAAGCCTATGCCCAGCACGGGGATGCCGCCGGGACGTTTCTCGGCCACCCGAAGGGCCTGTTCGTCCTGTTTTTCGCCGAAATGTGGGAGCGTTTTTCCTATTACGGGATGCGTGCGCTCCTGATTTTCTATCTCACCAAGCACTGGCTCTTCTCGGACAGTGAATCGGGGGTGATCTATGGCGCGTATACCGCGCTGGTCTACATCACCCCGGTGCTCGGCGGCTATCTCGCCGATCGTTGGCTGGGGCAGCGAAAAGCGGTCGCTTATGGCGCCATATTGCTGACATTCGGCCATTTCATCATGGGATTCGAGGGCGATGGCGGGCAGGACCCGGCCAGCCTCAACATATTCTGGCTCGCGCTCGCCTTCATCATCGTCGGTTCGGGCTTCCTGAAGGCGAACATCTCGGTGATCGTCGGGCAGCTTTATCCGCGCACCGACGTGCGCCGCGACGGCGCCTACACGATCTTCTACATGGGGATTAACCTCGGCGCGTTCCTCGGTTCGCTGCTCTGCGGCTATCTCGGCGAAGTCTATGGCTGGGCCTATGGCTTCGGCGCCGCCGGCTTCGGCATGCTGCTCGGCCTGATCGTCTTCATCTGGGGCAAGCCGCTGCTGCTCGGCCGCGGCGAACCCGAAGATCCCGCGAAGCTGGCGCAGCCCGTGATGGGCATCAAGTTCGAATGGCTGCTTTACCTCATCGGTCTCGTCGCGGTCGGCGTATGCTGGTGGATGGTGCAGAATCAGGCGCTCGTCGGGACTTTGCTCGGTGTCGCGGGCGCTGCGCTCGTTCTCTATGTCGTATTCACCGCGGTGGTGAAGCTGCCGTCGCACGATCGCGACCGCATCTTTGCGGCGATGTTCCTGATCCTCGGTTCGATCCTTTTTTGGGCGCTGTTCGAACAGGCGGGCTCGTCGCTCAATCTCTTCGCCGACCGTTATGTCGACCGCGCAGGTGTTCCGGCCTCGGTCTTCCAGTCGCTGAACGCCGGCTATATCGTCCTCTTCGCGCCGCTCTTCGCTGCGCTGTGGACATGGCTCGGTCGCCGTGGGTGGGAACCTTCGGCACCTGCCAAGTTCGGCCTCGCGATGCTCCAGCTCGGGCTCGGCTTCTTCGTGCTCAAATGGGGTGCCGAAGCCGCGGGCATGGAGAATGCGACGCCGGTGCTCTTCATCTTCCTTATCTACCTTCTCCACACGACGGGCGAGCTTTGCCTGTCGCCCGTCGGCCTCAGCGCGATGAACCGCCTCGCGCCGGCGCACATGGCGTCGCTGATCATGGGCACCTGGTTCTTCGCATCGGCGACGGGCAATTTCGCCGCGGGGCTGATCGCGGCGGCAACGGGTTCGGAAAAGGCGAGCGGCGAAGGGGCCGGCAAGGCGCTGGTGCTTGACGTCTACCAGACGATCGGCATCTGGGCGGTCGGCTTCGGCATTCTCGTCATCGTCGTGTCGCCGCTGATCAAGAAGTTGATGCACCTCGACACGCTGCGCGATGCCGAGGACCTTGCGGGCCAGAATGAGCTTGCCGAGCCGCAGGCGGCCGGCGTTCATCCCGAACCCAAGGGGGCGTAATCGATGATCAGGGGTGTGAAGGGCAGCCTGCTGGCTGCGGTGTCGCTGGCGCTCGTCGGTTGCGCAGCGACCGGAAGCGAAGCGAAATCGGCGGGCGATGAGCCCGCCGCGCCGGCCGCCAAGCCGGTCAAGTTCAACAAGGATCCCTATCCGTCGACGTACAAGGGATATCCGACCCGCCTGACGGTGGTGAAGGGTGTCACCATCTTCGACGGCGAGGGCGGGCGGATCGACAATGGCTCGATCGTGATGACGAGCGGCAAGGTCGACCGCATCGGCGGACCCGACATGGAATTGCCGACCGACGCCGACGTGATCGACGGCACGGGCAAGTTCCTCACCCCCGGCGTGATCGACATCCACAGCCACCTTGGCGACTATCCCTCGCCCGGCGTCGACGCGCATTCGGACGGCAATGAAGCGACGTCGCCGACGACGCCCGAAGTCTGGTCCGAACATAGCGTCTGGCCGCAGGACCCGGGGTTCAGCCGCGCGCTCGCCAATGGCGGCGTGACCGCGCTTCAGGTCCTGCCGGGCAGCGCGAACCTGATGGGCGGACGCTCGATCACGCTCAAGAATGTGCCCTCGCGGACGGTGCAGGGGATGAAGTTCCCCGGCGCGCCCTATGGCCTGAAAATGGCGTGCGGCGAGAATCCGAAGCGTGTCTATGGCGGCAAGGGGCGCATGCCTTCGACCCGCATGGGCAATTTCGCGGTCAACCGCGCGACCTGGCAGAAGGCCGCGGCGTACAAGAAGAAGATGGACGACGGGAAAGCCGTCGACCGCGACCTTGCGATGGAAACGCTCGCGGGCGTGCTGTCGGGCGAAATCCTCGTCCACAATCATTGCTATCGCGCCGATGAAATGGCGCTCGTCATCGATATGTCGAAGGAATTCGGCTACAAGGTGTCGACCTTCCACCATGCGGTCGAAAGCTACAAGATCGCCGATATCCTTGCGAAAGAGGGCATTTGCTCGGCGATGTGGGCCGACTGGTGGGGCTTCAAGATGGAAGCCTATGACAGCGTCAACGAGAATATCCCGCTCGTCTACAAGGCGGGTGCGTGCACGATCGTCCATTCGGACGATGCGAACCAGATCCAGCGGCTGAACCAGGAGGCCGCGAAAGCGCGCGCTGCCGGACGCCGCATCGGGATCGACGTCAGTGACGAGCAGGCGTGGACATGGCTGTCGTATAACCCGGCGAAAGCGCTGGGCATCGCCGACCGGACGGGCAGCCTGAAGCCCGGCAAGATGGCCGACGTCGTGCTGTGGAACGGCAATCCGTTCAGCGCCTATACGCGCCCCGAGAAGGTCTGGATCGACGGCGCGCTGATGTTCGACGCCAATGATCCGAAGCGGCGCCCGGTGAGCGATTTCGAACTGGGCCAGCCGGGTGAAGGAGACGTGAAATGATCCGCGCGCTTCTTCTTTCCGCTGCCGCCGTCATCGCGGTTCCGGCCGCGGCGCAGGACGTCGCGATCGTCAATGCGAAGCTCGTCATCGGCGACGGCAGCGCGCCCGTCGATGGCGGCACCGTCGTCGTACGCGGGGGCAAGGTCGTCGCGGCGGGCGCCGGCGTGGCCGTGCCTGCAGGCATCGAGCGCGTCGACGCGCAGGGCAAATATGTGACCCCGGGCATCGTCGCGGCATTCAGCCGCGTCGGGCTGACCGAGGTCGATGCCGTCACCGGCACCAACGATCGTTCGGCCAACCGCTCGCGCTTTTCGGCGGGGCTCGATATCGCCCCGGCGCTGAACCCGATGGGGTCGCCCGTCGCGGTCAACCGCGCCTCGGGCGTGACGCGCGCGATCGTCGCGCCGCAGAGCAGCAGCAATCTGTTCGCGGGGCAGGGCGCGGTCGTCGACCTTGCCGACGACATGGACATGGTGACCAAGCCGCGCGCGCTGCAATATGTTGCGTTCGGCGAGGATGGATCGGCCAAGGCGGGCGGCAGCCGCGCCGCGACCTTCCTGCTGTTCCGCGAACAATTGCTGGCGGCGCGCAGCTATGCGCGCAACCCCGCGACGCTCGCCGAATGGGACAATGACGCGATGATCCAGCGCGCCGATGCCGATGCGCTCGTCCGCGTGATCGACGGCACGACGCCGCTGTTCGTGCGCGTCGACCGCGCCGCCGACATCGTCAATGTGCTCAAGCTGCGGCAGGATTTTCCCGCGCTGAAGCTGGTGCTCGTCGGCGTGACCGAGGGCTGGCTGGTCGCGCGCGAAATCGCCGCGGCGAAGGTGCCGGTGCTCGTATCGCCGCTTACCGATCTGCCGGGCACGTTCGAGCAGCTTGGCGCGACGCAGTCGAACGCGGGTCGCCTGAAGGCCGCGGGCGTCGATGTGTCCGTCGGGGTGTTCGACGACGATGATGCACACAAGATGGGTTATGCGACGCAATATGCCGGCAACCTCGTCGGCCTCGCCCGGGTTCCGGGTGCGAGCGGCATGACCTGGGATCAGGCGTTCGCCTCGATCAGCAGCGTCCCCGCGCGCGCGGTCGGTATGGAAGGCAGCATCGGTTCGCTGCGTCCGGGCCGCGCCGGCGACGTCGTGATCTGGGACAATGATCCGCTCGAACTCGGCAGCCGTCCGACCGCGATCTGGATCGACGGCAAGGCGCAGTCGCTGACAACGCGGCAGGACCGCCTGCGCGACCGTTATCTGACGCCGCAGGAAGGGGCGCTCCCCAAAGCCTACGACCGCTAGGGAGAAGGCAGGCGTTTTCACGCCTGCCTCTTTCGATACTCACTATGTTGACACTGTTATCTTTGTGGCGGATGGTGCGCGCACGACGCCGCGATTCGTCCGCAGGGCGGGATCGACGGCGCAAACTCACTCGATGAGGGGATTGGCCGTGCAACCGATGTCGCTTCTGATCACCACCTGCATCCTGTTCGTCGGATCGCACCTCGCGCTGTCGCACCCGCTGCGTGACGGGCTGGCGGGACGGCTCGGAGAACGGGGATTCCAGATTACCTATTCGATCGTCGCGATCGCGACCTTCATCCTGATCGTCCAGGCCTGGCGCGGGATGCCGCCCGAACCGCCGCTGTGGACCGTCGACGATCCGCTCTGGATTCTTGCGTCGCTGATCGTGCTGTTCGCGAGCATCCTGTTCATGGGATCGCTGATCGGCAATCCGGCGCTGCCGGCGCCGCACGCCAAGCGGGATGCGGCGGCGACGCCGCGCGGGGTGTTCGCGATAACGCGGCACCCGATGATGTGGGGCTTCGCGCTGTGGGCGCTCGCGCATGCGCTGGTGATGCCGACCCCGGGGCAGATCGTGCTGTCGGCGACGATCGCTTTCCTCGCGCTCGTCGGATCGGCGGGGCAGGATGCGAAGAAGGCGCGGCTGATGGGCGATGCCTGGCGCGGCTGGGCGGCGCGGACGAGTTTCCTGCCCTATGCGCGGCAGATCGGCGGCACGGCGACATGGGCCGAAGCGATCCCGCGCCCGCATGCCCTGCTGGGCGGAATATTGCTTTGGATTGTTGCGACCTGGGCGCATGGTGCGCTCGGCTATATGGTCGCCGGTATCTGGCGCTGGGTCGGTTAGGAGCCGAATGAACGCGGTCACGCATCTCAACGATTTGTCATTGCGATTGCTGGGCCGGGCGTTCGACCAGCTCGATGTCGAAGAAAAACGGGTGGTCGAAGCGATCGCCGCCCGCGCGCCGAGCAGCCGCGATGCCGCCGATATCGAGGATGCGCAGGCGAGCTACGGCGACCGGCTGGCCGACAAGGTCGCGGCGGTGGGCGGTTCGTGGGGCTTCATCATCGTTTTTTCGCTGGTGCTGCTTGGCTGGATGCTGCTCAATTCCGAGATACTCGAGCGCTGGGGGCTGGCGTTCGATCCCTATCCGTTCATCTTCCTGAACCTGATGCTCTCGACGCTCGCCGCCGTGCAGGCGCCGATCATCATGATGAGCCAGAACCGGCAGGCCGCGAAGGACCGGCTGACCGCGAGTGTCGATTACGAAATCAACCTGCGCGCCGAGCTGGAGATCATGCGGCTGCACGAGAAGCTCGACCAGATGCGGATCAGCGAGCTGGCAGCAAAGGTTGATGAATTGTGCGCGCGGATGGATGCGAAGGGTTAGGTTGAGGATCGAGGATTGAAGTCGGCTAAGGGGTGGGAAGCTGCCACTCCTAATATCCGTCATCCCGGCGAAGGCCGGGATCTCACCCTCTCGAAATGACGCGCCGGCGAGATCCCGGCCTTCGCCGGGATGACGAGGATAGAGGCGGCAGCAATCGGTCGGTAGCCGCCGCTAAAGCCGCACCATCCGCATGCCCATCTCGCCATAGCGCGGGCCGCTCGTTCCGCCCTTCGGCGCGGCCGCGTCGATCGCGGCGAGATCGTCGGCGGTGAGCGTGACTTCGGCCGCCGCGACGCTGTCTTCCATTGTTGCGCGGCGCTTGGTGCCGGGGATCGGGACGATATCGTCGCCCTGCGCGAGCAGCCAAGCGAGCGCGACCTGCGCTTTCGAGGCGCCATGCTTGCCGGCGACCGCGCCGATCGCGTCGACGATCGCGAGGTTGGCGGGCAGATTCTCGTCCGAATAGCGCGGGTCGTTACGGCGCCAGTCATTTTCGGGAAGTTCGTCGCGGCTGCGCACCGCGCCCGCGAGGAAGCCGCGGCCGAGCGGCGAATAGGGGACGAAGCCGATGCCATTGTCGCGGCACGCGCCGAGGATATCGTCCTCGATATCGCGCTCCCAGATCGAATATTCGCTCTGCAGCGCGGTGATCGGCGCGGCTTTTGCGGCGCGGCGGATCGTGTCGGCGCCGGCTTCGGACAGCGCGATGTGGCGGACCTTGCCTTCCTTCACCAGTTCCATCATCCCGCCGACGGTTTCCTCGATCGGCACCGACGGGTCGACGCGGTGCTGGTAGAAAAGGTCGATCGTGTCGATGCCGAGCCGCTGGAGCGAGCCTTCGCACGCGGCGCGCGCGTTGGCGGGAGAGCCGTCGACGCCGACGATCTGCGGGCCGTCGAACTTAAAGCCGAATTTGGTCGCGATGACGAGGCCGTCGCGCTTTCCCTGGATCGCCTCGCCCAGCAGTTCCTCATTGCTGAACGGGCCATAGATTTGCGCCGTGTCGAAAAAGGTGACGCCAAGGTCGATCGCGCGGTGGATCGTGCGCGTCGATTCATCGAGATCGGCGGCTTCGCCATAGAGGATGTTGCCGCCCTTGATCATCGGCATACAGCCGATGCCGATCGCCGAGACTTCGAGGCCGTGGCCGAGCTTGCGATATTTCATGGCGTTTCTCCTGCTGGTTCGTCGTCGACGCCGGCGGCGGCGACCTTCGTTGCGGTGACATCGCCAATCACATTGCCGAGTGTCCGGAAGATGTCAGGAAATGTCTCGACGGCGACGAGCAGGCCGAGCGGTGCGACAGGGACGCCCATGGCGCCTGCAATGGGCGCGATCGAGGTGACAAAGCTGATCGAACCAGGAAGGCTGACCGATGAGAGCGCGGCTGCGAGTGCAACCGCGAGCCCGACCGCCATTTCCCACGGGCTGAGTTCGATTTTGAACAGCCATGCGACGTAAATGACCACGGCGATGTTCATCGCCGGGCTGGTGAAGCGGAAGAGCGCGACGGCAAGCGGGAGTACGATGTCGGCTTTTTTGGGCTCGACGCCGAGCTCTTCCGATGCGCGCAGCATTGCGGGCAGGCTGGCAAGCGAGCTTTGCGTGCTGATCGCGACCGCCAGAGTTGGCACCATCGCGCGAATGAAGCGTGGCAACGGTACCCCGGCGACGAGCCATGCGAGCAGCAGGCCAAGAAGGATGCAGCAGATACCTACGACCGAAAGGATCAGGACATAGTGAACCAGCCCGCCGAAGGCCGCGACCCCGGCCTTGACCGCGAGCGCATAACCCAGTGCGAAAACGCCGATCGGCGCGAGCGCGAGCACCCAGCCGATGACAATCAGCATCGTGTCGCCCAGCGCCTTGAACAGGCCTGATAATGACGCACGCTGTTCGGGGCCGACGCGGGTGATCGCAAAGGCGAAGATCGTGGTGAAGACGATGAGTGGCAACACCGTCGTTTCGGCCGCTGCGGCGATCGGGTTGGACGGGAGCAGGCCCAGCACGAAGTCGGCAAAAGAGGGCGAGGGTGGCGCTTCGCCTGCGCCGCCGAGTCCCTTGCGAAGCGCCGCTGCGGTCGCGTCCGCCATCGGGAAAACCCGAAGCAGCAAAGGCGTGACGATCAGCGACATCAGCCCGGTGAGCGTGATCCCGACCATGAAGACCAGCACCGATCGTGCCGCGAGCTTGCCCGCGCGCGCGGCGTCGGCGGTCGCCGTGATCCCGGTAACGAGCAGCGCAACGATCAGCGGGATGATCGTCATCGTCAATGCCTTTAGCCACAGCAGGCCGGCGGTCTCGACATAGGGCAGGGCGGCGGTTCCGGTCGCGGGCGCGACCAGATCCATCGCGATCCCGAGCAACATGCCGGCGATCAGCGCCGAAAGGATGAACCAGGCGGATTTCAAGACGGATTCTCCCGGCGAATTTTATGGTCAGCTTGCCAAGCAAAAGAGGGTGACATAGAGCACCTGCCGAAAGAAGTGGGAACCGGTTTTTGGGCCGAGAAGCTCTTCGATGGGGCCATCCCGGGGAGCCGGGGAAGGTCCTGTCGACCCGGCTTAGGTAGCAGAGGTGACATGCGCAAGTTTTTCGGAACCGACGGGATTCGCGGGCTGACGAACCAGATCCCGATGACGGTCGAGGTTGCGATGCGCGTCGGCATGGCGGCGGGCGCGCATTTCCTGCGCGGCGACCACAAGCATCGCGTCGTGATCGGCAAGGATACGCGCCTGTCGGGCTATATGCTCGAAAATGCGCTTGTTGCGGGCTTCACCAGCGTCGGCATGGACGTGGTGCAGGTCGGCCCGATGCCGACCCCGGCGATCGCGATGCTCACGCGCTCGATGCGCGCCGACCTCGGCGTGATGCTGTCGGCGAGTCACAATCCTTTTCACGACAATGGAATCAAGCTGTTCGGGCCCGACGGATATAAATTGTCCGACGAGGACGAGGCGCAGATCGAATATCTGCTCGCCCAAAACCCGCCGCTTGCGGAACCCGCGCATATCGGGCGCGCGAAGCGCATCGACGACGCGCGCGGCCGCTATATCCACGCGGTGAAGCAGAGCCTGCCCGAATCGATCCGCCTCGACGGGCTGAAGATGGTGCTCGATTGCGCCAATGGCGCCGCGTACAACAGCGCGCCGACGGTGTTCTGGGAGCTGGGCGCCGACGTCGTTGCGGTCGGCGTCACGCCCAACGGGATCAACATTAACGACAAATGCGGATCGACTGCGCCCGCATTGCTGCAGGAAACGGTCGTCGCGAGCGGCGCCGACATCGGCATCGCACTCGACGGCGACGCCGACCGGCTGATCGTCGTCGATGAAAAGGGCGCGATCGTCGACGGCGACCAGATCATGGGGCTGATCGGCGCGAGCTGGGCGCGGCAGGGGCGGCTGAAGGGCGGCGGCGTCGTCGCGACGGTGATGTCGAACCTCGGCCTCGAACGCTTCCTCGAAGGCGAAGGGCTGCGGCTCGAACGCACGAAAGTCGGCGACCGCTATGTCCTCGAACGGATGCGCGAAGGCGGCTTCAACGTCGGCGGCGAACAGTCGGGGCATATGATCCTGTCCGACTATGCCACGACCGGCGACGGCACACTCGCCGCGTTGCAGGTGCTCGCCGAGTTGGTGACCGCCGGAAAGCCCGCGAGCGAATTGCTGCACCAGTTCGATCCGGTGCCGCAGCTTTTGAAGAATGTTCGCTTCGCGGGCGGCAAGCCGCTCGACGATGCGCAGGTGCAGGCGGCAATCGCCGAAGGCGAAGCCGCGCTGAACGGCCGCGGCCGTCTGGTGATCCGCCCGTCGGGCACCGAGCCGCTGATCCGCGTGATGGCCGAAGGCGACGATGCCGGCGAGGTCGAGCGCGTCGTCGACATGATCTGCGACGCCGTCCGCGCCGCGGCATAACCATTTCGATTTTTGAAAACTGAAAGAGATTTACCATGCTTGAGATGCGACCCGATTGTGAAAAGTGCGGCCGCGATTTGCCCGCCGATCTTCACGGCGCCTTCATCTGCTCGTTCGAATGCACCTTCTGCGCGAACTGCGCCGACAAGCTCGACGAGATTTGCCCCAATTGCGGCGGCGACCTGCTCGACCGGCCGCTCCGCGAAGGCGCGGCATTGGCGAAATTTCCCGCGTCGACGGAGCGAAAGCATAAGGGGTGACCGCGCGCGTCCTGATTATTGCCGGGTCGGATAGCGGCGGCGGCGCGGGCATCCAAGCCGACATCAAGGCGGTCACGATGCTCGGCGGCCATGCGATGACCGCGATCACCGCGATCACCGCGCAGAATACGCTGGGGGTGCAGGGCGTCCATCCGGTCCCGACCGCGATGGTGCTCGCGCAGATCGACAGCGTTGCGTCGGATATCGGCGTCGACGCGGTCAAGATCGGCATGATCGGCAGCGCCGAAACCGCCGCGGCGGTGGCGGAGCGGCTCTCGCAGCCCGACCTCGCGCAGGCGGCGCTCGTGTTCGATCCGGTGATGATTGCGACGAGCGGGTCGGTGCTCGCCGACGCCGCGACGATCGACGCGTTCCGCGCGCTGCTGAACCGTGCGATGGTCGCGACGCCGAACCTGCCGGAGCTGGAAGCCTTGGGCGGCGAAGACGCGGTGCTCGCGCACGGCTGCTCGCTGCTCGTCAAGGGTGGTCACGCCGAGGGCGAAACGGTGACCGACCGCCTGCTCGAAACGGGCGAGGGCGAAGTCGCGCGCTGGGAAGCGCCGCGCATCGACACGCCGCACAGCCATGGTACCGGCTGCACGCTCGCGAGTGCGATCGCCACGGGGCTCGCACAGCGCATGCCTCTCGAGCCCGCGATCGCGCGTGCGCGCGATTTCGTGCGGCTGTCGCTGCACGATGCGCCGGGGCTGGGGCAGGGGCACGGCCCGATGGGGCAGCAGTTCGTGCGCAACGACGGGTTGTTCACCGGCCCGGCGCTCAACCAGATCACGCTGCCGGCAAATGATTACGCCGTGTCGGTCGCCTTCTACAAACAGATGGGGCTGAAGCAGATCGTCGATAGTCCGGACAATGGCTATGCGCGGTTCGAGGCCGCGAACGGCGTGACGCTGTCGATCCATGTCGGCGACGGCAGCGCAGGCGGGGCGACGGCCTATCTCGAAAGCGGCGCGCTCGACGCATGGGTCGCCTATCTGGCGCGGCGCGGCGTGCGGTTCGAGCAGGTGCCGAAGGATGAGGAATGGGGCTGGCGCGAGGCGCGGCTGGCCGATCCCGCGGGCAATCGGCTCTGCCTCTATCAGGCGGCCGAATATCGGCGTTATCCGCCCTGGCGGATCGCGTGATCGTCGGGGTCGACGAAGCCGGCCGCGGGCCGCTGGCGGGGCCGGTCGTCGCGGCGGCGGTGCTGCTGTGCGAGGGCGGCATTGCCGGGCTCGACGACAGCAAGAAGTTGACGGCAAAGCGGCGCGGCGAGCTCGAGGTCGAGATCAAGGCGCGCTGCCGCTGGGGCGTCGGCGAAGCGAGCGTTGCGGAAATCGACCGCATCAACATCTTGCAGGCGACTTTCCTCGCGATGACGCGCGCGGTCGAGGCGCTGGGCTTCGACCCGCACGAGGTGCTCGTCGACGGCAACCGCCTGCCCAAATGGCGCTACAGCGCGCGCGCGATCATCGGCGGCGATGCGCTGCACCCTTGCATTTCGGCGGCCAGTATCCTTGCGAAGGAACATCGCGACCGCGTCATGGTCGCGGCGGCGCGCGATTATCCCGGTTTTGGTTGGGAAACCAACATGGGCTATGGTACCGCGCATCATCTCGCGGCGTTGCGTCAGCATGGGCCGACGCCGCATCATCGGACCAGTTTTGCCCCGGTCGCACAAATGCAGCTGGTCTGAAGCCGAGGGGAAGACGATGCGCAGCGGATTTACGGCCGACGATGTCGGTGCGCAAACGGGCAGGCGCTTCCTTGTCACCGGTGCCAATGCTGGCATCGGTTTCGAAGTTTCCAAGGTGCTCGCCGCGCGCGGCGGCCATGTGGTCCTCGCATGCCGCGACGCCGACAAGGCCGGGGCGGCGATGAACCGCATCCGTGTCGATGTACCGAACGCCGAATTGTCGTTCCAGCCGATCGACCTCGCCGATATCGACCAGGTCCGCGACGCCGCTAAAGCGATATCGTCGGGACCGCGGATCGACGTGCTGGTGAACAATGCCGGGGTGATGATCCCGCCGAAGACGCTGACGAAACAGGGCTATGAACTGCAATTTGGGGTCAACCACCTCGGCACTTTCGCGCTGACCGGCCTCATCCATCCGCATGTCGACGACCGCATCGTGATTACGGGCAGCATCGCGCACAAGAACGGCGCGATGGACTACAGCGACCTGTCGGCGTCGCGCAGCTATCACAATTGGGCGCGCTACCAGATGAGCAAGCTCGCGAACCTGCTCCACATGTTCGAGCTCGACCGACGATTGAGCGCGGCGGGACGCGCGACGCAGGCGATCGGCTGTCACCCCGGCGTCGCGCTGACCGAGCTGACGCGCCACCTGCCGCTGCCGCTTCGTACGATGACGCCGCTCGCTGGGCCCTTCTTCAACAGCGCGGCGCAGGGCAGCTGGCCGACCTTGCAGGCGGCGACCGGCGCGCGCGTTCAGGGCGGCGACTATCTGGGGCCGCAGGGGCTTGGTGAGATATCGGGGCGGTCGGGGCCGGCGCGTGCGACGCGCACCGCGCGCGACCCGAAGCTGGCGCGCGAGCTGTGGATGCGTTCGATCGATCTCACCGGGGTCGACCCCGGTCTTTGACCCCGCCGCAAAATTTTTTTCGCGGGTGAGTCTTCATCGCCACACCACCAGTGGTTGAGTCCCCGATTCGCCGACGACTCCATATGTCGTGGCAGACTCCTTTCGTTCTCATTCCGTTAACCAGTTAGTGACGCGGAATCCCTAGAGTCCTGCGCTTGACGGCGGACTCCGCCTGACTCATCAGGGCCTTCTTTCAGTCGAAGACAGGGGCAAAACATGGGTGTGATGGAACGGGTCAAGGCGCCGGCGACAAAGCAGCGGACGCCCAAGGTCGACCCCGCGGACCTGCCGCTCGACAGCATTTTGCAGGGCGATTGCGTCGAAATGATGCGCTCGCTTCCGGCGGCGTCGGTCGACATGATCTTCGCCGATCCGCCCTATAATCTCCAGCTCGGCGGCGACCTGCTGCGTCCCGATGGCAGCCAGGTCGATGCCGTCGACGACGACTGGGACAAGTTCGACAGCCTTGCGACCTACGACCGCTTCACCCACGCCTGGCTCAAGGAAGCGAAACGCATCCTGAAGCCGAACGGCAGCATCTGGGTGATCGGCAGCTATCACAACATCTTCCGCGTCGGCACCGCGTTGCAGGACAATGGATACTGGATCCTGAACGACATCGTGTGGCGCAAGGCGAACCCGATGCCGAACTTCAAGGGCACGCGCTTCACCAATGCGCATGAGACTTTGATCTGGGCGTCGATGGGCGAAAAGTCGCGCTATACCTTCAACTATCGCGCGATGAAGACGCTGAACGACGAGCTTCAGATGCGGTCGGACTGGCTGATCCCGATCTGCGGCGGTCAGGAGCGTTTGAAAAAGGGCGGTACGAAGGTCCATCCGACCCAGAAACCCGAAGCCTTGCTCTATCGCATCCTGCTTGCCTGCTCGAACCCGGGCGACGTGGTTCTCGATCCCTTTTTCGGTACGGGCACGACGGGGGCGGTCGCGAAGCGCCTCGGCCGTCATTTCATCGGCATCGAGCGCGAGGACGATTATATCGCGGCCGCGCTGGAGCGTATCGAGCTGGCGCTGCCGCTCGACGAAAGCGCGGTCAAGACGATGATGGCGCCGAAGGCCGCGACGCGCGTCGCATTCGGCACGCTCGTCGAATGCGGCATGATCGCGCCGGGCACGATACTTACCGACACGAAGCGCCGCTGGAAGGCGAAGGTACGCGTCGACGGCAGCCTTGAATGCGACGGCCAGCCCGCGGGGTCGATCCACAAGGTTGGTGCGGGTTTGCAGGGCGCGCCGAGCTGCAACGGCTGGACCTTCTGGCACGTCGATACCGGCAAGGAACTGCGCGTGATCGACGCGGTGCGGCAGGACTGGTTGCTGGCGAACGAAGCCTGATGTTTCAGCCGCTGACCAAGCCCGACCTCGGCGCCGCGTCGGCGGATGCGCAAATCTATTGCCGCCCGACCTGCTTCGTCGATCGGCCGCACGAACTCGACGACGATTGCCTGCGGATCGCCGACACGATGGTCTGGTTCGCCGCCTGGCATGTCAGCCTGCGCGACGATGGCGTCGTCAGGTCGGCGATCGTTACCGTGGCCGAATGGACGGACTGGATCGCGGCGATGCCCGACCCGCTCGCGGCCGCGGCGGCGGCGCAGCGCGCCGGCGTGCTCCGCCCGCGCGGCGCCCTTCAACTCGGCGGGCGGACGATCCGGCTGAACGAGCCGCAGCTCATGGGCATATTGAACGTTACGCCCGACAGTTTTTCAGACGGCGGCAAGCATATCGACGTCTTCGCCGCGGCCGAAGCCGGCTTCGCTATGGGATCGGCAGGCGCGGCGATCATCGATGTCGGTGGCGAATCGACGCGGCCGGGTGCGCCGCTCGTCTGGGAAGGTGATGAAATCAAGCGGATCGAAGGCGTTGTGGCGGCGCTGGCGAATGGCGGGGTCGCGGTCTCGATCGACACGCGCAAAGCTGCCGTCATGGAAGCCGCGCTCGCTGCAGGGGCGCGAATCGTCAACGACATATCGGCGCTGCGCTATGACGACCGCGCGATGGAAGTCGTCGTGCACGCAGGCTGCCCCGTCGTGCTGATGCACGCGCCGTCGGCGAAGAGCGATCCCCACGAAGGCGGCGACTATGAGCATGTCCTGTTCGACGTATACGACATGCTCGCCGAGCGCGTCTCGGCGTGCATCGCCGCCGGGGTCGACCCGGCAAGGATCATCGTCGATCCGGGACTCGGCTTCGGTAAGGGGGTCGGCGACAATCTGGCGCTGGTCAACGGAATGGCGCTGTTCCACACATTGGGCTGTCCGATCCTGTTCGGGGCCAGCCGCAAAAGGATGATCGGCGCGCTCGATAATGAGGCGGCGGCCGACCAGCGGCTCGGCGGCACGGTGGCGCTGCACTATCAGGCTGCAGCGCAGGGCGCGCAGTTGCTGCGCGTGCACGATATCGCGGAAAACCGCCAGGCGCTGCGCGTGTGGCGCGGTCTCCGGGATGCGGCGCTGACGGCCTAGGCGGCCGTATCGATCCCGAGATCGCTCAATTTGCGATAGAGTGTCGAACGGCCGATACCCAGCCGGCGGGCGACTTCGCTCATACGGCCGCGATAATGGCCGATGGCGAGGCGGATAACGTCGGCCTCGATGTCCTCGAGCGGACGCAAATTGCCGTCGGGCAGGTAGAGCGTGACGCCGATGGCTTCGCCGTTGATCGCGACTTCGCCTTCGCCCGCCGGGCTTCCGCCGCCGAGCGCAGCCTCGATCGCACGGAAATCGGCGCTGGTGAGCACGTCGGTTTTGCTTTCGACCGCAGCGCGGAACAGCACGTCCTGAAGCTGGCGGACGTTGCCCGGCCAGGCATAGGCGGCGAGCAGGCGCAGCGCGTCGTCGGTGACGCCGATCGGTCCCATGCCGGGCAGGCCGCCGATGCGGGCAAGCAGGTGGCGCGCGAGCGGGCCGACGTCGCCGCGGCGTTCGGACAGCGAGGGCAGGGTGAATTGCGCGCTCGACAGCGCGTAGAACAGGTCTTCGCGGAAATGGCCGGCTTCGATAAGCTTGTCGAGCGGGCTGGCGCTGGTCGCGATGATGCGGACGTCGACGCTCTGGCGGATCGAACCGCCGATCATCTGGACTTCGCCGCTATTCAGGAATTCGACCAGCTTGGCCTGCGTTTCCAGCGGAATACATTCGACATGGTCGATGATGATACTGCCGCCGTCGGCCTGGACGAGCCGTCCGACCTGCCGGTCGAAGGCGCCGGCGAAGGCACCGCGCTCATGGCCGAACAGCCCGGACCCGATCAGGCCCGGCGAGACCGCCGAACAGTCGACCATTACCAGTGCGCCGCGCGCGCGCGGGCTGGCGCTGTGGATCGCGCGGGCAAAGACTTCCTTGCCGGTGCCGGGCTTGCCGTTGATCATCACCGGAACGCGCGCGCGCGCCGCCTTGGCGGCGATCGCGAGGGCGCTGCGGAAATTGGGGCTCGACCCGATGATCTCCTCGAATGCCAGCGGTGCGCGCAGCTTTTCGGTGAGCGGGCGAAGTTCGCCCTGCGGGCCGTTCGTCGATTCGACGCGGTCGAGCGCTTCGAGCAGACGGTCGGGCGCGATCGGCTTCTGGACGAAATCGCTCGCGCCGGCACGCATCGCGCCGACCGCAACCTCGACCCCGTTGCGCATCGTGATGACGACAAGCGGCAGCGCGGGGCGCCAGCGACGCAGTTCGGTTACGAATTCGGGGATCGACATGCCCGGGGCGCCCTGATCGAGCAGCACCGCGTCGAGCGCCATGCCTTCCTGCGTACCGAGCTTCGCCAGCGCGGTGTCGGTGTCTGCCGCGATCACGCTCCGCCAGCCGCCGCGCGACACCAATGCCGCCAGAAAGCGCTGCTGAGCAGGCTCGCTGTCGACAATCATCACTGTTCGCGTGTCGCGCGTGCTTGCCATCGTTCCGAATCTGCCCCTGAACCGACATATGGATGTGTTTGTTCCGCTGAGACCCGCTGGTCTACCCTAGAGGGGTAAAAGGGCGATTAAGGCCGTTTGACTTTTGGCACGCGGCGCGGCCTTCGGCTATTGAGCATAGGCGAGCGCGTGGCTAAGACCGGCGCGAAGGTCGATTCTGGCCCGGGCGCAGCGCGCCGGCGGCATCGAAACGGCAGCTGAAGGGGAAAGAGCCATGGCACAGCAGGAAATGAAGGCAGCCGAGGAAACCTACGCGGGTTTCATCAACCTGTTCAAGATCGGGTCGATCATCACGGCGATCGTCACCGTCGGCGTCGTCCTCCTCATCGCGTCCTGACCGGGCTTCGCGCATGCGCATCGCCGTCCTGAAGGAGCTCGCCGACGGCGAGACCCGCGTCGCCGCGACCCCCGAAACCGTGAAGAAATTCATCGGGCTGGGCGCCGAAGTTGCAGTCGAATCGGGGGCGGGCGACCATGCGTCGATCGCCGATGCCGATTATAGCGCCGCCGGCGCGAGCGTCGCCAAACGCGCCGATGTCCTGAAAGGTGCGAACATCATTCTGGGCGTGCAGGGCCCCGATCCGAAGGGGCTTGCCGGCTTCGCCGACGGAGCCTGGCTCGCAGCGGGGCTTAACCCGTTCGGTGAGCGCGCGCGCGTCGACGACTATGCTAAGCTCGGCATCGAGGCGCTGGCGATGGAATTCATGCCGCGCATCACGCGTGCGCAGTCGATGGATATCCTGTCGAGCCAGGCGAACCTCGCCGGTTACAAGGCGGTGCTGATCGCGGCGAACGCCTATGGCCGCGCCTTTCCGATGATGATGACCGCCGCGGGCACCGTCAGCGCCGCAAAAGCCTTTGTGATGGGCGTCGGCGTCGCGGGGCTGCAGGCGATTGCGACCGCACGCCGCCTCGGCGCGCAGGTCAGCGCGACCGACGTGCGTGCGGCAACGAAGGAACAGATTCTCAGCCTCGGCGCCAAGCCGATCTTCGTCGAGAGTGTCGCGGGGATCGAGGGCGAGGGCGCCGGCGGCTATGCCACCGAAATGTCCGACGAGTATAAGGCGGCGCAGGCCGAACTCGTGTCGTCGCATATCGCGAAGCAGGACATCGTCATCACCACGGCGCTGATCCCGGGGCGCCCCGCGCCGCGGCTGATATCGGATGCGCAGCTCGCGACGATGCGCAACGGCAGCGTGATCGTCGACATGGCGGCCGAAAGCGGCGGCAATGTCGAAGGTTCGGTGTCGGGCGAAGCGAAGAAGATCCACGGGGTTACCGTCATCGGCGCTAAGAATATCGCGGCAATGATGCCGGCGGACACCAGCGCCCTGTTCAGCCGCAACCTGTTCAATTTCCTGTCGGCGTTCTGGGACAAGGAAGCGGGCAAGCCCGTGCTCGACGAGGAAATCGGCAATGCGGTGCGCCTGACGCAGGGCGGCAAGGTCGTCAACGAGCGGCTGCTGGGCTGAACCCGCCGCAGCCTGGATATCAGGGAAAAGAGGAATCCGGTGCGGTTATCACGACGCGAATTTTCACTGGCGCTGGCGACCAGCGTCTTTGCTGCGCCTGCGGTGCGGGCAGCGGCGCAGGGCGGGACGGCCGACGCGGCGCTGACGGCCTTCCTCGACGCCGCATTCGAAGCCGAACTTGCGCTCGATCCCGAACAACTTACCAGCCTCGGGCGCAAGGAACAGCAAGACCGCTTTACCGACCCCGGCGATGCGGCGGCGGCGGCGCGGCTCGAATGGCGTCGTGGCAGCGTCGCAGCGATGAAAAAGCAGTTCGACCGTGCCAAACTTGGCGAGGATGCCCGCGTGTCCTACGACATGTGGGTACTCGAACTCGAGCGCGCCGAAGCGTCGACGAAGTGGCGCAGCCATGGCTATATCTTCGATCGCAACGGCCCGCACACCGGTCTGCCCAATTTCCTCATCAACCAGCACCGCGTCGACACGCCCGCCGATATGGAAGCCTATGTTGCACGCGTCACGGCGCTCGGCCCGACGCTCGACGGCTATCTGGACCGCGCCAAGGCTTCGGCGGCGAAGGGCATTCGCATGCCCGGTTTCGCTTACGACCAGTCGATCGAACTGATCGGACGGCTGACGAGCGGCGCGCCGTTCGGTGCGGGTGCCGACAATGCGCTCTACGCCGATGCGAAGGAAAAGGCGGCGGGGCTTGTCACCGCGAAAAAGATCGACGCGGCGGCAGCGGATGTCTTCACCGTGCGCATCGCCAAGGCGATGACCGGATCGATGAAGCCCGCCTATGACCGGATCAGGGCTTGGCTCGAAACCGATCGCGCCTCGGCGGCCAAGGACCCGCGCGGCGCGGGCGCGCTGCCCGATGGCGCTGCCTATTACAACGCGATGCTGCGGCTGCAGACGACGACCGGCATGACCGCCGACGAAATCCATGATCTCGGTCTCGCCGAAGTGACGCGGATCCGCGCCGAGATGGAGGCGCTCAAGGCGAAGATCGGTTATGAGGGCAAGCTCGAGGACTTCTTCGTCTTCCTGCGCAGCGATGACCGCTTTTATGTCGCGAACGACGATGCGGGCCGCGCCACCTATCTCAAAAAGGCCGAGGATTATCTGGCCGGCATGCGGGCACGCCTGCCCGAGCAGTTCGGGCGGCTGCCCAAGGCCGATCTGATCGTCAAGCGCGTCGAGGCGTTCCGCGAGGAACCGGGCGGTGCGGCGCATTATTCGCCCGCCGCGCTCGATGGTTCGCGCCCCGGCATCTATTATGTCCATCTCGCCGACACGCGCGCGACGCCGATCTACGAGATCGAGGGTACGACCTATCATGAGGGCCACCCCGGCCATCACATGCAGATCGCGCTGGCGCAGGAAATGACCGGCACGCCCGAATTCCGGAAGAATTACTTCTACGGCGCCTATGGCGAGGGCTGGGCGCTTTATGTCGAACGGCTCGCGAAGGAGATGGGCTTCTACACCGATCCCTATAGCGATTTCGGGCGGCTGGGCCGCGAAATCTGGCGCGCGATCCGCCTTGTTGTCGACACCGGCATCCACGCCAAGGGCTGGAGCGAGGAACAGGCGCTGGCTTTCTACACCGCCAATTCGCCGCAGCCGATAGGGAAGATCCGATCCGAAATCCGCCGCTATTTCGTGATGCCCGGGCAGGCGACCTCGTACAAGGTGGGCATGCAGCGCATCCTCGCGCTGCGCGAAAAGGCGCAGGCAGCGCTCGGCGACCGCTACGACCAGAAGATGTTCCACGAGGTCGTGCTGGGGCGCGGGTCGGTGCCGTTGCCGGTGCTGGAGGCACAGGTCGACCGCTGGATTGCAGCACCGGCCTGACCGGGCGTCGCGCGGCCGCTGGCATCCCCAATATTATTCGGGTTGCGGCGGGTTCGATATGAGCGGAATAGCTGTCACGGGCTGAGCGGGGGCGCAGGCATGACGGTGAAGCACAATGTTCTGATCGTAGACGATCACCGCATCACGCAGAGCGGATTGCAATTCCTGTTCGGCTCGCTCGATCGCTATGCGGTCGTCGGCGCGCTCGACAGGGGGGCGACGGTCGGTGCCTTTGTCCAGTCGCAGCCGGTCGATCTGGTGATCCTCGACCTCAACCTGCCCGATGTCAGGGGGATCAACGTCCTCGCGGAGATCGTCGGGTCGCGCGACATGACGGTGATCATCCTGACGGGCGAAACGCATCTCAACGAAATCCATTCGGCGCTGAAACTCGGCGCGCGCGCGGTCGTCAGCAAATCCGATCCGCTCGACCATATCGTCGCCGCGTGCGATGCGGCGCTGGCGGGCGAAATCTATATATCGCCGCACATGAACGACGCGCTCGGGAAGTTCCAGCAGCCCGCGGTTGCACTGTCTTCGCGGCAGATGGCGATCCTCCACTATCTTGCGCAGGGCGAGACGAACAAGGAGATCGCTTATCGGCTGGCGATCGCACCGCCGACGGTGTCCTTCCACATCGCCGAACTGAGGCGGAAGCTGGAGGCGCCGCACAATCGCAAGATCGTCGAACGCGCGAACGAGCTAAACCTGCTCTGACGCCTTTGCGACAAGCGGGTGCTGTAACAATTCGCGGCAAGCGGGCTTGATCGCGACCATCGCGACAAGGTCGCTAAGCCGTCCGCGCGTGATGGTCGTATCGTCGTAGGTCAGCGCGATAACCCGGTTCCGGCTGGTCCCCGGCGCGGTCAGCCCCGCCTCGAAATCGCTCCGCTGATCGAAATCGAGAACCGTCCATTGCGTCAGTTCGACCTGCAATTCGTCGGTGGAAATAGGGGTGACGGCGGCAAAGGCGGCGGGCAGGCCGATCCGGATTTCGGTTCCTTCGGGCGTCGACGACAGGATTTCCAGCGTTCCGTGCAGCGTTTCGACGATGCGCTTGGCCGATCCGAAGCCCGATCCGGTCCCCTGGACATTTTCGTTGGCGCGAATCCGGGCGCTGCCGCCGCCGTTGAGCGCCGCAACGACGTCGGGCGGCATGCCGGCGCCCGTATCGCTGATCGTGATGATCGCGCACCCGTTTTCGAGCGCGATCGCGATGCGGGCGCCGCCGGTTTCGGTAAATTTGTAGCTGTTGCTGAGAATGTTGGCGAGCGCGCGCATCAGGAGCGGTTTGTCGGAGATCATCGTCACATCGCCGGTGACCTGCACGCCGAGGGTCAGCTTTTTTCGCGCAAAGAGCGTCTTGAACATCATCGACAAGGGTTCGACGAGCGCTTGCGCACGAAAGCTGCTGAGCGAGACGAAATCGCTGTCGCTGGCGGCGATATTGGCGCCCGAAATGGTCGTCGAAACGATTTCGTTCAAATAGCCGGCCGAACTTTCAAGCATTTCGACCAGTCCGGCGTCGGTGTCGGGCCGATCCTGCCGCTTCAACACGTCGACCGCGCTGTTGAGCGCGAGGATCACCTGCCGGCTGTCGTGCCCCGACGCATGGAGTAGCGCGTTCTGGCTATTGACCGTTTCGAGCGCGAAGGCCTTTTCCTCTGCGAGTTGCTGCGCGCGTTCGCTGATCTCGAGGCGCTCGGTGAGCGAGCGCGCGTAATTTGCATCGGCGACGAGCTTGTCCTGCTGGATTTTCTTGAGGTTCAATCCGAGCGCGAGCGTCACCATCACCGATTCAAAAAGGCCGACGGGACCGGCGAGGTGCCAGTTGATGGGCAGCCAGGCAAACACGCCCATTGATGCGATCGCGGCATAGACGATGAACAGCGCGAGGCTGGCCCAGCCTACGAAGAGCGGCCAGAACTGGTAACCGAGCTGCTTCATCGCTGCATAGCCGACGAAAGGTAGGAACAGCGCGACGGCCACGGTGACGAGCCATCCCGAAAGGTGCAGGAAAAAGCGGACGCCCGGCGGATAGAAAGCGAGCCCAGGCTGGAGCAGCATCACCGCGAGGGCGAAGAATACAAGCAGCTTCAGCACCATGTCGCGCTTGGGGAAATTCATCGCCGTGTTGACGAAACTTCGGCAAAATTGGGCCATCGCCCCCGCAAAGCCGCACTTGATGAAATCCTCGACCGCGACGCCGACCAGCGGTTTGTCGTAGAGGAAGAAGATGGTGATATACCCCTCCGAATGGACGGTATTCAGGGCGAAAAAGGCTTCGGCGACGGCAAGCCAAAGAAACTCCCTGAATCCCGTGATCGAGAAAAAGAGGAAGTTGAGCAGCAGCAGCGTCAGCGCGCCGACGACGACACCCGACACCATCGAGATATTGGCGCGTCGTTCCTTGAAGAAGGTGCCATAGCTGTTGATCCGCAGCGGCATATAAGTCGAATTTTCGGAGATGAATTCGATGACGACCAGCTTCTCCTGCCGCGGTGCGAGCACAAGCTCCGAACTGAAGGCCTGATAGGTGCCCAGATTCTCGCGTGCTGCCTCCGAATCGGTGCCGTCGACGATCAACGCGAGGTCGCCGCCCTTCGCTTCGTAGAGCCGGAAATGCTTGAGCGAGCCGCGGCCGGTGGTGAGAATCCAGCTGCCATGTTCGTCGCTCGCATTCCGGACCTTCAGCAGCACGACTGTCCGGGTTCCCGGCGGTCCGAAATGGATGGTCGGACCTTCGATCCGTTGTAGCGGACCGGCGAGGATCTGGTCCAGTTGAGGCGTTCTCGTTGCGCCAGGCCGCTTGGCGAACCGCACGAATGATGCGAGCGCCGGGGCATCCTCATGCGCTCGCAGGTCGAGCAACGGCACCCGCTCGCTTTCGGCATGCGCCGGCTGCGCTGCCAGAAGGAGCATGAAGCCAAGAATGGCGTATACTAATTTCATCAGCACCCCCGCGCCGACCGGGGGGAGGCGCGGCATCGGGCGCCCGGCGGGCACGCGTTTCCGCGTTGCCCGGCATCTGTCGCAACCCACCCCCCGGTGATCCTTTCCCGTAACGGCCCCGGGCGCCTGAACGCAAGGGCGACCGCAACGGCCCGTCGCAAATTCACCCTAAATAACATTGGGTAGACGTTGCGCCGCGCCTCCCCCTAGTCATCGCGCACAAAGCCGGGGTGACTGAACCCGATTGGCTTGGGGGCGCATAGCATTGAGGTGGGGTGGACCAGTCGGAGAGCCAATTGGCTCTCCGGCGAACCTCTCGCCTTGCCGGTCATGTCGAGGGGGACACAAATCATGTCACGCATTTCGAAATCTCGCCTGCTCACCACGAGCGCAGTCGTCGGCCTGTCCATCGGCCAGATGATCGCGCCGGCCGGGGCACAGGAATCCTTCGGTATCCATAATGACCAGCCCGAACTGCTGGAAATTATTGTCGAAGAGGACGATCTCGATGTCGAGGGTCTCGACATTGGTATCTATGCCGACAATGGTCCTGTCACCGTCGACAATTCCGGCGAGATTCGGGGCAATGGCACCGGCGTCGGCAGCATCGATAGTCGTCCGAGCGGCGGGATCGTTATCGCGCAGCCCGGATCGAGCGTCACCAACAGGGCCAGTGGCGAAATCATCGGCGGCTCGAATGGCATCGCGACCTCCTATTTCTTCAGCGAAGACGAAAATGACGATGAATTGCCGCCGCAGCCGCTCGCGGCGAACACCACCGTTACCAACGCCGGAACGATCATCGGTCAAGCGGGCACCGGCGTCGCCTTGGCCGGCGGGGGTAACGTCACCAACAATGACGGCCTGATCCAGGGTCTCAACGGCGCACCGGGCAGCGGTGTTAACGGGATCGGCGTTGCTATCACCGAGTTCCCCGATGCCATTGCAGAGGGTGTCACCGGCATTGGGACCGTGACGAACATCGACACGGGCATCATTGAAGGACAGACTTTCGGCGTCGTCCTGCAGGGCGGCGGAACGATCGACAATGAAGGCGGCACGATCCGCACCTTCGGGCAGTATAACCCTACAATTCCGGGAACGCAGGTACCGATCGGGATCGTGATGGGCGCAACGCCCGAGCAGTCGGGACGGAGCGCGACGCTGAACAACGAGGGCGTCGTCCTCGGCTTTTTCGGCGTGCTCGCGGGCGGCGCGCTCGAAACGACGACGATCAACAACGACGGCATCATCATCGGCTCCGCGGCGGCGATCCTCGGCCAGTCGAACGGCGAACTGGTCGTCAACAATGAAGAGGGCGCGGAGATCGGGGCAGGCGGGAACGGTATCCAATCCGGCCTCAGCCAGTTGACGGTCGACAATGCGGGATTGATCCGCGGTGATGCGCAGAACGGCATCAACATCATGACCGCCGATGCGTCGATCACCAACAGCGGGACGATCCGCGGGGGGCAGTTCGGGATCGTCACCAACGCGCAGCCCGCGACTCCCACGGGCCCGGGACAGTTCATCGCCGCCAACAGCTCGGTAACCAACAGCGGCACGATCCTTGGGAACAATAATGACGCGATAAGGCTGGTTGGCGGCGGCACGGTCGTCAACAGCGGCGTCATCAGCGGCCTCAACAACGCACAGTCCGATGGCGTCAACATGTACGCCTATGAAGGGCAGGATCCGGCGAGTTACGTGTCGAGCGTCACCAACACCGCAGAGGGCCAGATCACCGGCGTCCGCGCGGGTGTTGCGCTGTCGTCTGGAGGCACGGTGGATAATGCCGGTGCGATCGTCGGCAACAGCATGGGCGTGCTGATCCAGAACGGCGAGGAGCCCCTGGTCGCGGCGATCACCAACAGCGGCACGATCGAAGCTGTCGCCGGCGGCGGCATCGTCGGCTTTGGCAATCTGGAGAGCTTTTCGGTTTCCAACAGCGGTACGGTCACCGGTGCGGCGGGCGACGGCATTTACGCGGCGACGACGGCCGACGGCGTGACGGCGATCGAAAATAGCGAGACTGGTACGATCACCGGCGCGGCGTCGGGCATTCATGCGGAGCTTGGCGGGCTCGACCTCACCAATGCGGGCACGATTCACGGCGATGGCCTCAACCCCGGTTTCGATGCGCCGCCGGATGCGGGGGTCACCATATCGGGCGGTCCCAGCTCGGTGACCAACAGCGGGACGATCACGGGCAATCGCTTCGGCATCACCACGGCCAATTATTTCAACCCGGCGACAGGCCAGCTTCAGGGCCTCGCAACCGGTACCACCGTCGTCAACAGCGGTACCATCTATGGCTATGGCGACGATGGCGTCCGGCTGATCGGCGGCGGCGGCGTCACGAACAGCGGCGAGATCGGCGGCCAGATCGAGGCTTTTGCCGACGGCGTGTCGATGTTCGCCTATACCGATCAGGCGAACGAGGATTACAGCGCGCTCGTCACCAACGAAGATGACGGCCGGATCATCGGGGTTCGCTTCGGCGTCATCCTGTCGGGCGGTGGCGACGTCGTGAACGACGGCGAAATCATCGGCGCGTCGGGCGGCGTCTATGTCCAGGGTACGGCGCTCAACACCGATACGAACGAGGAGCGCAGCGGGCTCACCGCGAATATCGTCAACCGGGGCACCATTACCGGCCTTGGCGATTTCGGCGGCACGGGCACCACCGGCTATGGCGTGGGTTTCGGCAGCGACATGTCGACCGCAACGCTGGTCAACAGCGGCACCATCACGAGCGAATTCGCCGAAGGCGTCAGCCACGGCTCGCGCGCCGACCTGACCGTCACCAACGAAGAGGGTGGGGTGATCACCGGCGCGACCTCGGGCATCTACAGCGGTGCGACCGGCACGCTGACGGTCGACAATGCTGGCATCATCCGTGGCAACGGCACTTATGACGGCTTCGCTGCGCCGCCTGACGCCGGCATAACCATCGGAACGGCGGGATCGAGCGTCACCAACAGCGGGACCATTTCGGGCGCCAGCGCGGGCATCACCACGGCCTTCCTGTTCGATGAGGATGCGGGCAGGCTTGTCGGCCTGGCGCTTGGCACCGAAATCGAAAACAGCGGCACGATCTTTGGCGAAACGAATGACGGCGTGCGGCTGATCGGTGGCGGTGCGGTCACCAACAGCGGCACGATCCGGGGCGAGGGCGCCGCCTTCGCCGACGGCATTTCGATGTATGCCTTTACCGACCAGGCGAAGGAAAATTTCAGCGCCTCCGTCGTCAACGCCGAAGGCGGCGACATCAGCGGCACGCGCTTCGGGATCATCCTGTCGGGTGGCGGCGCGGTCGAAAATGCCGGCAACGTATCGGGCTTCGATGGCGGCATGTTCATCCAGGGCACTGCGGTCAACAGCGACCCCGGCGAAGACCGCAGCGGTTTGACCGCAAGCGTCGTCAACAGCGGCACGATTACAGGCAACCGCGACGACGGGCTCAACGGTTATGGCGTCGGTTTCGGCAGCGACCTCTCGACGGCAACGCTCGATAACAGCGGCACGATCAGCAGTGTAGCGGCGGCGGGCGTGTTCCATGGCACGCTCGGCGATGTGACGATCAACAACCGCGCGGACGGCGTGATCGAAGGCGGTGCCTATGGCGTCTACGCCAGCGGCGAGGGCACGCTCGACCTGATCAATGCGGGCACGATCCAGAGCGCCGGAGCCGGCATCGAATCGACGACGCAAACCAATCTCGTCAACAGCGGTACGATCACCGGCAGCAACGGCGTCGCAGCGCAGCTCGGCGCGTTCGACGACATGGTGACGCTGAAGACCGGCAGCGCGATTTCGGGCCTTATCGATGCGGGCGACGGCGTCGATACGCTCACGCTCGACGGCGACATCCTCGAACTGACCGAGGCGCAGCAACTGACCGTGGCGAGCGGCTTCGAGGCGCTCGATGTCGCGGCGGGCTATTGGTCGACGTCGGGATATGTCGGCGAATTCGGCAATGTCTCGATCGCCGAGGGCGGGGCGCTCCAGGTCAATGAGGTCGATCTGGGTAATAGCGACACCACGTCGCCGATCCTGACATCGAGCGTGCGGACCGATGGCCTGCTCGTGCTCAACTTCGGGGCCGACGAGACGGTGTCCGCGCTCGACGACCTGACGATCGATGGCAGCGGCCGCCTGCAACTGATCGGCGATGCCGTGTTCACCGTCGATACCGCGAATATCGCGCACACCGGCGGAACCGTCATTTCGAACGGCGGGCTGGTGTTGACCGGGCTGCTGCAGGGCGATGTAAAGACCGAAGGCAATGGGTTCTTCGAGCTCGGTGCCGGCGGAACCGAAGGCAGCTTCGCAGGCAACATCGTCAACGACGGTCGCTTCGTCTTCAACCGCTCGGACGATTATGATTTCCTCGGCGCCTTCTCGGGTAGCGGCATCCTCGACAAGAAGGGCGACGGCGTCCTGACCTTCATGGGCGATTATGCCTTCCAGGGCGTGACGAACATCCTTGGTGGATCGGTACGGATCGGCGGGATCATCGACCCGGAGACCAACTTCAGCCTGGGCGAGGGCGGTACGCTCGACATCACGGGCACCGACCAGACCATCGGTGGACTTGAAGGCGAAGAGGGCGCGAGCGTCGTCATCGGCGACAGCCAGCTGACGGTGACGCAGGACGGAAACACCGCATTCGGCGGCGACATCTCGGGCAATGGCAGTCTCGTCAAGGACGGCGAGGGGACGCTCAATCTGACGGGCGACAGCAGCTATACGGGCCCGACGACGGTCAATGGCGGGACGCTTGCGGTCAATGGTTCGATCGTGTCGTCGGTCACCGTCGAGGACGGCGGTACGCTCGGCGGTAATGGCAGCGTCGGCTCGACGACGATCCGCGACGGAGGCAAGGTCGGTCCGGGCAATTCGATCGGACAGCTGACGGTCAACGGCGATCTCGCCTTCGCTGCCGGCTCGACCTATGAAGTCGAAGTTAACGCCGCGGGCGCCGCCGACCGCATCGATGCGACGGGCGCCGTCACGATCGCAAGCACTGCCAGCGTCGCGGTGCTCGCCGAGAATGGCACCTACAATCCGCGCACCGACTATGTGATCCTGACCGGGGCGGGCGGTGTGACGGGCACGTTCGGAACGGTGACGAGCAATCTCGCCTTCCTCGATCCGCTTCTGCGTTACGGTGCGAATTCGGTCACGCTGTCGCTCTATCGCAACGATATCGATTTTGCCGATGTCGCGATCGGCTTCAACCAGGCCAGCGTCGCCAGCGCCGTTCAGGCGCTGGGTCCCGACAACGCTTTTTACGAAGCGGTGCTGGTCCAGAATGCCGCGATGGCGCAGGCGAGCTTCGGCGACCTGTCGGGCGAAATTCTCGCCAGTTCGCTCAGCGGCCTGACCGATGACAGCCGTCACCTTCGCAATGCGCTGCTCGGCCTGCGGGCACCCGAAGAAGGTGGCGCGTTCGTGTGGGGTTCGGCGTTCGGCGGCTGGGGTGACTTCGACGCCAATCGCGGCAATTTTGCGATGAAGACCGATCACAAGGGACTGATTGCGGGCTTCGGCTTTGGCGGCAACGGTTTCGCCGCTGCACTGTCGGCGGGGATCGGCGGTTCGGACTTCCGCTTCAGCGGCCGCAGCGACAGCTCCGATGTCGACAGCAAATATCTCGCAGCGCACGCCACATATGGGGCGGACGCCGGTCTGCGCGGTACGATCGGGGTCAGCTATGCCTGGCACAAGATCGACACGAACCGCACGATCGGCGGAACGCTGCCGGGGCAGACGCTGGAATCGAAGCGTGACGCCGATACGCTGCAGCTCTTCGGTGAAATCGGCTATGCGATCGTGACCGGCAAGGCCGCGATCACGCCCTTTGCACGGCTTGCGCATGTCGATACGGGCAGCGATGCCTTCGCCGAAACCGGCGGAACTGCGGCGCTTGCCGTCGGCAAGGCCGATCAGAAGACGACCTTCTTCAGCCTTGGCGCACGTGCGCAACTGAACGCCGGAGAACCGGGCTTCCAGCCCTATGTCTCGGCGGCATGGAACCGAGCGTCGGGTGACCGCGCCGCGCCCATCGTGTCGCGCTTCGCAACCGGTGGTCCGGCGTTTGATATTCTCGGCACCGCAATTCCGAAAAACTCGGCCGAGGTCGAAGCCGGGTTTGAATTCACCTCGGGCCTGTTCCGCGTCGGCGCAGCCTACACGGGCACGCTGGCGTCGGACCGCAATGTCCATGGCGCAAGAGTAACTGCGCGTATCGCCTTCTGATCACGCGACCCGATCAGAAGCGGTTCCCGCGGTGAGAGGCCGAGGCGACATCCGTCGCCTCGGCCTCTTCCCTTTCGCGTCGGCAAAGCGACGCCGAATGACGTTGGGCCGCCACGCGCCACCTTCGTCATCAAATTGATATGTAACCTTCATCATGTCGCAACGGTCCCGTCACCTCGCTGACGCCGCGCGTTCCTATCTGCCGCCCCGACAACAACACCGTCTGGGGAATCACCAAAATGAAAACGCCTCTCCCGAATTTCCGGGTCGCTTTGCTGTGCTCGGCCGTCCTCTTCTCCGCGCCCTCGCTGGCGCAGTCCGAGCCGGCGCCGGCCACGCTGCCCGAGGCGGAAGCGGGCGCCGACGGCGACGCGATCGTCGTCACCGGCCAGCGCCGCGCGCAATATGAAGCGACCGCCGAAAAGCGCGATGCCTTCATCGTGATGGACGCGATTTCGTCGGACGATATCGGGAAGCTTCCCGACCATAATACCGCCGCCGCGCTGCGCCGCATCCCGGGGCTTTCGGTGCAGGAGGATCAGGGCGAGCCGCGCTTCCCGGTGCTTCGCGGGCTCCAGTCGACCTATAACCGCACGACCGTCGACGGCGCGCTGGTGTCGGGCGTCGACTCGACGGGGCGCACCGTGCCGCTCGACATCATCCCCTCGGTGATGGCGGCGCGTATCGAGGTCATCAAGACGGTGACGCCGGAGAACGACGCCAACGCCATCGGCGGCATCATCAACATCGCGACGCGCAGCGCCTTCGACGCGAAGCGTGCCTTCTTCAACGGCGTCGCGTCCTATGGCATATACGAACAGAATGGCGACGTGCGGAACAGCAAGCCGTCGTACCGCATCGCCTTTGCCGCCGGTACGACCTTCGGTGCGAACGACGAATGGGGCATCGTCGTCGGCGCCAGTCAGGAGCAGCTCGATTACGACATTCCGCAGATCGAGGTCGCGAGCCCCTCGGTGCGCGAATATAGGGCGGACGGAACTGCGGTGAATTCGGGCGATCCGACAGGCAACGGCATTCAGGTGCCGACCCAGCACCGCCTGTTCTGGTACAATAACACCAAGCAGCGCACCGGCGGCAATGTGAAGCTCGAATGGCGCCCCTCGGACCGCTTTCGCTGGGAGCTGTCGGGCGTCGTCGCGTGCACCGAGGATGACGAGGAGCGCATCGAATATCGCATCGAACCGCTCGGCAATGTCGCGAACCAGACCCCGACCAGCGGCGATTTCGCACGCGGCCGCATCATCATCCAGCTCAACCAGCCGATCACCAAGCGCCTTGTCGCGCTCGGCCGCACCGCGTTCGATTGGGACGCCGGCGAGACGCTGAAGGTTGATGGCGACGCCGTCTTCTCGCTCGGGCGCCTCCGCGTCCCCAACGAAAGCATCGAGTTCCGCACCCGCGACGCCAACGGTGCGCGCTATGCCTTCCATTATGACACGTCGGATTTCTATCCGGTGTTCACCCCGACCAATGCGGCGGCAGCCGTCGATCCGACGAATTTCTACCTTCAGCAGCAGCGCAGCGACCTTCAGAAGTCGCTCGAAAAGAGCGGCCAGTTCCGCCTCAACCTGACATGGGGCGACGACCGCGACGATGGCGGAGTCAAGCTCAAGACCGGCGGCGTCATCCGCCTGACCGACCGCGAGAACAGCAACCCGCGCACGGACTATAAGGCGGCGAGCGGCTTCGACTACACGCTGGACGAGGTCGTCACCGACGGCCCGACCAAGCCGATCCGCGGGCAGTTCACGATCCCGATCCGCATCGACTCCGATGCGTTCCCGGCCTTTTACGAAGCGAACAAGGGCAGCTTCACGACGACGGTCGCCTCGGCCGCAGGCAATTATGACGTCAGCGAGGATGTCTATGCCGCCTATCTTCAGGGCAGCACACGCATCGGCAATGTCACCCTGCTCGGCGGGCTGCGCTATGAACGCACCGACATCTCGTCGAACGCCTTCCGCGCGGTCGGCTCGACTTTGACCGAGATCACCACCGACGGCAGCTATGACAATTGGCTTCCGAGCTTCCATATCCGCTGGGACGTCGCCGACCGCTTCGTCATCCGCGGCGCCTATACCAACACGATCGGTCGTCCCGACTATGGTTCGATCGCCGCGACCGAAACATTGAGCTTCGACGGCAGCCAGCCGACGCTGTCGCGTGGCAACCCGGGGCTGAAGCCGCGCGAAAGCCGTGGTTTCGACCTGTCGTTCGAATTTTATCCCAAGGACGGCGTCATCTCGGCCGCGCTCTTCCACAAGAAGATCAAGAACGAGATTTTCACCCTGTCGAGCGTCGAGATGATCGACGTTGGCCGCGGGGCCGAGGATGTGCTGGTGTCCGAACCGCGCAATGCCGAAAGCGCGACGATCAAGGGGCTGGAACTCAATCTCCAGCAGGCGCTGACCTTCCTGCCCGATCCGTTCGACGGCCTCGGCATCAGCGCGAACGCGACCTTCCTCGACACCAAATTCACCTTCCTGACCAGCGTCGGCCCGCGCGTGACAGGCCTGTTCCTCCAGCCCGACACGGTGTGGAATGCGTCGGTCTATTATCAGAAGGACAAATTCGAGGCGCGGCTGTCGTATAATTACATCGGCGGCTTCCTCGAAACGATCAACGACACGATCCCGAACGCCGACCAATATTGGAAGAGCCGCGGCACGCTCGACGCGAACCTCAACTTCCGTCTGACGCCGAATGTCACCCTCTATGCCGAGGGTCAGAACCTCACCAACAAAGGCCGCCGCGAACTCGTGGGACCGGGGCAGGCCTATCTCCAGGAATCGGCCGAATATGGCCGCACCTTCTGGTTCGGCGTGGCGGCGAACTTCTGATGTTCGGCGCGCTTCTGCTCCTCGCATCGACCGCCGCCACGCCCGCTACTGCGGTTCCGCAGGGCGAGGCGGCCGAGACCGTCCGCCGCATCCCCGCCGCCGAAGCGCGGCAGGGCGTGGCGGCGGGCCCCGCGGGCATCTACGCCGTCGCGAACTGGACGATCGCGCGCTACGATCGCAAGACCGGCGAGCGCGTGAAACTTTGGGAGGGCGATCCCGCCCGCTATCCGCACATCAACAGTTGCGCGCTGATCAAGGCCGAACTGGTGTGCGCGGCGTCGAATTTTCCCGCGGTGCCGCACGCCAGCTCGGTCGAGATATTCGATCCTGTCACGCTCGCGCACAAGCGTACGGTGTCGCTGGGGCAGGGGACCGGCTCGCTGACCTGGGTCGACTGGCACGACGGCCACTGGTGGGGCATGTTCGCCAATTATGATGCGAAAGGCGGCGAACCGCCGCGCGACCATCGTCACACCACGCTCGTCAAATTCGATCCCCAATGGCGCCGTACCGAAAGCTGGGCGCTGCCCGCGACGATCCTCGCACGCATCGCACCGATGAGCATTTCGGGCGGCGGCTTCGGGCCCGACGGGAATCTGTGGCTGTCGGGGCACGATTTGCCCGAACTCTATGTCACGCGGTTGCCAAAGGGCGGCGCGACGCTCGACCATATCGCGACGGTGCCGATGGAGGCCGAGGGGCAGGCGATCGACTGGGACGAAGGCCAGCCGGGGATGCTCTGGGGGATCAGTCGCAAGAACCGCGCGATGATCGAGATGCGCGTAGCGATGCCTGTAAAATAGCCGGACGCATTTCCCTTGCCGGTTCGGGATGGACGGGATGCTGCACTTGTGGATCCGGCATCGGACAGGAGACGGAAATCATCCGTTGTCGGGAAACATCCGGTTTGCGATGATAGGAGGAAAATGGTGGACGCACTAGGGCTCGAACCTAGGACCCGCTGATTAAGAGTCAGCTGCTCTACCAACTGAGCTATGCGTCCACTGCCGTTTTCCGGCATTCGCGACCCGGCGGAAAGTCCTCCGTGTCGCGAAGAGAGCGGCCCGCTATCATGGTGTTATGGCCTTGGCAATGGCCTTTTCGCTTTTTTTGTCAGTGAAAGCGGCGGGTGCCCGTTTTGCTGTCGTTTTCGATGGCGAGAATGATACCGACGCAGGTCATGATCGTGAGCATCGACGAGCCGCCGTATGAGAAAAGCGGCAGCGGAATGCCGACGACGGGCGCGAGGCCCATCACCATCATTAGGTTGATCGCGATATAGAAGAAGATCGTCATCGTGAGACCCGCGGCGGTGAGCTGCCCGAAACGCGTCCGCGCCTTCAGCGCAACGCGCGTTGACCAGCGCAGCAACAGGAAAAAGCCGAGGAGCAGGGCGAGCCCGCCGATCAATCCCCATTCCTCTGCCATCGTGGCGAAGATGAAGTCGGTGTGGCCTTCGGGAAGATAGTCGAGATGGCTCTGCGACCCGTTGAGGAAGCCCTTGCCGCCGATGCCGCCCGATCCGATCGCGATCTTCGACTGGCTGATATGATAGCCCGCACCCAGCGGATCGCTTTCAGGGTCGAGGAAGATCAACACGCGCTTTTGCTGATAGTCGTGGAGGAAGGAGAAGAGGATCGGCAGCGCCGCGATCCCCGCCGCTGCGGTGCTGCCGAACCACCAGAAGGGCAGCCCCGCGGTGAACATCACGACGACGCCGCCTATGCAAATGGCGAGCGCGGTACCGAGGTCGGGTTGCAGCATGACGAGCGCGGCGGGCAGGCCGATCATCACGAGCGCCGGCCAGAGCGCGGTGAAGGTCCGCGTATTGCCGGGCGGAAGCTGCGCATAAAAACGCGCGAGCGCTAGGACGATCGCGACCTTCATCAGTTCGGAGGGCTGGAGATTCATGAAGCCGAGATTGAGCCATCGCTGGCTGCCCCCGCCGACAAAGCCGAGCAATTCGACCGCGAGAAGCAGGATCAGGATGCCGATATAGCCGATATAGGCGAAATCCTCGAAGATGCGCAGCGGGAAGCGCCCGATGACGAGCGCGACGCTCAGGAAGACGAGGAAGCGTATGCCTTGCTGGAGCGCCCAGGGCGACCAGTTGCCGCCGGCGGCCGAATAGAGGACGAGCAGGCCGAATCCGGTGATGCCGCCGAGGATGGCGATCAGCTTCCACGGAATGCGCTGGATGGCGGGTGGGACGGGGATCATTGCGGGGGCATCTCCGGATCGGGTTTGCTCGCGCCCGCCTTCCACGCGGCATAGTCGCGGTCCATGCGCTCCTTGATCGTGCCGCCCCAGCCGGCCTCGAAGGTGGTGAGAGCCTCCATCGCCTTTTCACGGTCGAAGAGGAAGGTCATGAAATCCTTGGCGACCGGTGCTGCCGCGCGCGATCCGCCCATGCCATGTTCGATCACGACGGCGGTTGCGTAGCGCGGATTGTCGACCGGCGCGAAGCCGACGAACAGGCCGTGATCGCGAAACTTCCATGTCCCGGCCTTGCCGTTACCGGTGTTGAGCCCGCGCACCTGCGCGGTGCCCGTCTTGCCCGCCATCGCAATCCCGTCGAGCGGCAATTTGCTGCGCCCGGCGGTTCCCCCCGGGCCATTGACGACGAGGTCCATGCCGTGGCGTGCGGCCGCGAGGGCTTCGGCCGAAAAGGGCAGGGGCTCGTTCTTGAACTGCCGGTTGACGAGGCGCGGATAGAGGCGGCGGCCCGATGCGATCCGCGCGGTCATGACCGCAAGTTGCAGCGGGTTCACGCTGACATAGCCTTGGCCGATCACGGCGTTCAGCGAATCCGACGCCGACCATTGCTGGTCATATTTCTTCATCTTCCACGCGCTGTCGGGAATGGTGCCGTAACGCTGGTTGCTGCCCGCGAGCTGAAATTCCTCGCCGAGCCCCAGCAACCGCGCGGTCGGCGCGATCGCGTCATAGCCAAGCCGGTGTGCGAGCCAGTAGAAATAGCTGTTGCAGCTTTTCATGATCGCGGTCGCCATGTCGACGCTGCCATGCGTGCCGAGGCAGCGGAAGAAGCGGCTGCCGAGGCGGTATCCACCGATGCACGTGTGGCGTTCGCTGGGGTCGACGCCATGTTCCACCGCGGCGATCGCGGCCATCGGCTTCAGCGTCGAGCCCGGCGGATAGAGACCGCGCGTCGCCTTGTTGATCAGCGGCTGGTGATCGTCGCCGCGCAGCCAGCTATATTCTGAATTGCTGATCCCGTCCGAAAAGCTGTTCGGATCGAAACTCGGCATCGAAACGAACGACAGGATATCGCCGTTCTGGCAGTCGATGACGACCGCTGCGCCCGATTCTCGGCCCATGCGCCGCGCGACGAACTCCTGCAGGTCGGCGTCGATCGTCAGATGGACGGTCTTGCCCTGCACGTCGGCTTGCGTCGACAGGTCGCGGACGACCTTGCCGCGTGCGGTCACCTCGACCCGCCGCGCGCCAGGCTGGCCCTTCAGCATGTCCTGGAAATATTTCTCCAGCCCGTCCTTGCCGATCTTGTAGCCCGGCGTGATGTAGAGCGGATCCTTGACCTTCTGATATTCCTCGGCGTTCGGCGCACCGACATAGCCGATCAGATGGCCGACCGCTGCGCCGGTCGGGTAGTTGCGCGCAAAGCCGCGTTGCGGCGCGATACCGGGCAGTTCGGGCAGGCGGACGAGGATCGAGCTATATTCGGCCTCGGTCATATCCTCCTTGACTGCGACGGGCTGGAATCCCGACGCGGCCTTGAGGTCGCGGTTGATGCGTTCCATCGCGTCGCCGTCGAGCCGGAGCAGCGTCTGGAGCTGGCCGAGTACCATATCCTTGTTGTGCAAACGGTCGGGGATGATGTCGATGCGGAGCGAGACGCGATTGTTCGCCAGCGCCTTGCCATTGCGGTCGACAATCCAGCCGCGGCGCGGCGGGATCAGCGTCAGGTTGACGCGATTGCTTTCCGATTCAAGGACGTATCGATCATTGTCGATGACCGAAATATAAGCCATCCGCGCCGCAAGCGCGACGCCGACCGCCGCCTGTGCGCCGCCAACCACCAGGGCGCGGCGGGTGAAGGTTATGCCCCTCCAGGCTTCGGTAATCGGCGGACTCTTCTTCTTGGGCATCGGAATTTTATCGGCGTCTCAGGCGGAAATTGTCAAACATGCCGGTCAGGCGCATGAACAGCGGGACGAGCAGGACGGAAATGACGATCTGGGGCACGACGAGCCCGAGCACGCGACCTGTTTCGGCATGCGGATGGGTGATCAGTGCGGCTAGCGACTGGATCATCGCGATGGACAGGGCGGCGAGCGCCCAATCGTGAAAGAAGCCGCGCCAATAGATACGCTGTGACGAATAGTGGATCGCGATGCTGGCGACGGTCCACAGGCCGACGGCGGTCCCGATGGGCGCGCCGCTGAACAGATCGTCCCACAGACCGAGCGGCAGGCCGATCCAGACCGGCCACATCTCGGTGCGCAGCAATTGCCAGCACAGAAAGAACAAGAGTCCAAGCGGCGGCAGTACCGGCGAATTGGCGATCAGCGGCAGCATCAGCGGCAGCGCGGAGGCGAACATGACGCTCGCGATCGGCACGATGCGCATCCGCCACAGCGATGCCGGTTCGCCGAGGCGCGGCCCCTTCCGGTTCATGGCGCTTTCGCGGGCGCCGGGGCGGCGGCTGCCGGTCCGGGCCGGCCCTGCGCTTCGATATTGTCGGGGGTATAGGGGCGCAGCACGGAGACTGCATCGACCTTGCCGGGGTCGGCGAGAGGGCGGGCGAGTGCGCCATCATCCTGTCGCCGTACGACGATCGCGACCGGGATATTGGGCGGATAGAGGCCGCCGGTGCCCGAGGTGACGAGGATGTCGCCCGGTTTGAACGGATTGTTCGCGATGTTGAGCGTGCGGATGTCGAGGTCGCCATTGCCGCGGCCGCTGGCGAGCGCGGGCAGGCCGTCGCGCGCGCGGCGGACGGGCACGATATTGTCGACATCGGTGAGCAGGAGCACCTGCGAGACCGAGGGCCCCGCAGTGAGCACGCGGCCGATCAGGCCGTCGGCACCGCGCACCGGCTGGCCGGCCGCGACACCGAGGTTGCGGCCGATGCTGAGCAGCGCAATGCGCTTGCTGCTCGTCGAGGTCGAGGTGAGCAGATAGCCGTTGGCGAGCGCGGTCTTGTCGGTTTCCTGAAGTTTCAAGAGCGCTTTCAGCTGGCGGTTCTCTTCCTGCAGCGAGCTGGTCGCGACCAGCTCGCGCCGGGTATCGGCGAGTTCCTTGCGCAGCCTGCGGTTCTGCGTGCCCGCGCGGACATAGGCTCCGACGGTGTCGTCGATGCCCGAGATCGATCCGATGACCGAGCGCGTGCCGCGCGCGATGGGCGCGGTGATTTCCTGGCTCGCCACGCGCAACTGGGCGAAGCCGACGGGATCAACGACCGAGAGGATCGCGAGCAACAGCCCGGCCACTGCCCCGGTCACCGCGATGACATAGGCAACGAACAGGCTGTACTGCGCCTTTCGGGATTGCCCCGGACGTCGATGTGCCGGGCGGACCATGGTTCCAGCTTAACCGATCAGGCTTGCTGCAACACGCCGCGGAAGGCGGGGTCTTCCATCGCGCGGCCGGTGCCGATCGCGACGCAGGTCAGCGGATCCTCGGCGACGGTGACGGGCAGGCCGGTCGCGTCGCGGAGCAGTTCGTCGAGTTCGGCGATCAGTGCGCCGCCGCCGGTGAGCACGATGCCCTGGTCGACGATGTCCGCCGCGAGTTCGGGGGCGGTGTTTTCGAGCGCGATGCGCACGCCTTCGACGATCGTGCCGATCGGTTCGGACAGGGCTTCGGCGATCTGTGCCTGATTGATCGAGATTTCCTTGGGCACGCCGTTGACGAGGTCGCGGCCCTTGATGTGGATCGTCATGCCGGTGCCGTCGGCCGGGATACGCGCGATGCCGAAATCCTTCTTGATCCGCTCGGCGGTCGATTCACCGATCAGCAGATTATGGTGTCGGCGGACATAGGAGACGATCGCTTCGTCCATCTTGTCGCCGCCGGCACGGACCGAGGTGGTGTAAGCGAGGCCGCGGAGCGAGAGCACCGCGACTTCGGTGGTGCCGCCGCCGATGTCGACGACCATCGAACCGATCGGTTCGGTCACGGGCATGTCGGCGCCGATTGCGGCCGCCATCGGCTCCTCGATCAGCCACACTTCGCTGGCGCCGGCGTTCGATGCTGCGTCGCGGATCGCGCGGCGTTCGACGCTGGTCGAGCCCGAGGGAACGCAGATCACGATTTCGGGGCTGCGGAACGCGTTGGGCTTGCCGCCGTGCACCTTGGTGATGAAGTGCTTGATCATCTGTTCGGCGACGTCGATGTCGGCGATGACGCCGTCGCGCAGCGGGCGGATCGCCTCGATGCTGTCGGGGGTCTTGCCCATCATCAGTTTCGCGTCGTCGCCGACCGCCTTCACCCGCTTGATGCCGTTCAGCGTTTCAACCGCAACGACCGAGGGTTCGTTGAGGACGATGCCCTTGCCGCGAACGTAGACCACCGTGTTCGCGGTGCCGAGGTCGATAGCCATGTCTTGCGAATTGAATTTGAACCAGCGGGAAAAGAAGGACATCGATACTGCTTCCTGTCATCGACAGCGCGGTCAGGGAACGGGCCGCACCACCGTCGTCAAAATTGCGCGTTCCCGTTCCGGCGACAGGACCAAATCCGGGGGAGATTCCGGCTCTGCCGAGGTCGGCTGGCTGGACAGGAAGATCAGGCTGTGCGGGTGGGTCGCGATTTGCGTCCGACTGCGCTAGGAGAGCCCCCATGTCAATACGTCGCCTGCCGGAAAAGCTCGTAAATCGGATCGCAGCCGGTGAAGTGGTTGAAAGACCCGCCGCAGCGCTCAAGGAACTGGTTGAAAACGCCATCGATGCGGGCGCGACTCGCATTTCGGTGCGAATCGCCGAGGGCGGAATTTTGCGGCTGGAGGTCGAGGATGACGGCTGCGGGATGAGCGCCGCCGACATGGCACTCGCGCTCGAGCGCCATGCGACGTCGAAGCTGCCGACCGATGCGATCGAGGATGTCATAACGATGGGTTTTCGCGGCGAGGCTTTGCCCTCGATCGCGAGCGTCGCGCGCCTGACGCTCGAAAGCCGGACGCAGGGCGGCGACGGCTGGAAGCGCGTGGTCGACAATGGCGCAGTGGTCGCCGAAGGTCCGGCGGCGCTCGCAAAGGGCACGCGCGTGATGGTCGAGGATTTGTTCGCGCGCGTTCCAGCGCGGCGCAAATTCCTGCGCAGCGGGCGCAGCGAATATGCCGCCTGCCTCGACGCCGTGCGGCGGCTCGCAATGTCGCGCCCCGATATCGGCTTCACCGTCGAACATGACGGGCGCCGCGTGCTCGACGTCCAGGGCGGGCAGGATCAGCTGACGCGCGTCGCGGCGCTGACGCAGCGCGAACTCGCGGCGAACAGCATCGGCGTCGATATCGATCGCGGCGAGGTGCATCTTGGCGGCGTGATCAGCCTGCCGACCTACAATCGCGGTATCGCCGATCACCAGTATCTGTTCGTCAACGGGCGCCCGGTGAAGGACCGGCTGCTCGTCGGCGCGCTGCGCGGCGCCTATGCCGACCTGCTCGCGCGCGATCGCCACCCGGTCGTCGCGCTCTTCCTCGACGTGCCGACGAGCGAGGTCGACGTGAACGTCCATCCCGCAAAGACCGAGGTACGCTTTCGCGACCCGCAGCTCATCCGCGGGATGATCGTCGGCGGGCTTCGCCGCGCGCTCGATGAACATGGTTTCCGCAGCGTCCAGCGCCCCGCCGAGGCGGCGCTCGCGGCCTGGCAGCAGGAGCCCGTCGCGCCCGAACCGACGACAGGCTTCCTCTTCGCGCGCCGTGCCGAACCCGCGGTCCACCTGTTCGGCGCCGATATCGCGCCGCGCGCCGAGGATGTCGCGCGTGTCTACGACCGGCTGACGCCTTTCGCTTCACCGGCACCGATCGCCGGCCGCGCCGAACCCGCGACCGCGCCGGTGCCCGAAGCTGAATCGCATCCGCTCGGCATCGCGCGCGGCCAGATTGCGAAAACCTACATCGTCGCCGAGGCCGAGGACGGGCTCGTGATCGTCGACCAGCATGCCGCGCACGAGCGGCTGGTGCTCGAGCAGCTTCGCCGCGGGATGAGCGGGCAGGCGGTGCTCTCGCAAGGCCTGCTGCTGCCCGAGGTGGTCGAGCTTGACGAACCCGCGTGCGACCGGCTCGAAGCGGCGGCGCCGCAATTGGCGGCGCTCGGGGTCGAACTCGAACGCTTCGGCCCGGCGGCGGTGATGGTGCGCGCGACGCCCGCGATGCTCGGTACGATCGACTGCCAGAAACTTGTCACCGACATCGCCGACGATCTTGCCGGTTACGATGCGGCGCTGGGGCTTAGCGAGCGGCTCGAACTGGTCGCCGCGACGATGGCGTGCCATGGGTCGGTGCGCGCGGGGCGCACGCTCAGCGTCGCCGAAATGAATGCGCTGCTGCGGACAATGGAAGTTACGCCGCACAGCGGCCAGTGCAATCACGGTCGGCCGACGTGGGTCAAACTCGCGATGGACGATGTCGAGAAATTGTTCGGGAGGAAATAGGATGAAGCTTCGGATTGTCGCGATTTTTTTGGCAATTTTGTCGCCTGCGGCGGTTTTTGCCGCGCCGGCGGAGACGCCGGCCGCGGCCTGCCCGGCCGCGCCGGTCCTGCCGCCCGAACTCGCCGACTGGTCACGCGATGCGTCGAGCAAGACCATTTACGCCTTTGGCGACGATCTCGGCGCCGACTGGTCGTCGCTGGGCGCCGCGCGGACGGCGCTCCCGCTGCATCGGTTCGAAAGCCTGCGCTATGGGGTTGCCCCCGAACGCAAGCCCGACGTCCATAAATTCGGCGGCATGATCCCGATCGAGGTCAAGAAAGCAGGGCGGCTGATCGTCGCGCTCGATGCTGGCGCGTGGATCGATCTGGTCCGCGACGGCGCGGCCCAGAAATCGGTCGTGCACGGTCATGGCCCCGCCTGCTCTGGCATCCGCAAGATGGTCGAATTTGACGTGACGCCGGGCCGCTATCAGCTCCAGATCGTCAACGCGCCTGCCGCGTCGATCCACGCGATGGCGGTGCTGCGCTAGGCCATCTTGATCCCGGCGACGTCGCGGTCGACGACCCCCGTCGCGCGCTTCGACAGCGTGTTCACCGGCGTCGTGACCTTGTCGACGACCATGAAATGCGTCTGCCATGCGTCGCGGTTGACGTCGCACACGACATAGCCGCGCTGGTCGTTCGCGAATTTGAGTTCGGGGTTCTGGCCGAGGAACACGTCGGTGCCGTTGCGCTTGTCGCTGCCGTCGCCGCCCGACGAGATCGAAGTTGCGACGAATTCGGCGCCGACAACCTTGTCCTTGAGGACAAGGTCGCCGCAGAAATTCTGATGCTCGTCGCCGGTCAGCACGACATTGTTCTTGAGCCTCGCCATGCGCGACAAGATGCGCTCGCGTGGCGCTTCATACCCCGCCCAGCTGTCGAGGTTGAGGATCTTCTTCGGTTCGTCGGCCTTGCGCCGCCGATCGAGCGACATCATCGTGATCTGCTGCGCAAAGGCGTTCCACGTCGCACCGCCTTTGGCGAGATTGCGGCCGAGCCATTCTTCCTGCGCCTTGCCCAAGACCTGCGCATTCTTGTCGAACACGCCCGGACAGGCGGGCTTGAAGCCATCGTCGCACGGCTGATCGTTCCGATACTGACGCGTGTCGAGCAATTGCATCGCCATCAAATCGCCCCAGCGGAATTCGCGGTTCATCGCGACCATTCCACCGCGCGGCAATAGCGCTCTGCGCACCGGCATATGCTCGTACCACGCCTGCATCGCCGCCTGCTTCTTGAGCATGAAGACTTCGGGCGGGGCGGCTTCGGGGTCATTGACGTCGAGCCCGAGTTTCCAATTGTCGATGTCCGAAACCCAGTCGTTGCGGATTTCGTGGTCGTCGAAACTCGACAGGAAGGCGTGGACCGAGCGCGCCGCCTGCAGGTCGATATCGCCGAGCTGCTGCGCATAGGCGGTACGGAAATCATTGACGTCGACGAGCGCGCGAAAGGCGTGCTTGCGCACCGGGCGCGTCGGCAGCCCGGTGTTGAACAGATATTCCTCGCTATATTCGTAGATGAAGTCGCCATAATGATAGACGAAGGCAAGGTCTTCGCGCGCGAGATGGCGATAGGCGCCGAAAAAGCCCGCCTCGAAATGCTGGCATCCCGCGACGCCGAATTTCAGCGCGTCGGCTTTTGCGCCAGGGGCGGGCAGGGTACGCGCGCGGCCGCGCAGGCTGCGCTCGCCGCCCGCGGTGAAGCGATAATAATAGGGCCGGTCGGGCTGGAGCCCCGCGACCTCGACATGGACACTGTGCGCAAGTTCGGGCCGCGCGAGTTCGGTGCCCTTCGCGACGATATCACGAAAGCCGCTGTCGCTCGAAACCTCCCAGTCGACGGGGAAATTCGCCAGCGGCATCCCGCCGTGGCGCTCCATCGGTTCGGGGGCAAGCCGCGTCCAGATGACGAAGCCGTCGCTTGCCGGATCGCCCGCCGCGACGCCGAGGCTGAACGGAAACTCCCGAAAGATGCCGCCCTCGGCGCGCAGGATCGCGGGGGCGGCAAGACCGGCGAGGGTGGCCCCGGCAAGGAAGTGGCGACGATTGAACATGGCGGCTCCGACGGGCAGGATATTGCGACTCAGCGCCAGCGGCATAGCCCAGCCCGGCCCCGATGCCCATGCGTGGCGATGCCGATTCCGCCTTGCCACCCTCCGCCGATTCTGAAACAGATTGCATGGGGAAAAATCGGGGGGAAGTTATGAAAATGTCCAATTGGGGCAGCGCATTGGCGATCGGCGCCGCGCTGTCGATCGCCGTTCCGTCGTCTGCCGTTCAGGCCGCTGCGGGATCGCCCGCGGCCGCTTTGGCGCCGGATGATGTCGCCGCCCGGCAACGCGCCGCGACCGAAAAGCTGCTGTCGTCGCTCGACCGCCAGACCGGGACGATCCCGATCCAGGCCGCCAAGGCCGATCTGCTACTCGGCGACAATTATTATTTCGTCGGGCCTGAACAGTCGCGCACCATCCTGGTCGACATCTGGCGCAACCCGCCAGCGTCGGCGAATGGGGTGCTGGGCATGGTCTTTCCAAAAGGCAAAAGCTTTGTCGATGATACCTGGTCGGCGGTGATTACGTTCGAGGCGACGGGCTATGTCTCCGACGACGACGCCAAGACGATCGACTACAACCAGATGCTCGCCGATATGCGCGCGAGCGACGAGGCGCAGGCGCCCGACATTCGCGCACAGGGCTATCCGGCCGGTATCCTCCAGCGCTGGGCGCAACCGCCGACCTATGATGCGGGCAAGCATTCGCTCGTCTGGGCGCGCGATATCAAGTTCGACGACATGCCCGAGGATTCGCTGAATTACGACATCCGCCTGCTCGGGCGCGAGGGCGTGCTCAGCATGAACATCCTCGCAAGCATGAGCCAGCTCGACGAAGTGCGCGAAGCCGCGAAGACTTTCGCCAGCGTCGGCACATTCCGCAGCGGCGCGCGCTATGCCGACTTCAACGCGGCGACCGACAAAAAGGCCGAATATGGGCTTGCCGGGCTGGTCGCCGCCGGGGGCGCAGCGGCGGTGGCGAAGAAGGTGGGACTGCTCGCGGTGCTGGCCAAATTCGGCAAGTTCATCTTCATCGGGCTCATCGCGATCTTTGCCATGTTCCGTAACGCGATCGGCGGCCTGTTCCGCCGCAAGCCGGCGCTCGAAGCTTCCGAATGGGAAGCGCCCGAGGCGCCACGAGACAATTCGGAGGACGACCCGAAGGCGGGGTAACAACCGGTTCGCTCGCCCGAGCGCCGGTGCCGGAGTGCGTCTCCGGCACCGGTGCGGCGCGGGCAGGGGGAGGGAGGGCGCCCGCTCCTATGCGGGCTGCGGTCAGAACCACATGCGCGCCATCCACAGCGCCATCGCGACCATCATCACATTTTCGGTCAGCGAGACGAAGCCCAGCGGCACCTTGCTGCTGCCGCCGACGCACGCGCATTTGATGTCGCGCTTGTCGACATAGACCGCCTTGAACACCGACACCGCGCCGATGCTGCCGATGAACAGCGCGAGCGGGATCGACAGCCAGTCGAACGCATGCGCGGTCATCAACACGCCGGCGAGTCCTTCGGCAAAGGGATAGATGCTCGCATAGGGCACCCAGCGTTTGGCGAGCAGGTCGTAGTTGAGGAACATCGTGGCGAATTTGTCGACGTCCTGCAGCTTCAAGAGCGCGAGGACGATCATGCTGAACGAGATGAACCATTCGGCGGCGCGAAGGGTGAAGGGATCGCCATAGACCGAGAAACTGGTGGCGAGCGCCATCAGCGCGGTCATCGCGAAAAGTGCTATCACGGGGATGTAGCTGGTGGCGTCGGGATCGGCGACCTTCAGCCCGAAATGGCGGCGGAGATCGTCATATCCGCCGATCCGGACGCCGTCGATAAAGGTCTGCGGCGTCGTCTTGACGCCATGCTCGGCCTTGAACGCATCGGTTTCCTCGCGTGTCGTGAGCCAGCGGTCGTCGACCGCGAAACCGCGGCTTTCGAGCAGATGTTTTGCCTTGAGGCCATAGGGGCAGGTGTGCCCGGGCATGACCATGCGATGGAGTGTTGCCTGTTTTGTCATGCACCCCATATAGCGTCCGTACCATGGTACGGAGTCAAGCAATGCAATGGACGATCGGCAAATTGGCCGCGGCGGGCGAGGTCGGGGTCGAAACGATACGCTATTACCAGCGCCGCGGGCTGATGGGCACACCGGCGCGCAGCGGCGGCGACGGCTGGGGCGGCGGTATCCGCCGCTATGATGCGAACGACCTTCGGCGGCTGAAATTCATCCGCTCGGCGCAGGCGTCGGGTTTCACGCTCGACGAGATTTCCGAACTGCTCGCGCTGGAAGCGAGCGACGACCGCGTTCGCGTGCGCACTCTCGCGCGCCAGCGGATCGATATGCTCGACAAAAAGATCGCACAGATGACCGAAACCCGCGCCGCGCTCGCCCGCCTCGCTGACCTGTGCGCGGCGAGCGACAAGGGGCCATGCCCAATATTGGCCGCGTTCGAGGCGTGATGCCCTATCGGAATATTTAGCGGACCGGCTGCTCGCTCCCCAAAACCGTTCGGGTGCCCCGGCATGGCTCGGGAATTTACCGCTCGGTCCATCGGTCAGGGCCGTGCACGGCTGAGCGGACGGCCGCTGCAACAAGAGCGTCACAAGAATCCTGTTTTCCTGACTTGGTGCAGCCATCGCGCTGACACCTCCCTCTGCAATCGGTGCGCCGCCTCACCCGGACATCCAGTCCGGGACCCAACCGAAAACAGGGGAACTGCATGTCACATCTTACCGACGAAGCCCGCGCGCCTTATCGCGGCGAAACCGACGTTCTGCCGGGCCCCGACAGCCTCGAAGCCATCGTCGCCGAAAACCCCTCGCGCCGCTCGCTCCTGCGCGGCGGCCTGTTCGGCCTGTCGGTTCTGCCCGCAATGGCGCTCGCCGCGTGCGACGACACCAGCGGCGACCCCAGCGTGACCTTGCCGACTCCGACACCCACCCCCACGCCGACTCCCACACCCACGCCGACGAGCTATGCCGTGACTTTCGCGGCTGTCGCGGCCAACCAGGACGACAAGATCACCGTCCCCGCCGGCTATACCGTCGACGTGCTGCTGAAGGCCGGCGATTCGGTCGAAACGGGTACGCCCTATTCGGGCAGCTTCCCCGCGAGCCCCGACGTCGCCGAAAAATGGGCGGGCGGCAATCATGACGGGATGGAATATTTCACGCTGCCCGGCGTCGATGCCAATGCCGGCGGCCTGCTGGCGATGAATTACGAATATCCCGATTTCAACATCCTGATGGCGGGCAGCTATAACGCGGCGACCGCGACCGCCGACCAGAAGGCGATCGCGCTGTCGGCGGTCGGCATCGGCGTCGTCGAGATTGCCAAGGGCACCGACGGCAAATGGGCGGTCAAGGCGGGATCGACCTATAACCGCCGTTATACGGGCAACAGCAGCTATCGCGCCGGCGGTCCCGCCGCAGGCCTGCTCTCGGGTTCGATCAAGGGCATGCTCAACAATTGCTCGAGCGGCCGGACGCCGTGGGATACCTATCTGACCTGCGAGGAAACCACCGACAATTATCTCGACCCGACGCAGCCTGCGACCAACTATGGCTGGGTGGTCGAGATCGACCCGCTGCGCGAGCTGGCGCAGCCGACGAAGCGCACCGCGATGGGCCGGTTTAGCCACGAAAACGTCGCCTTCATGTCGAACAGCGACCGCCGCGTTGCCTTTTACATGGGGGACGATTCGACGCCGGGCTGCATTTATAAATTCGTTCCCGATCGCGCGTGGAGCAACAGCAATCGCGCCGCGAACACCGACCTGCTCGACTATGGTACGCTCTATGTCGCGCGCTTCAACGGCGACGGGACGGGCGAATGGCGTGCGCTCGTCGTCGGCCAGAACGGCCTGACCGCAGGCGCTTCGGATCCGGGCAATGTCAGCCAGAGCACGACCCCGCCGACCCCGACGACCGTCGATTTCAACAATCAGGCCGATGTACTCATCAAATGCGCGTCGGCGGCACGCGTCGCCGGCGGCACCGTGATGGACCGTCCCGAATGGCTGACCGTCGCGCCCGACAACAAGGCGGTCTATTGCACGCTGACCAACAACAGCGGCCGCCGCGTGACCGACCCGGCGAACCCGCGCGTCACCAACCTGCACGGGCACATCATCAAGTTCCGTGAAGAAGGCGATTCGCCGCTGGCGACCAAGTTCAGCTGGGAAATCTTCCTGACTGCAGGCGACCCGTCGCTTTCGGCGGGCGGCAGCAACCTCGTCGGCAATATCAACGGCGACACCTTCTCCAGCCCCGACGGACTTCGCATCGATCCGCAGGGACGCATGTGGGTGCAGACCGACCATAGCGTCCCGGGCAATTCGGGCGTCCCCGGAACGACGATCGACCAGGCCTTTGGTCATAATGCGATGTTCTATGTCGACCAGACGAGCAAGCAGTCGAAGCGCTTCCTCGTCGGCCCGAAGGGCTGCGAGATCACGGGGCTTGCCTATACGCCCGATCTCAAGACCTTCTTCGTCAACATCCAGCATCCGACGGGCAACTGGCCGGTTGCGGGCGAACAGCCGCGCTCGTCGACGATCGTGGTGCGCCGGACCGACAGCCAGCCGGTCGGCAACTGATGCGCGCGCCGCCCGCTCCCCATCGGAGCGGGCGGCCGCCTCAGACGAATTTCATATCGCCGAAGATCCAGCGCCAGGGCGTCCCGGTTTCGCCCAATATCTCGCGCACGATCATCGGAAACGCCGCCTCGGCACGGACGTCGTTCGACATGATCAGCACGCAGCGTTCGCCCTTTTCGAGGCAGACGAGCGTATTGCCGGTCGAATCATTGTGCCCGCCGCGGAAAAAGGCGCGTCCCTGTGGGCCGGCGAAGGTGATCAGGCCGACCGACGAGGCCGTCTTTACGGGCTGCTCCGCAGGTGGCGCATCGCCCGCCAGCACCGGGAACTGCGAGCGCGACCGGATCGGCAGCGCCGGGCGCAGCAGTTCGGCGCGCGATGCCTTCGAAAGGCCTCTTCCCGAAACGAGCGCCGCCGCGAAATTGGCAAGGTCGGTGATGGTCGTGTCCATCGACCCCGCCATGCGGACGCGGCCGCGCTCGTCATGCGCCTCGACGCTGCCGTCGAGCGTCCAGCCATCGGCGAAATTTTCCGCGAAATCCGACCGCCACACCAGGCTGGTTTTCGGCATGTTCAGTGGATCGAAGACCAGCCGCTGGACGGCTTGGCCCGTATCGATACCAAGCCCCTTGTCGAGACCGAACTGCAGCAACATGATCCCTTCGCCCGAATAGCTGTACCGGCTTCCCGGGTCGAAATGGATGCGCAACTTGCCGTCGGGTTCGAGGAAATGGAAATTGGCAAAGCCGGTGCTGTGGCCCAGAACCATGCGCGGCGTGATCTTCTGCCAGCGTTCGTCGCCGGCAAGGTCGCCCCAATTGCCATAGGCGTCGAGATTGCCATAGTCGGGAAGCGGCTTCGCCAGCATCGCGGCGATCGGCCGGTCGAGATCGACCTTGCCTTCGTCGACGAGGCGGAGCACCGAATAGGCGAACACCGCCTTGGTCAGCGACGCACCATACATGATCGTCTGCGGCGTCAGCGGGTCGCCTTTTGCATTGCGGTCGCCGAAGGTCTGGACCGACACGACCTTTCCCTTGTCGATCGTCGCGATGGCAAGGCCGCGCGCACCGGTCGCGGACATGGCCTTTTGCGCGGTTTTCGTGATCGCGGCGGTGTCCGGCAGCGGTTTGGCCGCAACAGGCGTCGCCGTCATCAGGAGCGGCAGGGTCCAGAGCAGTTTCGCGCGCCGCATCACCATCTCCCCGATATCAAGACCAGCAACTGCTATGTCATGACAACACAGCTGGCAAGCCCTTGGGTCAGCGCGCTTTTCGCTGCGGCGGCGGAGGCGGCGAACCGTCGCGCGTCTGCGACATCAGCGTCACGCACATCGTCCGGTGGACCGGATGCCGGCCGCATGCGATGCCGGCATAGCGGTGCGTCACGCGGAGCAGGCTGTGGCGATGCCCGCGGCCGGGGACGCCATCGTCGATCAGCAGCTGGTCGATGACGCCGACAGGCGTGTGATGGCCATAGGTGATGACTTCGTTGACATAGGGTCCGCCCCCGCGCGCCTTCATCCGTTCGCCGGGGCCGCTTCCCCTTGTATAATGACCGACCGCGCCCGAGCGCGACTGGACCGCGACATGGTCGGCCGCCGCGCGCGCCAGCGCATCGCTCCATTCGAGTTCGACGAGCGGCGTTTCGCGGCGCAGGTCGCGGATCGCCTCGTCGACGGCGGCGACGCCCTCGTGCGTCATGATGTCGATTTCGCTGTCGTCGTCGCCGACGAGGAGCTTGCCCTCGAACCGCGGGCGATAGTCGCGCAGATATTCGGCATAGGCCGCGGGATCGCTGCGAAAGCGGTTGAGTTCGACGAAAACGCCTTCCTCGAACCGGTCGGGCGCAGCGATCGCGGCGGTCGCGCCGAACGACAGGAGGACTGCGGCGGCGAGAAGAAAGCGAGGCGTCATGCTGGCGCGATAAAGCCGTAAGTCTGAACCGCGCGCAACGGCAAAGACTGGCGTCGAACACGACTTGGCGCTAGGGGGCGCTGCAACAGTGGCGCCGCGCTCGATCGCGCGCCGAATCTCACGGAGTTTTTATGGGTTTCAAATGCGGGATCGTCGGCCTGCCCAATGTCGGCAAGTCCACCCTGTTCAACGCGCTGACCGAAACCGCGGCGGCGCAGGCGGCCAATTACCCCTTCTGCACGATCGAGCCCAACATCGGCAATGTCGCTGTGCCCGACGCGCGGCTGGAAAAGCTCGCCGCGATTGCGAGCAGCAAGAAGATCATCGCGACCCAGCTCGCCTTCGTCGACATCGCCGGCCTCGTGCGCGGCGCGTCGAAGGGCGAAGGGCTCGGCAACCAGTTCCTCGGGAACATCCGCGAAGTCGACGCGATCGTCCATGTCCTGCGCTGCTTCGAGGATGACGACATCCAGCATGTCGAGAACAAGGTCGACCCCGTAGCCGACGCCGAGACGGTCGAGACCGAGCTGCTGCTCGCCGACCTCGAAAGCCTCGAAAAGCGTGTTCCCGCCTTTGCCAAAAAGGCCGCGCAGGGCGACAAGGAAGCAAAAATCGCGGCATCGGTGCTGGGGCAGGCGCTCGACCTGCTCCGCGAAGGCAAGCCCGCACGGCTCGTCGAACCCAAGGACGACGAGGAAGCCCGCGTGCTCCGCACCGCGCAGCTCCTGACCTCGAAGCCCGTGCTTTATGTCTGCAACGTCGACGAAGGCAGCGCCGCGAACGGCAACGCCTTCTCCGAAAAGGTCTTCGCCAAGGCCGCGGCCGAGGGCGCGCAGGCGGTGGTCGTCTCGGCGGCGATCGAGAGCGAACTGGTAACGATGGACATGGCCGACCGGCTCGAGTTCCTCGAAGAGATGGGGCTCCACGAAACCGGCCTCGCGCGCGTCATCCGCGCCGGTTACGAGCTGCTCCACCTGATCACCTTCTTCACCGTCGGTCCGCAGGAAGCGCGCGCCTGGACCGTCCACACCGGCGCCACGGCACCCGAGGCTGCGGGCGAGATCCACAGCGATTTCCAGAAGGGCTTCATCCGCGCCGAAACGATCGCCTATGACGATTATGTCACCTTGGGCGGCGAAGCCAAGGCGCGCGAAGCGGGCAAGCTGCGCGCCGAAGGCAAGGCTTATGTGGTCCATGACGGCGACGTGATGCACTTCCTGCACAGCTGATTTACGCAAGGCACGGCGGGCGTCATCGTCCCTGAAACAAGTTCAGGGCGACGAGAATTCAAACGTCGGTAACCGGCCAAAACCGGATGGAGCTACGGCGGCCTAGCCGTTCAGACGCAGCGCCAGATCGCTCTGGAAGCGTACATCGTCGCCGTCGGCGAGCCATTTTGCTTCGGCAGCGATGGCGCCGAGCAGGTCGATCAGCGGCTCCATTTCGCTCTTGTGGTAATTGCCGAGGACATGACCCGTGACGCGGTCCTTTTGCCCCGGATGGCCGATGCCGATGCGCACGCGGCGGAAATCCTCGCCGATATGCTGGATCATCGACCGGATGCCATTATGGCCTGCGGCGCCGCCCCCGCGTTTCACCTTGATCTGCATCGGGGCGAGATCGAGCTCGTCGTAAAAGACGGTGACGTCTTCTGCCGTCAATTTGTAGAAATCAAGCGCGGCGCGCACGCTGCGGCCGCTTTCGTTCATGAAGGTGCCAGGTTTGAGCAGCAGGATGCGCTGCGACCCGATGCGGCCTTCCTGGACCCAGCCCTGAAATTTCTTCGCGGGTGCCGGGAAGCCATAGACATCGGCGATGACGTCGGCGGCCATGAAGCCGACATTGTGACGGTGCATCGCATATTGGGGCCCGGGATTTCCGAGGCCGACCCAGAGCTGCATGAAAGTGCCTTTCCCGGGTCTGGCGGAAACGCCCCTCCCGCATGGGGAGGGGCGGTCCGAAATGCTTAGGCTTCGTCGCCGCCTTCGGCAGCTTCGCCATCATCCTTCGTCGTGTCGCCGTCGCTCGACTTGAGCGCCGACGGGGCGACGATGGTGGCGATGGTGAAGTCGCGATCGGTGATCGCGCTTTCGACGCCCTTGGGCAGGGTGACGTTGCTGATGTGGATCGAATCGCCGACATCGAAGCCGGTCACGTCGATTGCGATCTCGTCGGGGATCTTGTCCGCGTCGCAAACGAGTTCCAGCTCGTGGCGAACGATATTCAGCACGCCGCCGCGCTTCAGGCCCGGCGAGGCTTCTTCGTTCTGGAACGAGACGGGCACCGCGACCTGGACGGTCGCGCCCTTGGCGATGCGCAGGAAGTCGGCGTGGATCGGGCGATCCTTGACCGGGTGGAAGGAGACGTCCTTCGGCAGCGTGCGGATGGTCTTGCCGCCGACTTCGATCATCACGACCGAGTTCATGAAGTGACCCGTCATCAGCTGCTTCATCAGCAGCTTTTCTTCGACGTGGATCATCAAGGGTTCTTCTTTGCCGCCATAGACAACGGCGGGAACGCGGCCATTACGACGCAGGTCACGCGAGGCTCCCTTGCCTCCGCGTTCGCGCGTCTCGGCCGTCAGCGTCAGCTGATCGCTCATGATATTTCTCCGAGAAACAGTTACACAGTTCCGCCACGCCTCCAGGGATGACCATGACGGAAGCGCGGGCGCATAGCGGGGAAGCGGCAGAAAGGCAAGCGTCGCGCACGCTATTGCACGCGCTTCACTTTCAGTCCTTCCGCCTCGAGCATCGCCGGCATACCGTCGGTGCTGACGAGATGGCCGGCGCCAACCGCCATCAGCACCGTGCCGGGCTGCTCCATGCGCCGTTTCGTCCATGCGCTCCAGTGCCGGTTGCGGTCGGTGATGATCGCCTTGCGCGCCGCGGGAACGCTGTCGATGTCTTCGTTGACCACCTTTTCGAGCGCGGCGACGTCGCCGCGGCCCCATGCGGCGGTCAAGGCGCCGACGTCTTTTACCGCCGTATCGGCTTCTTCGGCCGCGCGGGTCAAAAGCGTACGCTGTGCCGCGGGATCGAGCGTTTCGAACAGCATCAGTTGCGCGCGCGCGGTCTCGAGGCCGCCGATCGGCTTTTTTGCGGCCTCGAATCGCGCAGTCAGCCCGGCTTCGACGCCATCGGTGGGCGACAGGCCGGCGTTCTGCGCGATGCGTTGCCCCATCAGGACCATCACCGCCCAGTCGTCGAGCCCTTCGGCGCTGAAACTGCGCCCACTCTTCTCGATCGTGCGATAGCCGACCAGTGCCTTGCCCTGTAGCCGACTTTCGATGGCGAGCGGGCTTTCGCGCGGCGCGAGTTGCTGGAATACGCCGCCTGCCGCCGCGAGTTCGGCGGGCGACAGTTCCATCACCAGTTCGTCGGCCGCGTCGATCGCTTTGGCGACCTCGCCGCCGCTCCAGTCGGTCCCCTGCGGCAGCGCGTGCATCGTGCCGAGGATATAGATGCGCGTGTCGCTATCCTCGACCAGCCATAACGCCGGGCGCGCCTGTGGCCCCGGTTCGGCGCCGCCGCATGCGGCGAGCAGCAACGGCAACAGGGCCGCCGCAAGGCGGCGACCCCAAAGTCCGGCGAGAGGCTTTTCGCGCGTCAATATTTGACCCGTTTCGCCGTCAGCCCGCGCGCTTTCAGATAATCCTGGACGCTATGTTCGCCGGCGAGATGGCCGGCGCCGACCGCGACGAACACGGTACCCGGCTGATCCATCCGCGCCTTGAGCTGGTCGGCCCAGCGTGCGTTGCGGTCCCACAGCAGCGTCTTGGCGAGTTCGGGCGTTGCCGCCATGCTTTCGTTCATCGCCGTCGCCAGCCCGTCGGGATCGCCCTTCGCCCACAGCACCACCATCTTGTCGAGCTGCGGTCCGAGCTTGTCGAGGTCGCGGACGACCGAATTGAGGAAGGCGACCTGCTGCGTTTCGGGCAGCGTATCGAAAAAGCCGAGCTGTTCGGTCAGCGTTTCGAGGCCGGCGATGGGCTTGCCCGCCTTTTTCGCAAAGCCGGTGAGCTGCTTTTCCGCGCCCTGTTCGGGGTCGTAACCCAGCTTGGTCAGCGGCAGGACCGACAGGGTGATCGCCGGGAACCAGGGTTCGAACATGTCGAACTGGGCCGGTGCAATTCCGACGCTGGCCAGTGCGGCCTGATAGGCCTTGAGCTGGTCGGCATCGAGCCGCGACGACAGCGTCTTGCCGCTCTGGTCGATCGCCAGCGGCATCATCGTGCTCACCATTTCCGATTGATCTTCGGGGAGGACGACTTCGAGCATCAGCTGATCGGATTTGTCGAAGGCCGTCTTCACCGCCTCGTCGAACCAGCCGAGCCCGGGCTTCAGCACATGGACGGTGCCGAAGAGATAGATGGTGGTATCCGCATCCTTCACCACCCACAGCGCGGGGTCGGCATCGGTCGTCGGCGCGGCGGTCGCTGCCGCGGCGGGTTCGGCAGCGGTGGCGACATCGCTGCCGGGGATGACGGCGCACTGCGCAAAAGGAATGACGGCGCAGGTCGCGGCAAGAATCTTGAACCAGTTCTTCATGGGGAAATGCCTTTCATTATCGGCTCTTATGGCCGGAGAATTGACGGAAGGAAAAGGGGGTTTCGCTCAGCGATATTTGAGCCACAGCCACACGACAGCGTTCACGATCAGCGAGAAAGCAAACAGCGTCATGATGTCGACCGGCGGCACCAACGAGGCGCGATGCAGCACCCACCAGGCCGGGGCAGGGAAGACGAAGGCGTACCAGCCGGCAACACACGCCCACAGCCAGGCGCGCTCCTCATGATCGTCGACCGAACGATGGTACAGGGCCATGGCGATCGCGAGACCGCCGATCCAGAGCAGCGACGCGCCGATTGCAAAGCCGGGGCTGAGCGCGCCGCTGGTCATCGCCGTGACCGGACCGCTGGCATCGGGCTGGTCCGCCACCATCCAGCCGCCGACGATTCCGCCGATCACCGCGGAAAAGCCGATCGCGAGCCAATATCGGCGCTTGCGCGGCGACCATTGCCGCCAAGTCTCCGCATAGCGTCGAAGATAGACGGCAAAGGCACAGATGCCGAAAGCGAGGGCGGCGAGCGGGCCGACCCACGCCGGCAGCGGCGCACCGCCATTATCGATCGTCGCCTGATTATAGCCTGCAAAACCGCCAAGCAGCATCGTCGATCCGAAGATGATCGCGAGCGGCCAGCCGATCAACGCGGCGGCACTTGGGCGGGCAACATCATTTGTCATCATCTTGTCCCTCATGGCCATCGTCGAAAATCTCTTCGATCGGCATTTCGAACAGCCGCGCCAGCTTGAAGGCGAGCGGCAGCGACGGGTCATATTTCCCCGTTTCGATCGCGTTCACCGCCTGCCGCGAAACGTCGAGCCGGTCGCCGAGTTCGGCCTGGCTCCAGTTTCGCATCGCGCGCAGCACTTTCAGTTTGTTGTTCATTGGCGCCTCGCCAGCTTTGTCACCACATGGTTCTCGCCTCCCATAGACATCGAAATGTCGCGGGAGGGGAGCTTTTTATCTGCGCCGATCCGGAACGACCGGTTTCGCGAAAAAGGCTCGAACGGGCGGTGGCGGGACAAGAACTGGAGCGCCGCCCTGATCGAGGACGCTCCAGCCCAGGTCGTCGGCCGCACCGGGGAGGCCGGCCGGAGCGAAACCATAATGGCGATCCCGCGGGTCAGCGTGCGGTCTCGACCATCAACAGCGCGAGCTGCGTTCCGCCCTGCGCGCGGGCGATCGCCCGACCGGCCTGGCGTTCGGCGTCGGCCAGCGCGGTGGCGATGCAGGCCGTCTGGCTTACGCTTTCGGCGGCGCCGCGGCGATCTGGCCGGCACGCGCGCCGCGCCGCGTTGTTGATGCGGCGATCGAGCCGGTCGCGATCGCCGGCCTTCGTCAGGTCGAGGTCGTCGACCCGGACCGTCGCGGTCGTGCTTTCGGTTTCGGCGGCGATGGCCGGCATCGCGGCGGTGGCAAGCGAGAGGGCGAGGATGAACGTGCGGGTGATCATATCTAGTCTCCTTGGATTAGGGGTCATCATGTTTGCCTGTCTTTATGTCAGGTATGCATGACTATATGTCGCGATTCGCTGACTATGTCAACAAGACCTGACAAAAAGTTTTGGAGACCTGACTAGGGCGCGCGTTTTCGCGCCATGGCGAGCGGCGCGGAGCCTTGACCATGCGCCGCCGCTGGGCCAATGCGGCGGCGATTTTTGCACCTGCGAAGGAATTGCGGCCGTGGCCGACGGGGCGGACAAGACACCACTCAGCTTTCAGGACATGATCCTGACGCTTCATAACTATTGGAGCGCACGCGGCTGCGCCATTTTGCAGCCCTATGACATGCGTGTGGGGGCGGGGACGTTCCACCCCGCGACAACGCTGCGCAGCCTCGGTCCCGAGCCGTGGAACGTCGCCTATGTCCAGCCGAGCCGCCGTCCGACGGATGGCCGCTATGGCGAGAACCCGAACCGGCTGCAGCATTATTACCAATATCAGGTCATCCTGAAGCCGTCGCCCGCCGACCTGCAGGAACAATATCTCGGCAGCCTTGCGGCAATCGGCATCGATCCGCTGCTCCACGACATCCGTTTCGTCGAGGACGACTGGGAATCGCCGACGCTCGGCGCGTGGGGGCTGGGCTGGGAAGTCTGGTGCGACGGGATGGAAGTCACCCAGTTCACCTATTTCCAGCAGATGGGCGGTTTCGACTGCAAACCCGTCGCGGGCGAGCTGACCTACGGGCTCGAACGGCTCGCCATGTATATCCAGAATGTCGACAATGTGTACGACCTGCGCTTTTCCGACGCGGTCGGGGACGTTGCGGCGGTGAGCTATGGCGACGTGTTCCTCGAGAATGAGCGCCAGTTCTCGAAATGGAATTTCGAGGTCGCCGACACCGACACCTTGTTCGCCGGCTTCAAGGCCGCCGAGGAAGAGTGCAAGCGCGCCATCGCGGCGAACGTCCCGCTCGCGGCCTATGACCAGGCGATCGAGGCGAGCCATCTCTTCAACCTCTTGCAGGCGCGCGGCGTGATCAGCGTGCAGGAGCGCGCCAATTATATGGCCCGCGTGCGCGACCTCGCGAAGGGCAGCTGCAAGGCGTGGATCGACAGCCAGTCCGAAAACTGGACCGCAAAATATCCGGGGTGGACGCTGTGACCGATTTTCTTCTCGAACTGCGCAGCGAGGAAATCCCGGCGCGGATGCAGGCCGGCGCGCGCGCCGAGCTGGAAAAGCTGTTCCGCGCGCAACTGGGCGCTTCGGGGCTCGAAGCGGGCGAGCTCACCATCTGGTCGACCCCGCGCCGACTGGCGCTGATCGCGAAGGGGCTGCCTGAGGCGACCGACGCGGTCAGCGAAGAGCTGAAAGGTCCGCGCAGCAGTGCGCCGCCGCAGGCGCTCGAAGGGTTCCTTCGCAAGACAGGCTTGACGCAGGATCAGCTTGAGGATCGCGACGGCGTCTATTTCGCGGTGATCGACAAGCCCGGCCGCGCAACAGCCGAAGTGCTCGCCGAGGCGATCCCCGCGATCATCCGCGGCTTTGCCTGGCCCAAGTCGATGCGCTGGGGCAAGGAAAGCGCGAGCAGCGAAAGCCTGCGCTGGGTCCGCCCGCTGTCGGGCATCGTAGCAATCTTCGGTGAAGAGCTGGTGCCGTGCGAAATCGGCGGCGTCGAGAGCGGCTTCGCGACGCGCGGCCATCGCTTCCACTGCCCGGGCGAGATCACCATCGGGTCGGCATCGGACTATGCCGAAAAGCTGCGCGCGTGCCACGTCATCGTCGACCATGAGGAACGGCAGGCGATCGTGCGCGACGGCGCCGCAAAAGCTGCGGCCGACGCCGGGCTGACGCTCGTCGAGGACGAGGGGCTGGTGATCGAGAATGCCGGGCTCACCGAATGGCCGGTGCCTTTGCTCGGCCGCTTCGACGAAGCCTTTCTCGAAGTCCCGCCCGAGGTCATCCAGCTCACCGCGCGCGTGAACCAGAAATATTTCGTCGTGAACGGCGCCGACGGCAAGCTTGCGAACGGCTTCGTCTGCACCGCGAATATCGATGCGAAGGACGGCGGCGCGGAGATCGTCGCGGGCAACCGCAAGGTGCTGGCGGCGCGGCTGTCGGACGCGCGCTTCTTCTGGGAACAGGACCAGAAGAAGACGCTGGCGCAGCATGCCGAAAAGCTCGGCAACATCACCTTCCACGAAAAGCTCGGCACCGTCGCCGACAAGGTCGAACGCGTCGCAAAGCTAGCCGAATGGCTCGCGAGCGAAGGCATCGTCCCCAACTGCGACCCCGCGCTCGCGCGGCAGGCGGCGGAGCTGGCGAAAGCCGATCTCGTCACCGAAATGGTCGGCGAATTTCCCGAACTGCAGGGCCTGATGGGCGGCTATTACGCCCGCGCCGAAGGCCTGCCCGACGCGGTCGCCGACGCGATCCGCGATCATTACAAGCCGGTCGGGCAGGGCGATGACGTCCCGACGGCACCGGTGACGGTGGCTGTGGCGTTGGCGGATAAGCTAGATACGGTTGCCGCCTTCTTTGCGATCGACGAAAAGCCTACTGGATCGAAAGACCCTTACGCGCTTCGCCGCGCTGCTATTGGCATCCTGTCGTTGGCAAATTGCAATCGCCTTCGAATTCCTCTTCAGGCGCCCTATCGTGCTACCTTCCTTCCAGCCCGGCTTAATTTGCGTTTGGACAACTCTGAAGTGCCTAATGCAAAACGGGCGATCGAAGAGGGCTATTTCAATTCCCTAGAATTGTTCGCGCAGATGCAAGGGGCAGCGGCCGAGAGCATGTTTGAATTCATGGAAGACCGTGCTCATCGGACCGTGAATCCGGATGAGATGAAACGATATGGCGAGATGCGCGCTAATGAGGTCCGCGATGAATATCGCCAATCGGAAAGGGAGTTTCTGGCTTTCTTCGCCGACCGCCTCAAGGTCCAGCAGCGCGAAGCCGGCGTCCGTCATGATCTGATCGACGCGGTGTTCGCGCTCGGCGGCGAGGATGATCTCGTCCGTCTGCTCGCGCGCGTGCAGCCGTTGCAGGCGTTTATGGCGACCGAGGACGGCACCAATCTGCTCGCGGGCTACAAACGCGCAGCGAATATCCTGAAGCAGGCGGGCGAGGTAAGCGGTGCCGCTGCCGCGACGCCGCCAACTGACGCCGATGCCGCGTTGCTCGCTGCGCTGCGTACCGCTGAACCCGAGGCCTCTGCCGCAGTCGTCGATGAGCGCTTCACCGATGCGATGTCTGCGCTTGCGTCGTTGCGCGCGCCGATCGATGCCTTTTTCGATGGCGTGATGGTCAACGACCCCGACGAAGCGGTTCGCGCCTATCGCCTCGGCCTGCTGTCGCGCTTTACCGGCGCGGTGCATGGCGTCGCCGATTTCTCGAAGATCGAGGGCTGACGCTACGGCAGCTTTACAGCGAACGAAGTAAAACTGAATCGACGATAACAATTCTCCACCCTATCCAGCCGCAACCTCCTCCCCGGGGCAGCAGGAGCATATGATGACGAAGATGGTGCATTTGTTCGGCGGCGCGGCCACGACGGCCGAGCGTTCGAAGGAATTGCTGGGCGGCAAGGGTTCGAACCTCGCCGAAATGGCCTCGATCGGCCTGCCGGTTCCGCCGGGCTTTACGATCACCACCGACGTCTGCACCGCTTATTATGCCAATGGCGAACAATTCCCGGCCGGACTGGTCGAGGATGTCGCCGCGGGCATCGCGCATATCGAGGGCATCACCGGCAAGACATTCGGCGATGCGGCCGATCCTTTGCTCGTCTCGGTCCGTTCGGGCGCGCGCGTGTCGATGCCCGGCATGATGGACACCGTCCTCAACCTCGGGCTCAACGACAGGACCGTCGTCGGCCTGTCCGAAGCGTCGGGCGATCCGCGTTTCGCGTGGGACAGCTATCGCCGTTTCGTCCAGATGTACGCCGACGTCGTGATGGGGCTCGACCATGCCGAGTTCGAGGAAGCGCTTGAAATCGCCAAGGAAGACCGCGGCTTCTACCTCGACACCGAAATGTCCGCCGAAGACTGGCAGGCGCTGGTCAAGGAATATCAGGCGATCGTCGAGCGCGAGACCGGCGCGCCCTTTCCGCAGGAACCGAACGACCAGCTGTGGGGCGCGGTCGGCGCCGTGTTCGCGAGCTGGGAAAGCGACCGCGCGAAAGTCTATCGCCGCCTGAACTCGATCCCCGGCGAATGGGGCACTGCGGTCAATGTGCAGGCGATGGTGTTCGGCAATATGGGCGACACCTCGGCGACGGGTGTGGCGTTCACGCGCGATCCTGCGACCGGCGAACGCGCCTGGTACGGCGAATGGCTGATCAACGCGCAGGGCGAGGACGTCGTCGCGGGCATCCGCACGCCGCAATATCTCACGAAAATCGCGCGCGAAAAGGCGGGGGCCAAGCCGGCGTCGATGGAAGAGGCGATGCCCGAGACCTTCACCGAGCTCGGCCGCGTCTTCGACACGCTCGAAACCCACTATCGCGACATGCAGGATATCGAGTTCACCGTCGAACGCGGGACGCTCTGGATGCTGCAAACCCGCTCGGGCAAGCGCACCGCGAAGGCGGCGCTGCGTATCGCGGTCGAAATGGCCGCCGAGGGGCTGATTTCGGAAGAGGAGGCGGTTGGCCGCGTCGATCCGGGCGCGCTCGACCAGCTCCTCCACCCGACGCTCGACCCGAAGGCGCCGCGCGACGTGCTGACCAAGGGGCTGCCCGCGAGCCCGGGCGCGGCATCGGGCAAGATCATGTTCGATGCCGACAGTGCCGAGAAGGCGGCGGCGATGGGCGAGGCGGTGATCCTCGTTCGCGTCGAAACCTCGCCCGAGGACATTCACGGCATGCACGCCGCCAAGGGCATTTTGACCGCACGCGGCGGGATGACCAGCCATGCGGCGGTCGTTGCGCGCGGCATGGGGCGCCCCTGCGTCTCGGGCGCGGGCGGGCTCAGCATCGACGGCAATGTGCGCGTGCTGCGCGTTGCGGGCCGCGAACTGCGCGAGGGCGATATCCTGACGCTCGACGGCTCGACCGGCGAGGTGATGGCGGGCGAAGTTCCGACGCTTTTGCCCGAACTGGTCGGCGATTTCGGGACTTTGATGGGCTGGGCCGACAAGGTCCGCCGCATGAAGGTGCGCACCAACGCCGAAACCCCGCAGGATGCGCAGGTCGCGCGCGACTTCGGTGCAGAAGGTATCGGACTATGCCGCACCGAACACATGTTCTTCGACGCCGCGCGGATCACCGCGGTGCGCGAGATGATCCTCGCCGATAGCGAGGACGGCCGCCGCGCGGCGCTCGCCAAGCTGCTCCCCGAACAGCGCGGCGATTTCGCCGCGATCTTCGGCGTGATGGCGGGCCTACCCGTCACCATCCGTCTGCTCGATCCGCCGCTGCACGAATTCCTGCCGACGCGCGAAGAGGATTTCGCCGACGTCGCCGCCGCGGCGGGCGTGGGCATCGAGGCGCTGAAGGCGCGTGCGAACGAACTGCACGAATTCAACCCGATGCTCGGCCATCGCGGCTGCCGTCTGGGCGTGACCTATCCCGAAATCTACGAGATGCAGGCGCGCGCGATTTTCGAGGCGGCGTGCGACGTCGCCGCCGAAACCGGCGCCGCGCCGATTCCCGAGGTGATGATCCCGCTCGTCGCGACGCGGCGCGAATTCGACCTGATGAAGGCCGTGGTCGACGCCCAAGCCAAGGCGGTGTTCGCCGAAAAGGGGCGCGAGATCGCCTATCTGGTCGGCACGATGATCGAACTGCCGCGCGCCGCGCTGATGGCGGGCGAGATCGCCGAGACTGCCGAATTCTTCAGCTTCGGTACCAATGACCTAACGCAGACGACGATCGGCATCAGCCGCGACGATGCGGGCCGCTTCCTGACGCAATATGTCGACAAGGGCATTTTCCTGACCGACCCGTTCGTCAGCCTCGATGTCGAGGGCGTGGGCCAGCTTATCGAGATCGCGGCGGATCGGGGACGCAAGACGCGGCCCAGCGTCAAGCTCGGCATCTGCGGCGAGCATGGCGGCGACGCGCCGAGCATCCATTTCTGCGAAAAGACGGGCCTCGACTATGTCAGCGCCTCGCCCTACCGTGTCCCCATCGCCCGGCTCGCGGCCGCTCAGGCTGCGCTGAAACAGGGCAAATAACCCGGGGGCAAACCGCATGAAGAGCTGGCACCGCTATACGATCACATTGGTGGGCGGATTGGCGGTGGGGCTCGGTGCGGCATGGGCGATAACCGGCGGCGGCCTCAGCGGTGGGGCGATCGTCAATGGCCCGTGGTCGACCTCGCTCGGCTTTGGCACCAAAGCGACCGATCCGGTCACGCGCGCAGCCGTGGCGCGCGCGGGGCTGCTCGCGCTTCCGGCGAAGGAAACCGTCTATTGGTCGGCAAAGACCGATGCGGCGGGCGCGCCGCTCGACGGCAATTGCCGCTACAGCCTGTCGGGCGCGCCGCTCGACGCGCGCTGGTGGAGCGTCACCATCTATGACGAGGCGGGCTATCTGGTCGCCAATCCGGCGAATATCTGGTCGGTGAACGGGGCGAATGTCGCGCTCGACGCCGAGGGGACGTGGCGCGTCACCATCGCGCCCGCCAAGCCCGCCGAAGGTGCATGGCTGCCGGGGACGAAAGGGCAGCCCTTTCACCTGACCTTGCGGATGTACAATCCCGGCAAGGCGTTTCGCGCCGACCCCGCGAAAGCGGTGCTCCCGAAAATCGTGAAGGAGGGCTGCTGAGATGCGCAACTGGCTTGGCCCGCTCGCCTTTGGCCTGATCGTCGCGGCAATCACATCCTACACCGCGATCCGGGCGATTCCCTATGGCCTGATGAATGTCGCGATCGAGCGGCTGGGGCAGGGCGGTATCAACCAGATGTCCTATGGCAATCTCGCGAATCCCGAGCGTCAGCCGGTGGTGCGACCGAGCCCCGACCTCGCCTATTCGAGCTGCCCCTATAATCTGTCCGACGGGCCGGTCGCGATTGATGTCGTGCCCGTTCCCGGCCGCTACTCCTCGCTCAGCATTTTCGATGCCGCGACCGATGTGATTTTTGTGCGCAACGATGTCGAGGCAGGCGGCAAGCCGTTTCGAATCGTCGTCGCACGCGCGGGGCAGGCGGTGCCCAAAGGCGCCGAGGTCGTCCGCACGAATCAGGATCATGGCATCGCGCTGATCCGCATCCTGCTGAAAGACCCCACGGAAATTCAGGCAATCGACGCGGTTCGCCGCCAATCATCGTGCGGAACGGTCACAAAGCTGAAATAGGGGGTTGCGCCCCCGCGCGACGGGTCTTAAAGGCGCCTCTCCACGCACCCGTAGCTCAGCTGGATAGAGCATCAGACTACGAATCTGAGGGTCGGACGTTCGAATCGTTCCGGGTGCGCCATTTCCCCAAATGCCAGTAAACTTGCCGCTTATGCGGCTCCGTTGCGTGCGGTCACCAGCCACGCCGCGCCGTCGATCAAGACGGATTTGTCCCCCGGACGTTCGGCAAAGGCCAGGCGAACGGCTGTCGCAGCGCGGGCCCGGATATCGTCGGGTTGATCGGCCAGCGCGCGCGACAGGGGCCCCACCTGAAACGCCATGTCGAGCGCATCGTCGATAGCCGCTTCGCACGTGGCGCCGCTGCCGTAGGGAATCGTCGCGTCAAAGGGCTCGACGTCGATCCCGGCAAAGCCCGCCTGTTCGAGAATATCGGTCAGCCGGCCGCGATCCCCGAAAGCAAAGGGGCTCGGTGCGTTCGGGTCGGCGGGCACCGGCGCCACGATATCGCGGATCGCCGCCATCGGCAGCCGCACCCAGTCATTTTCCTGTGCGCCGCGCCAGCATACGAAGGCAAGCCGCCCGCCGGGCTTCAGCGCCTGCCGCATATGCGCGAACGCCGCGACCGGATCGTCGAAGAACATCACGCCGAAGCGCGAGAAGAGAAGGTCGAAGCGTCCCGCAGGCAGCGGAGCGGTCGCGGCGTCGGTGCAGCGAAATTCGACCGGTGCGCCGGCAGGCGTGGCCAAGCGAGCGATGTCGACAAGCTGCTCGGAGATATCGACGCCCAGCACATGGCCGGCAGCGCCCGTTTGATCGGCGAGCGCGAAGGATGAAGTGCCAGATCCGCAACCGATGTCGATTACGTGCTCGCCGGGTTGTGCCCGTGCGGCCTCGATCGCGGCGCGGCCGAACGCTTCGAGCATCAGGTTGAGGCGCTCGAGGTTGGCGGCCCAGCGGCTTCCGCTGTCGCCGTTCCAGTCGTGGGTGGGGGCGGTCTGGGCTTCGGACATCAACGCTCCTTGTTGAGAATGATTCGCAAATATATGTGGTGGCGCGGTAAGGCAAGCGTCGGCGCATAGCTATGCCCTGTTGCATCGCCCGAAGCTGTGCGACATTTCGCATTCGCACCGGCCGTGCGGGACCGGTAAGGGAGAGTCATGAGCGAACAGATCGTCACGGTCGATATCGGCGGCACGCATGCGCGCTTTGCAATTGCCGAGGTCGACGGCGGGCGCGTCGTGGCGTTGGGTGAGGCAACGACGCTTCACACCAAGGATCACGCGAGCTTCCAGACCGCATGGCAGGATTTCGAACGTCAGCAGGGCGGGACGCTGCCGCGCGCGGTTGCCATTGCGATCGCCGGGCCGACGCGCGGCGACATCATTCGCTTTACCAACAACCCCTGGATCATCCGGCCTGCGCTGATCAACGAGAAGCTGAACGTCGATCGCTATGTGCTGGTCAATGATTTCGAGGCAGTGGGCCATGCGGTTGCACAGGCGGACGAGAGCTATTTCGAGCGATTGACCGGCCCCGATGAGCCGCTGCCGGCGACCGGCACGATTACCATCATCGGGCCGGGCACCGGCCTAGGCGTCGCGCATGTCTGGCGCGATGGCGCCGACTACCGGGTGCAGGCGACCGAGGGCGGACATATCGACTTCGCACCGCTCGACAGCATCGAGGACGCGATCCTTGCGCGCCTGCGCAAGCGGCACCGGCGCGTGTCGATCGAGCGGATCGTCTCGGGGCCCGGCATCGTCGATATCTATGAAACGCTGGCGGCGCTCGAAGGGCGCGCGATCCCACGGCTCGACGACAAGGCCATCTGGACCAATGCGCTGAGTGGCGAGGACAGCCTCGCTGCCGCGGCTGTAGACCGTTTCTGCCTGTCGCTGGGCAGCGTGTCGGGCGATCTGGCATTGGCGCAGGGTGCGAGCGGCGTCGTCGTCGCGGGCGGCCTTGGTCTTCGGATCCGCGACAGCCTTGTCCGGTCGGGTTTCCCCGAACGCTTCATCGAGAAGGGCCGTTTCGAAGGCTTTATGTCGGCGCTGCCCGTCAAGCTGATCACGCATCCGCAGCCGGGGCTGTTCGGCGCGGCGGCTGCGTTTGCGCGGCAGCACGGCTGACATAATTTCCGCTGGCATCGGGCGGAGAAAATCGGCAGCAAGTATTCTCGCTTCCTGAAGGATTCTCGTGCCCGTGTCCGCCCGTCCCGTCCTCGGCATCATCGCCTGCAACCGGCAAGTCGGAGCGGAATATGCGCAGGCGGTGATGAACCGCTATGCCAAGGCGGCGATGCGGCATGCCGATTGCGCGGCGCTGCTGATCCCGTCGCTTCCCGACTATATGCGCGCCGACGAGATCGTCGGTCGGCTCGATGGCATATTGCTTACCGGGTCGCCGTCGAACGTCGAGCCGGCGCGCTACGGCGAGGATAGCGAGGGCGAGGGGCCGTTCGACCCCGATCGCGACCGGATGATGCGCGACCTTGTCGAAGCGGTCATCGCGGCGCAGCGGCCGCTGTTCGGCATCTGCCGCGGGTTTCAGGACATCAATGTCGCGCTCGGCGGAACGCTGCGGCGCGATACGGCGACGAATGGCGAATTGCTGCGCCACCATACGCCCGACGGAACGCTGTTCGACGCGATGTTCGATCATCGGCATCATGTCGATCTGGTCGAGGGCGGGATGCTGGCGTCTGCCTATGGCGCGCCGTCGCTCGACGTGAACTCGGTCCATTATCAGGGGATCGGGCGGCTCGCTGAAGGCCTGTCGGTGGAAGCGCGCGCGCCTGACGGGCTGGTCGAGGCATTCAGCGCGCGGCCGAACGGGGCGCCCTTGCTCGCCGTCCAATGGCATCCCGAATGGGCGGTCGACGGCAATTCCGAAAGCCAGACCTATTTTCGCCTGCTTGGGCAGGCTCTGCGAGGCGCGCTGTGAACCGGCGCGTCACCCGTTACGACCGCTATCTCGCGCGGCTCTGTTTCTCGCCCTGATTGTCCGGATCCGGTTTCTTTCCGTTTCCAGATCATCAGGAGTTTCACCATGCCTCGCAATCACGACATCGCCGAACTGCGCCGCCTCGACGTCGCGCACCACCTTCCCGCACAGGCCGACTGGGCCGAAATCGAACGGCTGGGTGGCAGCCGCATCATCACCCATGCCGAAGGCTGCACTATCACCGACGGCGACGGCCACCGCATCCTCGACGGGATGGCGGGCCTGTGGTGCGTCAATGTCGGTTACGGCCGTGAGGAGCTGGTCGAGGCGGCAGCGGCGCAGATGCGCGAGCTGCCCTTCTACAACACCTTCTTCAAGACCGCGACGCCGCCGACGGTGCTGCTTGCGGCCAAGATTGCCGAACTGACTGGAAACCGCCTGCCGCACATCTTCTTCAACGCTTCGGGCAGCGAAGCGAACGATACGGTGTTCCGCATGGTGCGCCACTATTGGAAGACCAAGGGCGAGCCCAAACGCACGGTCTTCATCAGCCGCTGGAACGCCTATCATGGCTCGACCGTCGCGGGCGTCTCGCTTGGGGGCATGAAGGCGATGCACGCGCAGGGCGATTTGCCGATCCCCGGCGTCGAGCATGTCCGCCAGCCCTATTATTTCGGCGAAGGGCAGGGGATGAGCGAGGAGGAGTTCTGCGACGCCTGCGTCCAGGCGATCGAGGACAAGATCATCGAGGTCGGCCCCGAAAATTGCGCCGCCTTCATCGGCGAGCCGGTACAAGGCGCGGGCGGCGTCATCATTCCGCCCAAGGGATATTGGCCGAAGGTCGAGGCGGTCGTCCGCAAATATGGCCTGCTGCTCGTCGCTGATGAGGTGATCTGCGGTTTCGGGCGCACCGGCAAGATGTGGGGGCATGAAACGATGGGCTTCACGCCCGACCTGATGCCGATGGCGAAGGGGCTGTCGTCGGGTTACCTGCCGATCTCGGCGACCGCGGTCGCGAGCCACGTCGTCGACGTGCTCAAGACCGGTGGCGATTTCGTCCATGGCTTCACCTACTCGGGCCATCCGGTCGCGGCGGCCGTCGCGCTCAAGAATATCGAGATCATCGAACGCGAGGGTCTCGTCGAGAGGACCGGCAGTGTCACCGGGCCGCATCTGGCGAAGGCACTGGCGACGCTGAACGACCATCCGCTCGTCGGCGAGGCGCGCTCGGTCGGGCTCCTCGGCGCGGTCGAGATTGTCGCCGACAAGGACACCCGCGCCCGCTTCGGCGGGTCCGAAGGAACGGCGGGACCGATGGCGCGCGATGCCTGCATCGCGAACGGACTGATGGTGCGCGGCATCCGCGACAGCCTGGTCATGTGTCCGCCGCTGGTCATCACTACCGAACAGATCGACGAGATGGTTGCCATCATCCGCAAATCTCTCGATGAGGTGATGCCGAAACTCCGCGCGCTCTAAACAGGAAAGACCAAACCCTTATGCCCTCCGGCCTTTTTGCCCTGCTCGACGACATTGCGACCATCGCCAAGGTCGCCGCGGCGAGCATCGACGATATCGGCGCCGCGGCGTCGAAGGCCGGGGTCAAGGCGGCGGGGGTCGTCGTCGACGATACTGCGGTGACGCCGCGCTATGTCACCGGCTTCACCCCCGACCGCGAACTGCCGATCATCTGGCGGATCACCAAGGGGTCGATCTTCAACAAGCTGGTGTTGATCCTGCCCGCGCTACTGCTGCTGTCGGCGGTCGCGCAATGGGCGATCACCCCGCTGTTGATGATCGGCGGCGCCTATCTCTGCTTCGAGGGCGCAGAAAAGGTGCTGCATTCGCTACAGAAGGACAAGACGAGCCTTGTCGAGGATGCTGCGATCGTCGCCGACCAGGATCATGAAGAGGCGATGGTGAAGGGCGCGGTGCGCACCGACTTCATCCTGTCGGCCGAGATCATGGTGATCGCATTGAACGAGGTGCTCGACGAACATTTCGCGATGCGTGCCGCGACGCTCGCGGTGGTGGCAATCGCGATCACCATCGCGGTTTACGGCGTCGTCGGGCTGATCGTGAAGATGGATGACATCGGCCTGCACATGGCGAAGGAAGGCAATGCGGCCCGCAAGGCGATCGGGCGTGGACTCGTGTCCTTCATGCCCAAGCTGCTGTCGGCGTTGGCGTTGATCGGCACCGCGGCGATGCTGTGGGTCGGCGGGCAGATATTCCTCCACGGCCTCGACGAATATCATATCGGCAATATCGGACATGGGCTGCACGATTTCGCGCACTCGGTTGCGGGCGGCCTGCCCGGGGCGGGCGTTTGGGAGTGGCTGATCAACGCGGGCGGCGCTGGCGTGTTCGGGCTGGTGCTGGGGGGCGTGATCGTCGGCGTGCTTCACCTGTTGCCGGGAAAGAAGGCGGCTCATTAATCTCATCGCCCCGGACTTGATCCGGGATCCATTGCGGCGGCGAAGTCATGGCCCCCGGATCAAATCGAACGAGCCACTTGCCTCGTTCGAGGGTGGCGAAGGAAATATCGTGCCAGCTTGCCTTAGAGCCACAAAAGACCCGCATGTACGCATCGAAACTGTGTCCTTTGTGGCCTTAAAGAGACAAAGGATACGGACGCGCGCGTCGATAATGTCTCTTTTGCCGCTTTAAGCCGATGGGCGACGCGGCCCAAATAGACGGGGAGAAAGAGCCAAGACGGAGGCTCTCACACCGAAACAATGTAGGAAAGCGTTTGTTGCGGCGTGGCGGTCAGCCCAGCAGGACGACCGGGCTGTCGGCGCGCCAGTGCATGCTGACCTTGTCGTCCCAAGTGAAGTCTTCCTGATCGTGGCGCGAGAGGTTGGGGCGTGAGACCCGGATGCGCGCGCCGGTTTCCAGCTCGATTTCGAACAGGGTGATGTCGCCGAGATAGGACATGCCCTTGATCTTGCCGCGCGCGAAATTGTGTCCGTCGGGTGCGTCCTGTGCCGCCGCCGTGACTGCCTTGCCCGCGCCGGGGACGTGCAGATAGATTTTCTCGGGCCGCAGCGCGACCCAGACGTCGGCGCCGTGCGGGCCGGTGACGCCGTGGTTGAGATAGACCTTGCCGAGACCGGGGCAGTCGACCGCCGCCTTGTCGGGCTCGTCGAGCGTCAGCTTGCCCTCGAAGATGTTCACCGAGCCAACGAAGTCGGCGACAAAGCGGTTGGCGGGATATTCGTAAAGGTCCGATGGGGTCGCGAGCTGCGCCACCTCGCCCTTGTTGATCACCCCGATGCGGCACGCCATCGACAGGGCTTCGTCCTGATCGTGGGTAACGGTAACGAAGGTAATGCCGACCTTCTCCTGCAGTTCCGAAAGCTCGAACTGCATCTGCGCGCGGAGCTTCGCATCGAGCGCCGACAGCGGTTCGTCGAGCAGCAGGACTTTGGGCCGCATCACGAGGCTGCGCGCAAGTGCGACGCGCTGGCGCTGGCCGCCCGACATCTGGTCGGGCATGCGGCTTTCGAACCCGCCCAGCTTGACGAGTTCGAGCGCCTCGGCGACGCGGTCCTTGACCTCGCCGCCCTTCACGCCGGCGATCTTGAGGCCATAGGCGACATTGTCGGCGACGCTCATGTGCGGGAAGACGGCGTAGCTCTGGAACACCATGTTCACGGGGCGCTTGTTCGGCGGGATGCCCGCCATATCCTGTCCGTCGATCAGGATACGCCCTTCGGTCGGCAATTCGAACCCCGCGATCATGCGCAGTAGCGTCGTCTTGCCGCAACCCGACGGGCCGAGCAGAACGAAAAATTCGCCCGCGTTGATGTCGAGGCTGACATTGTCGACCGCGGTGACCCTGCCGAAGCGTTTCGAGACATTCTGGATCTGGATGATCGGCTTGGCGGGATCGGTCATGGTCAGTGGGTTTCCGCAATGGCTTTTACGCCCTGCGCCTTCAGGGCGACGAACGTGAGGGCGACGGTCAGGATGATGAGCAAAGTCGAGGCGGCGTTGACCTCGGGCGTCACCGAGAAGCGGACCATCGAATAGACTTTCACCGGGAAGGTGATCGTGTCGGGGCCGCTGGTGAAGTAAGTGATGACGAAATCGTCGAGGCTGAGCGTGAAGGACAAGAGGGCGCCGGCGACGAGCGCGGGCTTGATGTGCGGGATCAATACGTCGCGGAACACCTGCCATTCGCTCGCGCCGAGATCCTTCGCCGCTTCTTCCTGTTCGCGGTTGAAGGTCGCGAGGCGCGACCGGACGACCATCGTGACGAAGGGGAAGCAGAAGGTGATGTGCGCGATAGTGATCGCGCCGAGGTTGAACGGCCAGACGAGGTCGGTCGGCCAGCCGACCGCGGCGAAGAACATCAGGAAGGCGACGCCGAGGCAGATTTCGGGGACGATGATCGGCAGCGAGATGGTGCCGTCGACCGCGCCCTTCAACGGAAAGCGGAAGCGCCAGAGCATCACCGCAGCGACGGTGCCGAGCACAAGGCTGACGATCGTCGCGAGCGCCGCGATGGTCAACGAATTGAGCAGCGCCTCGACCAGCTGGTCGTTGCCCAGCGCTTTCTCATAATATTTGGTGGTGAAGCCGCGCCACACGACGTTGCGTTTGCTGTCATTGAAGCTGAAAATCATCAGCACGATCAGCGGCGCATAGAGAAAGGCCATCACCGCCCCGACCCACAGGCGCATCCACAGCGTCCGGCTATATTCGAGCGGCGCGATCGGGCGGCGGGCGAAGAGGGCCATCAGCGGACCTCCGGCACTTTTTTGCGCATCGACTGGATCGCGATCAGCGCGAACATTGCGTATATCAGCAAGAAGGAGAGGGCGGCGCCGAAGGGCCAGTCGTTGGCCTTCTTGAACTGGCGCTCGATCACATTGGCGATCATCTGGCTATCGGTTCCGCCCATCAGGTCGGGAGTGAGATAGGCGCCGAGCGCGGGGATCAGGGTGATCATCACGCCCGCGATGATGCCCGGCGCGGCGAGCGGAACGACGATCCGCATGATCGTACGGAAATGGCCTGCGCCCAGATCGAGGCTCGCCTCGATCAGGCTGCGGTCGAGCCGGTCGAGCGCGGCATAGAGCGGCAACACCATGAAGGGCAGGTGGACATAGACGAGACCGAAGACGACCGCGAAATTGTTGAAGAGAAGCTGCACCGGCTCCCACGTCGGCAGCGGTTGCAGCCCGACGAGGGTCTTGAGCCAGCTTGCCCCTTCCCACAGTGCGCCGAGTCCCTTGTTCGCGAAGCCCTGTGTGCCAAGCAGCATCATCAGCGCATAGGTGCGGATCAGGAGGTTGGTCCAGAAGGGCAACATGATGCCGAGCAGCAGCCACGGCCGCCATTTCTCGCTGGCAAAGGTAATCGCCATCGCGACGGGAAAGCCGACGATCAGGCATATGAGGGTAACGAGCGCCGCGACCGCGAAACTCTTGCCGAAAATAGTGAGATAGAGCCACTCGGTCGCACGCTTGTAGTTTTCGAGCGTGCCCGAAATCGCGATATCGGTCAGGCCCCTGTTCTCGCCGAAGCTATAGGCCCACACGATCGCCATGGGCACGAGGAAGAAGAGGATGATCCAGAAGAGCGTCGGCAGCGACACCGCCGCGAAGACCCCCTTGTTCGCTTTCCAGTCCTGTTCGGCCACCCCCCGATGCCTCCCTCAGCTCGTCAAGCTGCCCGAACCCGCGTGAAGGCTTCCTCGTAGAGCGGCTGCAACTCGGGGTTGAAGCGCGCATATTCGCATTTGGCCAGCGCCTCGGCGGGGGGGAAGATGACAGGGTTGTTCTTGTAGCTGTCGGGCATCAGCGCCTTTGCAGCAGCATTGGGCGTCGGGTAGAGAATCGTCTCGGTGATTTCCTTGTCGACATTGGCGTCGAGGATATAATTGATGAAGGCGTGCGCATTCTTCGGATGCGGTGCACCCTTCGGGATGCACAGATTGTCGGAGTTGAGCTGGCTGCCTTCTTTCGGGATGACGAAATCGAGGTCCTTGTCCTCGACCATCGCCTGCGCGATGTCGCCATTATATTCGAGCACGACGTCGCAATCGCCCTTGAGCAGCAAATCCTGCCCGTCATCCTCGTGGAATTTCTTCACATTGGGTTTTTGCTTGATCATCATCTTTTCGATCGTCGCAATGTCCGCTGGCGTCAGCGCGTTGACCGATTTGCCGAGATATTTGCCGTAAAGGCGGAACATGTCGCCGGCCTCCGACAGCCAGGCGATGCGGCCGGCATATTCGGGGCTGTCGAACAGCACTTTCCAGCTGTCAGGCGGCGACGAAACCTTCGACTTGCGGTAGCCGATCCCGAGCGCGAGCCAGGTGTAGGGCATCGAAAATTTGCGCTGCAGGTCATATTCGACGTTGATGTAGGCCGGATCGATATTCTTCTTGTTCGGGATTTGCGCATGGTCGAGCGGCATGAGCATGCCGGCTTTTGCCATGCGTTCGACAAAATCGTTCGACGGAACGATCACGTCATAGCCGGGGTTGCCGGCCTTGAATTTGGCGAACAGCACATCGTTGCTGTCGAACAGGTCCATCGTGACGTCGACGCCGGTCGCTTCCTTGAAATTGTCGAGCGTATTCTCGCCGATATAGGTGTCCCAGTTGTAGAAGTTGAGCTTGGCCTCCTCGCCGTTCGCGAGCTTCTTGCCTTCGCCCTTGCTGCATGCGGCGAGCCCGCCAAAGCTGATCCCGATGGCGGCTACGCCCATCGCCTGAAGCAGCGAACGGCGTCCCCGGGTTTGCTTGATCAGTTCAATCGGATCCATGTGCAGCCTCCCTGTTTGTGACGTCAAGCTGACTCAATAAAGCCGGCTTGAAAAGTGCTTTTTTGCGCTGCACCAAGAATCCTTGAAACTTTCATGCGTTGCGCAGGTACCAGTCGTAATCAAGCGTCGGAACGACGCTGAAATAATTATCCTGTTCGACCCGCTTCACGGTGCTGAACATGTCGACGAAGCGATCGCCGAGATAGTCGCGCATCAGGTCGGAAGCGTGGAATCGATCGACCGCGGCGAACCAGTTCGACGGCGGTTTGTCGTCGCCCGAATTGTCGCGGTCGTACCCGTTGCCGACAACCGCCGTGCCCGGATCGGCCTTTGTAACCATGCCATGATGCATGCCGGCAAGGACCGCCGCGACGGCGAGATAGGGGTTGGCGTCGGCGCCGCAGGCGCGGTGTTCGACATGGCGGCTCGGCGGCGGGCCGGCGGGGATGCGGAAGGATACGGTGCGGTTGTTGACGCCCCAGGTCGGCGCGACGGGGGCATAGCTGTTCGCCTTGAAGCGGCGGTAGCTGTTCGCATGCGGGGCGAAGAGCGCGAAGCCGTCGCCGACGCTGCCAATCATGCCTCCGATCGCGTGCCGCAGCGCAGGCGTGCCCTCGGGGTCGTCGCTGGCGAAGATGTTGGCGCCCTTGTCGTCGTCGACCGAGACGTGGATGTGCATGCCGCTGCCCGCCTGATCGGCGAACGGCTTGGCCATGAAGGTCGCCTCGAGCCCCTGTTGCTGGGCGATCGCCTTGACGAGCCTCTTGTACATGATGGCGTCATCGCAGGCGCGGAGCGCATCGGGCTTGTGGCGCAAAGTCAGTTCGAACTGCCCGGGCGCGAATTCTGAAATCGCGCTTTCGAGCGGCAGGCCCTGCACATCGGTTGCCGCATAGAGCGCGTCGAAAAAGGGACGGAAATCGTCGAGTTCGCGCAGGCCATAGACTTCGACATTGCGCGGCGTGTCGCGGCTGTACGCCGGGCGGGCAGGGCGAACCTTGCCGTCGCGCGCGCGGCGCGGATCGACGAGGTAGAATTCGAGCTCGACCGCGAGCACGGGCGTGAGGCCGTCGGCGGTATAGCGATCAATGACACGGCCGAGGACGTGGCGCGGATCGAGGTCGTGCGGGGTGCCGTCGAGCTCGTAGAAATCGACGAGGAACTGTGCGGCATGATCGCCGCCCCACGGCGTGTGGACGAGCGTGCCGGGGATCGGTTTCATCGAACGGTCGGCGTCGCCATCCTCCCACACGAGCCCAGTTTCGACCGTGTCCTGCCCGGTGATGTCGACGACGGTGATCGAGCCGGGGAACATGCGGCCGCTGTCATAGACGGCGAGCACCTCATGCTGGCGCAGCCGCTTGCCGCGCGGGACGCCGCCGAAATCGGTGTAGATCATCTCGATCGAATCGACGTCGGGGTTCGCCTTGAAAAAGGCTTCCGCTTCCGATCGTGGCGCGATGACGCCCGATGATTTCGACATGGCCCCTCTACTCCTTCAATGCTTTTGTGCAGTCGGCGAACGCGCCGACGAGCCGGTCGATCTGTTCGTCCGACGTGACCGGGCTCACCAACATCATATTGTGGAAGGGCGCCAGCAAAATCCCGCGGTTTGCCAGGAAGAGGTGGATCGCGGCTTCGAGTTCGGGGTGCATCGCCGCCCTGGCCTCACCACCGTTTCGCGGCGGGGTGGGGCAGGTCAGGAATTCGACGCGCGCGCCGACCTGGGTGACGTGCCAGTCGAGGCCGGCGTTCGCGATTTCCTGTTCAAGACCGGCAACGAGCCGCGCGGCGCCGCGGAGCATATGGTCGTAGGCGGCGGGCGTGATGACGTCGCCCAGCATGCTGTCCATCGCGGTGATCGCCAGCGCGTTGGCGGAGAGGGTGGTGCCGATGCCGCTGTGGCCGGACGGGCGCGTGCGGTTGAGCGCCGCCATACGGTCGGCGACCCCGGCGCTGAAACCGTAGACGGCGCAAGGGACGCCGCCGCCGATCGACTTGCCCACGACCATGAAATCGGCCGATGGGCCGTGCGTGACGCTATGACCGCCATATCCCGACGAAATCGTGTGGGTTTCGTCGAAGACGAGCAGCGTGCCGGTCTTGTCGCAGAGAGCGCGGAGCGTCGACAGGAAGCCGGGGGCATCGCGGACCATCCCGACATTGGTCATCACCGGCTCGGCGAGGACGCAGGCGATGTCGCCGGCGCGCAGCGCAATTGCGAGCGCTTCCGCGTCGTTGAACTCGATGACTGTCGTGCTGTCGCGAAGGTCGTGGACCTGGCCGACGAGGCTCGATCGCATCGCCGGCACACCGCCCTCGAGGTCGACGAAGGCGTCGTCGACCGCGCCGTGATAGGCGCCGTTGAAGGTCAGGATTTTCGCTCGTCCGCTGATCCCGCGGCACCAGCGGATGACCGCGCGATTGGCCTCGCTGGCGGTCGTCGTGACCTGCCATTGCGGGAGGCCGAACATCGCGGCGAGCTTCGCGGAGAGCACCGCGCCTCGCTCGGTGGGGAGCATGTAGCTCAAGCCTTCGCCGGCCTGCTTCGCAAGCGCGGCGGCGAGGGCGGAGGGCGAATGGCCGAACAGGCTGGCGGTGTCGCCGAGGCAGAAGTCGTCGTAGCGCTGGCCGTCGATGCTGGTCAGCGTCGCGTCCTTTGCCGAAGCGGCGACGATCGGCACCGGGCTGGGCCAGTCGCTCATCCAGTGGAACGGAACCGACTGGAACCAGCCGCTCGCCGCCGCATGATGGGCCAGGGCGCGCGGGTTGGCGGCGCGGAAGCGCTCGGCTTCGTTCGCGGCGACGCGGGCGATGGCGGAGCCGGATATCATCCGAGCCTGTCCTTCATAGCATAATAGAGGAGCCCGAGCGTCGCGAGGGGCCGCCGCAGCCATTTGCCCCCCGGAAAGGGCTGCGACGGCAGGCTCGCCAGCACGTCAAAGCGTTCGGCGGTGCCGGCGAGCGCCTCGGCGACGAGTTCGCCGGCGGTCGTGGTCACCAAGGCGCCATGACCCGAAAAGCCATGCGCGTAAAAGACGTTTCCTCGCCGCCCGATATGCGGCAGCCGGTTCATCGTCACCGCGACCGCGCCGCCCCAGCCATAGTCGATCGGAGCGTCGGCGATTTGCGGGAATACCTCTGCCATGAACGGCCGTACGAAGGCTGAAATGTCGCGCGGCGGGGTTTGCGAATAGCGCTCGCCGCCGCCGAAGATCAGCCGCTTGTCGGCGGAGAGGCGGAAATAGTTGAGTACGAAGCGGCTGTCGGCGACGGCGGCATCGGTCGGGAGCAATTCGCTGGCGTTCGCGAGCGGTGCGGTTGCGATATTATAGTTCATGATCGGCACGGTGTAGCGGCCAAGGTCGGGTTCGACGTCGCCGATCCAGCTATCGGTTGCGTCGATGACGTAGCGGGCGCCCACGATGGTTCGGGTTGTGAACAACTCGTTCGATCCGTCGCTGAATTCGGCGATCCGATGGACGCGCTCCCCCTCGACGAACCGCACGCCAGCAGCCACGGCCGCCTGCGCGAGTCCGATCGCATAGTTCAACGGGTGGAAATGACCGCCTTGAGGATCGTGGATGCCACCGTGATAGAGCGGACTTGCGATATGATCGGCCATGTCCGCCTTCGCCACGACATCGCTTGTATAGCCGAAGCGTGCGGCGAGATAATCGGCCTCGCGCTTCATCGTGTCGAAATCTTTCGGCGTCCACGCAGCTTCAAGATGGCCCGACTTCAGGTCGCAATCTATGCGATGTTTCGCGATCCGCGCCTGTACGCGATTGTCGCGCCAGCACAGGTCGAAGAGCGCGTCGGCGCGTTCGCGGCCGAATTCGGCCTCCAGTTCGGATGCTGTCCAGCGCAGGCCGGGAATGAGCTGGCCGCCGTTGCGGCCCGATGCGCCGAAACCGATATGCTCGGCCTCGATCAGGATGACCGAAAAACCATTTTCGGCGCAGGCGAGCGCGGCAGACAGGCCGGTGAAGCCGCCGCCGATAACCGCGACGTCGCATTCCAGGTCGCCTTCGAACGCGCGGGGCCGCCATATATGCGCGGTCACGGCGTAATAGCTGTTGTTCAGCGGATCGGTCATGGCCGGGCGGCGGGTCAGACCCGCATCAGCAGATGTTCGCGTTCCCAGCTCGACACGACGGACTGATAATTGAACAGCTCGTGATCCTTCACGGCGAAGAAGATTTCGAAGAAATCGTCGCCGAGCAGGTTGCGGACCTTTTTGCACGATGCGAAGCGGTCGAGCGCGGCCTCCAGTGTGCGCGGCAGCGTGCGCGCGCGGTTATAGGCGCTGCCGGTGATCGGTTTGGCCGGCACCATGCGGTCGACCATGCCGATATAGCCGCAGATCAGTGAGGCGGCGATCGCGAGATAGGGATTGCTGTCGGCGCCCGGCAGGCGGTTTTCGACGCGTCGGTTGTTCTTGTCGGAGATCGGCACCCGGAAGCCGCATGAGCGGTTGTCCTCGCCCCACTGGACGTTGATCGGCGCCGCGCTGTCGGGGCGCATGCGGCGAAAGCTGTTCACATTGGGCGCCCACAAAGGCGAGATTTGCGGCATATAGCGCACGAGCCCGGCGATATAGCTGCGGAACATAGCGCTATCGCGGCCGTTGGCGGTCGAGAAGAGATTCTTGCCGGTCGTGGCATCGACGACCGACTGATGGATGTGCATCGCGCTGCCCGGCTGTCCGGCCATCGGGTTCGCCATGAAGGTGGCATAGACATTATGCTGCTTCGCGACGTTACGCACGACGCGCTTGAACAGGAAAACCTCGTCGGCGAGGCGGAGCGGGTCGCCATGCTCGAAATTGACCTCGAGCTGCGCGGCGCCCATTTCGTGAATCATTGTGTCGATATCGAGCCCCATCAGCTCGCAATCGTCATAGATATGATCGATGATATCCTCATATTCGTTCATCGCCTCGAGCCCATAGGGCTGGCTCGCCGTCTCGCTGCGCCCCGACTGGCCGACCGGCGGGGTCAGCGGGAAATCGGGATCGGCGTTCTGTGATACGAGATAGAATTCGACCTCGGGCGCGATGATGGGTTTCCAGCCCTTTTCCTCGTACAGTCCGAGCACCTTCTTGAGGATCGTCCGCGGTGCAATATCGACCTCGGTGCCGTCGCCGTTGAAGGCATCGGCGATCACGAAGGCGGTGGGCGAGGTGAAGCCCGGCGCGACGCAGATCGTTTCGGGATCGGCGATCAGATATTTGTCGGGATCCTTGTCCCAGATATCGTCGATATCGTCGGGATAGTGGCCATCGATCGTGCAGATGAAGACGCTGCCCGGGATGCGCAGCGACTTGTCCTTCACCGATGACAGGAACTTCTTGGCCGGCAGCACCTTGCCGCGCTGGACCCCGTTGATGTCGGGGACGATACATTCGACTTCGTCGATATTATGGTCGCTGATCCATTGTTCCAGATTGACTGACATGAGCCCCCGATTGGGCCGAGGAGTCGGCCCGTTGTGGAGGCGCCAGCCTATCGCAAGGTTCGACGAAGCGCCAGAGGGGGACGCTATTCAGCCATTTCCGGTATGAATTGATGCTCGTTTCTTTGCTTGCGCCAAATCGTCGCGCCTTCATCCTTGCACGAGCGGGCTTGACCCGGAAGCCGCGTCGTCGGCAAGGTTGGCAACGATCGCGGAAAGCGCCGAAGGAGATGAGGGCATGAGGGGTGACAACGACCAACTGGCGTCCTTCTGGATGCCATTCACCGCGAACCGGTCGTACAAGGCGAACCCGCGCCAGCTCGTGTCGGCGAGCGGCATGTTCTACCAGAGCAGCGACGGGCGTGCGGTGCTCGACGGGACGTCGGGCCTGTGGTGCAGCAATGCCGGGCATTGCCGGTCGGAAATAACCGACGCGATCGTGCAGGCTGCGGCGACGCTCGATTTCGCGCCGACCTTCCAGCTCGGGCACCCGCTCCCGTTCGAACTGGCGCAGCGGCTCGCCGCGCTGATGCCTGACGGGCTCGACCGGATATTCTTCACCAACAGCGGGTCCGAATCGGTCGATACGGCGCTGAAAATTGCGCTGAACATCCAGCGGGCGAAGGGGCAGGGGACGCGTACCCGGCTGATAGGGCGCGAACGCGGATATCATGGTACCGGCTTTGGCGGGATCAGCGTCGGCGGGCTCGTCAACAACCGCCGCGCCTTCGGCGGCGGGCTGCCGGGCGTCGATCATCTGCGCCATACGCACGATATCGAGCGCAACGCTTTCACGCGCGGGTTCCCTGAGCATGGCGCAGAACTCGCCGACGACCTGCAGCGGCTTGTCGACCTGCACGGCGCCGATACGATCGCGGCGGTAATCGTCGAGCCGATGGCGGGTTCGACGGGCGTGCTCATCCCGCCGGTCGGCTATCTCCAGCGGCTGCGCGATATTTGCGACCGACACGGCATCATCCTGATCTTCGACGAGGTGATCACCGCCTTCGGCCGCGTCGGCGGCGCGACCGCGGCAGAGCAATGGGGCGTGACGCCCGATATCATTACCATGGCCAAGGGGCTGACCAACGCCGCGGTGCCGATGGGCGCGGTCGCGGTGAAGCGCGAATTGCACGACGCGGTGATCGACAGCGTGCCGGGCGGGATCGAGCTGTTCCACGGCTATACTTATTCGGGGCACCCGCTGGCGAGCGCCGCGGGGCTCGCGACGCTCGATCTTTATGCCCGCGACGGATTGTTCGACCGTGCTCTCGAACTTGGTGCCTATTGGGAGGATGCGGCGCACAGCCTGAAGGGCGCACGCCATGTCATCGACATCCGCACGACCGGGCTTGTCGCGGGGATCGAGCTCGAACCGCGCCCCGGCGCGCCGACGGCGCGCGCGATGGAGCTGTTCCATGCCTGTTTCGATAATGGGCTGCTCGTGCGGGCGACGGGCGACATCATTGCGCTGTCGCCGCCGCTGATCGTCGGAAAGACGCAGATCGACGAGATATTCGGCAAGATCGGGGAGCTGCTGGGCCGCATCGATTGATGCGGCGCCATGTGGCGATTGCGCCGTTCAGACGAGCCTGAAGCTCAGTCGATCATCTGTGCGATGAGGCGCTTGAGTTCGCGCCGTGAGAGCGTCGGCGACCGCCGCGCCGTCTTTTCGGCCCGCGCATCAATGGCGGAATAGGGCCGGAGGAGGGAAGGAAAAGCATTCAGTTTGAAGTTCATAATATCCTGTAGTTTTGTTATATTTTCGGTTGATGGACGTCGGCTGCGACGGGCCGGATACGAAATATTCGCATCGAGCCCGCCGCGTCCGACCTGGAAGGATCAGGCCTGCTGGATATTGACCGCAGCGACCTTGCCGCGCTGGTCGGTTTCCAGGTCGTAGGACACGCGCTGATCCTTGTTCAGCGTCGCCATCCCGGCGCGTTCGACGGCGGTGATGTGGACGAAGCTGTCGCCCGAACCATCCTCGTTGGCGATGAAGCCATAGCCTTTTTCGGTGTTGAAGAATTTTACGGTGCCGATGGGCATGGGGTCGTTCCTTTCACGGAATCGGAGTTACCATCGGCCCTGTGCCGATGGCGCCAAGTAGCGTGAAGATGGAAGTGTCCGCCAATCAGGCAAAAAAATCCGTCGCAGGCGACGATAGCCCGATGAAGATGGGCCTTCCGGTTCGAAAAGTCAAGGTTCGGCAAGGAGTCGCGTTTTTTGCCCGCTCATTTTCAGCCGTCGCTGCGGAGCGGAAAAGTCACCGAAACCTGCGTTCCCTTGCCGACTTCGCTCGCGATATCGAGTTGCCCCTGATGGCGTTCGCCGATGTGCTTGACGATCGCGAGGCCGAGCCCTGTGCCGCCGACCGAGCGGCTGCGCGCCTCGTCGACGCGATAGAAACGTTCGGTGAGGCGCGGCAGGTGATCGGGCGCGATGCCGTCGCCCTCGTCGCTGACCGACAGCCGGACCCGGCGGCCCTCGCGCGCCAGCTCGACCGTCACCGGGGTGCCTGCGTGGCCATATTTCATCGCGTTCGAGATGATGTTGTGCGCAAGCTGCCCCAATTGCGCTTCGTCACCCAGCATCGGCTGCGGCTCGTCGCCCAGCTTTGCGACGATATCTTTTGCCCGCGCCTGTTCGCTGTCGCGAAGCTGTGTGATGGTCGTCCCGACGATCGCGGTCAGGTCGACCGGCGTTGTCGGGCGGCGGAAGCGGTCGGCCTCGACGCGCGAGATCGACAGAAGGTCGATGACCAGTTGCTGCATCCGTCCCGCCTCGCGGTGGATGATCGACAGGAAACGGCTGCGCGTCGGTCCGTCGGTCTCGCCGTTCATGTCCTGCAGCGTTTCGACATAGCCAAGGATCGCGGCGAGCGGCGTGCGCAGTTCATGGCTGGCGTTGGCGACGAAATCGGAGCGCATCCGGTCGGCGGCGTCGATTTCCGACCGGTCGGACAGGAACACGATATATTCGCGGCCCGACAAGGCGGCGATCCGCATTGTCCACCGCGCCCCGGGGCGCGGGAAATCGACGAGATTCACCATTTCGAATGGCGTGCCGTCGTCGATCCGTGACAGCCGGTCGGTCGCCGCAGGGTGGCGGATCGCGGTGCGGACGTCGGCGCCGACGATGTGCCGGCCGAGCAGGCGGATCGCCGCGTCGTTGGCGATGGTGACGATATTGTCGGCGATACCGAGCAAAGGTTCCTTTTCCTGGTCGACCCAATGCGCGAAATCGGGATGGCGCAACAGCGAGGGCATCGGTGCGACGGTGGGTTGCGCGGCGTTGTCCTTTGCATCGGGGAGCGGGGCCGGAAGCGCGCTGTAAACGGTTGCGGCCGCGATGAAGCCCGCCAGCGCCATGATCGCGATCGACAACGGGTCGCCTCCGGACAGCGTCGCAAAGATCGCCGCGATGGCGACCAGCGTCAGCGCGATAACGAGGCTGGAGAGGCGGTCGAACATCGCCGCGATGCGTCGCACGAAGCGAGCGGGATTCGCAAGGCTGTTTACGGTGATTAACCTCCGCCCCGCGAATGTCCCAAAGCGGGAAGCCGCGCACTGGCTCTGGTCTTTTGCTTTTCCTTGCCGGCTCATTGGGTTATGCGCGCGTCATGGAAAAGAGCGACATTCCCGCCGGCAACCCGGCGGAAACGGAAGAAACCATCCCGACACGGCGCAAGATGCTGGCGCTGGGCGCGGTCGGCGTGTCGGCCGCGCTGACCATCCGCCCGGCTTTCGCGCAGACGGCGGTGTCGGTGATGAATTGCCAGATTCCGGTTCCGGCACCGACGGCGGCAGGCAAGTTCATCGATCCCAAGGGCAATCTGGTTCCCGCGGGCACGAAGGGCGCTTTTCCGGGGGCCCCCCGCCCCTTTACCGGAGAAGAAGTGAAACGGGCGTTTCGCGGCCAGACGCTGCCCGGCGCGACCTACAACCAGTCGCAGGCCTATCTTCAATATATCCGGCGCTTGCAGGCGGGGCAGAGCGGCTTTACCTGTTTCGCATCGATCACGACGTCGCGCTGAACTCGCTCCTTTGATGCGATCGCGGTTCGGCCGCGTCGTCATGCAAAGGAAAATTCGTGAAACTAGCTTCGCTCAAACAGGGTCGCGACGGACGTCTGGTCGTCGTGTCGGACGATCTCGCCTGGTACGCCGATGCGGGCCAGATCGTGCCGACGTTGCAGGCCGCGCTCGATAACTGGGCTTATGCCGCGCCGCGTCTCGCAGCGCTGGCCGAAGACCTGAACCATGATGCGATCCCGAAGGAGCGCTTCCATGAACGCGATGCGGCATCGCCGCTGCCGCGCGCATATCAATGGGCCGACGGCAGCGCCTATGTGAACCATGTCGCGCTGGTGCGGCAGGCGCGGGGCGCCGAAATGCCCGACAGCTTCTGGCACGATCCGCTGATGTATCAGGGCGGCAGCGACGCCTTCCTCGGCCCCCGCGATCCCATCCCGCTCGCAGACCCGGCGTGGGGATGCGACATGGAGGCCGAAATCGTCGTCGTGACGGGCGACGTGCCCGCCGGTATCGATCCCGTCGCAGCGCGCGACAAGATCCTGCTCGTTGGGCTCACGAACGATGTGTCGCTGCGCGGGCTGATCCCGGGCGAGCTCGCCAAGGGGTTCGGCTTTTTCCAGTCGAAACCGTCGAGCGCGATGTCGCCGGTTTTCGTGACACCCGAATCGCTCGGAGAGCGCTGGAAAGATGGCAAGCTCCACGGCACGCTGTCGGTCGATTTCAATGGCGAGGCGCTCGGGCGCGCCGATGCCGGCGTCGACATGACCTTCGATTTCGGCGCGCTGATCGCCCACGCGGCCAGGACGCGCGACCTCGGCGCGGGCACGATCATCGGGTCGGGAACGGTGTCGAACCGCGGCGCCGACGGCGGCCCCGGCAAACCGGTTGCAGCGGGCGGTGTCGGCTATTCGTGCCTTGCCGAAGTGCGGACGGTCGAGACGATCCAGCAGGGTGAAGCAAAGACGCCTTTCATGAAAAAGGGCGACACGGTCCGCATCTGGATGGATGACGACCGGCACCACAGCATTTTCGGCGCGATCGAACAGCAGGTGATGTGAAAGTGCTTCCGGGGCGGCGCGACGCCGTCCCGGAAGGATAGTCGTCAGACCGCGTCGACAAGTGCATCCTTGAGCGAACAGGCTGCGGGGCCGAGGATGACGATAAACAGCACCGGCAGGATGAACAGGATCAGCGGCACCGTCATGATCGCGGGCAGGCGCGCGGCCTTTTCTTCGGCGCGCATCATGCGTTCGTTGCGGAACTCGGCCGACAGCACGCGCAGTGCCGAGGCCAGCGGAGTGCCGTATTTTTCGGTCTGGATCATCGTCGTGACGACGCCCTTCACCGATTCCAGATTCACGCGATAGGCGAGATTTTCGAAGGCCTGGCGACGTTCGGTCAGGAAGCCGAGTTCGATCGACGTCAACGCGAATTCTTCGCCCAGTTCGGGATAGGCGCGGCCCAGTTCCTTCGAGACACGGGCGAAGGCGGAGTCGACGGTCAGACCGGCCTCGGCGCAGATCACGAGCAGGTCGAGCGCGTCGGGAAGGCCCTTGCGGATCGCGTCGGTACGCTTGGTACGCTTGTTCTGCACGAAAAGGTCGGGCGCCTTATAGCCAAGGATGAGCATGGCCATGGTAAAGCCCGAACGCTTGAACGGCGTCAGCGTTGGCCACATGTCGACCCCGTAGATCAGAAAGGCTGCGACACCGCCGAACACGACGGGCAGGACCATGCGGCCAAAGATCACCGCAACGGCAAGGTCTTTCGACCGGATGCCCGCCTGTGCCAGCTTTTGCTGGACTTCCTTGATCTGCTCTTCCTGCAGTACCTGCAGCTTGCCGAGCACGCTGCGCATCTTGTCGGCATGCTGGTTCTTGCGGACCAGTTTGGCGCGGCGTTTCGCGGTCGAAGCGGTGATACCGGCCTTGAGCTGCTCGCGGCGCTCATTGAGTGCCTTGACGCGCTTTGTCATCGGGTTGCGGACGGTCAGCGCGCTGTAAATGGCGAACAGGACGGCGAATACGCCGACTGCGGCGAGCGCCGTACCGGCCCATACGACGTCGACGCCAAGCAGCGACGGGCCGCGCTGGGCCCCGGTGAAGGCCGAAGAGAGAAGGAGGCTGCTGTTCACGGATTCTGCCCCTTCAGATTTCGAAGCTGATCATCTTGGCCATGATGCCGGCGCCGATGCTCATCCAGATCAGGCCGCCGATGCCGGCGATGATCAGGCGTTGTTCGTGGAAGAAGCCCGAGAGATAATCGGGGTTCATCGACCAGACCACGCCGAAGACGAAGAAGGGCAAGGCGCCGACGATATAGGCCGATGCCTTGGCTTCCGACGACATGGCGCGGATCTTGAGTTTCATCTGCGCGCGCTTGCGCAGCACGTCGGACAGGTTCGCGAGCGTTTCCGCCAGATTGCCGCCCGTTTCGCGCTGGATCGCGATGGTGATGCAAAAGAACTGGAATTCGGGCGTGCCGAGCATTTCGGCCGATTCCTGCAGCGCCGCTTCCATCGTGTTGCCGATGCGGATGCGTTCGACGACCCCCTTGAACTCCTCGCCGACGGGCCCGGGCAGTTCTTGGCTGACGACCTGGAACGTTTCGGTAACCGGCAGGCCGGATTTCAGGCCGCGAACGAGCAGGTCGATCGCGTCGGGAAAACGGGTGTTGAACTGCGCGACGCGTTTTTTGATCGCGCGACCGACGACCATATAGGGCAGGCCGAGGGCGAGCATGAGGCCGACAAGGCCAGCCATGAGCATCGGCGCGCGAACGGCGAGCATGCCGCCGGTGACGACGACGAAAAGAGCCATCGACGCGAACATGTACTGTGTCAGCGTCCACCCCTTGCCGGTTCGCCGTATCCGCTTTTCCAACTCGTCGCGGCGCGGCAGCAGGCTGGTCAGCGCTGCATCCGTCTTGCCGCCGGCAGACTGGATCGTCTTGCGCATCTGCGCTGCGACGACGGCTTCGGTGGATGCGGCGTGGCGATCCCGCACCGTCGCCAGCCGCCGCGTCTTTGCTTTGCCGGCCGAAGGGCCGCCAAGCAGGACGACGAGAAGCGCGAAGGCCAGGAAGGCCGCGGCGATGATAAGGATGACTGACAGATTCATGGTCGGCTGATGTCCGCTTCTATCGCTGGTGGAAGTGACGGCCCGTTATAAGGGGCGTCAGACCGCCTGTTTCGCGCCCTTCTTGGTCATCAGGCCAAGCTTGCCGAGCAGCGAGCCGCCCGACTTGCCCTTGGCAGTTGCGGCCTGGGCTTCTTCGGCCTCGACGTCGGCGCCGTCGAGGATCAGACGCGTCAGATTGTTCCACACCTGCGCCGATTTCGTGCCTTTGCAGATTTCGGCATAGGACTTGCCGAGCTTGGCCGACTGGCTGACCATTTTCGGGTCGAACGGGATGACGATGTCGATCGGGCGTTCGATCGAGGATTCAAATTCCTTGCGCGACAGTTCGCCGACCGCGTTCTGGAACTTGTTGGCAACCAGCACGACGCGAGCGCCGGGAACATTCTGCTTGAACCACGACAGCAGGCGGATCGTATCGCGCGCCGCGGCGAGCGTCACGTCGCTGACCAGCAGGATCGTGCCCGCTTCCGACACAAGGTGCGGGAAGGGGATGAGAACCTGGCGCGGGATGTCGACGATCGTCATTTCGAACGCGCCCCGCAACTCCTCTTCCAGCTGGAAGAAGGCGGAGCCGTCGGTCATCACAGGTTGGTGGATCGGCGCTTCGGCCGACAGCAGGCTGAGCTTGTCCGACGCGCGCACCATCGCACGCTCGATAAACAGGCCGTCGATTCGGCTGGGATTGTCGATCGCGTCGATCAGGCCGCGACCAGGTTCGAGGTCGAGCGTCAGCGCGCCGGTGCCGAAGTGGACGTCGAGGTCGAGCAGCGCCGTCTGGCGTCCTGCCTGTTCGCTGATCGCCCACGCGAGCGACGTCGATACCAGCGACGCGCCCACGCCGCCGCGAACGCCGACGACTGCCATCATGTGATGCGGTTTGTCGTCGTGCATGTCGGCATGTTTCGGCGCGGACAGCATGGCCTGCGCCATCGTCAGCGATTCGCGCACCTGTTCGAGCGACAGCGGCTTCAGCAAATAGTCCTGGATCCCGCTCGACAGGAGATCGCGGTACAGGCGAACGTCGTTCACCTGGCCGGCGGCGATCACGACCGTGCCGGGCTCGCACACCTCGGCGAGCGCGTTGATGTCGTTGATCGGATCGCCCGATTCCGACATGTCGACGAACAGGATGTTCGGGCTGGCGGAAACCGAGAGCGACTGCACGGCATTGCGCAGGCCGCCCTTGTTACATTTTTCGATCGGCCAACCCATGTCGTTGGCGGCGACCCGGATCAACTCCAGCGTATCGTCGTCACAGACGAAGGCGTTGAAGGGGTCACGCAGTCCGGCCATTTTGAAGGGGGCGTTCACTGGCTGTCCTCCTTGCTGGTCGCGGACGATTTGAGGTCGCCGGCACCGGTCTGCGGTTTTTCGCGATAGGTCTTGATCGCGCGCGTTGCGGCCGACGGGTCGGTCCGGTCGTTGCGCGCGCCCTTGATCAGGTCATTGGGATCGGCGACCATCGCAGCGAGGTTGCTGTTGGTCGCGCACCCGTAGTTGGACGAGGTCGAGTTGGTGATGTTGATCGCCGATTTGCTGTCCCAATTGGGGCAACCCGGCACCGAGGCGGTGGCGCGTGTGACGACGACGCGCATATGACCCTGCGGCACGACGCCGGTGGTCACCGGGGCCTCGTCGTTCAGGAGCAGCCCGCGGCGTCCGATCATCGAACGGACGGTCGCCTGCGCCGAGCTGGAGCCATAGACGGAAGGATCCTCGATCGCGACGCGGTCGCCGTAGCGGACGCCCATCGCGTCGAGCCAGCCCTGCAGGCGGCCCTGTTCGCTGGGCGCGAGTTCGCCATTCGAGAGTGCGACGTCGAACTGGTAGATATTGTTGCGCACGACGGGCTGGTGCACCGAATCCAGGCTGGTGTTGTTGTACGCTGCGCCCGTGCATCCGGCGAGCGAGGTGGCCAGCGCGAGGATCGTCCAAGTTGCGATTTTCTTCATCACTTTGCTCCTGAAATCCAGCGCGTCACTTGATGCTGAAGCCGGGCGACGCGTCGCCGTTACCCGTGCCTCGCGGGCGATCCGCATCGCCGACATTCGTGTCGAGCCGCGGCTTCGGCCGGTCGCCGCCGGTTACGCCGTTGCTTTCCTGGTTGAGCAGGAGGCGGGCGATGTCGTTCGAATTCTGGTAGGCGTCGGTCGGCAGCTTGATCTCGTTCGCCGATACCGGGTTGACGAGATAGGGCGTCACCACGATCACCAGTTCGGTCTCGCCGCGGCGGAAATTGTCGGATTTGAACAGGGTGCCGAGCAGCGGCACGTCGCCGAGGCCGGGCATCTTGTCGATCGCGCCGATCGAACGATTGTTCATCAGGCCCGCGATCATGAAGCTTTCGCCCGAACCGAGTTCGACCGTCGTTTCGGCGCGGCGGATCGTGAGCGCGGGGATCTGAAAACCCTCCATCTCGATCGCGCCTTCGGTCGACAGTTCGGACACTTCGGGGCGAACGCGCAGGCTGATGCGGCCGTTCGACATCACGGTCGGCGTATAAGCGAGGCTGACGCCATATTTGCGATATTCGATCGTCGTGCCGGCCAGGTTGCCGGGGATCGGGATCGGGAATTCGCCGCCGGCGAGGAAGTCGGCGGTTTCGCCCGAAATCGCGGTCAGGTTCGGCTGCGCAAGCGTCACCACCATGCCCGAGCGTTCGCCCATGTCGAGCGAGGCGATCAGGTCGAGGCCGAACAGGCGGCCGGCGCCGGCGATGCTGCGGATACCTGCCGGCGTCGAGATGCCGTAGGAGGTACCGAACGTGGTGCTGTTGATCGGTTGTCCGGTAATCGGATTGTACGGCGTCGGCACCGTGTTCGGCGGGAAAATAGCCGTCGGCGCATTGGGGTAGGTGATTTCACCGGCCGACCGGCCGCCGAACACACCGCCCAGGAAGCCGTTGCCGAGCGGACCGTCGCGGTCGCGCGTCAACAGGTTGCCGCTGATTTCCTTGACCAGCGTCCGGTTCACTTCGGCGATGCGGACCTGCAAATTGACCTGAAGCGGCGTCGCGGTGCGAAGGCGCGAGAGGACTTTCGTGCCTTCGCCGACAAAGGCCTGAACCAGCAGCTCGGCTTCGGCGACGTCGTCGGGCGACTGAACCGTACCGGTGAGCAGCACGAAGCCGTTCATCGTGTTGGCCGAGATGCTTGCTTCGGGCATTGCGAGCGACAGCATCTGGTCGATCGTTTCGATATTGTTGCCGACGCGGGCGACGGTCGAATAGACGACCCGGCCGCTGGCATCGGTGGCATAGATGCTGGTTTCGCCCGGCGCCTTGCCGAAGATATAGAGCTGGCGACCCGAGCGAACCTGCACGTCGGCGACCTTGTCGTCGGCGACGAACACGTCGGACATCGAAGCCGGGAGGCTGATCAGGCGGCCGCGGCCGACCGACAGGTCGATGCTGCTGCTTGCATTCTGCGATGCCTGTGCTGCGGCCTGCTGCGACGGCGCCGACACCAGCGCGGCTGCAACGAGGCCGATGGCCAGGGTGCGGGCCAGGGCCGCTGCCTTGAAATTGGCTTTGCTGTTCATGTTACTTACCCCCAACCGGAACGTCGGTAACCTTGTCGCCGCGCGTCACGCGAACGACCGGTCCGTTACCGAGCGCCGATCCATTACCCGGCCCCGGCGAAACCGGAGCACTGCTTACCAGCGGCTGCTGCCGCCCGCCGCCGCCGACGCGGCCGCCAACGGGAACCCAGAAGCGCGACACGTCACCGCCGGTGGTCGCCGACTTGGCGGTCGTGGGACGGGCTTGCGCCTGCGCCAACATGCGGCGTTCGGCAGCGGCACCACCCTTTTCCGGAACATTGACGTCGCCCGATGCGATGGCGGCTTCGAGTTCGCCGGTGCTTTCCGCGAGCGGACGCAGCGCGAGCGACAATTTGCCCATGCTCTGTGCGACCGCGATGCGTTCGGCGAGTTCGGGCGTCGCTTCGAGCGTTACCGAGCCGAAGGTGCGAACCGGGGTCTTGCCGGTTTCATCCTCGGCATCGTAGCGCTGGTCGGTGGCGAGCACGCGAACGTTGCGTACGATGGTTTCGGCGGTGAAGAGCTGTTCGTCGGGATAGGAGCTGCCTTCTTTGACCTCGATGGTCTGGGCGAGCAGCACGTCGACGCGGTCGCCGGGGAAGACGAAACCGGCGACACCCTGTTCCTGGCTGACCTTGACCGTCACGGCACGCATGCCCGGGCCAAGCGCCGCTGCGAGGAAGCCGCGATCGTCCGGATGAACGAGCGCGCCCTGCGTCAGCGGCTGTCCAGCAGTGATCGGATAACGGACGACGGTGCCGACCAGCGTGTTCACGTCGGTCTTGTCTTTCAGGAAATAGGCCTTCTCGACCAATTCCTTCGGCCAAGGCTGAAACCGGAAGCTGTCGGGACCGATGATCGTGCCGACCGGCAGCTGCCGTGTCGCAACAAGGATCATCGGGCCGGTGATTTCCGGTGCTGCGGCTGCGCGAGCCGGCGGAGCCGATGCGCCGCGCATCATCTGGTTGACCCCGAACGCCGCACCGATCGCAATGACCAGTGCGCCGACAATCAGCATTATCTTTCGCGTATCCATGACGATTTTTCGCCTCCTGCACCAACCGGAAACGGCGGTGCTTGCCCTCAGGCCGAACCGATAGCCTGAAACTGGTTAAGATATTGTTGGTGAAGCGCCCAAAGGCCCGCCGCGGCGATGGCAACCCCGTAGGGAACCTCGACCGGCTTGTCCGAAGGGCGCAATTTCATATGGATAAGCATCACAGCCGACAGGATGCCGCCCCCGATGGCCATGACCATCAGCATCGGCAGAAACAGCGGGAGCGGGATCCAGAGCATCACCGCGCCGATCATTTTTACATCGCCGCCGCCCATCGCGCCGATCGCGAACAATCCGGCAAAAACCAGAAACACTGCAAAAGCGGCGCCAAACTGGATCGCGGCGTCGGGCCACAAGCCGAGGCCGCTGGCGATCCAGAAGGGGATCGCGAGCAGCGCGATCGCCGCGTTGAGTTCGTTCGAGATCGACCGCGACCGAAGGTCGCTGATCGCCGCGGCAATCATCATCAGGCCAAGTATGGCCATCAGGCCAAGCGAGATTGTGCCGTTATCCATCGGCCCGCTTCTACGGATTATGGCTTACCAAAGAGTAACCATGTCGTCGGCCGCGCGGCGCGGCTTGCATTCGCCGGGGCAGCCGATATGCGGCGGGCATGATCGACAAGCCGCCCTCTGCCACTGACGTACTGATTGTCGGTGCGGGCATAGCCGGCGCGAGCCTGGCAGCAGCGCTTGCGCCGTGGCGCCGCGTCCTGCTGGTCGAGGCCGAGGAAGCGCCCGGTTATCATGCGACCGGACGGTCCGCCGCATTCTGGCACGAAAGCTATGGCGGCGCCGGGGTGCAGCCCCTGTCGGCGGTGTCTTTCGAAGCGCTGAGCAATCCCGCCCCCGATTTTTCGGATCGCGGTTTCCTGTCTCCGCGCACGGCACTGACGTTGGGGCAACGATCCGAGGCCGCGGCGGTGGACGCCTTCACGGGCGAGTTTCTCGCCAAAGGGGTGGCCGTTTCGCGCGTCGCGCGCGCCGAAATCGCCGCGAAAATTCCCGGTATTCGGCCCGAATGGACGGAAGCGGCTTTTGAGCCCGCGTGCAGCGATATCGATGTCGGCCGCCTCCACGCCGCCTATCTGCGTGCCGCGCGGCAGGCCGGGGCTGTGCTCGCGACACGCGCCCGGCTTCGTTCGGCGCGGCGTGCGGGCGACGGCTGGGATGTGACGATCGGCGAGGAACGCATCCATGCCGCGCTGATCGTCAACGCGGCCGGGGCATGGGCCGACGAGGTTGCGACTGCCTGCGGCGTCGCGCCGCTGGGCATCCAGCCCTATCGTCGGACGGTGGTCCAGCTTCGCCTTGGCGTACCGGTCCCTGCCGAACTGCCGCTGGTCGTGCATGTCGCCGGCGATTTCTATTTCAAGGGCGAAAGCGAGGGACGCATCTGGCTTAGTCCGCATGACGAAACGCCGACAGGGCCGCACGATGCTGCGCCCGAAGAATATGACGTCGCGGTCGCGATCGACCGGTTGCAATCGGTCGTCGACTGGCCGGTAGCCGCAGTGGAGCGCAAATGGGCCGGGCTGCGCAGCTTCGCGCGTGACCGCAATCCCGTCTTCGGTGCGGACGTGTCCGAGCCCGCATTCATATGGTGTGCGGGGCAGGGCGGCTTCGGCATCCAGACCTCGCCGGCGATCGCGGCGCTGCTCGCCAGCCAGATCGGTGCGCCGCCTCCGGGCGGAGCCATTGGCGGGATCGATCCGTCCGCATATGCGCCGGCGCGTTTTGCCAAAGACTTCTAGCGGGTTGCGCGAGCCATCCGAGGGCTTAACATGGCCGCGTCGCGCCACCCCCGGCGCGGGCATGTCGTGTGGAGGATTTCATGGCCCACTATTTCGAGATCAAGAAAAACAAGGCCGGCGAGTTCGTCGCCTATTTCAAATATAACAGCGAAGCGATCTTCTGGACCGAAGGCTATTCGAGCAAGGCGTCGGCCAAAAATGCCATTGAATCGATCCTGAAAAACGGCCCGGGCGCCGAAGTCCGCGACGAGGCATGACAGGGCGCGGGCGTTCAGCGCGCCCGCGCCACTTTCAACGCGGCATCGCTGGCGAGCTGGTCCGCGATCTCGTTATCGCCATGCCCCGCATGGCCCTTGACCCAGATCCACTCGACTTTGTGCCGGGCGTTTTCCTTGACGAGGCGCTGCCACAGGTCGGCATTGGCGACCGGCTTTTTGGCCGCGGTTTTCCAGCCATTCTTCTGCCAGCCGAAAACCCATTTGGTGATGCCGTCGCGCACATAGACGCTGTCGGTCGACAGTTCGACGTTGCAGCTGCGCTTGAGCGCAGCGAGCGCCTCGATCGCCGCCATCAATTCCATGCGATTGTTCGTCGTGTCGGGTTCGCCACCCGACAGCGTCTTGACGACGTCGCCCCAGCGCAGCACCGCGCCCCAGCCGCCGGGGCCGGGGTTGCCCTTGCACGCGCCATCGGTCGCGACGATCACGGTCTTGCCGCTATTTTCGGTCATGCGACGGCGAACAGGCTGGCAGCGTCGTCCGCGCTGTAGCGTTGCAGGCGAGCCAGAAAAGGCGAGGGATCCTTCCGCGTCACCAGCGCATCGGCGGGCGTATGCACCCAGTCATGCGCCCGCGTCAGCAGGAAGCGGAGTGAGGCGCCGCGGGCGAGGAGGGGAAGGGCGGCGACTTCCGCGGCGGTCAGCGTGACCTGGCTTGCGTATCCGCGCATCAGGGCCTGCGCGCGCGCCGGATCGCAGTGCCCGCCGTCGGCCGAAAAAGCCCAGGAAGCGTGGGTGATGACAAGGTCGTAGGCGCGAAAATCGCTCGCCGCGAAATAGAAGTCGATCAGCCCGGTGACCCGATCGCCGAGCATCAGCACATTGTCGGGAAACAGGTCGGCGTGAATGACATGCGCGGGCAGGTCGGTCGGCCAATTTGCGTCGAGCCAGGCGAGTTCGGTATCGACGATCGCCTGGAGACCGGGCAGCACCTGGTCGAGATCGCCCGTTGCCTCGGCGACGCCGCGCCAGTGGCGATGGCCCATGCTGTTTTCGCGCGCGCCGGTGTAGCCTTCGAGGGCGCGGTGCATCGCGCCGAGCGCAGCGCCCGCCGCTTCGCACTGCGCGGGCGTCGGCTGGGTCAGCGAAATGCCGGGAAGGAACTGGATGACGCAGGCCGCGCGACCCGAAATCCGCTGGATCGCGACGCCTTCGCGGTCGCGCAGCATCGCCGGAACGGGGGAGCCGCTCGCCGCAAGATGATTGAGCAGATCGACGAAAAAGGGCAGGTCGCCCTCGCTGACGCGCTTCTCGTAGAGCGTCAGGATGAAACGGCCGCCGGTGGTTTCGAGCAGGAAGTTGCTGTTCTCGACGCCTTCGGCGATGCCCTTGCACGACACGACCGTGCCGATGTCGTAGCGCGATACCAGCGCGGCAAGGTCGCCCGGTTCGACGTGCGTATAAACCGCCATCAGGCGTCCGCCGGTTCGAGCCCGCGCGGCAGCTTGAAGATCATATTCTCCTCGGCGGTCACGACGACCTGCTCGACGATCTGCCGATGCTGAGCGACGGCGTCGATCACTTCGCGGACCAGCGTTTCGGGCGCGCTTGCGCCCGCCGTGATGCCGAGGGTGCCGATATCGGCGAGCCATGCGGGATCGATATCGACCCCGCGCTGGACGAGATGGGCCGGGGTCCCGAGCCGCTCCGCAACCTCGACGAGGCGGAGGCTGTTCGAGCTGTTGGGCGCCCCGATCACGATCATGCGGTCGCATTCGCCCGCTATCGCCTTGACCGCTTCCTGACGGTTCGAGGTCGCGTAGCAGATATCTTCGCCGCGCGGGCCGCTGATCGCGGGGAAGCGATGCTGAAGCGCCGCGATGATGTCGCGCGTGTCGTCGACCGAGAGCGTCGTCTGGGTCAGGAAGGAAAGCATTTCGGGATCGGGCGGCGACAGAGCCGCGACATCGTCGACCGATTCGACGAGCGTCATTGCGCCTTCGGGCAGTTGGCCAAGCGTTCCGATGACCTCGGGATGGCCGGCATGACCGACAAAGACGATATGGCGCCCGGCCTCATGCGCGCGTTCGGCCTGACGGTGCACCTTCGACACGAGCGGGCAGGTCGCGTCGATATAGTCGAGTCCGCGCATCTCGGCTTTGGCGGGCACCGCTTTGGGAACGCCGTGCGCGCTGAATACCACCGGCACGTCGTCGGGGACCTGATCGAGCGATTCGACGAATGTCGCTCCCTTCGCTTTCAGCGAATCCACGACATAGCGGTTGTGGACGATTTCGTGGCGGACATAGACCGGCGCGCCATATTTCTGCAGCGCCAGCTCGACGATGCGGATCGCCCGGTCGACGCCGGCGCAAAAACCGCGCGGTGCGGCGATCAAAACCCTGAGTTCTGCCGCTTCGCCGTCTTGCCGGGGCGTCATCGGATGGGGAGCGTTCATAATGCGGGCGCTCTAGCGCAGCACGACCATTGGGGTAAAGCGGCTTCGTCTTTGTTGCGCCTTGTTCATCGCACCGATAAGAAGCGGCGCGCATGAAGCGGGATCATTGTTCCGATGCCTGTCGATGCGCCTGTTTGGAAAGCCCGATTATCATGATGCCCATTTCGTTCCCGTCGCGTAAATTCCTGACCGTGCTGTGCGGAACGGCGGCCATGGCGACGGTGGCGGGCTGTGCGAAAGACAATGAAATCGACGTCAGCGGCGGGGTCGGCATCACCGCGACGCGCAGCGCGTGCCCCGCGGTAGCGGTGCCGCTGCACACGGGCGACGTGACGCTGTTCGATCCGGCGACCAGTCGCGACGCACGTGCGATCGATGTTGTCGCGGCGGTGACCAATGTCGTGCCCCAGTGCAACGATACGGGCGGCGAGAAGGTTTATCAGCTCGTGAATTTCGATGTCGTGGCGACGCGCCGCGATGCCGGTCCGGCGCGCACGATCACGCTGCCCTATTATGCAACCGTGCTGCAGGGCGGCACCGCCGTCGTCGCAAAACGGCTCGGCAATGTGACGGTGACCTTCCCCGACGGACAGGTCCGCGGTACGGGGCGCGCGCAGGCGTCGGCCTATGTCGATCGTGCGGCGGCGACGCTGCCTGCCGATATTCAGGAGCGCATCACCCGTCGCCGCAAGGCCGGCGATCAGGATGCTGCCGTCGATCCGCTGAGCCTTCCCGAAGTCCGCGCGGCGGTGCAGCGTGCCAGCTTCGAACTTCTCGTCGGCTTCCAGCTGACGCAGGAGCAGCTCGAATATAACGTCCGACGATAGGATGTGCGGCGGCGCTGCGGCGCCGTTCGCTTCTTCACGCCCTGCGCGCCGTCCGGTGACGCAGGGCTTTTCGCGTGCGCCAAGCTGTTATAGGGCGCGCGCAAGACTTTCTCCGTTCGAAGATAGGCCCGTGCCGTGACCCTGTTCAGCCGTTTTTCCGACCATATCGGCACCGCGCTCGATGCGCTCGCCGCCCGTGATGCCTTGCCCGCCGGTCTCGACCGTAGCGCAATCAGCGTCGAGCCGCCGCGCGACCCCGCGCATGGCGACGTCGCGACCAACGCCGCGATGGTGCTCGCCAAGCCCGCCGGCATGAACCCGCGCGCACTCGCCGACCTGCTCGTCGCCGAGCTAGGCGCGCTGGACGAAGTGACCGAGGCGAGCGTCGCGGGTCCGGGGTTCATCAACCTGCGGCTTCGCGACGATAGCTGGCGTGACGAGCTGGCGCTGATCTTCAGCGAAGGTGCCGACTATGGCCGCTCGACGATGGGCCAGGGGCGGCGCGTCAATGTCGAATATGTGTCGGCAAACCCGACCGGCCCCATGCACGTCGGCCACTGCCGCGGCGCGGTTGTCGGCGATGCGCTGGCGGCCTTGCTCGAATATGCCGGGCACGAGGTCATTCGCGAATATTATGTCAACGACGCCGGCGCGCAGGTCGACGTGCTCGCGCGTTCGGTGCACATGCGCTACCGCGAGGCGCTGGGCGAAGATGTCGGCGCGATCCCCGAAGGGCTCTATCCCGGCGACTATCTGATCCCGGTCGCGAGCAGGCTGGCGACCGAATATGGCGACCGTTTCGCCGGAGCGCCCGAAAGCGCCTGGCTTGGCCTGTTCCGCGCCGAAGCGGTCAGCGCGATGATGGATATGATCCGCGCCGACCTCGCCAAGCTGGGCATCCACCACGACCTTTTCTCGTCGGAAGCCGAATTGCAGGTGGAAGGCAAACCCGCCGCCGCCGAAAAATGGCTCCGCGATCACGATCTGGTCTACGACGGCCAGCTCGAAGCGCCGAAGGGCGAAACGCCCGAGGATTGGGAGCCGGTCGAACTGCCGCTGTTCCGCTCGACGCAGTTCGGGGACGATCAGGACCGTCCGATCAAGAAATCGGACGGCAGCTGGACCTATTTCGGCGCCGACCTCGCCTATCATTTCCAGAAGAGCCAGAATGCCGACGAGCTGATCGACATTTGGGGCGCCGACCATGCGGGAACGGTCAAGCGGATCAAGGCCGCTGTGGCGGCGCTGACCGGTGGCAAGACGCGGTTCGACGTCAAGCTGGTGCAGATGGTCCGGCTGCTCAAAAATGGCGAGCCGTTCAAGATGTCGAAGCGTGCGGGCAATTTCGTGACGCTCGCCGATGTGGTCGAGGAGGTCGGCAAGGACGCGGTGCGCTTCACCATGCTGACGCGGAAGGCCGACGCGCAGATGGATTTCGATTTCGCGAAGGTCGTCGAGGCATCGCGCGACAATCCGGTCTGGTATCTGCAATATGCGAACGCGCGGATTTCGCGCCTCCGCAAGAAAGCGGTCGATGCGGGGATCGAGCTGCCGGTACCGGTGCCCGCACGACTGAACGCGCATGAACTCGGGCTGGTGAAATTGCTCGCGCAATTCCCGCGGATCGTCGAGGCGGCGGCATCGGCGCGGGAGCCGCACCGCATCGCCTTCTATCTGGCCGACGTCGCCGCAGCGTTCCATGCCTGGTACAATCTCGGCAACGACGATCCTGCCTTGCGGATCGTGCTCGACAATGATCCCGAATTGACTGCGACGCGCCTTTATTTGGCCGACGGAATCGGGCAGGTTATCCGCAACGGGCTGTCCCTGATGGGGGTTGAGGCGCTCGAGGAGATGAATTGATGGCCGAGGGGAAGGACGCGGGGCAGGGCGACGCAGGGCTGGGGCTCGACGACGAGGACCGGCTGCCCTGGCTCGAAGCCGCCGACGGGTTCGAGGATGACGGCGAGGTTTCGCCCGCGCGCCTGCTCGTCATGGTGCTTGGCGGACTGCTGCTGATCGGCGCGGTGCTGGGGGGGCTCTGGTGGGTCCAGAATGGCGGTGCGCGCGGCAAGGGCGAACTGATCGCCGCGCAGGAGGGCGATTACAAGGTGGCGCCCAAGACTGACGGTGCGAAAACCTTTGAAGGCGAGGGCGACGCCAGCTTCTCGGCCAGTGAAGGCGCCGAGCCCGCGGGCAAGGTCGACCCGACGCGCATGCCCGAAGAGCCGGCGGTGACGCCGCAGGAGCGTGAAGCCGCTGCGAAGAAGGCGGCGGCGGACAAGGCAGCCGCTGCAAAAGCCGCGAAACCGGTTCCTGCCGACAAGGCGAAGGGCGCGCCGGCGGCCACGTCGGTGAAGACGGCCGATGCCGCAGCAAAAGCGGAGCCCGCATCGGGCGGCGCGTTGATCCAGCTTGGTGCGTTCAGCAGCGATGCGGCCGCGGCAAAGGCGTGGACCAATTTGTCGAAGCGTTTCGCCTATCTGGCCGAACTCAACAAGTCGGTGTCGCCGGCAAAGGTCGGCAACGGCACCGTCTATCGTTTGCGCGTTTCGGCCGGAACCGCCGCCAACGCCGCGAATTTGTGCGGGAAATTGCGCGTCGCCGGTGAAAATTGCGTCGTCGTCCGCTGATTCGGCCCGCTTGGCCGCAGACTCCGTTGGTGCAATGCTGCCGCTATGGCATGTTGCCAGTCCTGATTGCCACGTGAGGGGGTGGCGATCGATGGAGATTGACGCACGATGATACCGGCTATTTTCGGCCTGTCGGGCCTGACCCTCACCGACGACGAGCGCGCTTTCTTTCGCGACAGCGACCCGGCGGGTTACATCCTGTTCGGGCGCAATATCGAAAATCGCGAACAGCTGCGGCGGTTGACCGACGAACTGCGCGGCATCGACGGGCGCACGAACCTGCCGATCCTGATCGATCAGGAAGGCGGACGCGTCGCGCGCATGAAATCGCCCGAATGGCCCGCTTTCCCGAGCGGCGCGGCGTTCGATGCTCTGTATGAGCGTGCCCCGGCGAGCGCGATCGAGGCCGCGCGGCTCAACGCGATGGCGCTGGCGGCGATGTTGTCCGAAGTCGGGATTACGGTCGATTGCCTGCCGCTGCTCGACGTCCGCCAGCCGGGCGCGAGCGATGTCATCGGCGACCGCGCGCTGGGCAGCGAGCCGATGCGCGTCGCCGCGCTCGGCCGCGCGATCCTGAGCGGCCTGCAGGACGGCGGCGTCGTCGGCATCGTCAAGCATATCCCGGGGCACGGCCGCGCCTTGCTCGATTCGCACAAGGAATTGCCCGTAGTCTCGGCGCCCGATCGCGATCTCCAGACCGATCTGGCGCCTTTTGCCGCGCTCCGCGACGCCGCGATGGCGATGACCTGTCACGTCGTCTTTACCGCCTGGGATGCGGATCGTCCCGCGACGCTGTCGCCTGTCGTCATCGACAGCGTCATTCGCCAGCGCATAGGCTTCCACGGCCTGTTGCTGAGCGACGACCTCGATATGGAGGCGCTGTCCGGCGACGTGCCCTCGCGCGCCGCCGGCGCGGTTGCGGCGGGCTGCGACATCGCGCTCAATTGCTGGGGCAAGATGGACGATATGATCGGCATCGCGAACGCGCTCGATCCGATAAGCACCGTCTCGCTGGCGCGACTCGAAGGTGCGATGGACCGGATCGCCGGTGCGGGCGACGACCGGGCCTTTGCGACGCTGGTCGATCAGCGCGACGCGCTGCTGGCGATCGCCTGACGGTCGATGGACGAACTGCCACTCGACTTTGAAACGGTGGCGGCGGCGCCCGAACGCGACGATGCCCTGCGATTGTCGCTCGAGAGTTGGGAGGGGCCGCTCGACCTTCTGCTGGCGCTGGCACGGAGCCAGAAGGTCGACCTCAAGCAGATTTCGATCCTCGCGCTCGTCGAGCAATATCTGACCTTCATCGCCGAAGCGCGCGAGCTGAAGCTCGAGGTCGCCGCCGACTATCTGGTGATGGCGGCGTGGCTTGCCTATCTCAAATCGGCGCTCCTCCTTCCGAAAGACCCGCTCGAGGATCCATCCCCCGACGAACTCGCGCTGCGCCTGCAGCTCCGGTTGCAACGGCTGGCAGCCATGCGTGAGGCCGCAGCGCGGCTTCTCGCGCGCGACCGCATCGGCCGCGACGTATTCCTGCGCGCGAAACCGGAGGGGCTGCGCGATGTGCGGGTGCGGCGCTGGGATGCCAGCCTCTACGACCTTTTGTCGGCCTATGGCCAGGTCAAGCTGCGCAACGAGCCGGTGGTCCATATGGTCTCGCGGCGCCCCGTCGTCACGCTCGACGCGGCGCTCCATCACCTCCAGCGGATGCTGGGCGTAAAGCTCGACTGGGCCGAGCTCTCCGATTTCCTTCCGGCGGATTATGACGGACCGCTGCGCCGTTCGGCCATCGCGTCGAGCTTCGTGGCGGCGCTCGAACTGGCGCGGCAGGGGCGCGTCGACCTGAAGCAGGAAGGGGCTTTCGAACCGCTTTACCTGAAAGCGGCAATTGTGGGGCAGGGGGCATGATCGACGATCTCGAACGCGCGATAGAGGCAATGCTGTTTGCCAGCGACGAACCGCTCGATGCGCGGCAGGTCGCAAACCGGCTAGGTGACGAGATGACGCCGGGCGACGTTCGCGCGATCATCCAGACGATCGCAGCGCGCCACGCGGGGAGCGGGGTCGAGCTGGTCGAGCGTGGCGGGCACTGGCATTTCCAGACGCCCGCCGACCTCGCGCACCTGCTTCGCCGCGAGCGCGACGATCCGCGCAAATTGTCGCGCGCGGCGGCCGAAGTGCTCGCGATCGTCGCCTATCACGAGCCGGTGAGTCGCGCCGAAATCGAAGCGATCCGCGGGGTCCAGACCTCGAAGGGGACGCTCGACGTGCTGATGGAGGCCGAATGGATCGCCCCGGCAGGGCGCCGCGAAGTGCCCGGGCGCCCGCTGATTTACAAGACGACCGACGCGTTTCTGCAACATTTCGGCCTCACCAGCCGCAAGGACCTGCCGGGGATCGACGATCTTCGCGCGGCAGGTCTGCTCGACCCGGTCGATCTCGCTTTCGAGGAAGCGATGGGCGAACTGGACCTAGTAAAAGACGGCGAGGAAGCCTAGATAGCGGCCTCAAGGAGAATTTGAGATGGGTAGCTTTAGTCTCGTGCACTGGCTCGTTTTGGGCCTGATCGTCCTGCTGCTGTTCGGCAAGGGCCGTTTTTCGGACATGATGGGCGACGTCGCAAAAGGCCTGAAAAGCTTCAAAAAGGGTATGGCGGAAGACGATACGCCGACCCCGGCGCCGAAGCAGATCGAAGGCCAGCGCACGCCGGACACCACCCCGATCTCGACGCCGACCGCCGACCGCGACAAGCTCTGATCGTCGTCCGTTCGCGGGGGAAGCCTTAATTCATGTTTGATGTCGCGCCGACCGAGTTGCTGCTCGTCGTGGTGGTGGCCTTGGTTGTCATCGGCCCCAAGGACCTTCCCAAGGCGATGCGTTTCGTCGGTAAATGGATGGGGAAGGCGCGCGGCATGGCGCGCCATTTTCGTGCCGGGCTCGACACGATGATGCGCGAAGCCGAGCTTGAAGAGCTCGAAAAAAAGTGGCGCGAGCAGAACGAGGCGATCATGCGCGAATTTCCGCGGGTCGAAGGACCCGACGCGGTTGCCGCGACAACCCCCGTGAACGCCGGGAAGAACGAAGAAGAGCCGACGCAGGATAGTGCGGCTGTCGAACCCGAAAAGCCGGAAACGCATGAAGTGCCGCCGCGCGACGGACCGTTGCCATGAGTGAGGATACACCCGCAGCACCGACGGACGAGGATGGCGCTGGCGGCAAGATGCCGCTGCTCGACCATCTGGTCGAATTGCGGTCGCGCCTGCTGAAATCGCTGCTTGCGGTAGGACTCGCCTTTGGGGCGTGCCTTTATTTCGCCAAACCGATCTTTGCGATCCTCGTCCAGCCGCTGATCGCCGCAGGGCAGGGCAAGCTCATCTATACGCAATTGTTCGAGGCTTTTTTCGTCGAGGTGAAGGTCGCCTTCTTCTCGGCGATGATGATCGCTTTCCCCGTTATTGCGAACCAGCTCTGGAAATTCGTCGCGCCGGGCCTCTATCGACAGGAAAAGCGGGCGTTGCTGCCCTTCCTGTTCGCGACACCGGTGCTGTTCGCGATCGGTGCCAGCTTTGCCTATTTCATCACGATTCCGCTCGCGCTGCGCTTCCTGCTGGGTTTTCAGGGGAATGTCGGCGGGGTGACGCAAGAAGCGCTGCCGTCGGTTGGCAATTATCTGAGCTTCACGATGCAGTTCATCATGGCGTTCGGTATCGCATTCCTGTTGCCGATCCTTTTGATGCTGATCGAGCGCGCGGGTCTCGTCAGCCGCGAACAGCTCATTTCGGCGCGCCGCTATATGATCGTCGCGGCCTTTGCGATCGCTGCGGTTGCGACGCCACCCGACATCCTCAGCCAATTCCTGCTCGCGGTGCCGCTGATCCTGCTCTACGAAGTTTCGATCTTTGCGATCTGGTTTACCCAGCGCCGACGCAAAACAGGCGCCGAAGCGGCGCCTGTCGAGCCTCTCGAAGAGGCTTAGGGTAAGTTACTCAAGATCAGTTGATGGCATCGCTGCCCGCTTGACCGACCGACTCGATGTCGCGGCCCGCACCCTTCACCGTGTTGCAACCAGTGACCAGAAAGCTTGCCATCAGGGCGAGAAGGATTGCGCGGAAGCTCGTCATTTTTCTAACCTCTCAGGAGTGGATGCAAAATGGCCCGGCACGCTTCGAGGGGGGGGAGGGAATGCGGGCCGGGCCAATGTTGCTGAGCAGCGCTGCGGGGGGGCGATGACCGCTGCTCGAATGGGAAACGACCGGTGCGGTGGATAAGTTCCCAAAAAAAATCGCGATGATGAATTTTTTTTCGAAGTTTTTTGAATCGCTTGGATTCCAGAGACTTGGCCTCAGAGAGATGTCAGTCCGCTGAGTACCGCCAACCCCAGGAAGGCAAGAAAACCCATGGAATCGGTCGTCATGGTGACGAAGATCGAACTCGCCACCGCGGGATCCTGATCGAGCCGGTCGAGCAGGAGCGGGATCGCGACCCCGGCCACGCCCGCGACGAAGATGTTGACGATCATCGCTGCCGCGATCACCCCGCCAAGTTGCGGATTGCCGAACCACAGCGCCGTCGCGGTGCCGGCGATCAGGGCGATCGTGCCGCCGTTCAGCAGCGCTATCTTCATTTCGCGCCAGATCGCGCGCCAGCTGTTCGAATCGGTCAGCTGGTTCATCGCCAGCGCGCGGACGGTCACCGCCAGCGTCTGCGTTCCGGCGTTGCCGCCGACCCCCGCGACGATCGGCATGAGTGCCGCTAGCGCGACCATATGCTCGATCGCGCCGCCGAAGAAGCCGACGATCGATGAAGCCAGCAACGCGGTGCCCAGATTGGCGACCAGCCAGCGAACGCGCGCACTATAGGTTTCGCGGATTGGTTCGTTGATGTCGCCGTCGCCGGCGCCCGACAGGCGCAGGATATCCTCGCCCGCCTCTTCCTGAATGATATGGACGATGTCGTCGACCGTGATCATGCCGACGAGGCGTCCATCCCTGTTGACGACCGCCGCCGAGATCAGCGCATATTTCTGGAAGCGCAGTGCGACCTCTTCCTGATCCATGTCGACCGGGATCAGCGTCTGTTCGCGTTTCATGACGTCGCTGATCGCGATATCGCGCGGGGTACGAAGAATCCAGCTGAGCTGGCAGGTGCCGACCGGCTTGTGCATCGGATCGACGACGAAGATTTCCCAGAAATCGCTGGCCAGATCGGTGTCTTCGCGCAGCCGGTCGATCACGTCGCCGACCGTCACATGCTCGGGCACCGCGACGAGGTCGCGCTGCATCAGGCGTCCCGCGGACTCCTCCGGGAAGGAGAGCGCATCCTCGATCGCGGCGCGATCCTCGGGCTCCATGGCCTGCAGGACGGCCTGCTGCTCGTCCTCCTCCATATCCTCGATGATCGCGACGGCGTCGTCGGTATCGAGTTCGGAGGCGAGCTCGGCGACCTGTTCGGGCGCCAGAAGGTCGATCAGTTCCTCGCGGACATAATCGTTCATTTCCGCGAGCACGTCGGCGGACAGCATGTCGCCGAGCACCGCGGCGAGCATCGGGCGTTCGTCGGTGCGCGCGAGTTCGAACAGGTCGGCGATGTCGGCGGGATGGAGGCGGCCGACACGTTCGCGCGCCGCTTCGCTTTCGCCCGCCTCGGCGAGGTCGATTACGTCGCGCACGAATTCGGGTTTCAGCCGGTCATCTTCGTCGAGTTCGGTTTCGGGTTCGCGCACGGCAAGATCCCGATCGCGATCGTCGGCCGCGCCCGCATCTTCCGGCGGCAGGGAATCTTCGCGTTTGTCCATCGCGCGGTCCTCCCTCTTCTCTTGCGGCGTCCGAGCTTTCCCCTAGTGCTGCGGCCCGCCGATAGCAACGCCGCGAACTGGGTTTTGCGATTTAATGCGTGGCTTTGGCGGCGACCGCCGCTATGGGACCGCCAACACAGACCGCAGGAGTTGCAACATGTCCGACACCCTTACGCTTTCGCTGTCGACTGGCGATGTCGTTATCCGCCTTCGCCCCGACCTCGCGCCGCAACATGTCGAGCGTATCACGACGCTGGCCAAGGAAGGCTTTTATGATGACGTCGTATTTCACCGCGTGATCCCCGGCTTCATGGCGCAGGGCGGCGATCCGACGGGCACCGGCATGGGCGGCAGCGAGCTTCCCGACCTGCCGCAGGAATTCAGCAGCGAGCCGCACGTCCGCGGCGTCTGCTCGATGGCGCGGGCGCAGAACCCGAACAGCGCGAACAGCCAGTTCTTCATCTGCTTCGAAGACGCGCGTTTCCTCGACAATCAGTACACGGTCTGGGGCGAAGTGACCGAAGGCATGGAAAATGTCGATGCGCTTCCCAAGGGCGAGCCGCCGCGCGAGCCCGGCAAGATCGTCAAGGCGACCGTCAGCTGATTAAAGAAAATCCCCGCTTCGGCGGGGATTTTTATTCCCCGATGAAGGCGTTGAGGCGCTCGCAGGCCGCAACCCAGTCCTCCTTGAACTGCTGCACGACCTGCCCGGCGCCCATCGCTTCGTTCATCAGGCCAACGCCCTGACCGACCCAATAGGTTGCCAGCGTCTTCGCGCCTTCGTGGCCGCCCTCGGACAGCTTATCGACCTTGCGCAGCGCGGGTTCGCTGACGAGCGATTGCAGCGGCATCGGCAGCGGTTTCGGCGCGCCTTCGGCTTCCCACGCGTCGGTCCAGGGCGAGCGGAGCTGGCGCGACGGTTTGCCGGTGCGGCTTTTCGATCGCACCGTGTCGCGCGCCGAGGCGGCGAGCATCTTTTCCTTTACCACCGGGTTGGTTTCGGCCTCGGCGGTGGTGAGCCAGACCGATCCGCACCACGCGCCGTGCGCGCCCATCGCCATCGCTGCCGCCATCTGGCGCCCGGTGACGATTCCGCCTGCGGCGAGGATCGGGGTGTTCGCACCGACGGCTTCGACCGCCGCGGCGACTTCGGGAACGAGCACCATCGTCGCGACTTCGCCGCAATGGCCGCCCGCTTCGCCGCCGGCGACGACGAGGATGTCGACGCCCGCACGGACCTGCGCGAGCGCATGGTCGCGCGTGCCGACGAGCGCGGCGACGGGGACGTCGTGGCGCTTGCCGAGTTCGAGCATCAGCGGCGGCGGGACGCCGAGCGCGTTGGCGATCAGCTTGATGGGGTGGCGGAAAGCGACCTCGAGCAGCCTTGCTGCACCATCCTCATGCATATTGTCGCCAAAGCTTTGGCGCGTTTCCATCGCTGCTTCGAGTCCCGTGGCGTCGACGTCAAATTTGCCCAGAAGTTCGGCGGCGAATTGCAGGTGCGTATCGGGCACCTTGGCTGCGCTCGGCGATGGCACGTCACCCTTGCCGGCGAAGCTGTTGGGAACGATCAGGTCGACGCCATAGGGGCGGCCGCCGATATGCTCGTCGATCCATGCCAGCTCCTCTTCGAGCCGTTCGGGCGGAAGCGCGGCGGCGCCGAAGACGCCCATGCCGCCGGCCTTCGACACCGCGACGACGACATCGCGGCAGTGCGAAAAGGCGAGCAGCGGGAATTCGATGTCGAGCATCGCGCAGATGGGGGATTGCATGGGGACCTCTCCGTTTGTCTATTTGCACCCATGTCAGCCCCAGTTGACGTAAACGTCAAGTTGATTTGCTGTGCGGCCCTATTATCGCGGGATGCATGACCCAATTTTCGCTGCCCGCTTTCGACCTCGATGCTTTCGTCCGCGCCACTTTGGCGGAGGATCTGGGGGCGGGGGGCGACATCACCTCGATGGCGACGATCCCCGCCGATGCGCGTTTCGGCGGCACGATGGACAGCCGCGACGCGATCATCGTCGCGGGGTTGCCGATCGCCGAGCGATTCTTTCGCGCGCTCGAACCCGGGATGGAGATCGAGATACTCGTCAAAGAGGGGGCGCAGGTCCCGGCGCGGAGCGATTTGATGCGCCTGTCGGGCAATGCGCGCGCGATGCTGACCGCCGAGCGTTCGGCGCTCAACACCGTGCAGCATCTGTCGGGTATCGCGACGATGACGCGCCAATATGTCGACGCGCTGGCGGGCACGGGCGCGACCTTGCTCGACACGCGCAAGACGATCCCGGGCCTGCGCGTGCTGGAAAAATATGCGACGCGGATGGGCGGCGCGAAGAACCACCGCATGGGCCTGTGGGACGCGGCGATGATCAAGGACAATCATGTCGCGGTCGCCGGATCGGTCGAGGAAGCGGTACGGCGCGCGGTCGCGGCGGGGATCGCCGACATCATCGTCGAGGTCGACCGCGTCGCGCAGGTCGAACCCGCGCTCGCCGCCGGGGCGACGCACCTGCTGCTCGACAATATGGACCTTGGCGAGCTGCGCCAGTGTGTCGCGCTGGTGGGTGGCAAGGTGCCGACCGAGGCGTCGGGCGGTGTCCGGCTCGACACGATCCGCGACATCGGCGCGACGGGCGTGACCTATGTGTCGGTTGGGCGGCTGACGCAATCGGCGCCGGCGGCGGACATCGGGCTCGATTTTGCGCTGGCTTAGCGCCGCGGCACTGCCGCTCGCACTGCTGCCCGTCGCGGCCGAGGCGCAGGCGCTGGCCTGCTCGGTTCCCGATCGCGTATCGGTGCCGCGGCTGGAACAGCCGAAGCGCGGCGAACCGGTACGGAGCCCGAAAATTACGGGCTATCTGCTGAGCATGAGCTGGTCGCCGCAGCATTGCGCCGGGGTGCGCAATCCGCAGGGCGCGCGCGACCGGTTCCAATGTTCGGGCGAGAGCGGGCGGTTCGGCTGGGTGCTGCACGGGCTGTGGCCCGAAACCGACAATCCCGGCTATCCGCAATGGTGCCGCCCGGCGAAGATCGTGCCGCAGCCGGTGCTGAAAAAGCATATGTGCATGACCCCGTCGGCGCAGCTGTTGCAGCATGAATGGGCGAAGCACGGGACGTGCATGAGCCCGAACCCCGCCGCCTATTTCCGGTCGGCGGCGATCCTGTTCGGCGCGGTGCGCTTTCCAGACATGAAGGCGCTGGCGGCGCGGCCGCAGACCGCGGGCAGCATCCGCCGCGCGTTCGCCGCCACCAATCGCGGCGTTTCGGAGGCGATGATCGCGGTATCGACCGATCGCAAGGGCTGGTTGAGCGAGGTGCGGCTGTGCCTTGGCCCGCGGATGCGGCCGCAGCGATGCAAGCCGTTCCAGGTGGGTGCGGGCGACCGCAAGACGGTACGGGTGCGGCCGATGCCGGGGGCATAGGGCCGTCCCGCTTTGGCACGCGGCAATCGTTAACGATCTTTTAACCTTACCGAGCCGTTAAGAAGTTCCTAGCTTGCCAGGCATGGACTCGGACAAGCCTATCGATATTCGCCGTCTGATCCGCGAGCATGGCGCGCGGCAGCTGACTATTGCGCGGTTGAACGCGCCCGAGGACTGGCAGGGCGAGCTGCGCGCGGCGCTCGCGGCGCACCGCGAACCGGTGACGATCTTTTCGAGCAATGATTTCCGGCTGTTCGTGCAGAGCTTTGCGATCTTTTTTACCGCGACGATGATGTTCCTGCTCTGAGCGGCGGTAGCGATCGAAGGCAGATGGATCCCGGATCAAGTCCGGGATGACGGAAGTGAGAGAGGGCTTGGCAGTTCTCCACTCCAAAGCCGCCATTCCGATCGCGACGTAGAAGGTCCTAATCGCAGGCCTTGTGCAGCTTCCACGCGAGGACTGCCGAGACGAGGCACATGGCGGCGACCATCAGCAGCGTGTCGTCGATCGTCAGGCCCATGCCGATCAGTACGCTGAGCAGCAGCGTGGCGGCGACCATGAAGCCCGAGTTGACGATATTGTTCGCGGCGACGGTGCGCGCCGTCTGCGACTTGGCGACGGTGGTCGTCAGGAAGGCGTAGAGCGGCACGACGAACATGCCGCCGGCGATCGCGATACCGAGGAGGTCGAGGATGATGCGGTCGCCCGCGGTCAGCGACAGGAATGCGCGCCAGTCCATCAGGCTGCCGTCGATATGTTCCCAGCCCTTCACATTCCACCACAGGTCAAGGACGAACAGCCCCATCACGATGACCGATCCCGGCGAGTAGCGCGCCGAAACATGCCCCTTGAGCAAGCGATTGACGACGATCGAGCCGATTGCGACGCCGACCGAGAAAATGGCGGTGAAGAGGGTCGCGACGGTCTTGTCCGCGCCGAGCGCATTTTTGACCAGCGGCGGGAATTGCGCGGCGAGGATCGCGCCGATCGCCCAGAAAAAGCTGATCGAAATGATCGCGAGGAAGAGCCGCGGGATGTGCATGGTGCCGTTGACGAGCTGCCACGACGAGCGGAACACATTATGATCGATGACCAGCCCCTCGGCGTCCTTTTCGGGCGGTGCGGACGGGACGTAGGTGGCGGTGATGCGGCCGATGATCGCGACGACGATGATTCCCGGAATGGCGAAATGCGGCGGGGTGAGCCCCCCGACGATCGTGCCGCCAAGGATGGCGATATAGGTTCCCGCCTCGACCCAGCCGGTGCCGGCGAGAACCTCGTCCTCCTCCAGATGCTGCGGCAGGATCGCATATTTGATCGGGCCGAAGAAGGTCGAGTGCATGCCCATCGCGAACAGCGCGAGGAGCATGACCGGCACGAGATGGAACCAGATGCCGATCGCGCCGACAATCATGATGAAGATTTCGGCCGTCTTGATGAGGCGGATCATCCGCGTCTTGTCGGTGCTGTCGGCGAGTTGCCCCGCGAGCGCCGAAAAGAGGAAGAAGGGCAGGATGAACAGGCCGCCGGCGAGCGCGTTGAACCAGGCTTCGGTCGCCGGATCCTTGTAGATGGTGAAGGTGACGAGGATCACCATCGCCATCTTGTAGAAATTGTCGTTGAAGGCGTTGAGGAACTGCGTTGCGAACAGGGGCAGGAACCGGCGTTGCTTCATCAGCGCAAAAGAACCGGTCATTGAAAATCCACTTTATCAGTCCGACATTCGCGCCACGCCTGTCCGAAACAATCTCTTTTCGGGCAATGCTGTTGTCGCCGGGCGGGCTTATCGGTTAGGGCTTGCAGGGTCAAAGCCGATTTTGAGGCCCATTTTGGAACGGACACACCGACAGGGATCATGCTGAGCCTTCCGAACATCCTGACATTGTCGCGCATTCTCGCGGTTCCCATCCTGCTCTTCCTGCTCTGGCCGGGGGTGATCGAGGGATCGCACCAGCCGAAGCCGATCGATTATGCGCTCGCCTTCGGCCTTTACTGCCTGATGGGCATTACCGATTATTTTGACGGCTATGTTGCAAGGTCGCGCGGGATCGTGTCGCGGCTGGGCGCCTTTCTCGACCCCATCGCCGACAAGATCATGATCGCGGCGGTGATTTTGCTGCTCGTCTTCACGCGCGACATCGCCGGATATCATGTGATCGCCGCGCTGATGATCCTGCTGCGCGAGATCATCGTGTCGGGGCTGCGCGAATTCCTCGCGACGTTGCAGGTGTCGATGCCGGTCACCCAGCTTGCGAAGTGGAAGACGACGTTCCAGCTCGTCGCCTTCGGCGCGCTGATCCTGGCGGGGGCGTTGCCCGCGATGGCATGGATCAAGACCGTCGGGCTCGCGTCGCTGTGGGGCGCGGCGGTGCTGACGCTGATCACCGGATGGGATTATCTGCGCGTCGGCCTGAAGCATATGGATTGACGCGATGGCGTTGCAAATCGCCTATTTTGCGTGGGTACGCGAACGGATGGGGGTCGCCGACGAGACGGTCGAGGTTCCGGCGCAGGTCGCCGACGTCGGCGCTTTGGTGGCGTGGCTCGCGGCGCGCGACGGGCGCGGGGCGTTGGCCTTTGCCGAGCCGCACCGCATCCGAGCGGCGATCGACGGGGCGATGACGGGGCCGGATGCATCGCTCGCCGGTGCGCGCGAGGTGGCGCTGTTTCCGCCGGTGACGGGCGGATGATTCGCGTCGCGGTCGGCGCCGGCGTCATCGACGTCGCAGCCGAAATGGCGGCGCACGACGCGGGCGTCCATGGCGCGAGCGCGGCGTTCGTCGGGCGGGTGCGCGGCGACGGCGAGCTCACCGAATTATTCCTTGAACATCATCCGGTGCTGACCGCGAGCGGGCTGGACGCGCTTGCGACCGGCGCGGCGGCGCGGTGGCGGCTCGACGCGCTAACGCTGATCCACCGCGTGGGGGGGATGGCGCCGGGCGAGACGATCGTGCTGGTGCTGGCCAGCAGCGCGCACCGCGCCGAGGCGCTGGCGGCGTGCGAATTTCTGATCGACCGGCTGAAAACCGATGTGATGCTGTGGAAGCGCGAGCGTTTCGCCGACGGGCGCGTGCAGTGGGTCGAGCCGCGCGCGGGCGATCATGGGCGCGCGGAGCGGTGGGATTAGGGTTTCGGGTGCGGGATCGCTGTCGGGTTTGGCGATGGTGCGCCGACGTTCAATCGGAACCCGAGAGCGATCCGAAATCCATCTCTCGGACACCATTTTCATACGCGTTCAGGCGCTGCTCAAAGAATGTCCGCCTTCGCTGCTCGATGTGTCGGCAAACCAGCACGACGCCGACGAAGATAGTGCTCATGACAAAATGCTGGATGACGATTGATCGGTCCGTGCCATTAAAAAGGCCGATCATGGCAAACAAACCAAGGAAGCCGGCGTTCATGTATGCGAACATGCTCACGAGCCAAATCGCCATTAATCGTGGGGGTTCGGGCCGAACGCCTGGTCTGACTGTCTGTTGGCTGACAGGTTTGGACATTGAATGCTGATAGCAAAAATGGGGATATCGGCAACCGGTCGTTAGCAGCCGAGGACATGGGGCGGCGGCAAACCGCGGTTTTGGTGCGAGGGTTGCCCCATCGTGAACCCGGGCGAAAGCCGGGGGTCAGTGCGGCAACAGGTTACGTTCGTGTCGAAATTCCGGGCCCGGCTTTCGCCGGGGTGCACGCCTCCCTCTCTCCGTGATCCCGGACTTGATCCGGGATCTATCGCAGCGCCGACGTTGTGGACCCCGGATCAAGTCCGGGGTGACGAAGATGGACAGGCAGCTTCCGAACCCTGCCATCCGTCGGCGCGGGGTGCCTCAGTTCACCTGATGCTTCCTGAAAATATCCGCGAGCATGCGGAATTCGTCGGCGCGCGGGCTGCCCTTGCGCCAGACGAGCGCGATCGTGCGCCAGTCATGCTCCGAATCGAGCGGGCGCGTGTCGATGTCGGTATGATCGAGTATGCCGGCCTCGATTGCCATTTGCGGCAGCATCGTGATGCCGAGGCCGTTGTCGACCATCTGGACGAGCGTGTGTAGCGAGGTGCCCATCATGCGTGCGCCGGCGCGCAGCTCGGGGCGGTTGCATGCGGCGAGGACATGGTCCTTCAGGCAATGGCCGTCCTCGAGCATCAGCATTTGCGACGGGTCGATCTGGTCGGCGCTGACCATGGCGGGGAGATCCTCGCTCTGGTCGCCGGGGAAGGCGACGAACAGCGCGTCGTCGAACAGCGGCTCGCTCTCGACGTCGCCGCACGCATAGGGGAGCGCGAGGAGGACGCAGTCGACGGTACCGTGGTGCAGCGACTCGCATGCTTGCGCACTCGGTTCTTCGCGCAGGAACAGCTTCAAGGAGGGGCGTTCCTTGCGCAGCCGCGGCAGCAGGCCGGGGAGGAGGAAGGGCGCGATCGTCGGGATCACGCTCATCCGCAGTTCGCCGACGAGCGGTGCGGCGGCCGCGGCCGCCATGTCGGCCAGTTCCTCGGCCTCGCGCAGCACGCGGTGCGCCTTGTCGACGATCGCGTTGCCGAGCGCGGTGAAGCGGACGACGCGGCGGGTGCGCTCGACGAGCGTCTGGCCAAGCAGGGTTTCGAGTTCGCGGATTCCCGCCGACAGCGTCGACTGGGTAACGTTACACGCGTCGGCGGCGCGGCCGAAGTGGCCGTGCTCGTGCAGCGCGACGAGATATTGCATCTGTTTCAGCGAGGGCAGGTAATTGTGCATTGATCGAATGTAGCAATCATATCGCGAATTTCGAGAGGTTTTTCCGATTGATTTTCGCAGCCAAAATGGTGGCGTCTGTTGGCGTTGCGGCGTCCGGCATGATAGCCAGTCGGGGTTGCGGGAGAGAGGGCTATGGCGGTTTCGCGGTTCCTGATCGGTGGCGTCGCCAGCGCGCTGCTGCTGACCGGCGGCCTGTTCATGTGGAAGGGCTATACGCAGATCGCCGAGGAGGAGGTGCTGCCCGATCCGCCGCCCGCCTTGCCGGCTATTCCCGTCGCGGCGGCGAATGCGCCGAAGCGCGGCCCCGCGCCGCCCGCACTGCCCGTAGCGAAAGAGGCGTCGCGCGAGGAACGACGCTTCAACCGCTTCGACCGCGACCGTAACGACCGGATCAGCCGCGTCGAGCTGATGTCCTCGCGCACCGCGGCGTTCCGCAAGCTCGACAAGGACGGTAACAACCTGCTGACGTTCGAGGAGTGGGCGGCGGCGACAGGCGCGCGTTTTGCGGGAGCCGACGGCGACAAGTCGGGCGACCTGACGCGCACCGAATTCGCGACGACCGCGCCGAAAGCGGCGGCTAGGCCCAAGTGCAGTTGCTAGGTGGACAGTGATCCCCGGCGAAAGCCGGGGCCCATGCTATAGGGTCCCGGCTTTCGCCGGGAATCACATCGGGTCAGGCGGCGACGCCGTCGGCCTGCTTAATCCACTCGGCGAGTTTGGTACCCGCACGCTGCGTGTAGCCCAATTTGCGGTCCTTCTTGCGCACATCCTCGGCAAGCGGCGGGAAGAGGCCGAAATTGACGTTCATCGGCTGGTAGGATGAGGCGTCGGCGCCCCCGGTGATGTGGCCGAGCAGCGCGCCGAGCGCGGTTTCGGGCGGTGGCGGGGGCAGGGTGCGGCCGCCGAGTTCGGCAATTGCGAAGCGCGCGGCGACGAGGCCGATCGCGGCGCTTTCGACATAGCCTTCGCAACCGGTGATCTGCCCCGCGAAGCGGATGTGCGGCGCCGATTTCAGGCGGAGCTGGCCGTCGAGCAGTTCGGGCGAGCGGATGAAGCTGTTGCGGTGGAGGCCGCCGAGGCGCGCGAATTCGGCTTTTTCGAGACCGGGGATGGTGCGGAACAGCTCGACCTGTGCGGCGTGCTTCAGCTTGGTCTGGAAGCCGACCATGTTCCACAGCGTGCCGAGCGCATTGTCCTGACGGAGCTGGACGACGGCATAGGGCCATCTTCCGGTGCGCGGATTGTCGAGGCCGACGCCCTTCATCGGGCCGAAGCGCAGCGTTTCGGGGCCGCGTTCGGCCATCACCTCGATCGGCATGCAGCCCTCGAAATAGGGCGTATCCTTTTCCCAATCCTTGAAATCGGTCTTGTCGCCGTCGACGAGTCCCTGGACGAAGGCGTGATACTGGTCCTTGTCCATCGGGCAGTTGATATAGTCCTTGCCGTCGCCGATCGGCCCGACCTTGTCCCAGCGGCTCGCCATCCATGCGACGTCCATGTCGATGCTCTCGCGGTAGACGATGGGTGCGATGGCGTCGAAGAAGGCGAGCGCGTCCTTGCCGGTCGCGGCGCCGATGCTGTCCGCGAGCGAGGCGGCGGTGAGCGGACCGGTCGCGACGATGGTGAGGCCTTCGGCAGGGAGCGTGTCGATGCGTTCGCGGACGATGGTGATGTTGGGGTGGTCGGCGAGCGCCTTGGTGACGCCGCCCGAGAAGAGGTCGCGGTCGACCGCGAGCGCGGATCCGGCGGGCACCTTGTGCACATCGGCTTCGCGCATGATGATCGAGCCCAGCGAGCGCATTTCGCGGTGGAGCAGGCCGACGGCGTTGCTGTCGCCGTCGTCGCTGCGAAAGCTGTTCGAGCACACCATCTCGGCGAGGGTGTCGCCCTGATGCGCCGGCGTCATGTCTCCGCCCCCGCGCATTTCGGACAGGCGCACGCGATAGCCTGCCTCGGCGAGCTGCCAGGCCGCTTCGGAGCCCGCGAGGCCGCCGCCGATGATGTGAATGTCGTGGCTCATTTACACTATCCGTTGACTTGCACTTGTGGAGCCGCGCACTAGGCCCATTGAAGGGAAGATGCAAAGGGGCGGGCGATGAGCGGCGAACAGCAATGGGATCGGGCGCGGTGGCTTTGGTGGCTGGCGCTGTTTGGCGGGATCAGCTTCTTCATCGCGGTGTATCAGCGGCTCGACGGTCCGGCGATCTGGGCATGGAAGACGAGCGGTGTCGGTCTTCTGGCGCTGTGGGCGGCGGCGAATGCGCGCGGGAAATATGGCTGGATGATCGCGGCGGCGCTCGGTTTCGGGGCGCTCGGCGATTATCTGCTCGACGCGAAGGGGCTCGAGACCGGCGCTGTGGCGTTCGTCATCGGGCATATCGTCGCGATCGCCCTCTATCTCAGGAACCGGCGGCCAGAGCTGACGCCCTCGCAGCGGCTGCTCGGCTGGCTGACGATGCCCGCGACGCTGGCGATCGTGTGGGGCATGTTGAGCCCCGCAGCAGGCTGGTGGCACGCTGCCGTCTATTCGCTGTTCGTCGCCGCGATGGCCGCAGCCGCATGGACGAGCCGCTTTCCGCGCTATCGCACCGGGATCGGTGCGATGCTGTTCCTCGCGAGCGACCTGTTCATCTTTGCGGGCGAAGGCGGAGCGATTTCCAAGGACGTCAGGCTCTGGCTCGTCTGGCCGCTCTATTTCGGCGGGCAGGCGCTGATCGCATGGGGCGTGGTCAGCACGCTTTCGAGGGAAGGGCGGACCTGATCAGGCAGGCGGCGCGGCTCCGGCCCATTCGAGGAGCAGGGCATTTGCTTCGCCGAAGCGAGCCCACGCGTCGCCACCATTGCCGCGCGCGCAGCCGAAATCGATTTCGAGCGACCACGCCTGCTTGCCGTGTTGCCAGCTGAGCCCGCCGTGCGCCTGATCGGTCAAGCCGCCGCCGTCGCAGGGCATTTCGTGGATCGATTCGAGTGGCTCGAGAATCCGGCGGAGCCGTTCGAAGCCTTCGACGCCGACATCGAACCGTTTCGATATTCGCCGCCCGCGCTCGGTCGATTCGTAGCGGCCGCGCCCCTTGCGATCGATCGACCAGCCGGTGCGGCCGCCGGTCCAGCCGTTGCCGATCCCGCGATAGGATATGCCGTCGGGCGCCGGATGAGCGGCGGGCGACGCATCAGACGCGGAGGCGGAAGGCGCGAGAGCCAGCATCGCCAGCGACACCCCGAGGATCATCATGCGTTTGATCATGGGCGCACGCCTTCGAAGCCGGCCTCGGCGCGGTCGCCGTCCCACGCGGCGATCGTTGTGCGGTGGAGCAGGCGGTCATAGCCGTCATAGCCACCGGTCGCGCGGTGGAGCAGCGAACGATTGTCCCACATGATCAGCATGCCGGGTTCCCATGCATGGCTGTAGCGAAATTCCTCGCGCCCCTGCCACTGGATGAGTTCGTAGAGCAGCGGCAGCCCCTCGGCATCGTCGAGCCCGTCGAAGCCGATGATATAGCCCGCGCAGCCGAAGAGGCCCTTGCGGCCGGTTTCGGGATGCGAGCGGACGAAGGGGTGGAGCTGTGTTTCAAGCGCTCCCTCGTCCGAACGGATGTCCATGCTGCGACCCCCCGGTCCTTTTGGGTCGGCCGCGCCGTACATGCCCTGCGGCGCATAGCCGGCGCGCGCGCTGTGGATCGCCTGTAACCCCTCCACACGTTCGCGAAGGTCGGCGGGCATGGCATCGAGCGCGGCGTGCTGGTTCGAAAATTCGGTGTTGCCGCCGACGGGGGGGATGGTGATGCCGAAGAGGCAGGTGCCCGCGGGCGGGCGTTCCTGAAAGCTCCAGTCGCTGTGCCAGTTTTCGGCGAAGAGCGGCGCGGTCTCGTCGGCCTTGCGCTTCACCGCGATGATATGGTCGTGGCCGGGGATCGGGCGGATGAAGGGATCGTCGCCGAAGCCGCCGAAATAGCCGGTGAACCGTTCGAGATCGTCCTCGGTCATCCGCTGGTCGGGGAAGGAGAGGACATGATGGTCGAGCCATGCGGCGCGGATTTCGGCGATCGTTCCGGCATCGAGCGGCTGCGTCAGGTCGACGCCGGTGACACGCGCGCCGCAGGACTGGCCGCTGGGGGTGATGGTCAGGGTCATGCCGCGATGCTGCGCCGTTTGCGCCGCGCGGTCAATCGGGCGCGGCAGGGCGCCCCGAAAGATCGTCGAACCGAGGTCGCGGCGGGGGCGGGCGCCGATGCAGTTCAGCCGCGCGCCATGTTTCGCTTCCTATTCTGCTCGCGGGGACCAAAACGGAGAAGAGAAATGTTCCTGCTCAAGAAACTGGCGTTGACGGCGCTAATCGGCGCGAGCGCATTCGCCGCGATGCCGGTCGAAGCCGATGCGCGCGACCGTCACCATCGCCACGGCTATTATGGCGACCGTGGCGACTATCGCGATTACCGCCGCGACTATCGTCGCGACTATCGCCGCGATTACCGGCGGAATCATTATCGCGGCGACCGCCGCTATCATTGCCGCCGTGGCAGCGGGACGACCGGCCTGATCGTCGGCGGTGCCGCCGGCGCGCTGCTCGGCCGCGAGGTCGACCGTTATGGCGATCGCCTGCCCGGCACGATCATCGGCGGCGCTGCGGGTGCGTTGATCGGGCGCGAGATCGATCGCGGCGGCCGTCGCTGCTGATCGGGGTTCGGCAACTCGCGCCGCGTGTCCCGGCGGGCCGTGCGGCGCGACATCCCGTTTGCAGCGAAGGCATATCGCGATAGAGTAGGCATCCCGGCAGAGACGCTCTCCGCCGTTCGAGGAGGCCGCTCATGAAAATGCTGATGAAATTCGCGGTGGTGGCTGGCCTCGGCCTGTCGCTTTCGGTCCTGCCCGCGCAGGGCATCGCCGCGCTCAACCAGGGTGCGAAGGCACCCGATTTCACGTTGACCGCGGCGCAGGCGGGCAAGGAGTTCAACCTGTCGCTGAAGCAGACGCTGCGCAACGGCCCGGTCGTGCTCTATTTCTTCCCCGCCGCCTTCACCCCCGGCTGTACGATGGAGGCGCATCTGTTCGCCGAGGCGAACGGCCAGTTCAACCAGCTCGGCGCGCGCGTCATCGGTGTGACGGCGGGCAATATCCACCGCGTGGCAGAGTTCTCGCGCTCCGAATGCCGCGACAAGTTCGCGGTCGCGGCCGATCCGGGCGCGAAGGTCGCGGCGAAATATGACGCGACGATGCAGGGTCCCGACGGAAAGCCGCTGTCGAACCGGACATCCTATGTCATCGCGCCGAACGGCACGATCCTGCTGAGCTACACCGACAGCAAGCCGCAGGCGCATATCGAAAAGACGATGGCGGCGGTGCGCGCGTGGAACGCCAAGCGGAAGTGATGGCAGGGCGGGTGAATTTGCCCGCCATCCGGGAATTTAAGAGTGCTCCCTTGCGGACCCGAGGAACGAAGCCATATCGGCGGGACACAATCCGCCATGGACCCAGCCCCCGACGATGACGCGCAATCGATATTATCAGGGACCGTTATCGGACCATTTCGACGGTACGCGGTTTCTCAACCCGGCAGGTGAACCCGAAACCGACCGGTCGTTCGGCGATCTTCTGAAATGGCGCCGTTCGGCACCCGATAATCGCTGGACATCGTCGGTCGACGTCGTGCCCGTGGTACCGGACGTGCGGGTCGAGGGACTGCGCGTGACGATGGTCGGCCATGCCACGCTGCTGATCCAGATCGGCGGGCTCAATATCCTGACAGATCCGGTCTGGTCGGAGCGTGCCAGTCCGTTGTCCTTTGCCGGGCCACGGCGGGTTACCACACCCGGGGTTCGGCTGGACGACTTGCCGCCGATCGACGTCATCCTGCTTTCGCACAATCATTACGACCATCTGGACATGGCGGCGCTGCGCGCCTTGCATGCCAGACATCAGCCGCTGATCGTCACCCCGTTGGGCAATGATGCGATCATTCATGGCGGAATGAAAGACGCGTGCGTCCTGACGGGTGACTGGGGCGACGCGATCGAAATTGCGCCCGGCGCAAAGGCGCATATCGTGCCCGCGCTGCATTGGTCGTCGCGCGGTCCGCGCGATCGTCGCATGGCATTGTGGGCCGGCTTCGTCGTCGAGGCGGCCGGAAAGTTGGTCTATTTCGCGGGCGATACCGGTTATGGCACCGGGAACATCTTCCGCGCGATCGGCGAACGTTTCGGCGCGATCGACCTCGCGATCCTGCCGATCGGGGCTTATGATCCGCGCTGGTTCATGGCGGCCCAGCATTGCGATCCCGAGGAAGCCGTCCAGATATTCGAAGATGTCGGCGCCAAGGCCGCCGTGGGCATGCATTGGGGGACCTTCAAACTGACGGACGAGGCGCGGGACGAGCCGGCGAGCCGCTTGACCGCCGAGCTTGCGGCGCGCGGGATCGATCCCGCGCGCTTCGTCGCGATGCGGCCCGCTGATGCTGCCGATTTCGGCGTGTGACCGGACGGCCTATTTCGGCCGGCCGCTGTATCCCGCCGCCGTCCGCAGTTCGTCGGCGTCCATGACATAGCCGTCGCTGACCACCGTCACGACGCGGCGCAGCGCGCCGAGGTCGGTCGAGGGGTCGCCGTCGACGAGCACCATGTCGGCTTCCTTGCCAACGGCGATCGAGCCGGTGCGCTTGTCGGCGCCGACGATGCGCGCGGGGACGATCGTCGCGCTCCGGATCGCCTCGGCGGGGGTGAAGCCTGCCTGCCGGTAGATTTCGAGTTCGCGGATCAGTTCGATGCCCCAGCCGTCGGTGCCCGCGACGATCGGTACGCCCGCCTTGTGCAGCCGGCCGACGAGGTCGACCATCTTTGCGTAGCTTTTGCGATAATCGTCGCGCGTCAGCCCTTCGATCAGCGGATAGCCGCCGGCGGTGAAGACCGAGCGTTCGATGACGGGCGAGATGATGCCCATATAGGGCGCATAGGCCGGATGCGGCTTGCCGCCATCCTGCGTGAACAGGCCTTCGAAGATGACGATCGTGGGATCGACGATGGTCTGTTTCTTTGCGAGGTCGGCGACAAAGCCCTTCATCGGCGGCGCGTCGAGGTCGACGTCCTTGAAGAAGCGCGCCGGTCCCTCCATCCGCATCCGCGTGTTCGCCTTGTCGATGACCTCGCGCGGCATCGATTCCATGACGACGAAATTGAGGTGGGTTAGTTCGTCATAGCCCGCCGCGACCGCCTCGCTCGGCTTCATGCCCGCGGGGACATGGCCGTGGACGTGGAGGCCGAGCCTGTGCGCCTCGGCGGCGGCGGGGGCGATCCACGCCGGGTTCATCGAGGTGTAGAATTTGACACCCCACAGGCCCGCATCCTTGACGCGGCGCACGGCGGCGATCGCCTCTTCGGCGCTGCTGACGACTTCGGAGCCCTGCGCGGCGAGCGGATCCTTCTTGTCGACGATGACCGAGATGAAGGGTTCGCCCATCAGCAGCGTGCCGTCGGCGCGGCGCTTGGTCGCGTCGACCGCGCGGTCGAAGGTCGTGCCGGGGCTGCGGAAGCTGGTGATGCCGTTCGCCATGTTCGACAGCACGTCCCAGTCGTCGCCGATGTGGAGGTGGCTGTCCCAGATGCCGGGGACGAGCGTCTTGCCGCTGCCGTCGATCCGCTGCGCGCCGGCGGGGGCTTTCAGCGATCCGGCAGGGCCGATGGCGGCGATCTTGCCGTCCTGCGCCAGCACCGCGCGCGCGGTGAGGAACTCGCCCTTGTCGGCGTCGAACAGCCGGACATTGTCGAACAGGACGGGGGCCTTGGCGGCGGGGGTCAGGAAGCGTTTGGCGACGCCGGCGACCGCGGCGGCCGTCGCCTTTTCCTGCGCGTCGCGGAGCTGTTTGAGCGCGCCTTCATAGCCCGCGGGGATGACCGAGATGAAGCTGATGTCGGCGAAATAGCGCTTATTCTCGTCGAGCCAGACGGGATAGGGCGAGGGCAGGATGCCGCTGACGAAGGCAAGCTGGACGGTCTTGGGGCCGGTCGGGCCCTGGATCACCTGCGTCGGGCCGAAGGTCATGCGGCCCTTGCCGCTGGGCAGGAAATCGAGCCCCGCGTCGCCCGCCGCGGCGAGCGCGTCGATCAGCGCGGCATTGGCGATGCCAACGCCGCCCGCCGGGATGTACCAGCCGCCGGCGGGCGCCTCGCCACTGTCGGTCGCGGTTTTCCAGGTCGCGCGGCCGTCCGCGACGCGATACTCCTCGGCGGCGTCGCCCGACATGGTCACGCCGCGCACGGTGGTCGCGGCGACCGTGCCATCGGGTGCGAAGGTCGTGACCTGATCCATCTCGGTGATCCAGCCGCGCAATTCCTGCGACCAGCGATAGGCGGTGCGGCCGTCGGCAAGCTGCCAGCGCCACTGGTTGCCATGCTGGCCGGCTTCGGACACGACGACATAATGCGCCGCGTCGGCGGGGGGCTTCAGCAGCTCTTCCTTGGGAACGGGTTTCGATGCCGCCGCGGGGGCGGTCGCGGGGGCCTCATGCGCGAAAGCGGCGACGGGTGCAGCCGAAGCGAGGAAGGCGGCAATCAAAACAAGGCGCATCTGATATCTCCCCTGGGCACCGACGGTGCAAAGCGCGACGGTGGTAGGGGAAATTGCTCCAGCGAAGCAAGATGCGACCAAAGGCGGCGAGCGTTCGATCAATGCGCCGAACGCGTGGGGTCAGTCGCGCCTTTGCAGGCTGACCACCGCGTGGATCGGCAGTTCGGCATAGATGTGCGGGAAAAGGTCGCCTCCGCGCGCGGGTTCCCAGCGGACCTTGTCGCCGAGGCAGGCAAGGTCGACTTCGGCGATCATCAGCCCGCTCTGCCCCGCGAAATATTTGGCGATCGTCGTCTCGAGCTGCTCCGCGGTCGACAGGTGGATATAGCCGTCGGCGATATCCACCGGTGCGCCGCGGAACACGCGCTCGCGCTCGAAATCGGCCCATTGCTGTGCGGTCAGCACCTTGAAGGCCGTGGCGGGCGTCGTCATTCGGACGGCGCCTCGCTCGCGGGATTCTCGGCCGCGGGGGTTTCGGTCGCGGTGTCCGCGTCTTCGCCCTCTTCCTCGTCGCCTTCCTCGATCAGCGCCGCCGAGACGACATGCTCGTCCTTGGCGACGTCGAACAGGCGCACGCCCGCCGAGCCGCGCCCGATGACGCGCATCGTGTCGAGGCCCATGCGAATGAGCTTCGCCTGATCGGTGACGAGCATCAGCTGATGCGCCTTGGTCGCGGGGAAGCTCGCGACGACAAGCCCGTTGCGCGCGATGTTGTCGATATTGGTGATCCCCTGACCGCCGCGACCGGTGCGGCGATATTCATAGGCCGACGAAAGCTTGCCATAGCCGTTGGCGCAGATGGTGAGGATGAACTCCTCACGGCTCGCCAGTTCGTCCATGCGGTCGGCGGCGAGCGTCGGTTCGTTCTCATTATCCTTCCACGGCGCGGCGCGGAGATAGGCTTCGCGTTCCTCGCTCGTGGTGCCGACCTTGTGGAGGATCGAGAGCGAGATGACCTCGTCGCCGTCGGCAAGGCGCATCCCCCGGACACCGGTCGAATTGCGGCTCTGGAACTCGCGGACATCGTCGCCGGCGAAGCGGATCGCCTTGCCCTGGCGGGTGGCAAGCAACACATCGTCGCTTTCGTCGAGCAAGGCGACGCCGATCAGGCGGTCGTCCTCGTCCTCGCCTTCGAACTTCATCGCGATCTTGCCGTTCGAGGGCACGTTGGTGAAAGCGTCCATGCTGTTACGACGCACATTGCCCTTCGCGGTTGCGAACATGACGTGGAGCTTGCCCCATTCGCCTTCGTCCTCGGGCAGCGGGAGCACGGTCGAGATCGTCTCGCCCTGCGCGAGCGGCAGCAGGTTGATCATCGGCCGGCCGCGCGTCGCCGGGCCGCCTTCGGGCAGGCGCCATACCTTCATCCGGTAGACCTTGCCCGCGGTCGAGAAGAAGAGCACCGGCGTGTGCGTCGAGGTGACGAACAGGTTGGTGACGACATCCTCGTCCTTCGTCGCCATGCCGGCGCGGCCCTTGCCGCCGCGGCGCTGGGCGCGGAAGGTTTCGAGCGGGGTGCGCTTGATATAGCCGTCGAGGGTGACGGTGACGACCATCTCCTCGCGTTCGATCAGATCCTCGTCGTCGATGCCGTCGGCGGCGGGGGCGACAAGCGTCTTGCGCGGCGTCGCGAATTCGTCGCGCACCGCGACGAGTTCCGCGCGCATAACGCCATAAAGCTTGACGCGGTCGGCGAGGATCGAAAGCAATTCCTCAATCTCGGTCGCCAACTCGCCGAGTTCCTTGCCGATTTCATCGCGGCCGAGCGCGGTGAGGCGGTGGAGGCGGAGGTCGAGGATCGCCTTCACCTGCACTTCGGACAGGCGATAGGTGGCGCTTTCCTCCATCTCGCCCTCGATCGCCTCGACGAGGCGGATATAGGGTGCGATTTCGCCGATCGGCCATTCGCGGGCGAGCAGGGCTTCGCGCGCGGCGGCGGGCGAGTTCGATCCGCGGATGATACGGACGACTTCGTCGAGGTTCGAGACGGCCACGACGAGACCGAGCAAGATATGTGCACGGTCGCGCGCCTTCGCGAGTTCGAACTTGCAGCGGCGGGTGATCACTTCCTCACGGAAGGTGATGAAGGCCGAAAGAATGTCCTTCAGGCCCAGCATTTCGGGACGGCCGCCGCGGATCGCAAGCATGTTCGCGGGGAAGCTCGACTGCGCCGGGGTGTGGCGCCACAGCTGGTTCAATACGACTTCGGCCGTGGCATCGCGCTTCAGCTCGATGACGACGCGCACGCCTTCGCGGTTCGATTCGTCGCGGATATCGGCGACGCCCTCGATGCGCTTGTCGCGCGCGGCCTCGGCGATCTTCTCGACGAGGCCCGACTTGCCGACCTGAAAGGGAATCGACGTCAGAACAATCGACTGGCGGTCGTTCCTGCCTTCTTCGATGATGTGCGTCGAGCGCATCATGATCGAGCCGCGGCCGGTGGCGTAAGCGTTCCGCGCGCCGCCCTGGCCGAGCATCATCGCGCCGGTCGGGAAGTCGGGGCCGGGGACGATCGCCATAAGTTCTTCGAGCGTGATGTCGGTACCGCCGGCAAGCTGGCGGTCGATCATCGCGAGCGTCGCGTCGACGACTTCGCCGAGATTGTGCGGCGGGATGTTGGTCGCCATGCCGACCGCGATGCCGCCCGCGCCGTTGACGAGGAGGTTAGGGAAACGCGCCGGGAGCACGGTGGGCTCGTCACGGCTGGCGTCATAGTTGGGCTGGAAGTCGACCGTATCCTTGTCGAGGTCGTTCAGCAGCACCATCGCGGTCTTGGCGAGCCGCGCTTCGGTATAACGCATCGAGGCCGGCGGATCGGGGTCCATCGATCCGAAATTGCCCTGACCGTCGATCAGCGGCACGCGCAGCGACCAGTCCTGCGTCATGCGCGCGAGCGCGTCATAGATCGCACTGTCGCCATGCGGGTGGTAGTTACCCATGACGTCGCCGACGATCTTCGCCGATTTCTTGTACGGACGGCCGGGAACGAAGCCGCCTTCCTGCGCCGCATAAAGGATGCGGCGATGCACCGGCTTCAGGCCGTCGCGCACGTCGGGGAGCGCACGGCTGACGATCACGCTCATCGCGTAATCGAGGTAGCTGGTCTTCATTTCGTCGACGATGTTGATCGGCGAAACGCCATCCTCGGACGGCTGCATAGGCGTATTTTCTTCGGTCAAAACCCGGCCTTTTTCGTTCTTTCGGGAGGAGTTGCGAAGCTAGCCGATGGGCCGTTCAAAAGCCAGCGATTCGGTCGTTTTCCGCATGATTTTTTGGCCCGCGAAAGGGAATGGAAACCGGGGACATTTTTGCGCCGGAAACGCCGCTTTCTGCGTGGCGTCATGGCGCGATACAAGCGGCTTGCCAATCGGTTCGTCGCGCCTAAAGGTCGGGGGGATGACCGCTTTCGCCCGTGGCACCCGCCGATGACCCTGATCGCGCTGATCGGCGCCAGCGAAGTCCTGCCCGACGGCGGGCTCCGTGCGCTTGTCACGGTCGCCGGCGAAACGCTGATCGAGCGGCAGGCGGCGCGGCTTGCCGACGTCGGCGTGACGCATATCGCCGTCGCCGTCGCCGCCGTCCCCGCCGACCTGCTCGCGACATGCGACCGCATCCGCCGGCGGGGGATCAAGGTCACGCCGGTTCGTGCCGCCGCCGACCTGATGGGGCTGGTCGAGGGCGACGACCGGATCATCCTCGTCGCCGACGGGCTGCGCGCGGGCGGCACGCATTATGCGGCGATCGCGAAGCCCGGATCGCCCGCGATCCTCGTCACGGGCGACACGGTGCTGACGCAGGGGTTCGAGCGGATCGACGCGACGCGCCGCTGGGGCGGGCTGGCGTGCATATCCGACACGATGGTGGCCGAACTGGCGGCGATGCCGGGCGAGTGGGACATGATGCTGACGCTGCTGCGCCTCGCAGTCCAGTCGGGCGCGCGCCGGCTCTATTGCGAACCGGCATTGTTCGAGCAGGGCGAGATCGCGATCGTCACCGACCGGCCGACGGCGGCGCTGATCGAACAATCGAGCCTGCAGCAGGTCGAATATGGCGGCATGGGGCTCGGCCGGTCGGCGATCATGATGCCGCTGATCCGGCTCGCCGGGCCGTTGCTCGTCAAATCGCCGACCACGGCGCGCTACCTGCCCTATGTCACCGCCTTGCTGTGGGTGATCGTCGCGTTGCTGGCGGCGAGCGGCCTTGCCGCGGCGGGGGCGCTTGTCGCGATCCTCGGCGGCTTCGGCCTTGCCGCGATGCGCTTCCTGTCGGCCTTTCGCGCGGAAAGCGCTGCGCAGGACCGGGCCCGCGACGTCATTCGCACCTTTGCCTGGGTACTGCTCGCGATCTTTCCCTGGCTGCTGTCGCTCGCGGGGCCGGGGCACCGCATGCCGCCCTTTTCCGAAGCGGCGCTGGCGCCGTGTCTCGCCGCCGCGATCCTGCTCGCGCGCTGGCTGTACGAGGATTCGGGCGACCGGCGGCGGTTCCACTGGTTGCTGCCCGATGCCGACCAGGCGTGGATCATGCTTGCGCCCGCGCTGCTGTTCGGTTTCGCGCCGTTGATGTTTGCGATCCTGCCGTTGCTCGCGACGCTCCAGATCCTGCTCTGGCTGCGCCTCGCGCGGCGTCCCGAAGCGCGTTGAAAACAAAGGTCTCGAAGGTTTAACGCCTATTAACGCTATGCTGTTATTGGCCGATGCGCATGAGTGAATCCTTCCCTTCGCCCGGCATCGACCCGCCGTCGCCGACGCTGTCGGCGCGCCTGCGCGAGCTGGCGGATTATATGGGTGCGCCCGCAGCCGGGAGGCTGACCGAGGAGCAGCGTGCGCTGTCGCTGGGGATCGCCCGGCGGCTGGTCGCCGACGTCGCCGTGCGGCTCGACGGCGGGATTAACAGCGATGCGCTGTGGGCAGAATGGATGTGCGGCGGTATTCCCGGCGCCGCGCGGCTTGCCGGTCATTGTTTCGCGCGCGCCGAGGAGCATCGCTGGCGCGAGCAGTCGGCGCAGCGGAACGCCGTGCCGATTCTGTCCGAAGCCGATGGCGCGACGGTCGATGCGCCGGCCGCAGACGGTATATTGTCCGATGTCGATCGCGCCTATCTGGCGCTGCAGATCGCCGACCGCCGCCGTTTCGACGCACGTGGCAACCCCGCGCTCGCGGTGGGCGACCTCGATGCAGATATTTTCCGGGCGCTGTTGCTCGATATCGCCGCCTGGCGGCTGGCCGAAGTCAGCAAGGACCAGGGGCGCGCGGCCGAGCTGGGCGAAGCGGTGCGCGGCGTCGTCGAGCGGCAGGCGGACGAGGCCGGGATGGCCGAGGCGGGCGCGGCCTATCATGCGATCTTGGGCGATGCGGTGCCCGACGCGGCGGCGGCGGCAATCGCGCGGCACAACTGGCCGGTGCTGATCGCGCTGGCCGCCGCGGCGCACCGCCGGGCCTATGACGATATGGCGCTGGCGATGCTGACCGCTGAAGCGGCGGCGCTGCCTTCGCTTCTCGCGCCGCTGCGCCTCGACCGTATCGCGCTGGCACCGCTGGAGGCGTCGCTTGCGATGCTGCCCGCGCGCGCCGTGTCGGACGGCGGTGTCGACGGTCATGCCGACCCAGCACCGTCGGGGCAGGCCGAGCGATGAGCGAGCGGATCATCCGGGGCCGGATCGACCGGTCGGGGGCGTTGGTGAGCGCCGATGCGCCGTTGCTTCGCCTGCAGCAGCGGGCGGGCGCGGGGCTGGGCAAGCCGCTTGCCTTGCCGCATCTCGCGCGGCTTGTCGCGCTGGCGCAGCGGCTGGACCGCGACATCAGCCGGCCGCTCTATGCCGCCGACGATCATAGCGACATCCATGCGCTGGTGCGGATCACGCCCGACGCCGATGGCGTCAGCCTCGAGATCAACGACTGGCGGACGCGCCCGCCGACGGTGTCGCAGATCCCCGTCATCGCCGACAGCGCGATCGCACCGCAGGGCTGGACTTGGGAATGCGACCAGCAATTGCGCGTCGTCGCGCTGCGCGCTGCCTCCGATGCGCCGCCGGTTCCGGGCGGCTGGGAAGGGCGGTCGCTGTCCGAATTGTTCGAATTGCAGCCCGACGAGGACGGGCGCTTTCCCGTTTTGCGCGCCTTGGGGCGGCAGTCGCGGTTCGAAGGCCAGCATGTGCAGGGCGATGTCGCCGCGGGGCGCATCGCGATGACGCTGTCGGGTGAACCGCAATTCGACGCAACGGGCCGCTTCACCGGATTTCGCGGGTCGGCCGAGCTCGCCGAGCCGCCGGCGCCGGCCGCGCCGGTGCAGGGCGCCGCATTGACCGATCCGGCGTTCGGGTCGCTGCCGCTGTCCGATCCGCAGTTCGGACGCCGCATCGACGGTGCGCTGCGCGGGCCGCTCAGCCGCATCATCGCGACCGCCGAGACGATTTCGGGCCAGTTCGACGGGCCGATCCGCGCCGATTATGCCCGCTATGCGGGCGATATTGCGCATGCGGGCCGCCATTTGCTGGGGCTGGTCGACGATCTGGCCGATTTGCAGAATATCGAACGGCCGGGGTTCAAGGCGGCCGCCGACGAAATCGACCTTGGCGACCTGGCGCGCCGCGCGGTCGGCCTGCTCGGCATGAAGGCCGAGGAGAAGGGCATTCGCATCGACGCGCCGAAGACGGACGACAAGATGCCCGCGACCGGCGAGTTCCGCCGCGTGCTGCAGGTGCTGCTCAACCTGCTTGGCAATGCGATCCGCTATTCGCCCGAAAATTCGCAAATATGGATCCGCGTCGATCGCGAAGGCGACCGTGCGATGATCACTGTCGCCGACCAGGGTCAGGGGATCGATGCCGAACAGCAGGCGGTCGTTTTCGAGAAGTTCGAACGGCTCGGCCGCACCGACAGCGGCGGATCGGGGCTCGGCCTCTATATCGCGCGGCGCCTGGCGCGCGCGATGGACGGCGATCTGACGGTCGAAAGCGCGCCGGGGCAGGGCGCAAGGTTTACGTTGAGCCTGCCGGCGCGGGATGGGGAATAGGTCCGGAGTCGGGTTTTGGGGTAGCGAGTGCAGCTTCGCTGTGGACTACATCTCCAACAGAGACGAGATCTGCGAAGGTTCGGAAAGCCCCATTTGGCGCCCTAGCGCAACACCTAAAGGCACCACCCAGAAGGCCGAGTCAGCATCAAATGGTGCAGGAGAATCGCTAAGATTGTAAATGGTCTTCGCGCAGATTTCCTCAAAAGCATATTGCGCCAAACCTAGCTGATCGTCTCGCCTTCCAGCCTTTAGCGTCTTTTGTCGAATGTCTTGGAAGAGCGCATGGGCGCTCTTCCAACTTCTGCGATCCGAAAGCATTTTGAGAAGTTTGCAGAGTGTGTCTCGATCGTCACACCGATTTTCGAAGAACGTCAGCATCTCCGTCATTGCGTCAACGATGTTGGTTGGATGAGTGCGCATCGTATTCTTCTATAGGATGTCACAAAGTCCGCAATCCGGTCGCTTTCTACCATTCGTCATCCCGGACTTGATCCGGGATCCGCCTTCCTTTTTGCGCGATGCCGAAAGGCAAGGCAGGCCCCGGGTCAAGCCCGGGGTGACGACAAAGAGAATCTCCTCCCTGTCGCTCAGCGATGGGAGGGGGACCGCTCGCGAAGCGAGTGGTGGAGGGGTTGCGACGTTGCGTCATTGGCCCCACCGTCAGCGCTTCGCGCTGCCGCCTCCCCATGGTGAGCCACAGGGAGGATATGAACGTCCGCAACAGGTCGGCCCCCTCTTTAGCGCAAAGAAAAAGGGGCCGCGGAACGGCCCCTTTTCCTGTTTCGATGCACCGAAGGCTCAGCGCTTGTCGACCGGGACGAACGGGCGGTGCGTCGGGCCGGTGTAGAGCTGGCGCGGGCGGCCGATCTTCTGCGCGGGATCCGAGATCATTTCGTTCCACTGCGCGACCCAGCCGACGGTGCGGGCGAGTGCGAAGAGCGCGGTGAACATCGTCGTCGGGAAACCGATCGCCGACAGGATCACGCCCGAATAGAAATCGACGTTCGGGAACAGCTTCTTTTCGACGAAATAGCTGTCGTTGAGCGCCATTTCCTCGAGCTGCAGCGCGACTTCGAACACGGGGTCGTTGACCTTCAGCGCGTCGAACACTTCGCGCACCGTCTTCTGCATCACCGTCGCGCGCGGGTCGTAATTCTTGTAGACGCGGTGGCCGAAGCCCATCAGGCGGAACGGATCGTCCTTGTCCTTGGCGCGCGCGATATATTCGGGGATGCGCTCGGGACGGCCGATTTCGCGCAGCATGTTGAGCGCGGCTTCGTTCGCGCCGCCATGTGCGGGGCCCCAGAGGCAGGCGATGCCGGCGGCGATGCACGCGAAGGGATTGGCGCCCGACGAACCCGCGAGGCGGACGGTTGAGGTCGACGCATTCTGCTCGTGATCGGCATGGAGGATGAAGATGCGGTCGAGCGCGCGTTCGACGGCGGGAACGACTTCATATTCCTCGGCCGGAACGCCGAAGGTCATGCGCAGGAAATTGCCGGTGTAGCTGAGCTTGTTGTCGGGATAGACGAACGGCTGGCCGACCGAATATTTGTAAGCCATCGCGGCGATCGTCGGCATCTTGGCGATCAGGCGGTGGCTCGCGATCATCCGCTGGTGCGGATCGTGGATCTCGGTCGAATCGTGATAAAAGGCCGAGAGGGCGCCGACGACGCCGCACATGACGGCCATCGGATGCGCGTCGCGCCGGAAACCGCGGTAGAAGGTCGCGAGCTGTTCGTGCAGCATCGTGTGGCGCGTGATCGTATTATCGAAATCGGCAAGTTCCTGCGCGTTCGGCAGTTCGCCGTTGAGCAGCAGGTAACAGGTTTCCATAAAGCTCGAATGTTCGGCGAGGTCGCCGATCGCATAACCGCGGTGGAGCAGCACGCCCTCGTCGCCGTCGATATAGGTGATCTGCGATTCGCAGCTCGCGGTCGAGGTGAAGCCGGGGTCGTAAGTGAAGGCGCCGGTCTGGGCGTAGAATTTGCGGATATCGACGACATCGGGGCCGACGGTGCCCGACAGGACAGGGCTGTCGACGGTCTTGTCGCCCAGCGTGATTTTCGCGGTGTCGGTCATATTGTGTTCCCTGTACTGACGGCGGGGAGAGAGAGTGGCTACGCCCCTGCCGGATAATGTTGCGCTGCGTCAAGTCGCGCCAGACTCACATCGCGTCCGAGCAACAGCAGCACGTCGAAAATTCCCGGGGAAACGGTCCGGCCGGTTAATGCAGCGCGTAGCGGCCCGGCCAATTTTCCGAGCCCCAGTCCGGCGGCTTCGGCTTCGGCGCGCACGGCGGCGTCCAGCTCTTCTGTCGTCCAGTCATTCAGCCCGCGAAGTCGCTCCGTAACGGCAGCGAGCAGGCCTTCGGGCGCGGCCTTTAGCACCTCGACAGCCTTTTCGTCCACCGGCAACGGGTCGGCCTGGAACAGGAAAACGGCTCCGTCGGCGATTTCGTCGAGCGTCTTCGCGCGCGGCTTCAGCGATTCCATCGCGCGCACCAGCAGCTCGCGGTTGGCGCCGTCGAGCGCGCGGCCGACAAGCTTTTCGACGCGCGGGGCGACGAGGTCGGCGAGGCGGGCATCGTCGGCTTCGCGCAGATAATGGCCGTTGAGATTCTCGAGCTTCTTGAAGTCGAAGCGCGAAGGCGAGCGGCCGACATGGTCGAGGTCGAACCACGCCGTGGCCTGTTCGCGGCTGATGATTTCGTCGTCGCCGTGCCCCCAGCCGAGGCGGAGGAGATAATTGTTCACCGCCTCGGGGAGATAGCCCATCGCGTCGCGATAGGCGTCGACGCCCAGCGCGCCGTGGCGTTTGGACAATTTGGCGCCGTCGGCGCCATGGATCAGCGGGACATGCGCATAGGCGGGCTCGCGCCAGTTCATCGAACGGATGAGCGCGAGCTGGCGAAAGGCGTTGTTGAGATGGTCGTCGCCGCGGATGACGTGCGTCACGCCCATGTCGTTATCGTCGACGACGACGCTGAGCATATAGGTCGGCGTACCGTCGCTGCGCAGCAGGACGAAATCGTCGAGTTCGGCGTTCTGGACTGTCACTTCGCCCTGCACCTTGTCGGCGATGGTGACTTCGCCCTCCTGCGGCGCGCGGAGGCGCAGCACGTGCGGAACCGACGGATCGCCGTCGTCACGGTCGCGCCAGGGGCTGCGGACGCGGAAAGGCTGGCGCTTTTCCTGCGCTTCGGCGCGCATCGCGGCGAGTTCGTCCTGCGTGAGGTAGCAGCGATAGGCTTCGCCCTTCGCAAGCAGTTCGTGCGCGACCTCGGCATGGCGCGGCGCGCGCGCGAACTGGAACACCGTCTCGCCGTCCCAGTCCAGATCCAGCCACTGCATCCCGTCGAGAATTGCGTCGATCGCGGCGTCGGTCGAACGCGCGCGGTCGGTATCCTCGATCCGCAGCAGGAATTTGCCGCCGTGATGGCGCGCGAACAGCCAGTTGAACAGCGCGGTGCGCGCGCCGCCGATGTGCAGATAGCCGGTCGGCGAGGGGGCGAAGCGGGTCACGACGGCGGCGCCGGTCGCTTCGGGGGTTTCTGCGGTCATATCGGTCTGATTTTCGGTTGCCACTACGGCCTCTTTCACTCAATTTGCCGTCCCCGGGGAAAGCGGGCGGGACGGGGATCGGGGGAGCCCCTAGCATGGCGACAAGGCAGCTTCAAACGCCCATTGCCGCGCGCTGCGCAATGTATTGGCGCGCGCTGGCGGACGGGGTCGAGGCGCGGCTGGAGGCCGAACGCGAGCGGATCGGGCTCTGGCTGCCCGTCGCGCTGGGCGCCGGTATCGCCATCTGGTTCCTGTTGCCCGCGAAAGAACACTGGATCGGTGCGCTGTTCCTGCTGGCGGCAGGCCTGCTCGCGGGGCTCTTGATCGGCTGGCAAAGCCGGTTCGGGCGCGCGGTTGCGATCGGATGCGGCGTGATGGCGGCGGGATTGCTGCTCATATGGGGACGCGCGCTGTGGGTGGCCGCGCCGGTGCTCGCGGCGCCCGCGACGACGCAATTTTCCGCACTGGTCGAGCGCGTCGAGCCGCTCCCGGCGAAAGGGCAGGTACGGATATTGGCCCGGCCGCTACGCCGTGCCGACCTGCCGCCGCGAATCCGGCTGACCTTGCGCAGCGAGCAGGCAAAGGATCTCGCCGACGGCGAAACGATCGGGGTGCGCGCGCGGCTGATGCCGCCGCCGACGGCGAGCCTGCCCGGCGGCTATGATTTCGCACAGCGTGCCTGGTTCGACCGTATCGGCGCGGTCGGAACGGTGCTGGGGGACATCGCGCGCGTGCCGGGGCGCGGCAACGCCTCGCCGCCGCTGCGCGCGCGGTTGAGCGCGCATATCCATGAACAGGTCGGCGGATCGGCGGGGGGCATTGCCGCGGCGCTGGTGACCGGCGATCGCGGCGCGATTAGCGAGGCGGACGAGGAGGCGATGCGCCGCAGCGGGCTGGCACATCTTCTGTCGATCAGCGGGCTGCATGTGACCGCGGTGGTCGGATTTGCGATGCTGCTGACGCTGCGGCTACTCGCGCTCAACCGGCGGCTGGCGCTGGCCGGTTATGTGCTGCCGCTGGCGGCGGCGGCGGGCGCGCTTGCGGGCGGCGGTTATACGCTGCTCGCCGGCGCCGAAGTGCCGACGCTGCGTTCGTTCATCGCCGCGCTGCTCGTGCTGGTCGCGTTCCTGATGGGGCGCGAGGCGCTGACGCTGCGGCTCGTCGCGGCGGGGGCGCTGATCGTCCTGATCTGGCGCCCCGAATCGTTGGCCGGGCCGAGCTTCCAGCTTAGTTTTGCGGCGGTCACGGCGATCATCGCGCTCCATGAAAGCCGCCCGATGCGCACCTTTCTCGCGCGCCGCGACGAGCCATGGCTTTTGCGGCTGGGGCGCGGCGTTGCGGGTTTGCTGATCACCGGGCTGGTTGTCGAAGTCGCGCTGGCGCCGATCGCGCTGTTCCATTTTCACAAGGCGGGGCTTTACGGCGCGCTCGCCAACGTCGTCGCGATCCCGCTGACCACCTTTGTCATCATGCCCGCCGAGGCGCTGGCGCTGGCGTTCGACAGCGTCGGGCTCGGCGCGCCGTTCTGGTGGGTCGCCGATCATGCGCTGCGCGCGCTGATCGCGCTCGCGCATATGGTCGCCGACGCGCCGGGGGCGGTCGCGATGCTGCCGAGCTTTCCGCGCTGGGGCTTTGCGCTCGCGATTGCGGGCGGGCTCTGGCTGCTGTTGTGGCAGACGCGCTGGCGCCGGGCGGGCGCGGTGCCGCTATTGATCGGCATGGCGGCGCTGATCGTCCAGCCGCGCCCCGATATGCTGATTACCGGCGACGGGAAGCATATCGCGGTCGCGGTGCCCGGTGGCGGTTACGCGCTCCTTCGCGACCGCGCGGGCGATTATATCCGCGACACGATGGCCGAAGCGGCGGGCGTTGATGCGCCGATGATTGCGCTCGCCGATCTCGACCATGTCGAATGCAACCGCGATTTCTGTCGCTGGAGCCAGGGTGAGGGCAGCGCGCGCCGCACCATCCTTGCCTCGCGCGGTCGCGACCGGATCGAAGGAGCCGACATCGCCGCCGCCTGCGCCGCCGCCGATCTCGTGATCAGCGACCGCTGGCTACCGCGCGAATGCGTCGGTCGCTGGCTGACGATCGACCGCGACAGCCTCGCCGAAACGGGCGGGCTGGCACTGTATCTGGGAGAAACGGCGGAAGCCGTCGCCGCGCAGCGCGCGGGCGACGAGCATCCGTGGCGCCTGCCGGAGCAGCTTAGTGGTAACGACGAAGCAGTCCCGACAGCCGACCTTGCACGATGACGCGGTCGGCGGGGTAGCGCTGCGGCTCGTAGGCGCTGTTCGCCGGATCGAGGCGGATCATCTGCCCTTCGCGGCGGAAATATTTGAGCGTCGCGTCCTGCCCGTCGACGAGCGCGACGACGATATCGCCTTCGCGCGCGGTGCTGGCTTTCTGGATCAGCGCATAGTCGCCGTCGAAAATGCCGGCTTCGACCATCGAGTCACCCGACACTTCGAGCGCATAATGTTCGCCCGAACCGAGCAGTGCGGCGGGGACGGCGAGATTGTTATGATCCTCGAACGCCTCGATCGGCACGCCCGCGGCGATCTTGCCGTGCAGCGGGATTTCGATGACGTCGTTCGCGGCGATCGGCTTCAGCGCCGGCTCGGGCTTGCGGAGCGGCACCACATTGTCGCTACGCTCACGCACCGCGGGCTTCGCCGCGTCGGGCAGCTTCAGCACTTCGAGCGCGCGGGCGCGGTTGGGCAGGCGGCGGAGAAAACCCCTTTCTTCCAACGCGCTTATCAGGCGATGTATGCCCGATTTCGATTTGAGTCCCAGCGCCTCCTTCATCTCTTCGAACGAGGGCGAAATGCCGCTGGCGTCGAGTTTCTGCTGGATGAAGTGGAGCAGCTCATGCTGCTTTGCGGTCAACATCGATCATTCTCCATGATGCCATTACCGGACATAGGGGGAACGATAGTGGAACAAAGCGGAACTTGTCAAGCGATGACGATATAATCCGCCATTTCGCCAGCCTCGCGCGCGGGCGCACCGATATCGCGGATCAGCAGCGCATCGGCCGATGCCAGCGGCAGCGTCAGCCCGCTTTCCTGCCCGAAGAGCGGGACGAGCCGGCCCTGTTCGAGCCGGGCGCGCAGATAGTCGCGCCGCCCGCCGCCCGCCGCAAGCGCTGCCGCAAGCGGGGCACGCTGGAGGATGGGCCAGGGATCGCGTGCGCCGGCAAGATGACGGACGAGCGGGAGCAGGAACAAGGTCGCGGTGACAAAGGCCGACGACGGGTTGCCGGGCAGGCCGAGAAGGATCGAATCGCCGAGCGTCCCGGCGATCAGCGGCTTGCCGGGGCGCATCGCGATCTTCCAGAAATCGAGCCGCCCGCCGGCATCGTCGAGCGCCCCGCGGACATGGTCATGATCGCCGACCGACGCGCCGCCGACGGTCACGACGATGTCATGACGTCGCGCCAACTCCTTCAGAACCTTGGTCAATGTCGCGCGGTCGTCGGGGACGTGGTGCGGTAGCACTGGAGCGGAAACCTCGCCCGTGAGCATCGCCGCGAGCATCACCGCATTGCTGTCGGGAATCTGGCCCGGCGCGAGGGGGCGGCCCGGCTGGACGAGTTCGTCGCCGGTGGTGAGGATCGCGACGCGCGGGCGGCGGCCGACGGTAAGCTGGCCCGCACCGCTCATCGCCGCGGCGGCGATGGCGCCGGGGGTCAGCCGCGTTCCGGCGGGAAGCAGGCAGTCGCCGACCGTGAAATCGGTCGCGCGCGGGCGGATATGACGGCCGCGCGCGCCCGGGCCGTCGCCGGTCATCGCCAGCCGGTCGCCCTCGCGCACAACATCTTCCTGGACGATGACAGTATCGGCGCCGGGCGGCAGCGTCGCGCCGGTGAAGATGCGGATCGCTTCGCCCGCACCGACGGCGCGTTCGGGAACCGCACCCGCTGCGACTTCGCCGACGACGGCCCATGGCCCCGGCAGGTCGTCGAAGCGGATCGCATAGCCGTCCATCGCCGACAGCGATGCGGCGGGCTGGTCGCGCAGTGCGACGACGTCTTGCGAAAGATAGCGGCCAGGCGCTTCGGATAGGTCGATTTTTTCGGCAGCGAGCGGGGCGCGGAGCGCGAGCAGCCGCGCCTGTGCTTCCTCGACCGGCAGCAAGCCGCTCATGCGGCGCGCCAGTCGCCCGAGCGGCCGCCGCTCTTTTCGAGCAGGCGGATATCGCCGAGAATCATTTTACAGTCGAGCGCCTTGGCCATGTCGTAGAGGGTGAGGAGCGCGACCGAGGCGGCGGTGAGCGCTTCCATCTCGACCCCGGTCTGTCCCGTCGTCTGGGCGACAGCGATGACCGATATGCCATTGCATTCCCATGTAAAGTCGACGCTTACCTTGGTCAGCGCGAGCGGGTGGCAAAGCGGGATGAGGTCGGCGGTGCGTTTGGCGCCCATGATGCCCGCGATGCGCGCGGTCGACAGGACATCGCCCTTCGGCGCATTGCCGCTGCGGATCGCATCGAGCGCTTCCGCCGACATGGTGATGCGCCCGCCGGCGACCGCGCGGCGCTGCGTCGCGGGCTTGGCGCCGACGTCGACCATATGCGCGGCGCCGGTTTCGTCGAGGTGAGTCGGTTTCATTGTCATCGCGGGAAGGGAAGCAATGCGGGGCGCGAAAGGCAAGGGGGATGGCGGGTTGGTGGCGGCTGGCGACAACTTAGCTGCCTCTCCATCATCGTCACCCCGGGCTTGACCCGGGGCCTGCCTTTCCTTTCACCGTCAGCCAGAAGAAAGGCGGGTCCCGGGTCAAGGCCCGGGATGACCGAAGTGGGGTAGCTCAACGTCCGCTCTCCACCCCAA
>NZ_DASZAU010000005.1:0-63613 GCF_035944815.1 Sphingopyxis sp.
TGCCTCTCCATCATCGTCACCCCGGGCTTGACCCGGGGCCTGCCTTTCCTTTCACCGTCAGCCAGAAGAAAGGCGGGTCCCGGGTCAAGGCCCGGGATGACCGAAGTGGGGTAGCTCAACGTCCGCTCTCCACCCCAAAGCGGACTATCCATCTGCGCGGAGGAAGCGATGCCGCCGGCGAATCTTTAGCGCGCGGCAAAGCCTTCAGCTGTCAACCAGCCCGCCAGAAGCGCCAGATATTCCGCTGAATCTGGGCTCTCGGTGCCGTCGTGCTTCGGGTCGAGCGAGATCGACCGGTCGGCCGATACCTCCATCGCATGATCGGCCCCGGCGATGCTGTGCACGGTCATCTTCGGCATTTGCGCCGCAATCGCGCGCAGGCGGTCGACCGATACAGCGACGGGTACGACGGCATCGTCGGCGCCATAAAGGACAAGCGTGGGGACAGCGACCGCCGACAGATTCTTGAGCGGGTCGTTCTCGATCTCGCGGCGCCAGCCCGAAACCGCGCGGTCGCGGACGGTTTCGCCCATATAAGTATATTTGAACCACGGCTGTGTCTTCGCCGCGTCGATCATTTTCTGCGCCGCCTCGCGGCTTCCCGACCCGCGCATATAGGCATCGACCGCTTTGCGCGTCGCGGTCATCTGGTCGATTTCGCCCTGCGAATGCCCGTTGGCGATCAGGTGATTGGTCGACGAAAACAGCATCTGCACATCGGCGGTGACGACGGGCGCCGACACCGCAACCACAAAGGCGACGTCGGCGCTGCGCGAAGCCGCGAGCGGGCCGATCCATCCGCCCTGACTCAGCCCCCAGATGCCGATCCGCCTAGAATCGATGCGCGCGTCGCCCTTCAGGCTTTGCACCGCAGCGATCGCATCGTCGGCGAGCAGGGTAAAATCGCCCCCGGCCGTCTTCGTGCCCGACTGCCCAGATCCGCGCCGGTCATAGGCGAAAACCGCGATGCCGAGCGCCGGGAGGGCGGTCTTGAGATGGTCGTAGAGCGACGCATCGCGGAGCGGCGAGGAGGCGCTGTGCGTGACGACGACCGCGGCCACCGGCCTGCGGTTCGCCGGCATATAGAGCGTTCCGGCAAGCTCGGTGTCGCCGTTCGTGAAGCGGCGCTCCTCGGTCGCAACCTTTGTCGTCGCGGGCGCGCTCCACGGCAGCGGCGCAGCACGCGGTTCCGCCATCGCCGGCTGGAGCACCGCGAGCGCGACAACCGACGCCCAAAGACGGGCGACCGTTCGCATCAGGCGCCCCGCACGCCCGAAGACGGCGGGACCATGCTCACTTGATCTTGCCGCGGTTCGCGTAAAGCAGGGCAGCGATCACCGCCGCCGATCCGATACCGAGCCCGGCGGCAGCGGCCGTCTTCCAGCCGCGCTTGCCCTTGCCCGCTTCCTTGTCGGCGGCTTCGGTGGCCTCGGCCGCCTCGCGCTGCTGCTGACGCTCGCGCGCGGCACGCAGCACTTCATTTTCTTCCTGTTCGTCGTCGTGAGGCGGCGGGGGAGGCGGCACTTGGTCGGTCATCGTCTCTCTATGTCCTTGTTGTCAGGCGAGTGCCTGATCAACAGGCACATAATCGGTTCCGATCGCTTCGGCTACGGCCTCGAACGTCACCTTACCATTCCAAACGTTCAAACCCTGCGCAAGATGCACGTCGCGTTTCAAAGCTTCCTTCCAGCCGAGGTCGGCGATGCGGAGCGCGTGCGGCAGCGTGACATTGTTGAGGGCATAGGTGCTGGTACGCGCGACCGCACCGGGCATGTTGGCGACCGCATAATGGACGATGCCGTCGACGACATAGGTCGGGTCGGCGTGCGTCGTCGCATGGCTCGTCTCGAAGCAGCCGCCCTGGTCGATCGCGACGTCGACGAGCACCGAGCCCGGACGCATCGTGCCGAGCATGTCGCGCGTCACGAGCTTCGGCGCCTCGGCGCCGGGGATCAGCACCGCGCCGATCACGAGGTCGGCCTCGGCAACGCATTCGGCGAGATTGGCGCGGTTCGAAAAGCGCGTCTTCGCGCGTGCCTCGAAAAAGGTACCGACGCGTTCGAGCACTTCGGGATCGCGGTCGAGGATGGTGACGTCGGCGCCGAGCCCGGCCGCCATCTGCGCCGCGTTGAAACCGACGACGCCGCCGCCGATCACGCACACCTTGCCCGGCGCGACACCAGGAACGCCGCCGAGCAGCACGCCGCGGCCGCCATGCGCCTTTTCGAGCGCGGTCGCGCCGGCCTGAATCGACATGCGCCCCGCGACCTGGCTCATCGGCTTCAGGAGCGGCAGGCCGCCGTGCGGGCTGGTGACGGTTTCATAGGCGATGCAGATCGCGCCCGACTTCATCAGGTCGCGCGTCTGGTCGGGATCGGGCGCGAGGTGGAGGTAGGTGTAGAGGATCTGCCCTTCGCGCAGCATCGCGCGCTCGACGGGCTGGGGTTCCTTCACCTTCACGATCATCTCGCACATCGCGAAGATTTCTTCGGCACTCTGGACGATCTCGGCGCCCGCCTCGACATAATAGCGGTCGTGCGCCCCGATGCCTTCGCCGGCGCCGGTCTGGACCAGCACGCGGTGGCCGTGGACGACGAGTTCGCGGGCGCTTTCGGGAGTCAGGCCGACGCGATATTCGTGGTTCTTGATTTCCTTGGGGGTGCCGATGATCATGGTCGCTCTCCGAATATGGATGTCATCGGCGATCGACTATGGCCGCCGAAAACTTGTCGGCGCTTTTAGCAGGAAAACGGTGCGAGGTGCTTGCATATGCTCCTTTGATTCTGCACAAGCACGCGAGATTTTCGCGCCATATGGGCAGATCGCGCAATATGATTGATCGCATCGACGCAAAGCTGCTTCACCTGCTGCAACGCGAAGGCCCCAAGCCCGCCGCCGAGCTTGGCGAGATCGTCGGGCTGTCGGCATCGGCGTGCCACCGCCGCATCCGCGCGCTCGAGGCGGCGGGGATCATCACCGGCTATGCGGCGCGGCTCGCCCCCGACCGCATCGGACTGGGACTCGACGTGTTCGTCGACATCAGCCTGACCTCGCAGAGCGAAGAGGCGCTGACCGCGTTCGAAAGCGCGGTGAAAAGCTTCGACGAGATATTGGAGTGCCAGCTGTTGTCGGGCGCGTCCGATTACCGCCTCCGCGTCGCGGCGCGCAACGTCGCCGATTTCGACCGGCTGCACCGCCACTGCCTGTCGCGCCTGCCCGGCGTCGCGGCGATGCACAGCGCCTTTGCGCTGCGCACGATCAAGGCGTTCGAGGGCTATCCGGTCGCATCCGCCGGTTAACGGCGAATTTACCACTTCATCGCATATCCCGTTCACCAGTTTCGCAAGATGACTGCGTGGCGACAGACCCGCGCGTCTTTGGGGTGATCAGGGAAGCCAAGATCATGGTGAAGGACAATCCGATTCATAAGCAGCAGATCGATCCGGTTTTGATGTCGGAGCGTTTTCCCTATTACGACCTCGACGGCCGGCTCGCCGCCTGCGGGGCCGAAATCCACGCGATCATCGCGGGCCGCGAGGAAGCGGTCGCGCGCGCCTATTGGGACGCGTTCAACCTGCTTCCCGGCGTCGAGCGCAAGGTCGAGGGCGAACTTTACGACAGCTATGTCCGCGGCAGCGCGCGCCACACCTTCACCAAATATGCCGATGCCGCCGGGCAGGAAGTCGCGACGATCGCGTGCCAGAACACCCATATGGCGCGGCGCGTGAAACTGCCGCTCGCATCGGTCATGTCGTGCATCGCCGAGAGCCAGCGGCTGACGATCGAATATGTCGTCGACGCGTGCATTGGCGAACCCGAGCGCCTGGCGCGCCTGACGAGCGCGATCAACCGGCTCGCGCTGCTCGAATTCGACATCATGCAGCGTTATGCGGCCAAGCTCGACCGCGCCGTCTTTTCGAGCGAGCGACAGGCGCTGGCGGGCGATTTCGACCGTTCGATCGCGTCGCTGGTGCAGGATACCGACGGCGTGCGCGAACAGCTGGCGCGGCAGGCGGCCTCGGCCGACCAGGCGGCAAAGGGCATGATCGCCAAGACGAGCGAAGTCGCCGCCGCGTCCGAACAATCGGCGATGGCGATGCGCGAAGCCGCCTCGACCGCCGCGGGCCTGATCCGCGCGATCGAGGATGCCCGCAGCGAGGTCGAAGCATCGGCGACGGTCGCGACGCGCGCATCCGAACAGGCGGGCGAAGCCGTCGCGATGTCCGAAGCGCTGTCGCACCATGCCGAATCGATCGAATCGATCCTCGGCCTGATCCGCGAGATCGCCGGACAAACCAACCTTCTCGCCTTGAACGCGACGATCGAAGCCGCGCGCGCCGGCGAATCGGGCCGCGGCTTTGCCGTCGTCGCGCAGGAGGTGAAGAGCCTCGCCAACGAAACCGCGCGCGCGACCGACGATATCGCGGGCAAGATCACCGCGATCCAGCAGGCGACGCGCGGATCCGTGTCGGCGAACCAGTCGATCCAGCAGACGATCGTCGAAGTGCAGCGTTCGGCGCAGCGTATCCGCGACGCGATGGACGCGCAGGCGCAGACGGTCACCTCGATCACCGCCGCGGTCGACGAAACCGCGCTCGCCGCGGACAGCATGTCGTCGACGATCGCAAGCATCCGCAACGATTCGGGGATGGTCGCGGGCGAAATCAGCACGCTGAGCGAGGAATTCGCGCGGATGGGCGGCCGGTTGCAACAGCTGGAAAAAGCCGCAAGCGATTTCAGCAGGCGCGTGGCGTAAAACTGCCACTTCCCCTGCTTGGCAAGCCCTGCCCCGCTGCCTAAGGCGGGGGCATGAGCACGCATATCCTGATCACCGGCGCGAGCCGCGGCATCGGCGCGGCGATCGCCGAAGCCCTGACCACCGACGCGACGCGCGTCGTCGCGCTGTCGAGCGCCGACGGCGACCTCGCCGACCCAGCCACCCCCGACCGGCTGTGGCGGGCGAGCCTCGATCGGCTCGGCGGCCGCATCGACGTGCTGGTGAACAACGCCGGGGTGTTCGAGGCCAATCCGATCGATGACAGCGATGCCGATTGGCTGGCGAACTGGAACCGCACATTGCAGGTCAATCTGACCGCCAGCGCGCAGCTGTGCCGCCATGCCGTACGGCACTGGCAGGATCGCGGGTCCGCCGGCCGCATCGTCAATATCGCGAGCCGCGCGGCGTATCGCGGCGATAGCCCGGCGCACTGGCATTATGCGGCGTCGAAATCGGGCATGGTCGCGATGACCAAGACGATCGCGCGCGGCTATGCGAAGGACGGCATCCTCGCCTTCGCGATCTGCCCCGGCTTCACGATGACGGGCATGGCCGACGAATATCTGGCGAGCCGCGGCGGTGACAAATTGCTCGCCGACATTCCGCTGGGCCGCGTCGCGATGCCGGACGAAGTCGGCGAAATGGCGCGCTGGTGTGCGCTCGACGCCCCCGCCTCGATGACCGGCGCGGTGCTCGACGTGAACGGCGCGAGCTATGTCCGCTAGATGAGCTGGATCGTTTCCCTCCCCTGCACCCGCGCCGAGGCCGAGGCGCTGTCGGGCGAGATACCCGAACTCGACGCCCTGCCCGAGGCGCCCGTCGTCGTGACGCGCGAAATCGACGAGGACGCCGGACTGTGGCAGCTCGACGCCTATATGGATGCCAGGCCTAGCGCGGCGTTGCTGACCCTGCTCCAGTCGTTCGTGCCGAGCGCAAAGGGTATGAAGCCCATCGTCGAGCAATTGCCCGAAGAGGATTGGGTCACGCTGTCGCAGCAGGGGCTCGAGCCCGTGCAGGCGGGTCGCTTTTTCGTGCATACGAGCAGCCACGCCGACCGCGTGCCGGCGGGTACGACATCCTTCCTGATCGACGCGAGCCAGGCATTCGGAACCGGCGGCCACGACACGACCGCGGGGTGCCTTGCCATGCTCGACCGGCTGGCGCGGCAGGGCGCGAGTCCGCGCAACATCGCCGATATCGGCACCGGCACCGGGCTGCTCGCCTTTGCTGCCATGTCGCTGTGGCCGCGCGCGCGAACGATCGCGTCGGACATCGACCCCGCGAGCATTTTCGTGACGCGCGACAATGCCGCGATCAACCGGGTGCCGCTCGGCCGCAGCGGCGGGCGGCTGGCGCTCGCGGTCGCGCCGGGGACCGACCATCCCGCGATCCGTCATCGCGCGCCCTATGACCTGGTCATCGCGAACATCCTTGCCGGGCCGCTGATCACGCTGGCGCCCGATATCGCCGCGGCGACCGCGCCGGGCGGCCACGCCATCCTCGCCGGGCTGATCGCGCGCCAGATGGAACCGGTGCTCGCCGCCTATCGTGCGCAGGGCTTCCGCCTCGCCGCGCGCGGCGGCAGCGCCGAATGGCCGTGCCTGCTGCTCGTCAAGCGCCGCCGTTACGGCTGGCGGCGCAAGGAACGCGCCTTTCACCGTTCGGACCCGGCGGACGCCAGTTTCGGTAGCTGGTAAGGATCAGTCCGCGGAGATCGTCAGCGTGCCGAAGGTCATGAAGATCATCGTCGAGCCCGACGGGCCGCGATAAGCGCCCTGCGCCTTGGCCAGATAGGCTGCGAGCGCGGCGAATTGCCACGCATCCTCTTCGCTCGCCTCGATATGGCGGGTCGTGAAGGCTTCCAGTCCGTGCTTCGCACCGAAATCGCGAACCAGCGCGGCGTCGGCGCGGAGCGGTTCGGGAACCGAGGGATGGTCCCAACCCCAAAGCCAGGTGCCGTCCAAGGTGTTCAGCGTACCTACAACCTGCACTGGCGCCACGATCTTCCATCCGCGTTCATTGGTGAACACGATCGTTCCGGCCTCCAGATCGGCATCCCAACGCGCCGTCCCGAGGCGCCACGTCGCGTTATGCGCATTGGTAAGCGCGTCCAGATAATGGATCGCCGCGTCGAGCGACCGGTCGGGTTCGTCGGGCGGCAGGTCGCCATCGTCGAGATCGCTTTCGGCGAGGTGAATCGGTTCGATGCGATCGGGTGGACCGGCGTCGCCGCCGCCATCCTTCGCACCGCCCAGCATATCGCGCAATTTCCGGAACACAGGATCCTCCCGCACCGATATTAGGCGGGCCCGGCGCGCGCCGACAACCGGAAAATCAGCCGCTCTTTGCGAGCGCATATTCCTGCGTGCCGCGCGTCACCACCGCATCTTCCGACAATATGTCGGCGATCGGGATCGGCGGTAGCGCGGCATTGGCGGCATAGAGCGGCGCGAAATCGATATTCACCGTCGTGTCGAGCAGTTGCTCGAGGCTGTCGATGACGAAATAATTCTGCTGGAAATCGTCGATCCGGTAATCGGTGCGCATCACCCGCGCGAGATCGAAGCCGATGCGGTTCGGGCTGTCGCTGTCGAGCGCGAACACGCTCTCTGCATAGGACGAGACGATACCGGCGCCATAGATGCGCAGACCACCCGCTTCGCGAATGAGCCCGAATTCGACCGTATACCAGTAAAGCCGCGCGAGCTGTTTCAGCGCGTCGAATTTCAGGCTGCGCAGCCCGCCCTCGCCATAGGCGACCATATAGTCGGCGAACACGGGGTCGGCGAGCATCGGGACATGGCCGAAAACGTCGTGGAAAACGTCGGGTTCCTGCAGATAGTCAAGCTGCTGCGGCGTGCGGATGAAATTGCCTGCGGGGAAGCGCCGGTTCGCGAGATGGTCGAAAAACACGTCGTCGGGCACGAGCCCCGGCACCGCGACGACCTGCCACCCCGTCGCGGCCATCAGCCGCGCATTGAGTTCGCGATAATCGGGAATGCCCGGTTTTTCGAGGCGCAGAACGTCGATCCCGCGCAGGAAGGCGTCGGACGCGCGGCCGGGCAGCATGTCCGACTGGCGCGCGAACAGCCGGTCCCACATCGCATGTTCGTCGGCGGTGAAGGCGTCCCAATTTTGCGAAATCGTCCAGTCTGCCGCGGCGCCGGGCGGCGGCGTGTCATGGACGTGGGTAAACTGGCTTTCCATGTCCGCACCCTATCACAGAAATGGTTTCAGGTGAAACTTCATCCGCCGAGCGTCACGACCGTCGTCGCGAGCCGGTCGACCTCGGCGCGATCGTGGCTGACATAGAGGATCGGCAGTTTGAGCTCGTCGCGAATCCGCTCGATCACCGCCATGATATCGCCCCGCCGCGCGGCATCGAGCGACGAGAGCGGCTCGTCCATCAACAGGATTTCGGGACCCGCGAGCAACGCCCGCCCGATCGCGACGCGCTGCGCCTCGCCGCCCGACAGGCTGTGCGGCCAACGGTCGAGAAGCTCGCCGATGCCGAGGAAGGCGACGGCTTCTTCGGGTGTCATCCAACGGTTCGCGGGTTGCGCGAGGTCGTGGCCGTAGAGCAGGTTCGCGCGCACGCGGCGGTGCGGAAAGAGCCGGCCGTCCTGAAAGACATAGCCGACTCGGCGCGCCTCGGGCGGCAGGTCGATGCCATCGCCGAACAATATCCGGTCGCCGACGCGGATATGGCCGCGGTCGGGCCGAAGCAGCCCTGCGACCATATTGAGGATGCTCGTCTTGCCGGCGCCCGAGGGGCCGAACAGCGCCGTGAGCCCCGGGCCGGCCGTGAAGCGCGTTTCGACGATCCGGTCGCCGCGCCGCTTTGCGACGTCGATATCAATCGCCATGGCGCCGGCTTTCACGGTGGGTGCGGCGCACGAGCCATTCGGACAGGACCAGCGCGGCGAGCGACAGCGCGACCGAAAGCAGCGCGAGCCGCGTCACCATCGCTTCGCCGCCCGGCACCTGCAGCGCCGAATAGATGGCGAGCGGCAAGGTACGCGTTTCGCCGGGGATGTTCGAGACGAAGGTGATCGTCGCGCCGAATTCGCCGATCGAACGCGCGAAACCGAGGACGAGCGCGGCGAGCACCCCGGGGAGCGCGAGCGGCAGGCTGACGCTCCAGAAGCTGTGCCAAGGCGTCGCGCCGAGCGTGCGCGCCGCGCCCTCGAGCCGCCGGTCGATGCCCTCGATCGACAGCCGCATTGCGCGCACCATCAGCGGCAGCGCCATGATCGCAGCGGCGAGCGCGGCGCCGGTCCAGCGGAACATCAAGGTCACGCCGAACCAGCGGTCGAGCCAGCCGCCGACGGGACCCAATGGACCGAAGGCGATGAGCAGCAGCCAGCCGGTGACGACCGGCGGAACGACGAGCGGCAGATGGACGAGCCCGTCGAGGAGGACGCGGCCCGGAAAGCGGTAGCGCGCGAGCACCCATGCGAGACCGAAGGCGATGGGAAGCGTCGCAAGCACCGCGACCCCGCCGACCTTCAGCGACAGCGCGACGATACCCCATTCTTCGGGTGACAGCATCAGGGCGCCGAAAAGCCGTGGCGGGCAAAGATGGCGCGGCCCTGCTTCGAGAGGAGGAAGGCGCGGAAACCTGCGGCATCCTTGCTGCGCGACGCCTTGAGCTGCGCCACCGGATAGCGGATCGGCGGATGGCTTGCCGCGGGGAAGGTGCCGACGACGCGCACCGCCTTCGACGCGCGCGCGTCGGTTGCATAGACGATGCCGAGCGGCGCGGCGCCGCGTTCGACGAGCGCCAGCGCGGCGCGGACATTTTCTGCCGGAGCGACCCTGGCGGCGACGCGGCCCCAGACGCCGAGACGCGTGAGCGCGACCTTTGCATATTTGCCGGCGGGCACCGCATCGGGATCGGCGAGCGCGAGGCGGCCCGAGCCGAGCGCCCGCGCGAGCGGGAAGCCGCGGGCCGGGGTCAGCCGGACCGTGCTCGATACCGGAGCGATGAGGACGAGCCGGTTGCCGAGCAATGTCGTACGCGTGCCGGCGCGCAGCAGGCCCGCTTTGGCCACCGCGTCCATCCATTCCTCGTCGGCCGACAGGAAGAGGTCGGCAGGCGCGCCGGCGATGACCTGCCGCGCGAGCGCCGACGAGGCGGCGAAGGAGATCACGGGTCGGGCATGCCCCCTAGCGGCCCAGGCGTTCGCCGCTTCGGTCAGCGATTCCTGCAGGCTGGCGGCGGCGAGCACGACGGGACCCCGCTCCTGCGCCATCGCGAGCGGCGCCAGAAACATTGCCGTGAAGAGAGCGAGGAGGCGGAGGAGACGGGCCATGGCCAATGCTATAGCGCCCTCACCCCTCGCGCGATAGCGGCGTGCGCAGCCTGATGCAGCCGTAGCCGCGGGTGAGTGCGCCGCGCGCCTCCAACTCGCGGAGCGCGGCACCGAGCGTCACGCGCGACACGCCGAGCAGGTCGGCGAGCTGCTGCTGCGTCGCGGCGACCGTGCAGCCATCGGGCGCGTCGGCCGCCATCGCCGCGAGCAGGCGCCGCAGCCGCTCGGCCGTCGGCAGCCGCCGCTCGGCATCGATAATGTCGAGCGACACCGCGAGCTGGCGCCCGAGGCTGCGCAGCAGCAGCTCGGCCCAGCCGACATCCTCCTGCATCAGCCGGCGGAGCAGTGGCCGGTCGATCGCGACAAGCCGCGCGGGGCCGCTGGCGATGGCATCGACCTGTCGTTCCATGCCGGTGAAGAAAGCAAGCTCGCCGAAAATATCGCCGGGCCCGAGTACCGCAAAGGCGGTGAAGGCGCCGTCCTCGGCATAGCGGCCGACGAGCACATGTCCCTCGATCACCGCCCAGAAGGCGTCGCCGGGATCGCCCTGATGCTGGACGAACTGCCCGTCGGCGAACGTGCGCGGATCGCGCGCCGCAAGCAGGCGGTCGCGCTCGTCGCCCGCGAGGCGGGTGCGCTCGGCGAGCGCCAATTGATAAGATCTTTGCATTTCTGTCGCCGCTTTTGCGGCACGATGCGCGCAATAACAAGCGGCAAGGCCGCGAAGGGAGATTGAGGATGCACCTGACCACCGCCCAGTCGAGCGCGATCGTCGCGGCGATTTTTCTCGGCTTCTGCCTGATCGAGCTGATCCGCACGCGCCTGTTCGCGAAGGACGAGCAATCGCGGCACGACGGGATCATCGAGATCATCAGCACCTTCATGCTGCTGATCGTCACGCAGCCGACGATCCTGCTGATCGTCGGCGCACTCGGCCACAGCTTCTTTCCGCAATATGAGGGCGCGCTCGCGAATGTGCCGTTCCTCGTCGCGCTCGCGCTCTTCCTCGTCTGCGAGGATATGATGCAATATTGGTGGCACCGCGCGAGCCACAGCTTCGGCTGGCTCTACAACCTCCACCGCGCGCACCATAATGCGCGCTATATGAGCGTGCGGCTCGTCTACCGGAACAACATCATCTATTATGCGATGATGCCGAGCATCTGGTTCGCGGGCGTGCTCGTCTATCTTGGGCTCGGCTGGTTCTATGCGGGCTATCTGGTCGTCAAGATGGCGGTGATCATCGGCGCACACAGCGATGTCGCGTGGGATGCGCCGCTGTACCGGATAAAGGCGCTGTCGCCGGTCATGTGGGTCGTCGAACGGACGATCAGCACCCCGGCAACGCACCATGCACACCACGGCCGCCACGCCGACGATCCCGCCGTGAACTACAAGGGCAATTTCGGGAACCTGCTGTTCTTCTGGGACGTGCTGTTCGGCACCGCGAAGATCACGCGGCACTATCCGCAAAGCTATGGCGTGGAGAACCTGCCGCCCGCGACGCTGGGGCAGCAATTGCTGTGGCCGATCTTTCCCGAGAACAAGGAGATGGACGCGTGTATCCCCGGCGCCGTGCCGTCGGCGCCGGGGCCGGCGGCGGCAACGAGCTAGGCCGCCACCCCGAGCCAGCGCGCCGCGCGCGGCAGGCGGGGAAGCAACAGCCGCTCGGCGATCCAGAGCAGGATCAGCGAGGCGGCGAGCAAGGGCAGCAGTGCCGCGAGCAGCAGGACGATCGCCGCGACGCCGCGCAGCCGCGCGGGGTCGCGCGCGGCAGGCGGTGCGCCCAGCGCGCCCTCCGGCCGGCGGCGGCGCCACATCAGGAAACCCGAAATGGCGAGCATGACGAGCGCAAGCGCGGTCGCGACGCCGATCAGCTGGTTGGCGAGACCGAACAGCTGCCCCTCGTGCCAGGCGATGCCGTAACCGACGACGCGGTCGACGGCATGTTTGTCCGCAAAGCCGCTGCGCGCGACCTCGGCACCGGTCGTGGGGTCATAGCTCACCTTGCGTACCAGCGGGCGGTTCTGCGTCTGCGTGGTCAGGGTCCAGTTATTGCCGTTGGGCGGACCGAAGAGGTTAGGCGCACCGGGCGGCAGGACGATCACAGGGGCGGGCATATTTTCGGCGCGCGCGCGCGCGACGATCTGCGCGAGCGGAATCGCGGGTGCGGGATGGGCCGCATGGCCCGCCATCGCCATCGCGCCATGGTCGTGCGCGGCATGGTCGCCGGCCGCCCCGCTTTTCCAGTCCTGCGCGCCCGATACCCAGCCCATTTCGGCGCGGATCGCGCGAAAGCCGCTTGCCCAGACGTCGGTCCATGGCAGCGCGGTGAGGAGCAGGATGAGCGCAAAGCCCGACACCCAGAAGCCGGTCACCGCATGAAGGTCGCGCAGCGCGGTACGTCCGCCCAGCGACAGCCGCGGCCAGACGACTCCCGCCGTCCCGCGCCCCTGCGGCCACCAGAGATAGAGGCCGGTCAGGATCATCACGATCGCCCAACTCGCGGCGAGTTCGACGATGAGGCCGCCCGTCCGTCCGATCAGCAGGCTGCCGTGGATTTTCGCGAGCCATGCCGAAAGGCGTTCGTCGGGATCGGCCCAGCCGATCACGCGCCCCTGCGGCGAAACCGCAACGTCGACCATCGTCCCGCCCGACAGGCCGAGATGGACGACCGCGGCGTCGCCGGGCGCCTCGGCTATGCGATAATAGTGAAAATTGGCGCCGGGAAAATCGGCGATCGCCGCGGCGACCTGTGCATCGGCGCCGACCGCGCCCGCAGTCGGCAAATCGCGCCACGCGCGCTCCTCCCACCGGTCGAGCTCGGGTTTGAACAGATAGGCAGCGCCTGTCACCGACAGGATGAGGATGAAGGGGATGACGAACAGTCCGGCATAGAAATGCCAGCGCCAAATCGTGCGATAGAGCGGAATGCGGTTGCTGTCGGTCATCCCCCGTCCCCTTTAGAAGCGCGCGCGAATACCGGCGGAAACCGCGCGGCGTTCGACGGGGTAGTAGATCGCCGAGCTCGGCGTCACCATGATCGCCGCGCTGATGTCGCCAATCGCCTTTTTGCCCGTGATGTTGCGAACATCGACAAAGGCGTCGATCCCTTCGGCGATCGTCGCACCGCCGGTGACGCCGATCAGCGCATAGCCGGGGGTCGAGACGAGATTATGGTAGTCGGCGAAAGGACCGTCGGGCACCCATTCGACGTTCGGCGCAACATGGAACGCGTCGCTGCCGATGCGCAGTTCGGCGCGGTAGACATGTTTCGGCACCACGGGCAGCCGGTTGTCGCCATAGTCGGCGTCGCCCCGGAAGCGGAAATTGCTGTAGGTATAGACCTGCCGCACCCGCAGCCATTCGGCGACGTCGAACTGCAAAGCCGCCTCGACGCCTTCGTGGCGCGTGCGGCCGGCGTTGAAGGTCGAGGCGGGGACCGTCGGGCCGACGTTGAACTGGAGCAACTCGCCCTTGATGTCGCTGCGATAGTAGGTGAGGTCCCAGCTCGCCGGTCCGGCTTTGCCACGCGTTCCGATTTCGGCGGTCCAGGCACGCTGCGGGTCGAGCGCGACGAAGCTCGCGATCTGCGCCAGCTCGTTGAAGCCGGGGAATTCGACCGAACGGCTGTAATTGGCGTAAAGCTGGACGTCGGCGACGGGTTCGAACAACAGGCCGAATTTGGGCGAGAAAGCATCGAAGTCGGCGCGGCCGACGGTGCCATTCTGCGCCGGCGCGGCGGCATTGAAATTGATCACCTGCTTGCGCTTGCCGTCGGCGTAAATGCCCCCCGCGATCAGCGACAGCCGCTCCACGGGTTTCACGCGCAGTTCGCCATACAGCGTCGCCGCGCGCGCGTCCTGATCGGCGTTGAAGCGCACCGCGCCGCGCTTGCCCGCGAGATTGACGAAGCGTTTCGAGCGGATGTCGCCGACGCGCAGTTCGCCGCCGACGGTCGCCTCGATAACATCGCCCGCATAGTCGAAACGGAAATAGCCGCCGCGATCGGCGCCCTCCTGATCGATCACCTCGAAGATCGGGTGGTAGAGCGACTTGACGTTGAGGAAAGCGCCGACGTCGAGCGTCAGCGCGCCCCAGTCGAAGCGCGTGCGGTTCTGGATGCGCAGCGAATCGACATCGCGCGCCTGATCGAGCGCGATCGCGCCGAGGCTCGCCATGCGCGGGGTGGTGAGCGCCTGCGTGCGCGTCAGCGCGCCCGGGATTTCCTGATCGATATTGTTGAAGCTGACATAGAGCCGGTTCGACACGACATCGCTGAACTGCATCCCGACATTGCCGTGGAAGCGGAAGCTGCGCCGTTTGACATGGTCGCGGTCGCCGTCCGAGCTGTCGGCGCTGACCGCCGCCCACGCATCGACGCGATCACCCGCCACACCCGCCGACACCAGCCCGCGATAGCTATCGAAGCTGCCGGCGTCGGCGCGCAGGTAAAACCCCTCGGCGGTGCGTCCGGTCGGGGTGACGCCGTTGATCGCGCCGCCGAGCGTTCCCGATCCGAAGCGCAGCGCGTTGGCGCCGCGATAGACCTCGAGATGGTCGAAGAAGATAGGTTCGAGTTCCTGGAAATCGCCATTGTCGTCGGCAAGGTTGATCGGCACCCCGTCCTGCAGCAGCGTGAGCCCGCGCATGTGGAAGCCGCGCGACAGGCCCGATCCGCGGATCGAAATGCGCACTTCCTGCCCGTAGCGCGGCTGGAGATAGACGCCGGGCGAGAAAGCGAGCGTGTCGCGGAGCGAGACGATCGACTTGTCGGCATAGTCGCGGTGGCTGACGACATCGGCGCCGCCCGCGGTCCGACTTACGCGCTCCTCGGCTTCGTTGGTGAGCGCGGGCGCCGTGACGATGATTGTCGGGTCGGCCTCTTCGGCGTGGGCGGGTGTGGCGGCGATACAGACGGCGAGCGCCAGCAGCGGCGCCCCCCCGTGGAAATGGGTCTTCATGATAGGTCTTTCGCTGAATGCAGTCATGGGCCGCACCGCGGGAAGCGCGGGCAGCCGGTGGGTCTGGATCAGGCGAAAGCGGGCGGTCCGGTACTCGGCGGCAGCGGCGATGCGATACCCGGCGCGAAGCCGAGCGAGGGCACCGCGACGGGTACGGGTTCGGCGACGACCGGCGCCGCGGCGAGTAGCGGCAGGTCGGGGACGATCGGCGCATTCGCGAGCGCGCCCCATGGGCAATGCTGCTGCGCTTCGCCCTTGTCGTGGCTGCCCGCCTTGTCGCCAGCCTTCTCGAACTCGATCGTCATCGTCCCGCCGGGGTTGGCGGGGTCCGAACAGATGCGCACGGTGATCGACCCGCCCGCATCCGATTCGATCATCCAGCCGGGCGCGACGAGCACGCGCGCGGCGAGCGCGAGGAGCAGCGGCACGAGCAGCAGGAAGCCGGGACGGCGAAAGGCGGCGAGGATGCCCACGTGCCGCGCCTTATGGCGCCGGCACGATGCTGGCAAGCGGACAGATTGCCCTACTCTGCCCCAAGCTATTCAGCGGGCGTCTCGTCGGTCTTCTTGCCGGTGCGCGTCCACGGATAGAGGAACTGGCCCCAATAGTTTTTCGGCACATCTTCGGGGATGCCGTAATTTTCGGGCCAGCGGTCCTTGGGCAGATGGAAGGTGCCGAACAATTTGTCGATCCACGGGAAATGGATCGCGAAATTGACGTCGAACGCCTCGCGCTCCAGCCCGTGATGCCAATGGTGAAAACGCGGGGTCGCGATCCAGTGGCCGAGCCGGTTGAAATTGCCGCCGACATTGGCGTGCAGCAGCGACGACCAGACATAGACGAAGCCGATATAGGCCTGCATCACCGAGGGCGCGAAACCGAGCGTGAAGAGCGGCAGCGAGGTGATCGAGCGCAGCAGGATGATCTCGACGAAATGCATCCGCGACCCCGCGAGCCAGTCCATCGATTTCGCGCTGTGGTGCACCGCGTGGAAGCCCCAGAGGAAGGGGTAGCGGTGGAAGGTGCGGTGGAAGAAATATTGCGCCAGATCCGACGCGACGAGCACGATGCCGAACTGGACGATCCACGGCAGCGAGGCGACACCGGCGCGGAACGCCTCCCAATTGCTCGTATTCTCGTTGATGATCGTCGAGGGTGCGAGTGCGAGGAAGCCGAGCACCTGCACGAACATCGTGCTGACGAGATAATAGAAAAGATCCTCGCGCCATTCGGTGCGGAACAGGCGCTGCGTCCGGCGATGCGGAAAGGCGCGCTCGAGCGGCGCGAACATGAAGCCGGTGACGAGCAGGTTCACGACGAAGAAGTCGAGCCCGAAGAAGATACCCCAGTCGCGCGTCTCCTGCGGCTGGACGTTCGCGCCGCCGACGAGGATCGCCGCCAGCCCGATCATCAACGCGGTGAGACCGAGCACCTTGCGCGGCCGGAGCAGCAGGCTGAGCAGCGAGAGGCCGTAGCTGATCAATAGCGTCGCATGGACGACGCCGCGGAAACCGCCCCAATGTTTGATGATTTCGAGTTCGGGGGTCGCGAACCAGTCGGGGAAGCGCAGCGCGATGACCATGAAGAAGCCGGCGATCGCAAACAGCAGCCCGAAAAAGCCCGACAGCCAGCCGCTGCCGAACCGCCGCACCTCGGTATGCGATTCGAGATCGCGCATCAGATTCTGAAGATAGTCACGCTTTGCCATGTGGCCCCCTCACAGCATTTTCGCCGCGCCGTCTGTGATGATGCGCACGGGTTATTATCACGCTAACCCGCCGCCGCGACAATCTCCGCCCACCCGGCTTCGTCGATCACCCGGATGCCAAGCGCGCTCGCCTGCTTGAGTTTCGATCCCGCGCCGGGGCCGGCGACGACGAGGTCGGTCTTGGCGCTGACGCTGCCCGCGGCCTTGGCGCCCAGCGCTTCGGCTTGCGCCTTGGCCTCGTCGCGGCTCATCGTCTCGAGCTTGCCGGTGAAGACGACCGTCATGCCCGACACCTCGCTTGTCCGCGTTTCGACGATGTAGAGCGGCGGCGCGACTTCGGAGAGGAGGTCGTCCCACAACGCGCGGTTGTGCGGTTCGTGGAAGAAATCGGCGAGCGCCTCGCCGACCGCGATGCCGATGCCGTCGGCGCGCACTTCAAGGATCGCCTTGAATGCCTCGACACGGCGCGCCGTATATTTGCCGTCGGATTCACCCTCAGCGCGCGGATTGGCCTCCAGATAGCTACGAATTTCGGCGGCCTTTTCCGGAAGGCGCCGGATGTCGCCGAGCCCCTTGAGCAAATCGCGCGCGGTCACCGCCCCGACATGACGGATGCCGAGCCCGAAAAGCAGCCGCGCGGCATCGGGCTGCCGCTTCGCCTCGATCGCAGCGAAGAGATTGTCGACCGACTTGTCCTTCCAGCCTTCGCGCCCGAGCAGATCGGCGCGGTGCGCCTTCAGGCGAAAGATGTCGGCCGGCCCCTTGTCGAGCCAGCCCAGCTCCAGAAACTCGGCGATGCTCTTTTCGCCCAGCCCCTCGATATCGAGCGCGCCGCGGCTGACGAAATGGCGCAGGCGCTCGAACTTTTGCGCATTACAGATGAGGCCGCCGGTGCAGCGCACATCGACCTCGCCCTCCTCGGCGACCGCCTCGCTGTTACAGACGGGGCAATGGTCGGGGAAAATATATGGCGCGCGATCCTCGTCGCGAGTCAGGTTCTCGACGACCTGCGGGATCACGTCGCCCGCGCGCTGGATGACGACGCGGTCGCCGGGGCGCACCCCCAATCGGCCGATCTCGTCGCGGTTGTGGAGCGTGACGTTCGACACGACGACGCCGCCGACGGTGACGGGCACAAGGCGCCCGACGGGGGTCAGCTTGCCCGTGCGGCCGACCTGGATATCGATGGCTTCAAGCGTGGTCTGCGCGCGCTCGGCGGGAAATTTATGCGCGATGGCCCAGCGCGGCGCCTTGGCGACGAAGCCGAGCCGCTGCTGCCAAGCGAGGCTGTCGACCTTGTAGACGACGCCGTCGATGTCATAATCCATGTCGGCGCGGCGGCGCTCGATCTCCGCATAATGGGCGAGAATATCGGCGACCGATTCATAGCGCGTCAGCAGCGGCGACACCGGGGCGCCCCAACGCTCGATCGCCTTCATCACCTCAAATTGCGTTTCGGCGGGCAGCGCGCTGACCTCGCCCCAGCCGTGCGCAAGGAAGCGCAGCGGACGCGACGCGGTGACGCTCGCGTCCTTCTGGCGCAGCGAGCCTGCCGCGGCGTTGCGCGGGTTGGCGAACTGACGGACGGTGGCGGGATCGAACTCCTGTTCGCGCTGCGCGGCGAGCGCCCTGCCCTCTTCCATCAGGCGTTCGTTGAGCGCGGTGAAGTCGGCCTTCGCCATATAGACTTCGCCGCGGATCTCGAAAACGTCGGGCGCGGCGCCGTTCAGCTGCTGCGGAATGTCGGCAATGTGGCGGACGTTGGCGGTGACATCCTCGCCGACGCTGCCGTCACCGCGCGTCGCGGCCTGCACAAGCTTGCCCTTTTCATAGCGCAGCGAGCAGGAGAGGCCGTCGATCTTGTCCTCGGCGGTCATTGCGATCGCAGAACCCAGGTCGAGGTTGAGGAAGCGCCGCACGCGCGCGGCGAATTCCTCGACATCCTCACCCGAAAAGGCGTTGTCGAGGCTCATCATGCGCTGGGCGTGGGTGACCTTCGCGAGCGGCGACCCCTCGACCGCGGCGCCGACTGCATTGTTCGGGCTGTCGGCGCGGATCAGGTGCGGAAAGGCGGCTTCGAGTTCGTTGTTGCGGCGAACGAGCGCGTCATAATCGGCGTCCGAAATCTCGGGCGCATCCTCGGCATGATAGCGTTTGCCGTGATAGGCGATCGTCTTCGCCAGACGCATCAGTTCATTGGCGGCATCGGCTTCGGTCGTCACGGCGTCTTCAATGCTTTCACGAAATCGGGATCGGAAAAAACCTGCCGAACGAGCAGCGGGTACAGTGCATTATACTGCCGAAACGCCTCGGGGATAGCGATGGCGCCGATAAAGTCGCCCTTCCAGCGTTTTTCGACCCGATAATCTTTCGAAAAGCGCTCGGCGCCGTCACGAACCACCGCGATGCGCGCGCCGATCGACGCGCGCGTTTCCCCGGCACGGCTCTCGGTCAGCCGCGCCGTGATCGCGACGGGCGCGGCGGCATCGAGCCGCCCCGCCGCCCCAAGTTCCCTTGCGAAGCCCATCCGCAGAAATTCGGCAAAACCGCTCCCTTTTGGCGGGCTCATGGTCGACCCGCGGATCACGACCGTGCCGGCGACCGGTGCCGTCCCGCCCGCATCGACAAAGGGTCCGAGAGCCACCGCCGGCACCTTTTCGGCGCGCAGCAGCTTCAGCGTTTCGATCGACGGCGCAGTCTCTTCGACCCGCGTATGGACGCAGGCGGCGAGACCCAGCGCGATGACCCCCATGGCAAGGACGGCACGCATCGCAGCGCTTATTGCGGAAAGGCGGGATCGGAAACGAGATTGTTGATACCGTGATCGGTCGCCTGCCGCACCACCATCTTCACGGCTTCACTAACATTCTTGACCTGTGTACCCGGAATTTCGACGTCCTTCTTGCCATATTTCATATGAAGCGCGTGCTGCACCAGTGTCTGGACAGAAGCGGCGCCTTCGCCCGGCAGATATTCGAAGGCCACGTCATAACGGTCGGTAGCAACCACGCCGCCGAACAGCCCGAAGCCCAGACCGGCGCGAAAGCCGTCCTTCTTCGCCTTGTCGAGCTCTTCCTGCGCGATGACATTGTTGAACTTGATGCTGAGTACGGCGCCGCCCGCGACCGGTGCCTCAACCACCTCCGTAAAAGCGCCGGTCGCCTTGAGTGCGTCGAGGATCCACGGCTTCACTTCTTTCGTCGCGCGCGGATTCGGCTCTCCGTTGCGCTGGAATTCGAAGATCAGCTGCACGGGCCGGGGCGTTGCCGGCGTCTTCTTTTCCTCGGGTTTCAGATCGCCAAGGCTGTTGTCCACAAACCATTTCGCTGCCTGCGCGGCGGTCGGTACGCACAACAGCATGAACGCGGCTAGCAACGACAGCGTCGCGGCGCGAATGGACATAAAATGATTCCGCATGGAAGTTCCCCCTCTCCCCTGATGAGAAGCGGATATCATCACCGCCGAAATCGACAAGCCCCGAACGTCGGATCAGGGGTGTCCAGCGCGCACCGGCTTGAACTCGGCGCGCATGCCAAATCCGGCAATCAATGGACGACCTTTACTGATCGCGTCCTGCACCGCGGGAAGCCCTAGCGACGCGGCGTGCGCCTCCTTCGTTTCCCATAGCTCGACGATCCAGATCGCATCGGGGTTCGCGCTATCCTCGCCGATCAGATAGGCCATGTTGCCGGGCATCGCGCCCGTCCCTTCGGACAGGATCGCGACCAGTTCGGCGCGCTTGCCGGGCTGCGCGATCATCTGGCCGATCAGGCCATATTCGGGAACAAGCTCTTCCATTCGCTTCTCCAGCGCCTGCAATTGACCCACCGGCAGCAGCGCCGCCGCCATCGCCAGCATCGCGGCCATATGTTCGCGCCGGTTCATTTCGCGATCGCCAGCACATGCACCTCGCGCCGAATGCGGAAACCGAGCGATTCGTAGAGCGCAATCGCTCCGGCATTGTCGGCGTAGCTGTGCAGGAAAGGCGTCTCGCCACGCGCGACCATCGCACGCATGACATGCCCGATCAGCGCGCGCGCGAGCCCGCGGCCGCGGCAATCCTCCCACGTCGCGACCCCGCTGACCTCGGCCATGCCAAGGACAAGGATGCGCTGCCCCGCCATCGCGAGCAGGCGGCCGTTTTCGCGGATGCCGAAGAAGGGGCCGTAACGATGCGTCTTCGGCCCCCATGGGCCGGGCTTGGCATGGTCGGCGAGCGCAGCCATTTCGGGGGCGTCTTCGTCGCCGAGCGCAAGGATCGCGGGTTCGCCGTCGCGCAGCGCGGGCGGCGGGCCCTCGGCGACCATCTGCGCCAGCACCGCGCGTTTCACTTCGCGCGTGCCGGGTGGAACCACCCAAGGCTCACCCTCGACGATCCAGATTTCGCCGTCGCCCGGAACCAGCGCGGCAAGCGCCGCCTGCGCCGCGTCGCCCGTATCGGCGGCAACGCCGAACACGCCATAGCCGCGATCGATCCGCACCGCGCGCGCATCGCCTTCGGCCAAGTGCGCCTGCCGGCCGGTGAGCATGCTCCAGACCGGACGATCGAGGGGGTGGGGCGCGGTCACGCCGGCCAGTATATTTTTGTGAGTGGGAGCAGGCGCCGACCCTCTTCATCAAGCTTGTCATATTGCTCGATAAGGGCCCGCGCCAATTCATCCAGCTCCATAAGGTGGGTCACCGTCGAAGCGCGTTCGGCCTCGTAACGCGCATCTCGCGTAAAACCTCCGGTGCTGACATAGAGACCGCGATCATCAGGGTGGCGACCACCAAGAAAGCTTCGGATTTCTTGCGAACCCATCTGCCCGCGTCGATGTTTAACCTCAACCACGATCCGCGGTCGCTCAAATCCGAAACCATCCTTCGACGCTATGATATCTTTGCCGCGATCGGGCCCGGCGGGCGAGACCGTCGTCCGATAACCCAGCGCGCGCAGCAAAGACGCGACGACCTCTTGCATGTCATCCCAGGCAAGTGCGAGCAATCGATCCTTGACGCGTTCGATCGCTTGTTCGGCCAATCCGTCAAAAGGGTCTGCAACATCGTCGGGGTCTTCGACCAACTCAGCTGGCGCGGCTGAGGCGCCTTCCTCGCCGGAAGCCAGGTTTCGCAATTCCTGAATCGCTGAAGGCGCGACCTTGAACAGGGTCAGGATGGCTCCTAGCCGCCCCCGTGCTGCGTCGGACAATTTGTCGCGCGACACCGAGGATTGCCATTCCACCGATCGCTGAACGGGCAGGAGTTCAATTTGGTCCGGAGCAAAGGCTGGTTCGCCAGTCACGACACCCAAATGATAAAGCCGACTGCGAGGATCGTACGTCATGACGGGATCGCCGACACTCACCTCCCTGAGAAAGCGCCAAATCTGACCAGCGCTAACACGCTTTTGCTGTTCGCTATTGTCAGGATATGCCTCGGAAATTCGATTCAGAACCTCGTCAAAACTCTGGGCGCGGGAGTAATCCCCGGCTTCCCGCCAGCCGATGGCAACAACATTTCTGTTCAAGAAATCTTCCGCGAGCGCGCTTCGTCGCCCCGCATTCACCTTCCACACATACCCCTCCTATACATTCTCCAGCAACCGCTCGGCCTGCGCGCGCGCTTCCGCGGTGACCTCTGCGCCCGACAGCATGCGCGCGATTTCCTCGCGGCGGCCTGCGTCGTCGAGCGCATGGACACTGGTGCGCGTAACGATGCCCTCGCTCGACTTGGCGATGATGAAATGCGCGGCACCCTTGGCGGCGACCTGCGGGCTGTGCGTCACCGCGAGCAATTGTTTGCCGGCACCGGCGAGGCGCGCGAGCCGTTCGCCGATCGCGCTCGCCACTGCGCCGCCGACGCCGCGGTCGATTTCGTCGAAGATGATCGTGTCGGCGCCGCCCTCTTCGGCAAGTGCGACCTTCAGCGCGAGGATGAAGCGCGAGAGTTCGCCGCCTGAGGCGATCTTGGCGAGCGGCGCAAAGGGCGCGCCGGGGTTCGTCGAGATAAGAAACTCGACGCGGTCCATGCCCTCGGCGCTCCAGCGTTCGGCGGGCAGCCGTTCGACGAGCGTCTGGAAACGCGCGGCGTCGAGTTTGAGCGGCACGAGTTCGCCGGCGACCGCGGCGTCGAGGCGGGTCGCCGCCTTGCTCCGCTGGTCGGACAGCGCGGTCGCGGCATGGGTGTAGGCGGCGGCGGTTTCGGCCACCGCGGCTTCGAGCTTCGCGAGCCCCGCGCTGCCGCCCTCGATCGCGTCGAGCCGCGCGGCGAGCGTGCCGGTGAGTTCGGCGAGTTCGTCGGGCTGGACATTGTGCTTGCGCGCCATCGCCCTGAGTTCGAACAATCGCGTTTCGGTCGCCTCGAGCCGCTCGGGATCATATTCCATCGCGCGCGCAGCTTCGTGGAGTTTCGTCTCCGCCTCGTCGGTCTCGATGATCGCGCGGTCGAGTGCCGCGAGCGCTTCGGCAAGCAGCGGATGATCCCCCGCGAGCCGGTCGAGCCGCCGCGCCGCGCCGCGGAGCTGCGCCGGACCGCTGTCGCTGCCCTCGAACGCCTCCATGATCGCGCCGAGATCGCCCGCGAGCTTTTCGCCCTTTTGCATCGCGGCGCGTGCTTCGGCGAGTTCGGCCTCCTCGCCCGGCTGAGGGCCAAGCGCCTGCAGTTCGGCGACACAATGTTCGAGCCATTCGCGGTCGCGCTCGGCTTCGGAGATTGCAGCCCTTGCAGCGGCCAGCTTTTCCTCCGCGGCGCGCCATGCGGCGTGGGCGGCAGCGACACCGCGCGTGTCGGCGCGCGCATAGGCGTCGAGCAGCGCACGGTGCCCGGCGGGCGCGAGCAGCCCGCGATCGTCGTGCTGGCCGTGAATTTCGACGAGATAGCTGCCGACCTCGCGCAGCAGCGCCGCCGAACAGGGCTGGTCGTTCAGGAAGGCGCGGCTCCCGCCGTCGGCTTTCAGCGTGCGGCGGATCAGCAGCGGCTCGCCCGCTTCCTGCGCGATCTCGTTTTCGGCGAGCAGCGCGGCAAGCGGCGTGCCCGGCGCGGGGGCGGTGAAGCTGGCGGTGACCTGTGCCTTGTCGGTACCCTGCCGCACCAGCGCGCTGTCGGCGCGCGCGCCGAGCGCGAGCCCGAGCGCGTCGAGCAGGATCGACTTGCCTGCCCCCGTCTCGCCCGTCAGCACGCCCAGCCCGGCCTCGAAATCGAGGTCGAGCCGTTCGATCAGAACGATATTGGCGATGGAAAGCGCCGTCAGCATGCCCTGCCCTTACCGCAGAACAAAGCCAGAATCTACGCGCGAGCGATCACGCGCTCGGCGCGTGCCGCTGCATCAGCTTGTAGGCGCGCTCATACCATTCGTTGCCCGGATAGTTGGCACCGAGCACCGCCGCCGATTTCTTCGCTTCCGACGGGATGCCGAGCGCGAGATAGGATTCGGTCAGGCGATAGAGCGCCTCGGGCGTGTGGCTGGTCGTCTGGAACTTGTCGACGACTTCGCGGAAACGGATCGACGCCGCGAGCCAGTTCGAGCTGCGCTGGTAGAAACGGCCGATTTCCATTTCCTTGCCCGCGAGATGGTCCTGCACCAGGTCGATCTTCAGCCGCGCGTCGGCCGCATAGCGGCTGTCGGGATAGCGGCGGATCACTTCGCCAAGCGCGTTCGACGCCTGCTGCGTGATTTTCTGGTCGCGGGTGACGTCGCTGATCTGCTCATAATAGCTGAGGCCGATCAGATAATAGGCGTAGGGCGCATCCTTGTTGCCCGGGTGGATCGCAAGGAAGCGCTGCGCGGCCTCGATCGCCGGGGTATATTCGCGGTCCATATAATAGCTGAACGAGCTCATCAGCTGCGCGCGGCGCGCCCAGGGCGAATAGGGATGCTGGCGCTCCACCTCGTCGAACAGCGCGGCGGCAAGCCCATATTGCTTGCGGTCGAGCCGGTCCTGCGCCGCGCGGTACAGCGTGTTGACGTCGCGCGCGACGTAGCGCGTATCCTTCTTGACCCCGCCGCCGCCGGCACAGGCGGCCAGGGGCGTGATCAGCATTGCGGCGGCGAGCAAGCGCATGGTCACGCGCGAGGAGGCAGATTGAGTCATGCGCGCGGTATAGCCACAGCGCAGATGAACGCAAAATAAATGATGGGGGCTCGGCGCAGCTTTACGGCGTTTTGACGACGCACCCTTGCGGAACATCCGCCGGCGCCGGAACGCGGCGCGCGGTCTTGATCGTCACCTGCGGTTCGATCATCTGTCCGACCATCACGCCTTCGCCCGCGGTCGGCGAAATCGGCGCGTTGAAGATTGCCTCCGCGATGTCGGCGCCCGCTACGACTTCGCCGAACACCGCGAAGCCGACGCCGTCGCCGCCCGGCGCATCGCTGTCGAAGCCCTTAATGTCCGACAGGAGCAGGAAGAAGTCGGTCGTCGCGTCGCCGGGATTGAGCCGCGCCATCGACAGGGCGCCCTTGCAATTGGTGAGGCCCGTTGCCTGGGTCGGTTCGTGCGCGATCGGCGGGAAATTCTTGCGCGCATCGCCGCGGTTGCCCGCCTGGATCAGCTGGTTCGCCGGCCCCCAGCTCTTCGTCGAACGATAGAATTTGAACCCGTCCATCCGCTTCGTATCGACGTAGCGAAGGAAATTGGCGCTGGTCACCGGCGCGCGCTTGTTCTCGATCCGCAAGGTGATCGTGCCAAGGTCGGTGGCGAGCGCGACATAGGGCCGCGTATCGGCCTCGACCACCGGCGTGACGGGCGCCGGCACGGGCGGAACGGGCGGCGGCAATTGCGTGGCCTGTGGCGGAGCGCCCGCGGCCTGGGCGGCGAAGGCGAGCACGGGGGCGAGCGCGGAGAAGATCGTCAGCATCGCCGATACATAAACAATAAAGCGCGGGGCTGGCGACCCCCGATTCGACGAAGCCCCGATGCGGCAAGACAGGGCCGCATTGGAAAATGCGCCGCGCCCCGCTAGGCACGGGCGGGACCGGAAGCGAAGAGGAAGCCGATGACCGAGACGCCGAACCGCGACGCACCCGAGGGTGCGGCCGCCCCCACCCCGTCTGCCGCCGAGATCGGATCGCGGTTCCTGCGCTATCTGCCGCTGATCACCATAGCGCATTTCCTGATCGGGCTGCCGGCGCTGATCGCGTCGCTCGCGCTCGCCTGGTTCGCCTTTGTCCAGGCCGATGCGACGCAGAAGATGCAGACCGGCGGCGTCATGCCCTTCGTCACCTTCGGGACGAGCAATGGCGACGCGGAAGGCAATCAGGATATTGCGCTGACGCTGACGAACAATGGCGTCGGCCCCGCAATCCTCGGCCCCATCGAAATCCGTTACGAAGGCAAGCCGATGACCACGCCGATCGACCTTCTCCGGACCTGCTGCACAAAAAGCGAAACGCAAGCCTTGCGCTTTTCCACCTCGCCTTCGACCGGAATCGCCGTGCGGCCCGGCGAGACGATCGAATTCGTCAGCTTTCCGCGCACCCCCCAATCCGAGGACGTATGGCAGACCTTCAACAAGGAGCGGTGGAAGCTCAAGGTCCGCGCCTGCTATTGCTCGATCTTCAACGATTGCTGGGTGACCGAAGGTATGCAGGGATTGCCGAAGGCGGTGAACAAATGCCCGGCGAACTGGTCGCTCTATCGCGAGGACGCCGGAAACCGGATCGCGGGAGTCGACACGGATTAATTCAACCAATCGGTTGACAATAAAATCGGATGCCTCATATTCAACCACATGGTTGAACATGATTCGCACACCCTCGACACAATCTTCCACGCGCTTGGCGATGCGACGCGCCGCGCCATGCTCGGCGAACTCGCCGACGGCGAACGCACGGTCGGCGAGCTCGCCGAACCCTTCGCCATGTCGCTCGCTGCGGCGTCGAAACATATCAAGGTGCTCGAAACCGCGGGGCTGGTACGCCGCGACATTCGCGGGCGCACACATGTCTGCAGCCTCGACCCCGTCCCGCTGATGCGCGCCGACCAGTGGATCGGCATCTATCGCCGCTTCTGGACGGGACGCCTCGATACGCTCGAGAAAATCCTGCGCGCGCAAGATGCCGCGCCGCCCCCTCCCCCCAAGAAACCCTCCCCGGGAAAGAAGGAGAATGACGATGACGACGATGCATGACGAGGACCGCTACGGCTTGCTTACCGAGCCCGCGACGCTGACGATCACCCGCCTGCTTCCCGGTCCCGTCGACCGGATCTGGGCCTATCTCACCGACAGCGACCTGCGCCGCCAGTGGCTCGCAGCGGGCGCGATGGAGGCAAAGGTCGGCGCGCCGGTCGAACTCGTCTGGCGCAACGACGAGCTGACCGACCCGCCGGGCACGCGCCCCGATGGCTTCGGCGACGAGCACCGGATGACGTGCGAGGTCGTCGCGGTCGACGCGCCGCGCCTGCTGTCGATCAGCTGGGGCAGCACCGGCGGCGTGACCTTCACGCTCGAGGAGAAGGGCGACGAAGTGCTGCTGACGATCGTCCATAAGCGGATCGAGGACCCCGAAGTGCGCCTGAGCATCAGCGCCGGCTGGCACGCGCATCTCGACGTGCTCGAAGCGCGGACGCGCGGGATCGAGGCGGCGCCGCACTGGGACAATTGGACCCGGCTGCGCGGCGACTATGCCGAGCGGCTGTTCGGCTGATCGACGAGGAAACGGCCGAAGGGGCGCGGGATTCGTTCCCGCGCCCCTTCGTTCGCGCCCCTTGCGCAGGCACCAACTGTTATATATTAATAATACAGTTTGGCAGCGGAAGGGGCGGCCATGAAACGCAGGTGGAAGATCGTGCTGGGCGCCGTCGGCGCGCTGGTCCTCGCGGGCGCCGGCGGCTTCGCCTATATGCTGGTTCAGCCGCCGCCCCCGGCCAGAATCGTCGAGCCCGGAGCCGAAGGGCGGCGCATTGCGGGCGCGGGCGTCCTCGCCAACTATTACCCCGCGAGCGGCGCCGGCCCGCATCCGGCCATCCTCCTGCTCGGCGGCTCGGAGGGCGGCCTCGCCAAGGAAGTCCGGTCCCAGGCGCTGCTGTTGAAGGCCGAAGGCTTCAGCGTCCTCCAGCTTGCCTATCACAATGCGCCGGGAAAGCCGGCGAAGCTCAAAAATGTCCCGCTCGAAGATTTTTACCGGGGCCTCGACTGGCTGAAGAAGCAGCCGGGGATCGATCCGGCGCGGATCGGCATCGTCGGCTATTCGAAGGGCGCCGAGGCGGGGTTGCTCGTCGCGACGCGCTATCCCGGCATCCGCGCAGTCGCGCTCGGCATGCCTTCCAGCGTCGTATGGGACGGGATGAGCGGCGAGAATTACATGCTCGGATCGTTCAGTTCGTCGTGGAGCGAGGAAGGCGAGCCGGTGCCCCACCTCGCCTACAAGGGACGGCCCGACGAACGCGGGCTGATGGCGGTGTTCGAGGGCGGACTGAAAGCGCTCGACAAAAACCCCCCGCGATCATCCCGGTCGAGAAATATAAGGGCAAGCTGCTGCTCGTCTGCGGCGAGGCCGAGAAACTGTGGCCGAGCTGCCCGATGACCGACCAGATCGTCCGGCGCGCGAAAGCCAAAGGCGCGGCGGAACCGGTCGTGTTCCGCTACAAGGACGCCGGCCATGCGGCGATGGGGGCGCCGTTCGCCGATGCGGCCGCCGCGAAGAAATGGAGCAAGCTGGGCGGGACGGCGGAAGGAAACAGCGCCGCGCGTATCGACAGCTGGCCGAAGATCGTGGCGTTTCTGAAGGCCGAACTCGCACCGGACAGCGACCGTTAGCGACCGGTTTCGGCCGATAGAGGCGGGGGCAGCTTCCCACCCCAAGGCAAGCAAAAAAAGGGGCCGCCTTTCGGCAGCCCCTTCTGTTGTTCCTTAGCGGAAAGCTCAGTCTTTCAGGAAATCGGGCACATGGCCCTGGTCTTCCGGACCTTCGCTGCGTTCGCGGCGCGGGCCGCGGTCGCCACGGTCGCCGCCGTCACGGCGCGGGCCGCGATCACGGTCGCGGCCGCCGCGTCCACGGTCGCCACGGCCTTCGCCGTCACGGCGCGGACCGCGATCACCGCGCGGTTCGCGCGGCGGGCGGGTGTCTTCGAGCTCTTCGCCGGTTTCCTGGTTCACGACGCGCATCGACAGGCGAACCTTGCCGCGCTGGTCGATCTCGAGAACCTTGACCTTGACTTCCTGACCTTCGGCGAGGACGTCCGAGACCTTCTCGACGCGCTCGTTCGCGATTTCGCTGACGTGGACGAGGCCGTCCTTGCCGCCCATGAAGTTCACGAACGCACCGAAATCGACGAGATTGACGACCTTGCCGTCATAGATCTTGCCGACTTCGGCTTCCTCGACGATGCCGGCGATCCACTTGCGCGCGGCTTCGATCTGGTCGAGGTCGCTCGACGAAATCTTGATCAGGCCTTCGTCGTCGATGTCGACCTTGGCGCCGGTGGTCGCGACGATCTCGCGGATCACCTTGCCGCCGGTACCGATGACGTCGCGGATCTTCGACTTGTCGATCTGCATCGTTTCGATGCGCGGCGCGTGCGCCGACAATTCGCTGCGGGTTTCGCCGAGCGCCTTGTTCATCTCGCCAAGGATGTGCGCGCGGCCTTCCTTGGCCTGGTTCAGCGCGGCTTCGAAGATCTCGCGCGTGATGCCCGCGATCTTGATGTCCATCTGCATCGTGGTGATGCCTTCGGCCGTACCCGCAACCTTGAAGTCCATGTCGCCGAGGTGATCCTCATCGCCGAGGATGTCGCTGAGGATCGCGTAATCCTTGCCTTCGAGGATCAGGCCCATCGCGATGCCCGAGACGGGGCGCTTGATCGGCACGCCGGCGTCCATCATCGCGAGCGAACCGCCGCAGACCGACGCCATCGACGACGAGCCGTTCGACTCGGTGATGTCGCTGGTGAGGCGGATCGTGTAGGGGAACTCGTCCTTCGTCGGCAGCACGGGGTGCAGCGCACGCCATGCCAGCTTGCCGTGACCGACTTCGCGGCGGCCCGGCGCGCCGAAGCGGCCGACTTCACCGACCGAATAGGGCGGGAAGTTATAGTGCAGCATGAAGTTCTGGTACGACAGGCCATTGAGGCCGTCGATCATCTGCTCCGCATCCTTGGTGCCCAGAGTGGCCGTAGCAATCGTCTGGGTTTCGCCGCGGGTGAACAGCGCCGAACCATGCGCGCGCGGCAGGAAGTGCGTTTCGGCGACGATCGGACGAATCTGCGTCGTCGTGCGGCCGTCGATGCGCTTGCCGTCCTTGAGGATGGCGCCGCGGACGATTTCGGCTTCGAGCTTCTTGGTCAGCTTGATGCCGGCCATGACTTCCTGAGGGGACAGGCCGTCGGCAGCGAAGCTTTCCTTCGCCTTCGCGCGCGCTTCGTTGAGCGCGTTCGAGCGCGCCGACTTGTCGGTCAGCTTGTAGGCAGCGGCGATGTCCTTGCCGATCAGCTTCTTGAGCTTGTCCTTGATCGCGGCATTGTCGTCGCCGGCGGCGACTTCCCACGGGTCCTTGGCGGCCTGTTCGGCGAGCTTGACGATCGCCTTGACGACCTCCTTGCACGCATCGTGCGCGAACAGGACGGCGCCGAGCATGATCTCTTCCGACAGCTCGTTGGCTTCGGATTCGACCATCATCACCGCGTCGTAGGTGGCGGCGACGACGAGGTCGAGGTCGCCTTCGGCAACCTGCGCATCGGTCGGGTTCAGGATATATTCGCCGTCGACATAGCCGACGCGCGCGGCGCCGATCGGGCCCATGAAGGGCACGCCCGAGATGGTGAGCGCGGCCGAGGCGGCGACCATCGCGAGGATGTCGGGCTCATTGTGGCCGTCATAGCTCAGGACCTGGGCAATGGCGTTGATTTCGTTGTAGAAACCTTCGGGGAACAGCGGGCGGATCGGACGGTCGATCAGGCGGCTGACCAAAGTTTCCTTTTCGGTCGCACCGCGCTCGCGCTTGAAGAAGCCGCCCGGGATGCGGCCGGCGGCCGAATATTTTTCCTGATAGTGGACGGTGAGCGGGAAGAAGTCCTGCCCGTCCTTCACCGACTTCGCGGCGGTCACGGCGCACAGGACGACCGTTTCGCCCAGCGTCGCCATCACGGCGCCGTCGGCTTGGCGGGCAACCTTGCCCGTTTCGAGCGTCAGCGTTTCACCGCCCCACTCGATCGATACTTTTTTCACGTCAAACATGTGGTTTCCTTCGCCCGCCGGGCCCTATGCCGGGCGGGGCCTCTGATTCCGGGCAATCCGGCCCGGGGCGGTGTAGGGCGTCTGTCTGCCCTATGGCGGTCCCGCCGGATGCGGGAGCGGCCCTGTGGTCCGGCACGTTGCGCGGAGCCAATATGACAGCGGCCCCGGAAGTCCGGGGCCGCCAGAAATTCTTATTTACGAAGACCCAGCTTCGCGATCAGCGCCTGATAGCGACCCTCGTCCTTCTTGCGAAGATAGTCGAGGAGGCTGCGACGCTTGTTGACCATCATCAGAAGGCCGCGGCGGCTGTGGTTGTCCTTGTGGTGCGCCTTGAAGTGATCGGTCAGCGTGTTGATGCGGTCGGTCAGGATCGCGACCTGGACTTCCGGCGAACCGGTGTCGCCCTTTTCGCGGGCATTGTCCTTGATGACTTCGGCTTTGCGTTCGGCGGTAATCGACATATTCAAACTTCCTTCGAACATCCTTGCTTACAAATTGAAGCCCCGGACGACTTTCAGCGTTCCCGCCAAAGCCTCGATCAGGGCAACGGGACGCATGTCGCTGTCCCTTCCCCAATAGAGCCCGTCTTCCGTGCTACCCCCGGTCCAGACGCGACCCTGACGGATCGCCCCTGCCGCTTCCGGGGAAAGGTTCAGAGCCGGGATGTCGACCAGCCCTGCCTCGAGCGACAGAAATATTTCTGATTGCGCGGCCCCTTGGCCGAATGCGTTCAATTTGTCCAGCGAAATCGCCTGTTCGAGCGCGAACGGGCCCGCCTTGGTGCGGCGAAGCATCGTGACGTGACCGACTGTGCCGACGGCATGCGCAATGTCGCGAGCGAGGCTGCGGATATAGGTGCCCTTCGAGACATGGGCGGTGAGGGTGATTTCTTGGAGCCCCTCCCCTCCCTCGTCACCCCGGACTTGATCCGGGGTCCATTCTTCCGGCGCGGCGATGGATGCCAGATCAAGTGTCGAACGAGGCACGCGATTCGTTCGACCATGACGAAGAGAATGGATTGTGACGCTGCGCGCCTTCATCTCGACCGCCTCCCCCTTGCGGGCGCGGTCATAGGCGCGTTCGCCGTCGATCTTGATCGCACTGAATGCCGGCGGCACCTGTTCGATCGGACCGGTGAAGCGCGGCAGCACCGCTTCGATCTCAGCCAGCGTCGGACGCACGTCGCTCGTCGCGACCACTTCGCCCTCCGCATCGAGCCCGGCCGTCTCGGTTCCGAACCGCACGGTGAAGTCGTAGACCTTGCTCGCGTCGAGCATCCGGCCGCAGAGCTTGGTCGCCTCGCCCAGCGCGATCGGCAATACGCCCGATGCCAGCGGGTCGAGCGTGCCGCCATGGCCGACCTTGACCTTGCCGAGGCCCGCCTCGCGGCACACGCGCTTGACTGCGCCCACCGCCTGCGTCGAGCCGAGCCCGACGGGTTTGTCCAAGATGATCCAGCCGTTCATCCCGCGCCGCTAAAGCATTTTCAAGCCAGGTGGAACCTGGTGGTTCGCAAAATGCGGCAGACCAAAACCCGCAGGTCGAAGCCTGTCAATTTTGCGCGGCTTTTTCGGCTTCACGCGCTGCTTTCCGTTCCGCTTTCGACGGCGGCGGTGCCGAGGTCACGAACGAGGTCAGCGGGCAGCTCTCGCCGCGCACGACGATCGACGCGAAGCGGTCGAGCCGGCCGGCCCCGCGCGTTTCGACACCGATCGCCTGCGCAAAATCGATATCGCGGCAGATCCCGGCGAAGGCGCCGTAATACCAGTTGCGGCGGCTGTCCTGGATCCAGATGCCGCGGTCGCGATCGGCCCGCCAGTTGCGGATCGTGCTGTCGCTGGGGAAGACGATGCTCGCCTCGACGCCAAGCGCGCGCGATTCCTTTGCGGGCGCCGGGGCCGGCTCGGCGGTCGCCGATACCGAAAGCGGGAACAGCAAGGCGGCGAAGGAAAGGGCAAGTTTCTGTTTCATGATGGCGGCGCGATTAGCAGATCGAGCCTGAACCCGTGCTGACCCCCGCGTCATATGGCGTTCATCGCCGCCATTCATCGGCGAGCAGCGACCAGAGGCCGGTGTCGCGGACATGGCCCGTCCAAGTGATGCGTTCGGACCGCAGCACGCCTTCCTTGGCACAGCCGAGCTTTGCCACCGCCGCCTGGCTGCGCTTGTTGCGTTCGTCGATGCGAAATTCGATGCGCCGGATCCCGACAGCGAAGGCATGGTCGATCATCAGCTTTTTCAGCCGCCCGTTGAAGCCGGTGCCGCGCGCGGCGGGATGGATGAAGCTGTTGCCGATCTCGATCGTCTGCGCCGTCCAGTCGGGCCGCAGCCATGCCGTCATCCCGACGAGCGTGTCGCCGCCGAAAATGGCATAGGGCATCCGGCTTTCATGGCCGATCAGCGACGTGAAGCTGGCGTCGAAATGATCGGGATCGAAACTCGACGAATAGACCGGCCAGATATCGGCGTCGGCGGCGCAGGCGGCGCGAAGCGCCTCACGGTGCGCTTCCTCCAGCTTGACGAGGCGCAAATCATCGTCGGCCAGTTCGACATAGAGATCGCTGCGCATCACTGGACGCCGGCGGTTGCGAGCAGGATGCCGAGCCCGACGATGGCGCCGCTCAGACTCTTGCTCTTTTCGACGTCGATCCACTCGTCGAGCGCGTGCGCGCGGCCGCCCTCGCCGCCCGATCCGATCGTGACCGCCGGAATGCCGAGGCTCATCGGCAGGTTCGAGTCGGTCGACGAGAAGGAGGCTTTCGGATCGAACCCGTTGGCGCGGATGATCGCATTGGCGCTCTGCACAATCGGCTGCGTCGCGGCGGTCTCGCCCGCGGGGCGGTCACCGATCATCTTGATATCGGCGGCGATCGGCCCTTCCTTCACCGACCGCGCGGCATTCTCGCCCTCGACGCTCTTCTTCACGATCGCGAGGAACGCTTGTTCGAGCTTGGCGAGTTCGGCTGGATTTTCCGACCGCATGTCGAATTCCATAAACACCTCGTTCGGGATCGAATTGACCGAGGTGCCGCCGCCCACGACGCTGGCGGAATAGGTGGTCTTGGGGGTCGCAGGGACCGGGATCTTGTAGAAATCGACGACCGTCTGGCTCATCGCAGCCATGGGGTTGACGAGCCCGAACGCGCCAAAGCTGTGGCCGCCGGGTCCCTTGTACGTGATGCGATAGCGCTTCGACCCGACGCCGCCGGTGACGATCCGCGACGGATCGAGCCCATCCATCGAGAAAAAGGCCTTCACCCGGTCCTTATATTTGCCCTTGGTCAGGAGGTAGCGAACACCGCGCAGGTCGCCGGGACCTTCCTCGCCGACATTGCCGACGAAGATGATGTCCTGCTTCACCTTGATGCCGCTCTCCTTCATCGCGCGGGCATAGGCGAGCAGCACCGCAAGGCTGCGCGTATCGTCGCCGATGCCGGGGGCGTGGAGGCGCGTGCCTTCGCGGCGGACCTTGACCGGCGTGCCTTCGGGAAAGACGGTGTCGAGATGCGCGGCGATCATCACCGCGGGGCCGCCAGCGGGGCCGGTGCCGCGATAGACGCCCATCGCATTGCCTTCTTCGTCGATTTCGACATCGGCGAGTCCCGCATCCTTCAACATGTCGCGATAGGCGGCGGCGCGTGCGGCTTCCTTGAACGGCGGCGCGGGGATTTCGGTGAGCTTGACGATTTCCCCGACCATCCGGTCGTGATCGCGATCGAGGATTTTCACCGCGGCCCGATAGCCCTTGGTCTTGAGCACGGCTTCGGGCTTCGATGCCGGCGCCGCCTGCGCGGGAACCACAGCCAGAAGGGCGGCGGCTAGACTCAACGACACGATATTACGCATGATATTCCTTTCGCGAAAACTGTCCGGGGCGATTCCGCCCCTTGCCGGGTCTGCCGATCAGGCCGGAATCAGCGACGCCGCGGCTTCGCGCCGTTTCGCCATGAAATGGCGCCGGCACATCGCGACATAGCGATCATTGCCGCCGATCTCGGTCTGCGCGCCCTCGACCACCGCGCGGCCATTTTCATCGACGCGCAGGTTCATCGTCGCCTTGCGCCCGCATTCGCACACGGCTTTGAGTTCGACGAGCGCGTCGGCGATACCGAGCAACGCCGCCGATCCCGGAAAAAGCTCGGCCGAAAAGTCGGTGCGCAGGCCATAGCAGAGCACTGGAATATCGGCCTCGTCGGCCAGCCGCGCGAGGTCGAGCACCTGCGCGCGCGACAGGAACTGCGCCTCGTCGACGAGCACGCAGGCGAGCGGGCGTTCGGCATGTTCGGCGCCCACCGCCGCCCAAAGGTTGCTGTCGGGATCGAACTTGTGCGCGTCGGCCATCAGCCCGATGCGGCTCGTCACCTGCCCGACGCCATAACGATCGTCGAGCGCCGCGGTCCACAGCATCGTTTCCATGCCGCGCTCGCGATAGTTGAAATCCGCCTGCAGCAGCGTCGTCGATTTGCCGGCATTCATGCTGGCATAATAGAAGTAGAGCTTGGCCATGCGCCGATGCTTAGGATCAATCCGGGCGCGGTTCCACCCCGTTCAATCGGGAAGCAGCAGCCGCCAGCTCTCGCTCACTTCGGGTTTGCCGAAATCGTCGTGCGTCTCGACCGACTCGACCACGAATCCCTGTGCCGCATAGATTTTGCGCGCGCTGGTCAGGACGGCGTGCGTCCACAGCACGATCTCGCGATACCCCGCAGCGCGGGCGAATTCGACGCAGCGCGCGACGAGGTCGCCGCCGATCCCGAGCCCGCGCGCCTCGGGTTCGACATAGAGTAGCCGCAGCCGCGCGACCCGCTCGTCCTCGGCGACCAGAAAGACCGAACCGAGCATGCGCCCCGCCCGCTCGGCGATCCAGCATTGCTCGCGCCCCGGCTGGAAATTGCGAATGAAGCCGGCGGCGATCTCGCCGATCAGCGCCTCCATCGGCGGCCCCCAGCCATAGACCTGCTGGTAGAGGATCGCTTGCCGCGCGGTGACCATGCCCATGTCGCCGACCGTCCACGTCCGGACATGATAGGCCTGCCCCTCGGCATTTCCCAACCGGTCGGCGATCCAGTCGACCGCGGCGCGCAACCCTGCGACATCCTGTTCCGACAGCCCGCCCAGAAGCCTCGCGGTTTCGTCGAAGGTGCGGGCGTCGAGCGCCGCGAAGGCGGCCCGGCCTTCGCCCGTCAATGCGATCGGCCGCTCGCGCGCGTCGGCGCCGCGCCCGCGCTCGATCCATCCTCGCCGCGCGAACTTGCCGATGATCCGGCTTAGATAGCCCGGATCGACCCCCAGCTCCTCCTGTATCCGCTTGGCCAGGACGGGTTCGCCGACCGCGATCTCGTAGAATATGCGCGCTTCGACCAGCGACAATTCGCTGCCCATATAATGCGGATCGAGCGCCCCCATCCGCCGCGTGTAGAAGCGGTTGAAACGCCGGAGCGCGGTCACGGCGGAAGCGAGCGCGGGATTCGGGTCGAGGGTGGCGGTTTCGGTCATGCCATGCTCGTGAGCCAATTAGTTGCCAATGTCAACTATTAGATGAAAATGCCTGACCGCTGTCGCTTGACACGCCGCCACCCCCTGTCATGCTGCGCACAATAAACGCAGCACAATCAGTGGGGAGAGCTGCCGATGCGACTGATGCCGGTGACCGACGCGATGTTCCTGTGGGGGGAGAGCCGCGAGATGCCGATGCACATCGGCGGCATCAACCTCTACACGCTGCCCGAGGGCGTCGACGAAACCGAATGGCTGGACGAACAGCTCGGACTGCTCCGCCAGTCCGAAGGATTGCGCCGGCCGTTCAGCGAGGTGCTGAAGCTGACCCCGTTTGGCCAGTACGGCCCGATCCGCCTCGAACCCGACCGCGACATCGACATGCACTATCATGTCCGCGCCGCCGCGCTGCCCAAGCCGGGGCGGTACCGCGAGATGTTCGAACTCGCCTCGCGGCTCCATTCGGGGCTGCTCGACCGGACGCGGCCCTTGTGGGAAATCACCCTCATATCGGGCCTGCCGAACCGCCAGATCGCGACCTTCAAAAAAGTCCATCACGCGTTGATGGACGGCGCCGCGAGCATTCATTTCTATAATTCGATGCTGTCGGCGGACCCCAAGGAACGCCGCGCCGCCTCGCCGCTCTCGGTCGAGGCCTATGAAGCCTATAAGCGCCTCTTTCCGCCACCGAAGAAACCAGCGCGCCCCAGCCTGACCGACATCAAGGCGATCGGCGATTTCCTGAAGGAGCAGTGGGGCAACAGCGTCGGGGTGACCAAGGCGATGAACCAGTATCTCGCCGCGATGTTCGGCATCGGCGGCGACGGGCTCGTCACCCCCTTCACCGGCGTGCCGCGCACGAGCTTCAACCGCAACATCACCGGCGCGCGCCGCTTCGTCGCGCAAAGCTGGTCGCTGGAGCGCGTCCGCGCGATGGGCAAGGCCTATGACGGGACGATCAACGACGCGGTCCTCGGCATGTGCGCGGGGGCGATGCGCAAATATCTGCAATCGCTGAACGAGTTGCCCGACAAGCCGCTGAAGGCCATGGCGCCGGTGTCGATCCGCCCGAAGGACGATATCGATTCGGGCAATTCGGTCGCGTCGGTGACCGCGAACCTCGCGACGCATGTCGACGATCCGGCGACGCGCATGGCGATGATCCAGGAATCGATGAATTCGGCGAAGGCGCAGCTGCGCGCGATGACCGCGGCGCAGATCCAGCTCTATACCGCGATCACCAGTTTCCCGATGATGCTCACCGCGTTGACGCGTACCGCCGACAAATTTCCGGCCTATTCGGTAACGATCTCGAACGTCCCCGGCCCGCGCGAGCAGATGTACTGGAACGGCGCACGCCTCGACGGCATGTACCCCGCGAGCATCCCGGTCGACGGCATGGCGATGAACATCACGCAGGTGTCGAATTTCAAGAATATCGACTTCGGCATCACCGCGTGCCGCCGCAGCGTTCCGCACGCGCAGCGGATGATCGACTATCTGGAGGAAGCGCTGGTCGAGCTGGAAATGGCGGCGGGGATCAAGACGCCGAAAGCGAAGTAGCTCTCTATCCTCGTCACCCCGGACTTGATCCGGGACCTCGCTTCTCAACGGTGGTTAGTGGGCCCCCGGATCAAGTCCGGGGTGACGATGGTGGAATTCAGCCCTCGCCCTCGCCGCTTTCCAAATCGCGCGCCACCTTCGGGTCGCGCAGCAATTTTTCGATATGGCTCGCCTCGTCAAAGCTTTCGTCCGACAGGAATTTGAGCTTCGCGGCATATTTCATCCGCACCTTCGACGCGACGGTCTTTTGGAGATAGGCGGTGTTGGTTCTGAGCGCCTTGAGCACCGCTTCCTCGTCCTTGCCGAGCAGCGATTTCACGAACACCGTCGCATGGCGCAGGTCGGGCGACATGCGCACTTCGGTGATGCTGACGGGATGCGTCGCGAGGATGTCGTCGTGGACGTCGCCGCGCGCGAGGATTTCGGACAGGAGGTGGCGCACCTGCTCGCCGACGCGCAGCACGCGGACCGACGGGCCACTGTCCTTGCTGCGGTCCTTTTCGGTCTTCATGCCTTCATAGTCTCCAACTGGTCGAGCTTGCCGACGATCCGGGCGATCGAGCGCATGTTGCGCGCCGTCCCCTTATGCTCCAGCCGGCGCTCGATCATCCGCGCGGTCAATTTGCTGTCCGGCGCCGCGTCGCCATAGTCGATATAGAGCGCGCGATCGCCGAGCGCGAGACGCTCGTTCGGCCGGATCCATTTATCGCCGGCCAGCGCCTCGAACTGCGCCTGCGTCGGCTGCCCGTCGAGGAACATCGTGTGGACGATGCGGTCCTCGTTGGTCCCCGCGAACGGATTGTCGGCGATCGCCGCCGCCAGTTCGTCGCGGCTACGCACGAGCGCCGCCGAGGTCATGTCGAAGCGATCGTAGACCATCAGCGTCAATTTCTCCTCGAGCCCGCGCGTCGGCCGCGCGGGGTGGGAGAAAATGACGTTGCCGCTGGCGACGACGGTTTCGACATCGCTGAACCCCTCGGCCTCGAACGCTGCACGCAAGTCGACCATCGTCAGACGGTTTCCGCCGACATTGATACTACCGAACAGTGCGACATAGCGGGCCATGCCGGCGTTCATCCTTTTCCCGCGACAGCGGGGGTCCGCATTTTGGCGAGGGCGCCGGAGGAGGCGCCGCTAAACCCCGCCATCGACCTGTGCCTCCGTAAAGAAGGTCAGCCGATTGCTCGCAGGGTCCTGGATCGTGATCTCGTACGACCCCCATGGCGTCAGCTCGGGCTCGCCGGGGCGCGCGTTGCCGTGCTGCTTCGCGCGCAGTCCGGCCATATAGGCCGACACATCATCGACGGGAATGCGCACCGCCCCGCCGGGGGTCGCATCGCCATAATGTTCCGACAGGTGCAGCACGCAGTCGCCGTAACGCACGCCCATATAGAGCGGCGCCCCGTCATCGAACCGATGCTCGAACTCCAGCGCGAAACCAAGGAAGTCCAGGTAGAAATCCTTGGTCCGCTTCTCGTCGAAGCTGCGCAGGATCGGAACGGGCGTGCCGAACATCGCGAACGACGCGCCTTACAGCGTCCGTTCGCGCAGTTCGACTTCGAAGACTTCGAGGTGGTCGCCCGCCTTGATGTCGTTCGTATCCGCCAGCACGACGCCGCACTCGAGACCCGCGCGCACTTCGGCGACATCGTCCTTGAAGCGGCGCAGCGACGCGATCGTCGTTGCCGAGATGATGACGTCGTCGCGCGTGAGGCGCGCGTGGAGCCCCTTGCGAATGACGCCTTCGAGCACGAGCAGACCCGCAGCCTTGTCGCGCTTGCCGGCGGGGAACACATCCTTGACCTCGGCGCGGCCGACGACATTTTCGATACGCTCCGGACCGAGTTCGCCCGCCATCTCCTTCGCCACGTCGGCGGTCAGGTGATAGATCACGTCATAATACATGAAGCGCACTTTTTCGCGGGCCGCGATCTCGCGCGCCTTGGCGTTCGGACGGACGTTGAAACCGATGATCGGCGCGCCGGTCGACGCCGCGCGCGTCACGTCGCTTTCGGTGATCGCACCGGCACCCGACAGGAGCACGCGAACGCGAATCTCGTCGGTCGACAGCTTGTTCAGCGCATTGACGATCGCCTCGACGCTGCCCTGCACATCGCCTTTGACGATGACCGGATATTCGATGACATTCGCCTTGTCGGCGAGCGCCGAGAACATGCCTTCGAGGCTGACCGGCGCCTGTTCGGTGCGCTTGCGGGTCGCCTGTTCCTGGCGATAGGCGGCGACCTCGCGGGCACGTGCCTCATTCTCGACGACCGTCAGCGTATCGCCCGCCATCGGTACGCCGCCAAGGCCGAGCACTTCGACCGGCATCGACGGCGTCGCCTGCTTCACCTGCTTACCATGATCGTCGACGAGCGCGCGGACACGGCCGCTTTCGGCGCCGCAAACGAAGATGTCGCCGACCTTCAGCGTGCCGCGGCGGACGAGGATCGTCGCGACGGGACCGCGGCCCTTGTCGAGCTTCGCCTCGATCACGGTGCCTTCGGCGGCGCGATCGGGGTTCGCTTTCAGCTCCATGATCTCGGCCTGCACCGCAATCGCGTCGAGCAATTTGTCGAGACCGGTCTTCTTCAGCGCCGACACTTCGACATTCTGCACGTCGCCGCCCATTTCCTCGACCACCAGCTCATGTTCGAGCAGGCGTTCGCGGACGCGCTGGGGATTGGCACCGTCCTTGTCGACCTTGTTGATCGCGACGATGATCGGCACGCCGGCCGCCTTCGCATGGTTGATCGCCTCGATGGACTGCGGCTTGAGGCCGTCGTCGGCCGCCACCACGAGGATGACGATGTCGGTGACGTTCGCGCCGCGCTGGCGCATTTCGGTAAAGGCTTCGTGGCCCGGCGTATCGAGGAAGGTGATGACGCTGCCGTCCTTCGCCTTCACCTGATAGGCGCCGATATGCTGCGTGATGCCGCCGGCTTCGCCCGCCTGCACATTCGCGCCGCGCAGCGCGTCGAGCAGGCTGGTCTTGCCGTGGTCGACATGGCCCATGATCGTGACGACCGGCGCGCGCGGCTTGAGGTGCGCGGCATCGTCGACGTCCTCGTCGTGGCGGATGTCGACATCGCCTTCGCTGACGCGCTTGATCTCATGCCCGAACTCGGTGACGAGCAACTCGGCGGTATCCTGGTCGATCACTTGGTTGATCGTGACCGGGCTGCCCATCTTGAACAGCGCCTTGACCAGGTCGCTGCCCTTTTCGGCCATGCGGTTCGCCAGTTCCTGCACCGTGATGCTTTCGGGCACGACGACTTCGCGGACCTGCTTTTCGCGCGGACCCGAGAAGCTGGTGTGCGAGCGCTTTTCCTTTTCGCGGGCGCGCTTCAGCGCGGCGAGGCTGCGCGCGCGCGCGCCTTCGTCCTCGTTGAGCGCGCGCGTCACGGTCAGCTTGCCCGACTGGCGGCGATTGTCCGTACCGCGGTTCGTCTTCGGCTCGGGACGCTTCGGTTCGGGGCGCTTCGGCGCTTCGACCGGGGTGAAGCGGCGCGGTGCCGGGGCGGCGCTCGTCGCCGGGCGCGGCGTAGCGGCAGGCGCTTCGCCTTGCGCGTCGGCGGCAGGCACTTCGGCGGCCGGAGCGGCGGGCGCAGGCGCGGCGGCAGGCGCTTCCTCAGCGGCCTTGGCGGCGGCTGCCGCTTGCTCGACACGTGCTTCGACGCGCGCCTTTTCTTCCTCGGCAGCGCGGGCACGCGCGGCTTCGTCACGGCGACGATTATCCTCAAGCGCATTCATGCGCGCTTCTTCGGCTTCGCGGAGCAACTGCGCCTGACGCTCCTGACGCGACATCAGGCTGTCATTCTCGCTCGCGCGCGGCGCGGCCGGCTTCGGAGCGGGCGCAGGGGCAGGAGCGGGTGCCGGCGCAGGGGCCGGCGCGGCCTCGACCTCTTCGACCTCGGGTGCCGGCGCGGCTTCGCCCGGACGGCCGATCACGCGGCGACGCTTCACCTCGACCACCACCGTATTCCGGCGCCCGTGGCTGAATTGCTGCTGCACCTGTCCGGCCTCGACCGTCCGCTTCAGCCCGAGCGGCTTGCGGGTAAGGGTCGGCTTGTCCTGTTCGTCACTCATCGAAAACCATCATTCCTTCAAAACGCGTCCGAAGCGGCGGTGCCGGCTGGCGCCGTCCCTGTTTTTTCCTCGCCGGCGGGCGGCGGGGCATGCGGATCGGAATCGCGGTTGGCCGCGTCCCTACTCCATCCTGTGAAAAACTGCCAGCGGCTCAAATGCGCCAGCACCCTGTCCGCCGCGCGGGCATCCGTAATCGCCAGATGCACCGCATTCTCGCGGCCCAATGCCATAGATAGGGTGCCGCGGTCCACCGGCAAGACCAGTCCTTCGCGCCCCGACCCTTCGGCGTCGTCGCCGACACGCCACGCCTGCGCCAGCTTCTTGCGGCCATCGTCGCCCGCATCGCTGGCATGGAGGAGCAGGCGAACCTGTCCCTTGCGCGCCGCCGTTTCGATCTTTTCATTGCCGCTGAGCAACGTGCCCGCCCGCGATTCCAGCCCGAGCCGGTCGAGCGTCGCGCGCTGAAGCTGCGCCTCGATGCGCGCGCCGAGATCGTCGGGGATCGTGAAATTGCCGTCTTGCAGCGCGCGCGCCAGCCCGCCCTTCAGCTTGCCCTTGGCCTGCGCGGCTTCCAGCGTGGCGCGGTCGACGCCGATCCACGCACCGCGTCCCGGCGCCTTGCCATGGACGTCGGGCGCGATGATGCCGTCGGGGCCGAGCGCGAGGCGCACGAGCTGCTCCGCCGGCGAAACCTCACCGGTTACGACGCAGCGCCGCTCGGGCACATGCTGGCCGCGCCCCTTTGCGCGGTCGGTTTCGGTCAGCTGATCATTGCGCGGGGTCCGCATCGGCGGCCTCCCCGGTTGCCGGTTCGTCGTCGAACCAGTGCGCACGCGCCGCCATGATGATCTCGTTACCCTGCTCTTCGCTCAGGCCATATTCGCCGAGCACGCCGCCCTTGTCCTCGGCACGCTCGCTGCGCGCCGGACCACGACGATTGTCGGTCCGCTTCTTCGCGATCAGTTCGTCGGTCGCAAGGTCGGCGAGATCGTCGAGCGTCTTGATCCCGGCCTTGCCGAGCACGACGAGCATCGCTTCGGTGAGGTGCGGGATATCGGCGAGCGCATCCTCGACACCGAGTTCGCGGCGTTCGGCGCGCGACGCTTCCTCGCGGCGCTCGAGACCTTCGGCGGCGCGGCTCTGCAGTTCCTGCGCCAGCTCTTCGTCGAAACCTTCGATGCTCGCGAGTTCGTCGATGCCGACATAAGCGACTTCTTCGAGTTCGCCGAAGCCTTCGGCGACGAGCAGCTGCGCGAGCGTTTCGTCGACGTCGAGCTCTTCCTGGAACATCGTCGAGCGTTCGACGAATTCGCGCTGGCGCTTTTCGCTCGCGTCGGCCTCGGTCATGATGTCGATCTGGCTGCCGGTGAGCTGGCTGGCGAGACGGACATTCTGGCCGCGGCGGCCGATGGCGAGGCTGAGCTGGTCGTCGGGAACGACGACTTCGATGCGGCTGTCATCCTCGTCGATGACGACGCGCTGCACCGTCGCGGGCTGGAGCGCGTTGACGACGAAGGTTGCCGTGTCTTCGGACCAGGGGATGATATCGATCTTTTCGCCCTGCATTTCCTGGACGACCGCCTGAACGCGGCTGCCCTTCATGCCGACGCACGCACCGACGGGGTCGATCGAGCCGTCGTAGCTGATGACGCCGATCTTCGCGCGCGAACCCGGATCGCGCGCGGCGGCCTTGATCTCGATGATGCCGTCGTAGATTTCGGGCACCTCCTGCGCGAACAGCTTCTTCATGAAGTCGGGGTGCGCGCGGCTGAGGAAAATCTGCGGGCCGCGCGTTTCGCTGCGCACCGACAGGATCAGCGCGCGGACGCGGTCGCCGACGCGCATCAGTTCGCGCGGGATCTGCTGGTCGCGGCGGATGACGCCCTCGGCACGGCCGAGGTTGACGACGATGTGGCCGAATTCGACCGACTTGACGACGCCGGTGATGATCTCACCCGCGCGGTCCTTGAATTCCGCATATTGGCGCTCGCGGTCGGCTTCGCGCACCTTCTGGAAGATCACCTGCTTCGCCGACTGCGCGTCGATGCGGCCGAGGTCAACCGCGGGCAGCGGGTCGACGATGAAGTCGCCGATCTTGGCGTCCTTCTGGAGCTTCTGGCCGGCAGCGAGGTCGACCTGCTTGAAATAATCCTCGACCTGCTCGACGACCTCGACGACGCGCCACAGGCGGAGGTCGCCGGTCTGCGGATCGAGCTTTGCGCGAATGTCGTTCTCGGCGCCGTAGCGCGCGCGCGCGGCGCGCTGGATCGCTTCCTCGATCGCCTCGATGACGATGCCCTTGTCGATCATCTTCTCGCTGGCGACGCTGTTGGCGATCGCGAGGAGTTCGGCCTTGTTGGCGGAAATGGCAGTGGCCATCAGTCCTGTCCTTCTTCTTCCATTTCGTCGGCGCCCTCGATCGAGAGCGGGACGGTTGCGGCAATCAATTTGTCGGTGAGAACGAGCTTCGCCGTGTCGATCGCGTCGAACGGCAGCTTGTGTTCCACACCTTCCTTATCCGAAATCGTGATGACGTCGCCGTCGATGCCGACCAACTCGCCGTTGAAGCGCTGGCGGCCGTCGCGCTTTTCCTTGAGCGCGATCTTCGCCTCATGCCCCGCCCAGTCGGCGAAGTCGGCGCGGCGCGTCAGCGGGCGGTCGATGCCGGGCGACGACACCTCGAGCCGGTAAGCGACGTCGATCGGGTCCTTGCCAGCCTCTTCCAAGGCGTCGAGCCGGTCCGAGATGCGGCGCGACAGGTCGGCGCAATCGTCGATCGTCAGCTGGCGCGTGTCGGGGCGTTCGGCCATCACCTGCAGCGTCGGGTCGCTGTCGCCGCCGAAGAAAGCGACGCGCACGAGCGCAAGGCCCATCGCCTCGGCTTCGGGCGCGATGATCGCATTGAGGGTGTCGAAATCGACCAAGCTATATTCCCAATCCGGATGACCGGAAAGCATGTGGGTACAGCCGCCGCGGCCCGCGGCCCCGACGTCCCAACTGGCTAACCATGTCAAGAAGTACGGCGCATATAGGCTTTGGCGGCTGAGTCGGCAAGGGGGAATGCGGGCGGGCAGCGCCCCGAAACTATTCCTGCACCTCGACCGCGATATGCGGCCATGCCGCCGCCAGCTTCCCCGCCCAGCGCTCATAGGGCCAGGGAATGACATTCTCGTCGAACCAGAACAGCCGGTTGCCGTCGAGGTCATAAAGGTGAACCTCGTCGTCGCTCTCGTCCTGCCGCACGATCCGGATACTGCCGATGCGCGACGGGTGGATGCGCCCCGCGTCGCCACCGGTCGTCCCGACGCGCCCCTGCCACCAGACGAGATCGCCGGTCGCGGCGTCGACAAAACTGCCGCGGTTCGGATTCGCGAACATGTTGAGCCCGGCGCCGAGCGCGACGACGGCGCCCAGCGCCCGCGCCAGCGGAACCAGCCAGGGCGCACATTCGCGGCCGTCCTCGCTGCAATTCGTTTCGGGGTCGATCGTCGATCCCGCCCAGAAGAAGGCGACACCGAAGACAAGCAGAAGCCACATCCGGAAATCGGTTCGCGCGCTGCGCCTGTACGAAGGGATCATTGGCGAAGCCATGCCGCGAACCTAGCCGGTCAACCTCAACGGAGTGCTAATGTTCGGCTTCGCCGCAACCGCAAAACCGGCTATTCGGGGAGCGAGCTTCAGGAGGCGAATATGGCCGGCACCCTCGTTACAGCCCTGCTCTGGTTCTCGATCGTCGCGTGCGGGCTGCTTGCCGGACTCTATTTTACCTTCTCGGCCTTTGCGATGACGGCCTTTGCGCGGCTCGACACAGCCGCAGGCGTGGCGGCGATGAACAGCATCAACCGGGTGATCCAGCGCTCGTTGTTCATGCCGCTGTTCGTCGGATCGAGCCTGTCGAGCCTTGCGCTCGCCGTGATCGGCGCGCTTCATCGGGACGAAGCCGGCGCCTGCGCGGCGCTGGCCGGCGGCGCGATCTATTTCATCGGCATGTTCGTCGTCACGATGATCTTCAACGTACCGCGCAACAATGCGCTCGACGCCAGCGACCCGGCAACCGCCGAAGGCGAGGCGCTCTGGCTGCGTTACCGGAAAGAATGGACGGGCTGGAACCATGTCCGCACCCTCGCCTCGACCGCGGCGCTGGTCCTGTTCGTGATCGCGCTCGGCGGACGTCCCTGACGCGGGTGAAACATTTTGTTGGCGTTTCAGCGTATAAGACTAACAGGGCGGCCATGCGCGAATCGCGCGCCGGGTGCCGACGGAAACCGATGTACGCATGAAACCCGAACTGTCCCTGACCGCCCGCTCGACGTGGCGCGACCCGATGCCGGAAAAACCGGCAGGGCCGGGGCGTAGCTTCTGGGCCGCGATCGTCGCGGTTGTCGCGGTGGCCTGCCTCGCCTTCCTGCTGTCGAGCGGGCAGCTTCGCGCGCCGGCGGTCTTCGGACCCTATAGCGTATCGGTGCCGCTGAATTTCCGGACATATGATCCCGAACGCTGGGCGGTCATGAATGCAGAAGATTATGAAGCGGCGCTAAAAATCGACCCGACGCTGCCCGATCCCGCGAGTGTCGGCTACAGCGATGCCGCGGCCTTGCCACCGACCGATCCCGCCCTCCTTCGCGACGAGGCCTTCGTCGGACCGCCGGCCAAGCCCTATGTCTTTCGCGGCGTCACCGCGCTCGATCGCGAGCGCGCGCATTATTGCCTGACCGCCGCGATCTATTACGAAGCCGCGTCGGAAACCGACGACGGCATGCGCGGCGTCGCGCAGACGGTAATCAACCGCGTCCGCCACCCGAGCTTTCCGAACACTGTGTGCGGCGTCGTATTCCAGGGGTCGCAGCGCGCCGGCGTCTGCCAGTTCACCTTCAGCTGCGACGGCGCGATGGCACGCGCACCCGAACGGCGGAACTGGCTCCGCGCAAGCCGGATCGCCTCGTCCGCGCTCGGCGGCTATGTCTTTCCGAAAGTCGGCCTTGCCACCCATTATCACACACAGGCGATCTGGCCTCGCTGGGGCAAGAGCCTGGTGATGACGAACATCGTCGGCGCGCATATCTTCCACCGCTGGCGCGGTCGCTGGGGGATGCCCGATGCCTTTCGCGCGCCTTATCTGGGCCGCGAACCCGTGCCCGGCCCCTATCTGCCGCTCGCGCAGCAGCTAGCGATCCTGAAAGGCCAGGGCCTGCCGCCCGGCGCCGGCCCGGTTCCCGCGCTCACCGGCCCCGCCGCGACACTGCCCGATAGTGCCGCGGCGCCCTTGCCGGGCTCCATGGCCCCTGCCGTGCCCGTCGCGCCGCTCCCGACCCCGGCGCCCGCCGCACCGACCTACACCGACCCGCGGCTCAACCAGTCGGGCCAGATCCGTGAAGAATTCCGCGGCAGCGGAGAGTGGAAACAGTGACGCAAACGGCCTAGGCTGCCCGATCATCACGGGAGGCCATCATGGGACATGTCAAAGGCATTGGCGGACTGTTTTTCCGGGCGCGCGATCCCGAGGCACTCGGCGCCTGGTATCGCGAACGGCTGGGCGTCGGTGGCGGATGCAGCGCCGATGACAGCGTGCCGCCGAACCAGTGGGTCTGGAACGTCACCGCAGGGCCATTGGTCTTTTCGCCGTTCAAGGCAGACACCGACTATTTCGCCGCCGACCGCCAGTTCATGATCAACCTGCGCGTCGACGATCTCGACGCCGTGCTGGCACCGTTTCGCGAGGCGGGCGACGCGATCATCACGAAGGATGAATGGGACGACCCCGCCATCGGCCGCTTCGCGCGCGTCCACGATCCCGAGGGCAATCCGATCGAGCTTTGGGAGCCGCCGAAGCCGTAGAATCTTTGTCCGCTATGCGGACGCGGCACCGGCCCGCTCCCCCACCCGGCCTCCCATAGAATACTATGTCGGGAGGCCGGGTGGGGGAGCGGGCCGGTGCCGCTGCCGACGTCGGTCGGCGAAAATCAGCGTCCCTGGCTGCGCCAGCGCTTGACCACGCGATCGAGAATTTCGGCCTCGCCGCCGGTTTCGCGCCACAGTTTCGAGAAGAGCGGATCGCTCGACGCCGGCCGCTTTTCCTCCTCGAGCGTGTCGAGATAGACGCGGATCGGGATCGACACGCCTTCGCCGCAGACGATGCATTCGCGGTTGCGGAGCGCCGGAATCGAATCGATGAAGCCGCGCGCGCCTTCGGGCATCGCCGCCTTCACGAAATGCTGGTCGCGCTCGTTGTTGAGGCGCATCGAGATGATCGTGCCGCACTGCGACAGCACGCCTTCGGCCAAATCCGACGGGCGCTGGGTGATGAGGCCCAGCGACACGCCATATTTACGGCCTTCCTTGGCGATGCGTTCGAGGATCTTGCGGACCGCCTGTCCCGTCCCGACGTCCTTCGACGGGATGTAGCGGTGCGCTTCCTCGCACACGAGCAGGATGGGGCGCTGTGGTTCGCCGCGCGACCAGATCGCATAGTCGAACGTCAGGCGCGAGAGCACCGCGACGACGACGCCGGTGATGTCCGACGGCACGCCAGACACGTCGATGATCGAGATCGGCCGGCCGTCCGACGGCAGGCGGAAGATCTTGCCGAGGAAGCTTGCCATCGTGTCGGCGACGAGCATACCCGAGAACATGAAATTATAGCGCGGGTCGGCGCGCATTTCCTCGATCTTGCCCTTGATGCGCATGAAGGGCGCCGACGAGGTTGCCTTGTCGAGCTTGCCCATCTCGTTCTGCAGGATATTGAGCAGGTCCGAGAGCAGATAGGGGATCGGCGAGTCGACCGTGATCTTGCTCATCCCTTCGGCGAGCCGGTTCTTCGTGCGCGCCTGCAGCAGGCAGCGCGCGAGGACGTCGCAGTCGGCCTGCCGGTCGCGACCTTCGGCGGTGACGAAGACTTCGCAATGTTCCTCGAAGTTCATCAGCCAATAGGGCATCGCCAGATTGTCGACGTCGAACAGCGCGCCGGTGCCCCTGAAGGCGGCCGAATATTCGCCGTGCGGATCGATCATCACGATATGGCCCTGCGGCGCGAGTTCGCAGATCTTGTGCAGGATCAGCGCCGCGCTCGTCGACTTGCCGGTGCCGGTCGAGCCGAGCAGCGCGAAATGCTTGCCGAGCATCGCGTCGACATAGAGCGAGCCGCGAATATCCTTGGTCGGATAGACGGTGCCGATTTCGACATGCGCGCGCTCGTCGGCGGCGTAGATCTGCTTGAGGTCGGCGCTGGTCGCCGCAAAAACCTGGCTGCCCGGAATCGGATAACGCGTGACGCCGCGCCGGAAATTATGAATGCGGCCGGTGATCTTTTCCTCTTCGCCTTCGCCGAGGAAATCGATCGTCGCGACGATCAGCCCTTCGCCGCGTTCGTGCAGTTGCTGGTCGCGGATGCTTGCGATCAGCCACACATTGCCAACGCGCACCTTGACCTGCGCGCCGACCTGCCCCGCCATCGCCACCGCGGCGTCGCTGGACGACGACAATTTGCCGATCGTCACCGCATCGAGCAGGATGCGTGAGGCCGACCCCGAAATGTCGACGACTTCGCCGATCATCAGATCGTCGCGATGATGGGTAACCGCCGGCGCGACCGATGCCGCCATGCCTCCGCCCGCAAGCCGAACATGCTGCACCGCTGTCGAGTCCCCGGCATTCAAGCCGCCACCCTGCATATCCATCAATTCGCCCCGCCTGTCATGGTCCCGGGCATCGGTATCGCAGCTGAGGGTAAATATAGGCTAAAGGCTGTCAGCGACGACGGAAGATAGCCGACGCGCCATAACCGAGTATGAGCGACAGGAAAACGGCGCTGAGCCCGTAGAGAAAGCCGTGACGCTGCGCCGCGAGCGCGACGAAACGTTCGAAGCCCGCCTTGCGGATCTGGACGTCGCGCGAGGCGACCGCGAGCACGCGGCCGCGGCTGATCAGATAGGTTTCGGCACGATAGGTGCCGACGGGAACGCGCGCCGGCACCGGGATACGCGCGCGGTAAAGCACGCCTTCGGTGATTTCGACCGCCGCTGGATTTTCATAGAAAAGCCCGATCCTGCGATAGAGGTCGGTCAACCCGGCTTCGAAGCGTTCGAGCTTCCTCGCCTCCGAAAAACCGCTGGGCGACATCGACAGGTTGGCGAGCCCGAGCTCGAAGATCGCCGCGGTGCGCTCGTCGACGAGCTTGTCGATCGGGCGCGACGATCCGATCGCATAAAAGCCGGGCGACGTGCGCAGCCGCAGGCTGTTCGCATTGACCCAGATTCCCGCGACGCGCCGTTTTTCGCGCAGGATGATCGGGCGTACCGGCCCCTTCAGCACGACGACGATATCGGCGCGCTGGTCGGGCAGCCGTTGCCCCGGATAGAGGATCGCGCCGAACAGAAGCAATTCCTCGCCGGTAAAGCTGTACTGGATATCGATCGCGCGGCTCGACACGTCTGGGACCAGTCGTGGATCGGCCGCGAACGCCGCTTTTGCAGGGAGCAGCGCCAGCGCGAACCATAGGAACAAGGCGCGCACGGCTATCATTGGACGGTGTAGATTTCTTCGGGGCGGATGAAGAGGTCGACCGCCATGCGCAGCGCGACGAGCAACACGATCGCCGCCAGCGCCATGCGCAGATATTCGGGCTTCACCTTTTGCGCGAAGCGGGCGCCGAATTGCGCACCGGTGACGCTGCCGAGCAGCAGCAGCCCCGCGAGCACGATGTCCACCGCACCCGTGGTCATCGCGTGGACCATCGTCGTCGCGATGGTGACGAACAGGATCTGGAACAGCGAGGTGCCGACGACAACCTGCGTCCCCATGCCGAGCAGATAGAGCATCGCCGGCACCATGATGAAACCGCCGCCGACGCCGAGCAGCATCGTCAGCACGCCTACCGCCATGCCGAGCAGCAGCGGCGCCAGCGGCGAGATATAGAGGCCCGAGCGATAGAAACGCCAGCGCATCGGCAGGTTGGCGACCATCGGATGGTGGCGCCGCTTGCGCGCCGGGGCCGGCAGTCCCGCCTGCGCCGCGCGATACGAACCCCACGCCTCGCGCCCCATGAAGGTGCCGACGGTTCCGAGCAGGACGACATAGAGGATGTTGATCACCGTATCGATCTGTCCCCATGCGGCCAGCAATTCGAACAATCCGGCGCCGATCAGCGAGCCGATCAGGCCGCCGGCGACGAGCACGCCACCCATGTGCAGGTCGACACCATCGCGTTCGAGATGCGCCATCACGCCCGACACGCTCGCGCCGGTAACCTGCGTCGCCGCCGACGCCGCCGCCACCGTGGGCGGAATGCCGTAGAAGATCAGGAGCGGCGTGGTCAGGAACCCGCCGCCGACCCCGAACATGCCCGACAGAAACCCCACGCCGCCGCCAAGCAGGATGATGACCAGCGCATTGACCGACAGATTGGCGACTGGGAGGTAAAGATCCATGGGCCCCGAAATATGCGTCTGCGGCGTAAAACTGCGCCGAGTCCCGCGACCCTAGAGCATTTTTTCGAGGCGGGGAATCGGCTGTGACAGCTAAATTTTCCAGGCCGTCAGAAGTCGCTCGCGAGCGTCAGCGCCAGCCCGCTCTCGGGGTGCGCGTCGCCGGCGACGCGCTGGCGCCAGTCGAGCGCGACGCGGCTTCCTTCGCCGACGTCGGGAAGGCGGAGCGTCAACCGCGGACCGACATCGACGCGCGCGGCGCCCGGCTGCACCGCGCCCGCCGCCAGCGCCCCGAGCCGCAGCGGCGCGTTGTCGTCGGCCCCAACGCGGCGATCGACCACAACCGCGCCGTCGACGAACCCGTCGCGCCGCCGCGCGCCGACAAGACCCGCCTGCCCATAGGCCTCGAGCCGGAAGCCGGCGGGCAACGCGACGTCGCCGACGCCGCCGCTGACCATCGCGGCGAAGGCGCTTCGTCCTTCCTTGCCGGTCGCGACTCTGCGCTCGATCGCCAGATCGACCGGTAGCCGCGCCAGCGGCGCGAAGACAAAGCCGAGCGCGACCTCGCGCTGCTCGGGCCGGCGTATCGCCATCGTCGCGCGCGCATAGACGCGGGCGCGCCCGGTCTCGCCAAAACCATAGCCAAGCCGCAGCCCCGCCTGACTGCCGCCAAGCTGGCTCGCCGCCGCAATACCCTCAGCCCCACCATGGTCGCCGTCGCGCAGATACGCCCAGCCGCCGAGCGACCAGCCCGCCAGTTGCCGCTTGATCCAGAAAGGCTTGCCCTGCCCCGGTTCGGCGCGTGCGGCGGCGGCGTCGCGCAGCCACATCGGCTCGCCGGCCGCCACGGCCGATCGTGTCGCGCGCCCGGGCATCGCCGGCAGGAGCCGCGCGATCAGGGCGAGACGCAGGCTGTGCCGGTCGACGCTCAACCCGCCGCCCGTCGGTACGGACAAAGCCATTGCGCTCGCCCTCCCGTTTGCGGGGCCTTGCGACCGCGCCGCCGTAACGGTCGATGCCCGACCCGTCCTGTCGAAAGCCATCCTTTCGGGTCCGCCGTCCCCCGAGCCCTTGTTCATCGGGGAGGTCGCGTTCGCCGCGAAGGGCGACGGCGCCGACCACGGCGGCACAATCGCAGCCGGCGGCAAAGGCACGGCCGGATTCCACGCCGTCAGAACGCGCAGCGACACCCAGCCGCCGATGCACAGGAACAGGAAACGCAGGGCGGGTGCATCGCGGCGAAGCGCCGATCGCCGCACCATCATCGCGGCGCGACCGGTACGGCGACGGGATCCGCAGACATGTCGCTTTCGAGATGCTCGGTCTTGTCCCACACCACCTCGCCCGACCGCAGCATCCGCCAATAGATCGCGACCGCGCGCCGCGCGGCGAGCATCGCGATGATATTGGCGACAAAGGCGCGCGGCAATGCGAGCCAGCCCTGCCGCCAACCGTACCAGCGCGCGGTGAAATGGCCGCGCAAGCCCAGCCGCCAGAGTAGCATGACCGCATTGAGCGCGAGGAGCAGGCGCAAACCCTCGCCGATTGCCACCTCGCGCCAGCCGAACAGCGCCTGCCCGGCCCAGCCGATCGCGGTGACGATCAATCCCGCATAGGCGGCGAGCAGCACGAGTGCGGCAAGCGGCGCACGCCGGTCGCGCCACAGCATCCAGCGCGCAAGCCAGTTGCGGCCTGGCGACGGGCCGATGCCCTGCCGCGCCCCTGGCCAGCCGAGATGATCCCAGCCGGCAAGCGCAATTCCCGCAACCCAGCGCGCCTTTTGCCGCACCGCGGCGTCGATCCGGCCGGGGAAGGCGCCGCGCGACACAATCGGTGTCCCCGTCCGGCCGACCGCCGTCATGAACCGGGCGCCAAGGCCATAGGTGCCGAGCAGCATCCCGACCTCATAATCCTCGGTCAGGCTGTCGCAGCGAAAGGGATCGCCGCCGCGCTCGATCGCGAGCAGTGCGAGCGCGCCCCGGCTCAGCGCGCAGCCGACGCCGGCCGAAGGCAGCGGCATGCCGAGACGCGAACGCACCACCAGTTCCTTGCCATGCGCTTCGGCAAATTCATCGCCATAATGGCCGCCGATCCACTGCGATCCGCCGACGATCCGCGGCACGACCGGGATCTGTACCATCGCATTGTCGGCAAGGCCGATACGATAGAGCGCGAGTTCGTCGGCGTGGACATGGTCCTCGGCATCATGGAGCACCACCGCGGCGCAGCGCATGGCACCGGCGCGCTCGTCCTCGCAAAGCGCGGCCCACAGCCGGTTGAGATTGTCGCCCTTGGTCGTCGGCCCCTCGCGCTCGTTGATCACGAGCCGCAGCCGCCGATCGCGTGCGATCAGCGGCGAGACAGCGAAAAGCGTGGTTGCATCATTGGGATAACAGCCCACATAAAGGACGAAATCCTCGCCCGCCCAGGCATCGAGCGTCCGGCGCAACATCGCCGGAAGGACGCTGGCCTCGTCCCACGCGGGAATGAAAACGGCGAGCGTTCCGGCGATCGGCGCCGTGGCCGGCATGCGGGCCGGATCCGGCCGACGGGTCGCCAGCCACAAGGCATCGAACAGCAAGTCGTCGAGCCCGATCAACAGGATTCCGACCGATGCGAACAGCATCAGTTCGTGGCCGGCCCCCATCACCAGCCATTCCAGCCATGCAGACGAAAGCTCCACCTGCTAGCCCGGCCCCCAACCGTTGCGGCATGATGCCCCTTTAACAAGGATGTTAATCTGCGGCGTGAATTTGTAAAGCTAGGCGCTTGTCGATAGGGAAACGACAATCCTTTGCAGCTACCGGGACATATCCAATCGTGAATCGCAGTTTTCCGCCCCGTTCAGCCTTGCGCGACTTTCTGGAGAGCGAAAGCGCCGGCGGGATATTGCTGATTTTCGCAGCCATTTTGGCGATGATTGTTGCCAATTCGTCGCTCGGTGAAACCTATGAGCATGCGATCCATGCCGTGACCGGGCCGGTCCTGACCGACAAGCTGGGGCCGATGACCGTCCATCTCTGGATCAACGACGGGCTGATGGCGATCTTCTTCCTGCTCGTCGGGCTCGAGATCAAGCGCGAGTTCGTCGATGGACGCCTCGCGAGCTGGGAACGGCGGCGCCTGCCCTTCATCGCGGCGGCGGCCGGAATGGCAGTGCCCGCCGCGCTCTACATGGTCTTCGCCGGAACGACGCCGGGGCTGGCACAGGGCTGGGCAATCCCGGCCGCGACCGACATCGCCTTTGCAATGGGCGTCCTCGCCTTGCTCGGCAAGCGCGCGCCCACCTCGCTGAAACTCTTCCTCGTCACCGTCGCCATCGTCGACGACATGGGCGCGGTCGCGATCATCGCACTCTTCTATACCGCCAAGATCAACCTGCTCGCGCTCGGCGCGGCAGCCGTCATCCTCGGCGTCATGTTCGCGCTCGGCCGAATGCGGATGAAGAGCCTGCCGCTCTATCTGCTGCTGTTCGCGCTGCTCTGGTACGCAATGTTGCTGTCGGGTGTGCATGCGACGATCGCGGGCGTGCTCGCCGCGATGGCGATCCCGTTCGAACGCACGCCCGGCGCGCCCGACAGCGAGACCTCTCCGCTGCACCGGCTCGAACATGCGCTCCACCCATGGGTCGCCTTCGCGATCGTACCGCTGTTCGGCTTCGCCAATGCCGGCGTCGATCTTGGCGGCCTGACCGCCGAGCAGATTTTTGCGCCGCTGCCGCTCGGTATCGCGGCGGGACTGTTCTTCGGCAAGCAGGTCGGCATTTTCGGCAGCGTCTGGCTGTCGGTCAAACTCGGGATCGCGGGCAAGCTGCGCGGCGCGACCTGGCTCCAGATTTACGGCGTCGCGATGCTCTGCGGGATCGGTTTCACGATGAGCCTGTTCATCGGCGGCCTCGCCTTCCCAGCCGATCCCTTGCTGATCGAGGAGGCGAAGATCGGCATTTTGATGGGGTCGCTCGCCGCGGCGCTGGCAGGCTATGCGGTGTTAAGGCTCGCGCCGCTCCATCCCCGCCACGATACGATCGAAGGTGAATCGGACGCCGAAATCGCCGCCGACGGCGATGTCCTCGACATCTGCGATCCCGAAGCGCCGCAGGAACAGGCGGCCGGCTGATGCGATGGCACAGGCACCTGACCGGCGCGATGCTGGCGGCGAGCCTGACGCTGCCCGGCTGCTATGCGCTCGACCCCGAGATGCGCCGCGCGGTTGCCGAGCGTAAGGCACAGGAGCGCGCGCAGCGAGATGCACCGCCGGCCGAGCCCGCCAAGAGGGCCGAAGTTGCGGCGCCCGACGTGCCGCAAGTCGACGTCCGCCGAACCGGAGACCATGCCGACTGGCCCGCCCCGCGCCCCGCGATCGATGCGGCAGCGGCGAGCGAAGCCGGACAGGCGATCGCCGAGATCGCGACCGCTTATGTGCAGCTCAGCCTCGAGATCGGGACGCACGAAAAGGGCTATATCGACGCCTATTACGGACCCAAGCAGCTGCTCGACGCTGCCGTCGGCAAGCCGCGCGACAAGGCGGCGCTGCTGCTCGCGGCGCGCGAACTGATGGCGAAAGTCGGGACCGCGATTCCCGGCCTCGCCGATCCCATCGAACGGCGTCGCGCTGCCTTTCTCGCGGCGCAACTCCGCGCGGCGGAAACGCGGCTCGAAATGATGCAGGGGGTGCGCTTCGCCTTCGCCGACGAATCCGAACGGCTGTTCGGCGTGCGTCCCCAGCTCAAGCCGCTCACCGCCTATGACGCGCCGCTCGCGGCGATCGCGGCGATGGTGCCCGGCGAAGGCCCGCTTGCCGACCGGGTCGAGACTTATCTCGATCGCTTCACCATCCCCAGGGACCGCCTGCAAAAAGTGTTCGACGCCGCGATCGCCCGCTGCCGCGGCCGCACCGCGGCGCATGTCCCGATGCCGACGAGCGAGAGCTTCGATCTGGAATTCGTTACCGGCAAAAGCTGGAGCGGCTATAATTATTATATGGGTGGCTATCACAGCATCATCCAGGTCAACACCGACCTGCCGATCCGCCTGTCGCGCGCGCTCGACCTTGGTTGCCACGAAGGATATCCGGGGCATCACCTGCTCAACATGAAGATCGAGGAACAGCTGGTGCGCGGGCGCGGCTGGATCGAGTTCAGCGTCTATCCGCTCTACAGCCCGCAAAGCCTGATCGCCGAGGGCACCGCCAATTATGGCATCGACCTCGCCTTCCCCGACAAGACGCGCCCCGATACCGAACGCGACGTCCTGATGCCCCTCGCCGAGATCGCGCCGCCGACCGACGATAAATATTGGCAGCTGCTCGATGCGATGAAGGCGCTGCAGGGCGCGCGGCTGACGATCGCGCAGCAATATCTCGACGGCCAGATCGACCGCACGGCCGCACTCGCGCTCACCCAGAAATATTTGCTCGTATCGCCGGCACGCGCCGAGCAGATGACCGCCTTCACCGACAAATATCGCAGCTATGTGATCAACTATGGCCTCGGCGAAGAGATTGTCCGCGGCTTCATCGAACGCGGCGAACCCGACCGCGACGAAATCTGGCGGCGTATGGCACTGATCCTCGGCGAGCCAACGCTGCCCGCGGACCTGTTGGCGCCATGAACGCCGGCGCCCTTCTCCTGTGGCTCGGCCAGGCGGGCTCGCCCCGGCGCCCACCCGCGGGCGTGATGCCGCGCGGATAACGAACCGGCGCTGCAAGGCGCCTTCGATTATCCATGCCATCAAGACGAAGGAGCAGATCATGCTCGACAAGACCGAAACCCATCGCCGCATCGAAACGCCCGACATGAAGGATTATGGCGTCTATCTTGCGGTCGACCGCCTGCTCGACTGCCAGAAGCCGCTGGCCGAGCTTTGCACCCCCGACGAACTCCAGTTCCAGATCGTTCATCAGGTCGAGGAACTGTGGATGAAGCTGATGGCCTTCACGCTCGTCGAGATCGACGGCCATATGGCGACAGGCGAGACGATGCGCGTCCTGACCCTCTTCGACCGCGTAAACCGCATCATGCGGATGATGACCGACCAATTGTCGCTGCTCGAAACGATGAGCCCCTTCGACTATCAATCGATCCGGCTCCAGCTCGGCAATGGATCGGGACAGGAAAGCCCGGGTTTCCAGCTCCTCCTGACGATGCCGCAGCCGCTGTGGGCACGCTACAAAGCTGTTTATCTCGACCCCGCCGGACGCAGTGTCGCCGACGTCTACGACACCGGCTACAAGCATGACGAAGCCTATATGGTCGCCGAAGCGCTGATCGAATTCGACGAATTGTTCCAGATCTTCCGCGCACACCATATCTACCTCATCCACCGCTCGATCGGCATGGGATCGAAGTCGCTGAAGGGGCGCCCGGTCGAGTTGCTCAACGCCGGCGCACGGCACCGCTTCTTCCCCGAACTCTGGGATATTCGCGCCGACATGACCGACCGCTGGGGCGCCGAATATGGCGTGAAGCGCGACAGCATCAGCGGCGCTTCGTCGGCCGGCCACGGCAGCGGATTGTGAGCGCGCTGCTGCCGGAGGCGGTCCGCGACCGCTTCCACCTGCCGCCGCGAGCCGTCTATCTCAAGAGCCATAGCGTCGGCTGCCAGCCGCGCACGGCGGAGGGTCTGCTGCGCGAACGGCTGCTCGAGCCCTGGCGCGAAACGGGCGAAGCCTGGCCGCACTGGCTGGACGCCATCGACGCCTGGCGCGCCGCGCTCGCCGGGCTGATCGGCGTCGAGCCGCGCGACCTCTGCCCCGCGACCAACGTCACTGCAGGCCTCTCGCGCTATATCTCGGCGCTGGGGCAGGCGACCGACCGGCGCACGATCCTGCTCGCGCCGAGCGCGTTTCCGACGATCGGCTATCTCGCGGGCGGCCTCGCGGCGGCGGGGTGGAAGACGCGCTACCTTCCCGATGATGCCGATGTTCGCGACGCCGCGAACTGGACGGCCGCGCTCGACGACGATGTCGCGCTCGTCGTCGCGATGCACGTCAGTTCGAACAGCGGCGCGCTCACCGACATCGCCGCCGTCGCGTCGGTCGCACAGGCGGCGGGTGCGCGCTGTGTCGCCGACTGCGCGCAGTCGGTCGGCATCGTGCCGGTGACGCCCGCCCGCTGGGGGGTCGACGCCGTGCTCGGCACCAGCGTCAAATGGCTCTGCGGCGGTCCGGGCGCGGCATGGCTGTGGGTCGCGCCGCACGACCGCACCGCGCTCGATCCGATGGAGCGCGGCTGGTGGAGCCACGAAAACCCGTTCGAAATGGACATCCACGATTTCCGCTATGCGCCCGATGCGCGGCGCTGGTGGGGCGGTACGCCCGACGTCGCGCCTTTCGCGCTGTCGGCGGCGGGGATCGGCGAGATTGCGGCGATCGGCGTCGACGCCGCCCGTTCGCACAACCGCGCGCTGCAAGCGATGCTGCGCGAGGCGCTCGAACCCGAAACGCCGCAATGGCGCTGGCCGGCCGGCGAAATCGGCGGCACGCTTTGCATCGACACCGGCGCCGACCAGCCGCGCGTTGCGGAAGCGCTCGACCGCGACCGGCTGCGCACCGATTTTCGCGGTACGATCCTGCGCCTGTCATTCCACGCCTATAACAGCGTCGCCGACGTCGAACGGACGGTGACCGCACTCGGCTAGATATCCACGACGATCTTGCCGAAATGCGCGTTGGCGATCTGGTGCCGAAAGGCATCGCCCAGCTTTTCGAGCGGGAAATGGTCGCTGATGACGGGGCGAATGCCATTGGCTTCGACCCCGGCAATCATGTCGAGCTGCTGCGCCCGGCTTCCGACGGTCAGACCCTGCACGCGCAAATTCTTGCTCATCAGCAGCGCGGTCTGCACCGGACCGGCGATGCCCGTAAGCACGCCGATCAGCGCGACATGGCCGCCGACGCGCGCCGCGACCATCGACTGGTCGAGCGTTCCGGCACCGCCGATCTCGACCACCGTATCGACGCCCCGCCCGCCCGTCAGCTCGAGCGCTTTCGCGCCCCATTTCGGCTCTTCCTTGTAATTGACCAGTTCGTCGGCCCCGAGCGCCTTCAGCCGTTCGAGCTTCGCGTCGGACGAGCTTGTCGCGATCACGCGCGCCCCCGCCGCCTTGGCGAATTGCAGCGCGAACACCGACACGCCGCCGCTGCCCTGGACCAGCACGGTCGAGCCCGGCTGCGTGGCTCCATCGACGAACAGCGCGCGCCACGCGGTCAGGCCGGCGCAGGTCAGCGTCGCGGCCTCGGCGGCCGACCAGCCCGCCGGCGCGCGGGTGAACCAGTGCTGCGGGACGACGACAGCCTCGCGCGCATAGCCGTCGATGCCGTCGCCCGGCACCTTGGTGAAGGCGCCGGCCGGCGGCGCACCATCGGCCCATTCGGGGAAGAAAAGCGACACCACAAGATCGCCGACCGCGAAACCGGTCACGCCCGCGCCCACCGCCTCGACCACGCCCGCGCCGTCGGACATCGGAATGCGATTCTCCGCGGTCGGGATCATCCCCGCGACCACCGCAAAGTCGTGGAAATTGAGCGACGACGCGCCGAGCCGCACGCGAATCTCGCCCGGCCCCGGATCGCCGGGATCGGGCAGGTCGGCGAGCACCAGATTGTCGAGCGACGCGGGTGCCCGCAGATGGATGGCGCGCACTATTCGGCAGCCATCGCCATTTCGACGCGCTGCGGGCCGCGGATGACGCCGCCGGGGGTCGGACCCTGCATTTCGCCATCCCGGAACGTCACGACGCCCGACTTGACCGTCGCAACATAACCGTCGGCCTTTTGCAGCAGGCGCTTGCCGCCTGCCGGAAGATCGAAAGCGAGCCAGGGCTTGCCGAGCTTGATCGCATCCATGTCGATGACGTTCAGATCGGCGAGATAGCCGGGCGCAAGCACGCCGCGATCCTCAAGGCCATAGAGCATCGCCGTGTCGCGGCACTGGCGCTTCACCGCATGTTCGAGCGCGACGCGGTTGCCTTTGCGATCGCGCACCCAATGCTGGAGCATGAAGGTCGGGGAAGCGGCATCGCAGATCGTCCCGCAATGCGCGCCGCCGTCGGACAGGCTGTTCACCGTGTCGTCGGACGCCTGCAGATCTTCGAGGAAATTGAGGTTGCCGTCGCGGTAGTTCAAAATCGGGAAATAGATGAAGCCCTTGCCGTCGTCCTTCATCAGCAGGTCATAGGCATATTCGGCCGGCGACACGCCCGCGGCCACCGCGCGCGCCATGATGCTCTCGTCCATCTTCGGCTCGTAATTGAAATCCGGATCCATTTCGAAATGGACCGGCCAGCCTTCGGCCACGACCTTGAGGAAGTCGAGGATGTCGCTTTCGGGCCAGACATTCTCTTCCGAAATCATCCGCGCCTTGAACGCCGGGTCCTTCAGCTTCGCAAGCTGCTCGGCCCACGGCAGGTCGATAATCTCGTTCCACGCAGGCTTGAAACGGAACGGATGCACCGTCCCCTGCCACGCCATGATGACGCCATTGCCGCGCAGCGCGATCTGCGCGACGATGTTCGCGCCGGTCGCATTCTGCTTCCGCATCTCCGAAATCTGTTCCTCGAGCGGCAATTCCTTGGCGATCGACTGGAGCGCAGCAAAGGTCACAGGCAGCCCGGTCTCGCGGCTCAAATCGCCCATCCACTGGAACTCGTTCCACTCGCGCTTCATGTCGCTCGCCATTTCGAACACGCCATAACCGACGCGCCCCATCGCGCGGCCGATCGCGACCAGTTCTTCGGCAGTCGCGGTGGTGCCGGGCACGAGCTCGCCGTCGACCGACTTGTGGAGCACGGTGCGGCTGGTCGAGAAGCCGAGCGCGCCCGCGCGCACGCCCTCCTCGACGATGCGCGACATTTCGGCGATATCTTCGTCGGTCGGGATCGCGCCGGGCTTTTCGCGGTCGCCGAGCACATAGGCGCGCACCGCGCCGTGCGGAACGTGGCAGGCGACGTCGACGGTGCGCGGCAGTTTCTCGAGCGCGTCCATATATTCGGGGAAGGTCTCCCAATCCCACGACATGCCTTCGGCAAGCGCGGTGCCGGGGATATCCTCGACGCCCTCCATCAGCGAGATCAGCCATTCGTGGCGGTCGGGCTTGGCGGGCGCGAAGCCGACGCCGCAATTGCCCATCACGACCGTCGTGACGCCGTGCCAGCTCGACGGCGCCATTTCGGCGTCCCACGTCGCCTGCCCATCATAATGGGTGTGGACGTCGACGAAGCCCGGCGTGACGATCTTGCCGCCGGCGTCGATCTCCTCGCGCCCGGCGCCAAGGTTTTCGCCCACGGCGACGATCCGGTCGCCGTCGACCGCGACATCCGCGACAAAGGGCGCTCCGCCCGAACCATCGACGACGGTGCCGCCGCGAATCACCAGATCATGCATGTCCGCTCTCCCAAGCTTTTTGGCCAGTTTTTTAGTTTCACGAAGAAACCTATCATCAAAATTGCGAGATGCAAATAAGCGCGCGGCCCCTGCGACAAGGCGCTATGATGGCCGGACGAAATTATTGGGAGTCGATGCCATGATCCGCCCGCTTGCCCTCGCCCTCCTTCTGGCCGTTTCGGCGACGCCGCTCGCCGCCAAGGAGGCCGCCGCCCCCTCTTACAAGACCGCGCTCGCTGATCCGGCGCGCCCCGCCGCCGATCGCGAACGCGACACGGCGCGCAAGCCTGCCGAGCTGCTCGCATTTGCCCAGATCAGGTCCGGCCAGAAGGTCGGCGACTATGTGATGGGCGGCGGTTACGTCACGCGCCTGCTCGCGGCCGCCGTCGGTCCGACCGGCAAGGTCTATGCGTTCCAGCCCGCCGAATTCATCGCGTTCAAGAAACAATATGGCGACGATCAGGCCGCAGTCGACGCCGCCTATGCCAATGTCGATGCGGTAGCCGGCTCCTTCGCGGCGCCCGCTTTCGCCACGCCGCTCGACACGATCATCACGGTACAAAATTTCCACGACCTCTATTTGAAGCCCTTCCCCGCCGGGACGGGTGACAAGGCGAGCGCGGCGCTGTTCGCAGCGTTGAAACCCGGCGGCGCGCTGATCGTCGTCGATCATGTCGCCGCGGGCGGCAGCGGCACGACGCTCTCGGACAGCCTGCACCGCATCGACAAAGCCGCGGTGGTTGACACGCTGACCAAGGCGGGTTTCAGGCTCGAGGCCGAAAGTGACCTCTACAAACGCGCCGACGACCCGCACACCGCGAATGTCTTCGATGCGGCGATCCGCGGCAAGACCGACCAGTTCGCCCTGCGCTTCCGCAAACCGGGATAAGAGAATGACGAGCGACGACGAAGATTATGTCTATGACGAGGCGAGCGGCGAATGGATGTCGGCCGGCGAGATGGCCGCTCGCGACGCCACGGCAGCCGCCGGGCCCGAGGTCCGTGACGCGGTCGGCAATCTGCTCGCAGGCGGCGATTCGGTCGTGCTGGTCAAGGATCTGACGGTAAAGGGCGCGGGGCAGACGCTGAAGGTCGGCACCGTGATCAAGTCGATCCGCCTGACCGGCGACGCGCAGGAAATCGACTGCCGGCACGACGGCATCAAGGGACTGGTGTTGCGCGCGGAATTTGTCCGGAAGCGCTAGGAGTCAAGTCTTGCAATATATCTACCTCGGGATCGCGATTGTCGCCGAAGTGATCGCGACATCGTTTCTGAAGCAGTCGGACGGTTTCCGAAATCTCGGGGCGTCGCTGATCATGGCGACGGGCTATATCGTCGCCTTCTATTTCCTGTCGCTGGCGCTGCGCGACATTCCCACGGGCATCGCCTATGCGATCTGGTCGGGCGTGGGCATCGTGCTGATCGCCACCGTCGCCTGGATCTTTCAGGATCAGCGCCTTGATGGGCCCGCGATCGCTGGCATGGTGCTGATCGTCGCGGGTGTCGCGATCATGAACATCTGGTCGAAGACGGCCACCCACTGACGGACGGCCGCTCCGGCATTCAGGAAAACAGGCCCTTCCTCGGCCCCAGATAACCGAACAGATATGCTGCGACTTTTCGCATCTGGATTTCTTCGGCGCCTTCGGTGATGCGGTATCGGCGGTGGTGGCGGTAGATATGTTCGAACGGTTTGTGGCGCGAGTAACCGATGCCGCCATGGACCTGCATCGCGCGGTCGGCGGCTTCG
>NZ_DASZAU010000006.1:0-177813 GCF_035944815.1 Sphingopyxis sp.
CGGCGGCAACGATCGCCTGTTCGGCGGTACGGGGGTCGATGTGACCACCGGCGGTGCGGGCGACGACTGGCACTATGTCGACAATGCCGGCGATCAGGTCGTCGAAGGCGCGAGCGAAGGCACGCTCGACCGGGTGTTCGCCAGCGCGAGCTACCAGCTTGGCGCCGGCGCGCATGTCGAAGTGGTCTCGACCGACAATCATGGCGGGACAGCGGCGATCAACCTCACGGGGAATGCGCTTGCGAACATGATCTATGGCAACGCCGGTGCGAACACGCTCGATGGCGGCGGCGGCAACGACCGCATCTTCGGGCTGGGCGGCGACGATCACATCGTCCAGACGGGTGCGGCGGGTGGCCGTGCGATCATCGACGGCGGCGACGGGATGGACACCTATCAGCTCAACGGTTCGGCCGGGGCGGAGGCGTTCGTCATCTACAGCCGGGCGGCGGCCGAAGGCGCGATCGCGGGCCTCTCGCTCTCGGCAGGGACCGAGATCGTCGTGACGCGCAACGGGCAGGTGATCGCCGAACTCGACAATGTCGAGGAGATCAACGTCAATGCGCTCAACGTGTCGTCGCCCGGCGGCGTCGCACCCGGCGGATCGGGCGGCGATGGCGGCGATACCATCCAGGTGATCGGCGACTTCAATCCGACCAGCCTGAACTTCAACACGATCACCGTGAACGGCGGCGACGGCGACGAGACGGTCGATATCTCGGGGCTCACCTCGGCGCACCGGCTCGTGTTCAACTCGGGCGGCGGCGACGATCAGGTGCTCGGCGACCTTCGTGCGCAGGATGTCGTCAACGGGAGCGGTTTCGCCGGCCCGGCATCCGCTGCCGGTACCGGGCACGGGATCCGCTTCGATGCTGCCGATATCCACGACCTCGGACGCCACGTCCTCGAGAATTCATGGGATTATATGTTCGCGTAAAGAGCATGGCGCCGGGAACCCCCCAGCCAAGCTCGGCGCCGGGAGTCCCCCGTCCCGGCGCCACTTTTTCAGTCAATTCATAGGGGAAATACCATATGCGCCTGTTCTGGATGCCCACCTCTCCGGCGGTGGCGGAAGCCGTCCGGGCTTGCCGGACGCACTTCGCCCTGGCAGCGGCCTTCAGCGCGCTCGTCAATATCCTGCATCTCGCGCCGACCATCTATATGATGCAGGTCTATGACCGGGTCGTGCCGACGGGCGGCGTCCTGACGCTGGTCTGGATCACGGTGATCGTCGCCGCGGCGATCGGCTGCCTCGCCGCGCTCGACATGGTCCGCAACCGGCTGATGCTCCGGGCTTCGTTGCGCCTCAATCGCCAGCTGGCCGCGCCGATCCTCGACCGGCTGCTCAGCCGGGCGAAGGGTGACGCCGGCCCCGCGGCGGCCCAGGCGATGCGCGACTTCGATACGTTGCGCCAGACCATGGCGAGCCCCGCCGCGATCGCGCTGTTCGATATTCCCTGGACGCCGCTCTATTTCCTTGTCGCTTTCGCCATCCACCCGATCCTTGGTGTGATGATCCTCGCCGGTGCGGGCGTGCTGCTCGCCCTCGCGCTGCTCAACGAACGCGCGACGAAGCGATCGGCGGCGGACGGCCACCGGGCGATGGCTGCCGCCTATGCGGGACAGGAAGCGATGTTCGGCAAGGCCGAGATCGTTCGCGCGCTGGGGATGCGCCGGGCGCTCGTCGCGCGCCAGATCGGTGACCGGCGCACGGGCCTCGAAGCGAGCGCCATCTCGCAACTGGCGGCGTCGCGATACGCCGCGCTGGTCAAATTTGCGCGCATGTTCATGCAGTCGCTCGCGCTGGGCGTCGGCGCCTGGCTGGCAATCAATGCGCAGATTTCGGTGGGGGCGATCATCGCGGCGTCGGTCCTGCTCGCGCGGGCCTTGCAGCCAATCGAACAGATGGTGTCGGCCTGGCCCGCGATCGGGCAGGCGCGTCAGGCGAAAGCGTCGATCGAGGCCTTGTTCCAGTCGACCGACGACCTGGTCGGCGACCGCGTGCTCCTGCCGTCGCCCGAGGGCTATGTCCAGATGTCGAACCTGTTGTTGCGCACGCCCGACAACAGCGCGCTGATCCTCCGCGGCGTTTCGACCTGGCTGATCCCGGGCGAAGTGCTGGGCGTGATCGGGCCGTCGGGCGCCGGCAAGACGACGCTGGCACGGATCGCCGCCGGCGCGATCCCGCCCGATGGCGGCGAAATCCGGATCGACGAGGCGCTGTACAGCGATTGGGACGCCGAGCGGCTTGCCGCCTATATCGGCTACCTGCCGCAGGATCCGACGCTCCTGCCCGGAACGATCGGCGAGAATATATCGCGTTTCGCGGCGGCGCGCGGCGAATTGCCCGTCGAGGTCGACCAGAAGGTGATGGATGCTGCGACCGCGGCGGGGATCCACGACATGATCCTGCACCTTCCGGGCGGCTATAATGCGCGGATCGGGGACGACGGCTTGCGGTTGTCGGGCGGGCAGGCACAGCGCGTCGCGCTGGCGCGCGCGCTTTACGGTGATCCCAAGATCCTCGTCCTCGACGAACCCAATGCCGCGCTCGACAGCCAGGGCGAGGACGCGCTGAACGCGGCGGTCGCCGCCGCCAAGGCCCGCGAGGCCGCGATCATGATCGTGACGCATCGTCAGTCGGCGCTGCGCGATGCCGACCGGCTGGCGGTGATGAAAAACGGTGCGATCGAGCATCAGGGACCGCGTGAGGAGGTTCTCGAGACATTGCGGCAGAGCGCGGCGGCAGCCCGCGCGAATGTCGTCAAGATGAAGAGGGGGGGCAAGCCATGAACGCCGCGAGTTTTTCGGACGAGATCGACGCTACGCCGCTGACCGTCGGGGCAATGGATTCGCCAAAGGGCGAAGTCCGTATCGGGGCATGGATCGCGGGCCTGTTTTTCGCGGGCTTCCTCGGCTGGGCGGCGCTCACACCGCTCGATGCCGGCGCGCTTGCACAGGGCAGCGTTGCGGTTTCGGGAAATCGCCAGGCGGTGCAGCACCGTGACGGCGGTATCGTGACCGCGTTGATGGTCCAGGAAGGACGCGAAGTCCGGCAGGGCGATGTCCTGCTCAAGATATCGGCGTCGGACGCGGTCGCGACCGAACGGGGATTGACCGGCGAGATCGTCGCGTTGCTGGCACAGCGGGCCCGGCTGATCGCCGAGCGCGACGGGGCCCGGCAACTCGTCGAGCCGGCCGAGTTCAGGACATATCTTGCCGGCGACGAGGTGCTGGCGCGTGAAGCGATGCGCGGCCAGCGATTGCTGTTCGACGCCCGCCGGCGATCGATCGAAACCGAACGCGGTGTCCTCGGCCAGCGTATCGCCCAGCATAACCGCCAGATCGCGGGCTATGGGCACCAGATTCAATCCAATCGCACCCAGCAGCGCCTGATCGGCGAAGAGTTGAGCGGCCTGAAGACGCTTTCGGAGCGCGGCTTCGTTTCGCTGAACCGGATCAGGTCGGTCGAACGCAATGCGGCGCAGCTCGACGGCGATTTCGGCGCGCTGGGATCGGACGTCGCGCGTCTCGAAGAGGCGATCGGGGAATCGCGATTACAGATGGTGTCGATGGATCGTCAGATGCTCGAAGAGGTGGCGACGCAGCTGCGCGAAGTGCAGGTCCGGCTCGACGAATTGCAGCCCAAATTGTTCGCGACGCGCGAACGCCTGACCCAGTCGGTCGTGCGGGCTCCGGCCAGCGGTCGGGTGGTCGGGCTGAAGGTCTTCACCGTCGGCGGCGTCGTCGCCCCCGGTGAAATGCTGATGGAGGTGGTGCCGCAGGACAAGGCGCTGGTCGTCAAGGCGAAGGCGTCGCCCAACGATGCCGACGACCTGTCGCCGGGCATGGCGACGCAGGTCCGCTTTTCGGGCATCCAGGAGCGGAGCCTGCCCATTTTGTCGGGCAAGATCACGAAAATATCGGCCGACAGCTTCGAAGACGAGCGGACGGGGATGCAATATTTCGAAATTGAAGTGGTCGTGTCGCCGGCGGAACTTTCCAAAATAACCGTGCTGCGCGGCCCGAACGCGTTGCGCGCAGGCATGCCCGCCGAGGTCATGATCCCGCTGCGCAAGCGGTCTGCGCTGACCTATCTCATCGAACCGCTGACCCAGACGCTCTGGAAGGCCGGGCGCGAGCATTGACGGGGACCGCGATTTGCCGAAGCGTCCGGCAGGAGTCGAAGGGGGCGTTCAGGCAATCCTGAAAAGCGAAAATCGTCCGAAACGGGAGGAGCGGACCGCTCGGTGCTGATTGGACTCCCCATCGCGCGCTCGGCGATCAATAGCTCCTCGGAAGCGCCGGCGGGCTCGCGGAAGACGATCGATTGGGTTTCGCGGACCACCAGTTCGCCGTCGCCATGCGTCTCGTGCGTGACCTCGCCAGGGCTGCGCGACCCGTGTGTCGGCATGCGCTTCGATCGAACGGTTGGGCCGCGGTTCGGGACGTCCGGAGAGCTGGACCGCTATATCATTCCCACTCAATTGTTCGCTTAAAGATAAGCTTTTGATTCAAAATAATAACAAAAAATTTCATCCGGTTCGACCGTCATTGGGGCCGCCAAATTTTTAACCTTATGAAAAAAGGTAATTTTAGGGATTTCAAATTGGGTGCCCTTCGGACGCAATTGGTCACAATTTGAATTCGAGTCCGCTAGGAATGATGAACTCTTAAACGCCGCTAATCTCGATTCTGTTATAAAAAAAGACCGTCAGTTCGCCCACAAAATGCCGTCACGCGGCCCTCCCTATTCAACATTGTGCGGTCCGCTTTGCGCCTGCTTATGGACATTAGTGCGACCATTCTGGTCGCCCGAAACCTGTCGTTCGAGGACTAGGCTATACCGAGTCAGCTTCGAGTTCAGCTCCCGTATTTCCGAGGTAAGCGCAGTGATTTCTCAAGCCCTCGACGGACCGTGCATCAGTGGGTCAGTGTAGGATATTGAGCCCACTCCAGCTCTGGTGGGAGTGCGACTGGAAGATGGGCGGCTCAGGCCAATCTCGCCTCGCAGTAGTGTTGCCGATGAACAGATTGGAATCCGGTTCGCACTGGTATTCTATCTTCTAGCGATTCAGAGGCCGCTGTGGCATGAGACCGGGCAAAATTCGGTCGATCGGGGCAGACACAGGAATGGATATTGTAGCATCGGTTAGAGCGCAACAGCCGTCGGCAGTACCAACCGAAGCGAGCTTCAATACGGCCTCCTATGTAAATTTTTCAAGCTGGGTCGGGAATCGTCAGGTCGCGACTTTAGGAACAAACAGCGGGTCAACAGTCATACCCTTCCAAAGCTGGCGCAGTTTCAAAGAGGCATTCGCGCCGGAACTGGTTGAACAAGCTTTCAGGGAGAGTGGCAAAGTTACCGCTGTCGTTGACCCGTTCGGTGGGTCAGGGACAACAGCTCTTGCCGCCCAATTTCTTGGCGCTACTCCGACCACGATCGAGGTCAATCCATTCCTCGCCGATCTGATCGAGGCCAAGATTGCGCACTATGACTTCGAAGCCCTCGTAACAGGGTATGCCGATGTGCGGAGCGCGGCGCGGGGGACCGACGCCAATCTGAATGATTTTGTGGCGACTGCACCGGTGACATTTATAGAGCCCGGGTTGAAAGATCGCTATCTCTTCTCGAAAGCCGTCGCGGCTCGCTTCTTTTCATACCGGAATGCCATAGCGCGCGTTTCTGATCCCGCAGTGCGGCGATTGTTCAACGTCCTGCTAGCGGGACTTTCGGTATCCGTTAGCAACGCGGTCGTTTCGGGCAAAGGACGGCGATACCGGCGGAACTGGAAGGACCGCCCGATCGACGCCGCTTTCGTCGACGAATATTTCGAGCGTCTGGTTCTCGAGGCGATGGGTGATATTCGTCGTTACGGCGCGCGTCGTGTACGGGAATATTCCCTTCTTCGCGGCGATGCGCGCGAACTTGTGGCAGATCTGCCGCCACAAGATTTGGCGATATTCTCACCGCCATATCCCAACTCTTTCGACTACACCGATGTCTACAACATCGAACTATGGATGGGCGGATATCTAAAGAGCTCTTCGGACAACCGCAATCTCAGGGAAAAGACGCTGCGGAGCCATGTCCAGATCCTGCGAAGCATGGCTCATCGCGCGCCGGACTCTCCCTCGATGAAGGAAGCGTTGGAGCGGCTTGAAGAGGTAAAATCGACGCTTTGGAACAAGAATATTCCTGCCATGATCGGCGCATACTTCGATGACATGGCGAAGGTGCTTCGCGGCGTTCGCTCGTCTCTACGTGACGGCGGGCGAGTCTACATGGTTGTGGGCGACAGCCGCTACGCGCGCATCGACGTTCCCGTTGCCAAGATATTGACCGAGCAGGCCGCGGCATTGGGCTATGAGGTAGTGAGATCTGAGCCGTTCCGCTCGATGCGTGCGTCGCCGCAGCAGGGTGGTCAAAGCGAGCTCCCGGAAACCCTCGTCGTGTTCAGGGCAGCTTGATTAGGCCACTGCGGCCGCCTCCTGAGCATCGCCGGTATTCGCGTACAGCGGCAGTACAAAGGCTTCGACCCGGTCGTCGGTAAAATAGCGATTGCGAGCCAATATGCACAAGTCGGCCGCGAGAATATCGTCCTTGTTCTGGCGGAGGTCGAAACAACCGAGCACGGAGTAACGGGCCTCTTTTTCCTCTCGATAGGATTTCGCCTGTCGCATTCCCTTTACTACCGCGCGAATATTCTTCGACGCGGCAAAGGGCGCGCCACCATTCGACCGCGATTTGAGTGCCTTCAATTCGATCACGGCAGGGTGAAGCGGTACTTCCGCAGTCGGTTTAGGATTCGTCATCACGAGGTCGATCCGACCCAACGCTACCTGTTGCTCTGGCTCGACCTGAATGGGGCGGAAGCTCGAACTAAGTTGCATGGCGACAATCCATTGAATTGTTCGCTCAGCTTCGGGTCCCGGTTCATAGGTAGCGGGATTTGCCCAGAAACCGGGAGGACCAACCTGCGGAGTAAGCAAGCCATTCCGACGGACATGTTCGAGGACTTCAAATATGTCATTGATCGTGACAGGTCTGATTTGCGACGGCAGCACCAACTGGATTGGCGCCTTCTCCGACGTGCCTCCCTCCTGGTAGCAGCTCAACGTTCTCGCTTCGGGATAAATAACTGCAATGGGAAGTTCGCCGAAACCATTCGCTTCAAGCAGATCAATGGCAGCATCGGCCGAGTTATCGGGCAAGGGAATGGCCCAACCGCCGGTGCCATGGGCAGCAGTGAATACCAACTTACCTTGCCATTCGTCGGGCGAACGCAGATTTATGTCGGCGAGCCGCGTAGCGCTCGAGTCCAGCGTTCGCGCGTCAGTGCGCGCAGTTCGGTTGGACAGGACGAATACCGACGGGACTAGTCCGTCGCCAGCCCCAAGGTCGAATGAAGCCAGTGCTGTCCTGCGGAGATTGTCGAAAAACCGCAGTGTAGGGTCTTCATCGCCGCTCGTGACGGCGAGGCCCGCGGCACCTCCCTCTCGGAACGCATCTTCAGCTAGAATTGCGGCGGCGAAGTCATCTTCATCCATGCGCGCGACGGCCTAGGTAATTCGCATACATGTAAAGCCGGCGCGCCGGACTCAATTTCGTCCCCGGAAAGGCTTGGTCGAACGATGCGATCGCCTGCGCAGTCCTGCTGGGTCCTGCCCGTCGATCTAGATCGACATAGTCCTCCGTATCCGGTCCGCTCCGTTGATAGACGAGGTCCATGCTTGCCGCCTTGGCAATCTCGTCGTCGGGAAGAGAAGCCAAAGCTTCCGCCAGTGCGTCAAGGAAGATTTGCTCTTTTGTCGACTGCGGATCATTAGCCAAGCCGGCTTCAATGTTGGTTAGATATTCGGAACCGATCCGCAAGGCATAGGATGCGAAGAACCGGGCTATTCGCTGCTCCCCGTCTCCTTCGATGCGATAGGCCAGTTCCGAAGGTTCAACCAGACCCATTCCGACAAGCAAATCGAGCTGAGCCTGCAAATCTGGATAATAGGGAGGACGGCCGGTTCGTCCGATGCGATCTTCGAATGGCCTCAGGCCCCATACGGGGCTAAGTACGTCCGCAAGAAACGCGAAAGCATGCAGCTTGTCGATCGAGATAGGCGCAAGTGCCGCATTCTCTGCCGCAATTAAGAGCTGGACGAGACGTACACGCGACTTCGTTCGCGCCAGATCGAGGTTCATCCAGCATGACCTCTCAGGCCAGCCTCGAGAAAATCATCGTATTGGCGGAAGTGATGACGAACGGCAGCATTCGGTGCGGCAACCTGCAGCAGATTGAGAACGCGCCGCCGTCGCCGGTCGATTTCAACATCGTCGGTCGTCGGCGTGCCCATCAACGCTGGAATCATCACCGAACTTGTAAGGTTGGATGTCACAATCATGCTACGAGGACCCTCGGCAAAGGCACGGAACATTTCCGCGGCGCGGCCCATGAAGATCGCATCAAGGCTCGCCTCCGGCGTCTCGATGACCATCGACATTGCACCGTCGGCAGCAGCTGCCTCGGCAAGTGCCATCCGAAAAGCGAGGTCGATAAACTCCCGTTGCGATTCCGAAACATCGTCAGGCGACTGTCTGATTTGCTCCCCTTCGAACGCAGCCGCAGTCATTTCAAAACGCAACGAGGGATATTGGAAGAACCGCCCGCTTTGGCTTGGGCGGTCGGAAATCATCTGAAAAGTAAGGCTGCACCGCTCTTCAAGAAAGCGCTCGATCAACGTCTGGAAGAAGCCGCTCACGCGGTGTGTCGCGGTTTCGATGCGCTCATTTACCGTGGCGAGCAGCGTCCCATAAACTGCCTCAGCGCCTTGGCGTTTGCGTTTTTCTATTTCTTCGCGTTCACGCAGTTCTTGGATGCTTGAGCGGAGTTTCGCGAGATCTTCAGGGTCCGGCGGGAGCTGACTTCGCAAGGCTTCGACGTCTGCCTTGCGAGTGTTGAGCGCAGTGTTGATTTCGCCCAGCTCCTTCAATGTCATCCGCCAGGATTGATCTAACGTGCGCTCATCGTCGAAAAGTGTCTCTCGCTGGATGCTTGCCGCTTCGTATCGCTGCTTTGCGTCGGCGAGGTCTTGATCGGATGCACTGGCAATGATGCCATCGGCTTGACGTGGCGACGCCGCCAGGTCGCTTCCGCAAACGACGCACAGCCCGGCCTCAAGAGCGCCTTGGAGTCGGGCTTGCGCGTCGGGTGTGTGCTGTTCGCAGGCGAGGCACCGCCCATCCGCGTGAAGTTGTGTAAGGATGTACCGAGCAGTCTCATTCAGCGTTGGAAAAAGGGCACCCAAGCGACTAAACCGGATTTCCTCAACGCTTTGACGTGCCGCGTCCTCGAAAAGCTTTGCGCGTTCAAGGTCGCGGCGCATCATGCGAATCTCGCCGTCGAACTTTTCGGCCTGCTCCTCAAGTTCGGCCTTCCGTTTGAGATCGGCGTCCAGAAGAGCCTGCTCTGCCGCCAATCTGGCGTCAACGCCGGCATTGTTTACTAGAAGGCGTTCTCCGGCCCTGAGGTCTTGGTCGAGCTGAAAAACCGAAGCGGATATATTGCGTGCTCGGCTGTCGGCGCTTGCAATCTGTTGTTCAACTTCGATCCACGCCCGTGCCTCCTCGGGGCGCGTAAAAAGGATTCGGAAAAATTGCCGTTGGGCCTGTTCGTCCCACAGGATGTCGCGGCGTTCTTCATTGAAAAAGGTCAGATACTTAACAGCCGTCAGAAAGTCGACGAACTGGCCCGCGTCGGCAGCTTCGCACAATGCGGCCCGGTAAGCGTCCTCATTTGGGCTGAGGACCAGCTCCACGCCGTTCCGGCGACATTCCAAAAGCCTGAGATTGGCTAGGGAGCGAACAATGTGGAAAGACACGTTGCCGATACGAAAGCTGAGTTGGGCGGTTGCGTCCTTCGCACGGTCAGCTACGCGTTGCGGAAAATAGGTTGTCCGACCTGCCCAAGGAACCACGTTAGCTTTCGCCGCTGAGCCAAACTTTCCGGCCCCTGAATCCTTTGGAAGCTCAAAAGCGCCCACCAGCAGGCGAAAAATCATGTTGATGAGTGTTGTTTTGCCGAGGCCGTTTATTCCGGCAAGAAGCGATATTCCGTCGTGGAACGCAAAGTCAATTCCCGGAACCTCAGGAGATCCGGGAAACAGCCGGTAATTGGTTACTTTGAGATGCTGTAAAACCGGAAACCTATTCAAATCACGCCATCCCAGTAGAGATTAATCCGCCGATCTCTTTATACATATGGGTGTTTACGCAATTATAACGGCGCAATCCTACCCCTGTCGTGTTGAACAGTGGTGCAACGATCGCCGGTCGAGGTCAACAATATCTGAAGCCAGAATGAAGTGCACCGACCAATTTTGCGCATCAGATGCCGTCGGTGCAGAATCGAAGAGCCGACGCTTTTTGCAGCGTTATGGGCGAGGGGATCGACGGGTGTCAGCTACGAATTGCGAAGCTTTGACATGATGCCCTGACGGCGGTACGTAGAGTCCAACATTCACGACATAGTCAAAATAGAAGTCACTCGATTCTTGATGAGTCGGGTGTGGAATTGAGCTATGCGAATGTTACCGAGACGTCGCCGCCGGCCCGTCCTCACACAGTTACTAGCAGCATCGACGATAACGATCGATGTTGCAGGGTGCATCAGGCAGATTGGCTACGTAACGGTTGCGATCATTCTTGCCCTGCACGTGCGTGACCTTCCCTTACAAACCATTTTCGAGGCGCGCTGCGGCATAACTAAATTAGTATCTCAGTAAGAAACATCCCCATGGAAGGCTGGGCGGCTGGCTACTGCTGCTATCTGTAGCCGCTTGCCAAAAGCAGACAGACCGCTACCGGCCAAGTGCCGCAAATATTGTGCAAGTTTCCGGCGCAACTCGCTCACATTCTTTTGCACAGATCCTGCGCTTGATCGCGAAGCGCGGAGATCGCGGCGTCGATCCTATCGGACGAATCTAGGCTAGGGACGATATCTCTTCCGCTTGCGAGGCCGGTGAGGCTCGCGATCATCATCGTTGCGCGAATCCGTGCCTCGTTTCCTTGTAAGGTGCCGCCCGATGCACGTGTGATGAGGTTAGCAGCGAGGTCGATACCGGGACGCCAAAGTTCTGCCGCGAGGATGTCGAAGGCGGGGCCTGGGCTGGCCAATTCCCGGGCCACAAACGGCGCGCGCCGTGCCGCATCGCCGGTGGAAAGAAGGAAACGGGCAAGCTCCGCCATCAGTTCGCTCAATGCCGTGGCCGAATGCGCGCGGTCCTGCTTTCCATGCAACGACGATCGCGCCGAAGCCGCGGCCGCCCCGAGAGCTTCCTGGTACTCGGACACGATGGTTCTGGCGCAGGCGAGGTACAAGGCTTCCTTGGTGCCGAAATAATAGCTCAGGGCCGGGAGGCTAACCCCCGCCCGATCGGCGATCTTCCGCGTCGTGACAGAGTCAAATCCTTCTGCGCCGAACGCGCAGAGCGCCGTTTCCAGGACGCGTGCGCGCGTGTCAGCACCCTTGGCATATCCGATGCGGGCGGTCGCAGCTTCGTCTGCCCGTACTTCGGCGTTTCCGCGGTGTCTTGCCATGCCCGCCATATGGCAAACGGACAAAAAAATGTCAATTGACACAAATCTATCAAATGACATGAATGTTGATCGTCAACCGAGAGGATGGTCTCATGCGTATCAAGACGCCGATTGCAGAACTCAAGGAGCGCGTGCGCGCGCAGGCCCACGCAGCGCCTTCGATCTATGGGGCGATTGATTTCGACACGGTACCGGAGCGCTATACCGAGCTCGCCGAGGATAGGTCGTACCTGTCGGCACGCTACGCGCATGACCGCGTGGCCTTGCTGGCCGATCGCGAACGTCTGGATCTCATCAAGGCTTACACGATGCTCGGTGACAGCGTTGCCGACAGCTATGCCGCGCTCATGCGGCAATATGGGTTCCGCCCATTGGTCGATATGCTTGTTCAGGCCTGCGACAAAGGCGTGGAAGCTGTCGCTGACGCACCGCCTGAACTTGTGGCCTTCATTCGCGACATGGAGCGTGTGCCCGACTGGCTCGATATGGCCCTCGTGGAAAAGGGCGCGCGGATCGAGCGCAACCCGCTCGCCAATTTCGGGCCCTTCGTGATCCGCGGCGCCTTGTTCGCGACTTTCATGAACAAATATGCCGCGTTGCCGATGGCAATCACCAACACCCTTTCCGGCGAAACCTCGGCGCGGCGCGTCAAGGAAACTGCGACCTTCTTCACCACCACGGCGTTGCCCGGCGCGCTTGAGCGCTTCGGACCGGGATTCAAGGCGGCGGCGATGGTGCGGCTGATGCACTCGATGGTGCGTGCCAATGTCATGCGGCGGCCCAAGGATTGGGACTCGCGGATTTTCGGTATCCCCATCCCGCAACTCGACCAGATGCCGGCGGGATTGTTCGGCGTCTTCCTGATGTCCTATGCGATTATCGATGAGGGACGCGACCACTTCACCGCGGATGAGCGCGCCCGCGTCGAGTTCGCGCGTTACCGGTGCTTCCTGCTCGGTTTGCCGGAAGATCTGTTGGAAGATACCCCCCAGGGCATCGTCAATATGATGACCGCGCGTGCCGGAACGCTTCGGGCCGGTTTCGATGACAACACCTGCGGCGCCCTCGTACGCGCCACGATGGCCGCGGATCTCCGACCCGACGGATCGTTGAAGTCGCGCATCTTCGAACGCTTCGAGCGGAGCTTCTCGAAAATGTTCTTCATGAAGAATTTCATGGCGGGAAGCCGCGAACGGGCGTCCGCCGTCGGCGTGCGGTTTACGACTGGCGATTCGGTGCGGGCCTCGCTCGCCGGGATCTGGGTGTTCGGAAAAATCGGGCTTTACCGGGCGTTGGACAAGATCCCGTCGGTTCGCAACTGGGCGGATCGCCGCCTGGTCGCCAAGCTGAAAAGACAGCTGGGCACATATGGGCACGCCGAGTTCACGACCGACGCGTCGAACTATCGGCCCGCGTCGACAGAAGCTGTGCCGGCTTCGGCCTGATCGCCGGGAGGGGCGGTCGTCGCACCGGGATTCCTGGCCTCGAGCCAGAAATCCCGGTGCGGCCTAAGACTTCCGGCCGGAACCGTTCGATCGCCGCTGGCAGAGGCGCTCCATCCCGATTTCGTCGATGCTCTTGAAGGGTAGGACCATGACAGTCACTGAAGCGATAATGGCGCGCCGTTCGGTTCGCTCCTTCAAGTCGGATCCGGTGCAGGAACCCGTCATCCGCCGGTTGCTCGCCGACGCGGCACGGGCGCCGAGCGGCGGCAACCTGCAGCCCTGGCATGTGCATGCGGTGGTTGGCGAACGTCTGGCAGAGCTACTTGCTCATGTTGCGGCCGCAGGTCCCGATCCCGAACCGGCGTACCGGATATATCCGGAAAATCTCGAAGAACCCTACCGGACCCGCCGTTTCGCCAACGGCGAGCAACTCTATGCATCGATCGGGCTTCCGCGAGAAGATCGCGCCGGACGCTTCAGGCAACTTGGTCGGAATCTGCAGCTCTTCGGCGCTCCGGTGGGCCTGTTCGTCTTTATCGATCGCAACATGGGGCGTCCGCAATGGGCGGACCTCGGAATGTATCTGCAGAGCCTTATGCTTCTCGCGGTAGAACAGGGGCTCGACACCTGTCCTCAGGAGTTCTGGGCCGCTTATGCCAACCCCGTAAGCAGCTTCCTGGGCGCGCCCGAGAACCATATGTTGTTTTGCGGCGTCGCTTTGGGCGTTGGTGAATCGGAAGCGCCCATCAATTCCTTTTCCACCACGCGTGCGGCGCCGGAGGAATGGCTGTCCTTCCACGGTTTCGGCGACAGCGGCGCAAACGCGCCCATTCAGTAGAGGAGTATATCTCTTGAAGCTTGTGCAAGCAGACAAGATCGACAGCGTCGACGACTATCGCATGATCGATGCGCCAATCCCCAGCCCCGCACCGGATGAGGTGCTCGTCAAGGTGATGCTATGCGGGATGGGTTATGTCGACGCGCTCGTCGCGCTCGGCGGATATCAGGTCAAACCGGCCGTTCCGTTCACGCCGGGGCAGGAGATTGCCGGCATCGTCGAGGCTGTCGGGGCCGAGGTTACGGATATAAAGCCGGGTGACCGCGTGATGGCGAACTCCTTTGGCGGCGGGCTTGCGGAATATGTCGTCGCCAAGCAGGTCATGGTCGCGGTCATTCCCGATGCTATGACCTTCGCGCAGGCAGCCGGTTTCCGGATCAACTATATCACGGCGCTGCATGCGCTTCGCGACCGCGCCGCGATCCAGCCGGGCGAACGCCTGCTCGTCTTCGGCGCGGCGGGCGGCGTCGGTAGCGCAGCCATTCAGGTGGGGCGGCAGCTCGGCGCCGAAGTGATCGCAGTCGCCTCGTCGGAAGCCAAACGCGCCTTCGCGCTCGATCTGAGAGCTACCGCTGCGCTGGACACCGAGGCCGAAGGCTGGCGAGACCGGCTGAAAGCCGCGTGCGGCGGCAAAGGGCCCGACGTCATCTTCGACCCCGTGACGGGCCCCTTGTTCGAGGCTGCCTTTCGTTCTCTCGCGTGGCGCGGGCGTCACCTCGTCATCGGCTTTGCCGGTGGGCCCATTCCCAAGCTTCCGATCAATCTCGCCCTGATGAAAGGCGCTTCGCTGGTCGGGGCGGATGTGAGGCAGTTCCTCCTTTACGAGCATGCGCAAGCCGCGCGCCATCTCGAGCAGCTGCTTGCATGGGTTGGCGACGGGAGCCTCGTGCCGCCTGTCGGCAAGCAGTTTTCCTTTGGGGATTTTGCCGAGGCCATGCGCTTCGCAACGTCGGGCGCCGGAATGGCAAAATCGATCATTCAGGTCGGCGAACACTGACAAGTCGCATTTGGGCTTTAGGTTGATTTGCTCTCCAGTTCCTTCGAGGTCGCATCGCTATTCCTGCATTAACAATGCGGCATAGGCCGACTTCATTTCATGGGTCGCGCATCTCGCTTACACCGAGAGGATCGACGACAGAACGTCCCCTTTGCCGGAAACACGCCGGAAAGCGGACTGTCCGGAGCCGGCCATTGGCGTTGCATATTGTTGTAGAATCCAAAGGCCATGACGCGGCCTCCACCATAGGAGGAAGTCATGGTAAAAAGACCCATCGCGCGCATAGTGATGCTGTCGTACCAAGATGACGAATCGAGAGAGGCTGCCGGCGGTTCGAAGCCCGCAGCGATATTTACCGGTCTGCCGGGGATGATCCGACGGCATGAACTCAAGCTCATGGTGCCATTGGCAGACAGCACCATTTTACCCTCGAACAGCGTGGCGAGTTTCCACGCCGCTTCAATCTAACACCTTGATGCGTGGTGTGGGATCTTGAAGAAGTCGAGGGCTGGATCGCTCAGCGCCGTCTGAGCTCTATCGAAGGGCGAACCAGGGTCGCGCCGCCGCCCGATGTAAGGCAGCGCACGACTCGCCCGATCAAGCGGGTTGTGAAATCATAGTCGCAGAGCCCGACCACGGGTGGGAGTGCTGATCTCGCAACAAAGATGGAGGAAATCCGATCACACAATGAGGAAGATTGGGCCCCGCGGGTCTCTCGCTTTGGAACTACGCTTATCTACGCTCAGCTACGCCCCAGTACCCCTCATTCCCACTCGATCGTGCCCGGCGGTTTCGAGGTATAATCGTACACCACGCGGTTGATGCCCTGCACCTCGTTGATGATGCGCGTTGCGCAACGGCTGAGGAAGCTGGCGTCGAAGGGATAGATGTCGGCGGTCATGCCGTCGGTCGAGGTGACGGCGCGGAGCGCGCAGACATGGTCGTAGGTGCGCCCGTCGCCCATCACGCCGACGGTCTTGACAGGGAGCAGCACCGCGAAGGCCTGCCAGATCGCATCGTAGAGGCCGGCATTGCGGATCTCATCGAGATACACCGCGTCGGCCTTGCGGAGGATGTCGCAGCGGTCCTTGCTGACCTCGCCCGGGATGCGGATCGCGAGGCCGGGGCCAGGGAAGGGGTGGCGGCCGACGAAGATGTCGGGAAGGCCGAGTTCCTTGCCGAGCAGGCGGACCTCGTCCTTGAACAGTTCGCGCAAGGGTTCAACGAGCTTCATGTTCATCCGCTCGGGAAGGCCGCCGACATTGTGGTGGCTCTTGATCGTGACGCTCGGCCCGCCGGTGAACGAGACCGATTCAATCACGTCGGGATAGAGTGTGCCCTGCGCGAGGAAGTCTGCGCCGCCGATCTTCTTCGCTTCTTCCTCGAACACGTTGATGAATTCGGCGCCGATGAACTTGCGCTTCTTTTCGGGGTCGGTGACCCCCGCGAGCCCGCTCATGAAACGCTCCTCGGCGTCGACGACGACGAGCGGGATGTTGTAGTGATCGCGGAACAGGCGCTCGACCTGTTCGCGTTCGTTCATGCGCAATAGGCCATGGTCGACGAAGACGCAGGTCAGCTGTTCGCCGATCGCTTCGTGGATCAGCACCGCGGCGACCGCGCTGTCGACGCCGCCCGACAGTCCGCAGAGCACACGCTGGTCGCCGACCTGTGCGCGGATCTCGGCGATTTTCGTGGCGCGGAACTCGGCCATCGTCCAGTCGCCCGAGCAGCTGCAGACGTGGCGGACGAAGTTCGCGATCAACTTCGCGCCGTCGGGTGTGTGCACGACCTCGGGGTGGAACTGCGTGCCATAATAGCGGCGCTCGTCGTCGGCGATCAGCGCGAAGGGGGCGCCGTCGCTGATCGCGACGATGCGGAAGCCGGGGGCGAACTCAGTGACGCGGTCGCCGTGGCTCATCCACACCTGATGGCGCTCGCCGACCTCCCACAGGCCGTCGAACAGCACGCATGGTTCGGTGACGGTCAGGAAGGCGCGGCCGAATTCGCCGTCGCGCTCGCCGTCGGCACCGCCCGGCTCGACCTGCCCGCCGAGCTGCTGGCTCATCACCTGCTGGCCGTAGCAGATGCCGAGGATGGGGAGGCCGCTGTCGAAGATCGATTGGGGGGCGCGCGGACTGCCGTCGGCGGGGACCGATGCGGGAGAGCCCGAGAGGATCACGCCCTTGGGCTGCATCCGTTCGAGCGCGGCCTCGGCGGCGCTGAACGGGACGATCTCGCTATAGACGCCGGCTTCGCGGACGCGGCGGGCGATGAGCTGGGTGACCTGCGATCCGAAGTCGACGATCAGGATCGATTCGGGGGCGGCGGACGAGTCGGGAGTCGGCATGGCTGGCCGATAAGGAAGCCGGGCGATGCTGTCCAGCGGTCGATATCGGCAGTTGGTGGGAAGTTGGTAGGAACTGCGACAGTCGCGACACATTGTTGCGACAATTGCGACATAGATGAACCGCGAACAAAGGGCGGCGTCAGCGGGCGTTAAGTCCCGCCATGCGAAGAAAAAAACGAAGACAGAAAAGAAACAAAAAAGGCTCTCCCATGAATGATGTCCGCCTCGTCCTTTCCGTGCGTGCCGCCCTGCTGACGGCTGGCGCCTCGTTCGCGCTGCCGGCGATGGCGCAAACGCCGATCGGGCCGCCGCCGGTATCCGCGGTGGCCGAACAGCCCGCCGAACCCGTCGTTGCGGCGCCCGAGACCGTCGAGGACGCCTATGACGATTACAGCGAGGACGAGATCGTCGTCACCGCGCCGCGCCTTGCCGGTCAGCTCGATACCGATATCAAGGCCGAGGCCGAACTCGATGAGGCGGCGATCGCGAGCTATGGCGTGTCGAACGTGTCCGAACTGCTCGACGCGCTTGCGCCGCAGACGCGCTCGGGCCGCGGACGCGGCGGCGGCCGGCCGATCATCCTCGTCAACGGGCGTCGCATCGGCGGCTTCGGCGAGGTGCGCAACCTGCCGCCCGAAGCGATCGCCAAGGTCGAAGTCTTTCCCGAAGAAGTCGCGCTGCAATATGGCTATTCGGCCGACGAACGCGTCGTCAACATGGTGCTCAAACCCAATTTCCGGCAAGTCGCGGTCGAGGCCGAGGGCGGTATCCCGACCCAGGGCGGGCGCTTCCAGAGCGAAATCCAGCCGAGCTTCCTTGCGATCGGCAAGAATGGCCGCGTCAACATCAACGCCGGCTGGGACCATAAGACGATGCTGCTCGAAAGCGAGCGCGACCTCGATTATGCGACCGACGAGGCCGGGCAGGCACTGGCGGCCGGCGCGCCGGCGCGCAGTCTGCTCGGCGCATCCGACGAATATTCGATCGACGCAACGGTCCAGCGCAGCCTGAACAAGACGACCGACGCGTCGCTCAACGTGCGCTGGGACCAGACCGACAGCCTGTCCTGGCTCGGACCGCGCAACGGCGACGCCGCCGACCCGCTGACCCGCGACAGCCGCAGCCGCAACCTGACCACGACCGCCAGCGTCAACGGCATGCTCGGCGACTGGCGCTGGTCGCTGTCGGGCAATTATGCCGATGTTGACCAGCTGACCTTCACCGACCGCTTCAGCGACAATGTCTCTTCGACCGACCGTTTCGACAGCAGCCAGCAGACCTTCGGCGGCAGCGCCAACCTGTCGGGGACGGTCACCGAAGGCTGGGCGGGTCCGATCCGTCTGTCGATGACGGGCAGCTATTCGGGCCTGCGTTTCGACAGCCGTTCGGCGCGCGCGGGCGATATCACGACCACCGACCTCGGGCGCGACTTGCCGGGGGTGTTCGGGTCGCTGACCATTCCGCTGCTCGACCCCGAATATGAGGTCGGCAAGATCGGCCGCGTTTCGCTGACGCTGAGCGGACAGGTCCAGAACCCGAGCGATTTTGACGCGCTCAAAAGCTGGGGCGCGAACCTCAACTGGGGCGTGACCGACAATCTGTCGCTGATCGCGAGCTATAACAGCGATGAGGCCGCCCCCGGCATTCAGCAACTCGGCGCCGCGCCGCTCGATACGCAGGGCGTGACCTATTACGACCTTCAGACCGGCCAGACCGTCCAGATCACGACGACGACGGGCGGCAATCCCTTCCTGCTCGCCGAGCAGCGCCGCGACCTGAAACTCGGGCTCAACTGGTCGCCGCCGATGGTCGAGGGGCTGAACCTCTCGATCAATTACAACAGCAACAAAAGCTATGACACGACGAACAGCTTTCCCCTGTTGACGCCCGAGATCGAGGCGGCCTTTCCGGATCGCGTCGAGCGCGACATCAATGGCGTGCTGACGCGCATCGACCAGCGGCCGGTCAATTTCGATCGAGCCGAAAATTCGCAAATCCGCTGGGGCCTCAATTTCGGCAAGAGCTTTGGCCAGCAACAACAGCGCGGCCCCGGTGGCGCGCGCCCCGACGGCGCGGGCGCGCGTGAAGGCGGCGGTGGTCCCGGCGCCGGGCGCCCGCGCGGCGGTGGCGGCGGTCCGCGCATGGGCGGGCGCGGACCGGGTGGTCCCGGCGGCATGTTCGGCGGTCCGCAAGGCGGGCGCTGGCAGGTGTCGCTTTATCATACGATCAAGCTGACCGACAAAGTGCTGATCCGCCCGGGCGTGCCCGAGCTCGACCTGCTGAACGGATCGGCGACGGGCAGCGGCGGCGGCAGCAATCGCCACCTGTTCGAACTCGACGGCGGGCTGTTCAACAAGGGCATGGGCGTGCGGCTCAGTGCGAAATATGACAGCGGCAGCACGGTGACGGGCGGGACCGCAGGCGATCTGAAGTTCGGCGATCTTGCGACCTTCAACCTGCGCTTTTTCGTCGACCTCGGCCAGAAGCCCAAGCTGACCGAGAAGTTGCCGTTCCTGAAGGGATCGCGCGTACGTCTCGCGATCGACAATATCTTCGACGCGCAGCGCAAGATCACCGACGCGAACGGCAGCGTGCCGCTCAACTACCAGCCCGGCTATATCGACCCGCTCGGCCGCTATATCGAGCTGGAGTGGCGCAAGACCTTCTAGGCGACGACGCCCGCGATCCCGGGCTTGACGTCGGGTACGGGATGGGCGGGAACGAAGGTCAGGGCCTTTTCGAACTGCGCGGTGCAACTGGGCCAGCTGTAGCGCGCGCCGAGTGCGGCCGCATCGGCACGGTCGCAGGCCAGCGCTGCGTCTATCGCCTGGCCTAGATCCTCGTCGAGCGCGCCGGCGCCGTCGGTGACGATGTCGCCGGGGCCCGGTACCGGGAAGGCGGCGACGGGGGTGCCGCAGCTCAGCGCTTCGATCACGACGAGGCCAAAGGTGTCGGTGCGGCTCGGAAAGACGAAGACATCGGCCCCCGCATAAGCGGAGGCCAGCGTTTCGCCGCCAAGCTTGCCGAGGAACAGCACATCGGGATGCCGGCTCTTGAGGTCGGCGAGCGCCGGGCCGTCGCCAACGACGACTTTCGTCCCCGGCCGGTCATGGCCGAGGAACGCATCGATATTTTTCTCGACCGCCACGCGGCCGACATAAAGCTGGATCGGCCGTGCCAGCGTCGCATAGGCCGGATGCGGGGCGCGATCGGGATGGAAAAGATCGTGATCGACGCCGCGTTCCCACATCATCGTCTGGGTCAGGCCCTGATCGGCCAGTTCGCGCGCGAGGCTGCGCGTCGCGACCATGATGTGTCGCGCGGGGCGATGGAACCAGCGGATGAAGCGCCACACAAAGGCGGGCGAGAGCGGCAGGCGTGCTGCGACATATTCGGGAAAGCGCGTGTGATAGGCGGTGGTGAAGGGGAATGTGTTGCGGATGCACCAGCGCCGCGCGGCCATGCCGAGCGGTCCTTCGGTCGAGATATGGATCGCCTGCGGGGCAAAGGCGCGGATATGGCGCCCGACCTTGCGCCAGCCCGCGAGCGCGAGCCGGATTTCCGGGTAGGAAGGGCAGGGGAGCGAGCGGAACAGGTCGGGTGAAACGACGCCGACCTGGTGTCCCGCAGCGTGCAATTCGCCGATCGTCGCTTGCAGCGTGCGGACGACGCCGTTGACCTGCGGCTCCCACGCGTCGCTGACGATCAGGATCCTCATGCGGCCGCCGGCAGTGCGAGCTTGGTCGGCGCCGAGCGCGCCGCGACTTCCTCGGCCCAGTGGAGGATTTCCATCGTGCCGTCATGATGTTCGACCAGCGCGGTGCAGCCCTCCACCCAGTCGCCGTCGTTGTAATATTCGGTGCCCTCGATCTCGCGCATCTCGGCGCTGTGGATATGGCCGCACACGACACCATCCACCCCGCGCGAGCGCGCCGCGTGGGCGACGACTTCCTCGTACCGTCCGATGAACTGGACCGCATTCTTGACCTTGTGCTTGGCTACCATCGATAGCGACCAATAGGGGAGGCCGAAGGCGCTGCGGATGCGGTTCACGACCACATTGCACTTCATCAGCGCGGTGTAGGCGGCGTCGCCGACGAAGGCGAGCCAGCGGTGGGCGAGCATCACCGCGTCGAATTCGTCGCCGTGGACGACGAGCAATTTGCGGCCGTCGGCGGTCTCGTGGATCGCCTCGCGGCGGATCTCGACCCCGCCGAAATCGAAGCCGTCGAACGGCTTCACCATCTCGTCATGGTTGCCGGGGACATAGACGACGCGCGTGCCGCGCTTCGCACGCTTAAGCACGCGCCATACGACGTCATTATGCTCGGGCGGCCAGAAGTGGCGCTTCTTCAGACGCCAGCCATCGATGATGTCGCCGACGAGGTAGAGCGTCTCGCAATCGACATGGTCGAAAAAGTCGATCAGCATCGCGGCGTTGCACCCGCGGGTGCCGAGGTGGATGTCGCTGACCCACACGGCGCGGTAGCTGCGCCGTTCGCCGATCACGCGCTCGGGGATATGCGGGTCGGTGGTGAAGGGGTCGGGAAAACGGGCGGGGATCGGCAGGGTGGAAATCGATGCCATGTCGCACTCCGAAAGCAGCCTCTAGCTGCCCCCGGCGTAGACACGACAATTGTTACACCCTGCGATTCAAAGCCGCGACAGTTCGGCGACGCTTTTGCGGCGGTTCGGTTACGGTGCCGTCAGAGGCGGCGGATCACCAGATTCCGGATTTCGCTCATATCCTCCATCGCGAAGCGCACGCCTTCGCGGCCGAGCCCGCTGTCCTTCACCCCGCCATAGGGCATGTTGTCGACGCGGTAGGAGGAGACGTCGTTGACGACGATGCCGCCGACGTCGAGATGGTCCCACGCGTCCAGCACCTTATGGATGTCGCGCGTGAAGATGCCCGCCTGCAGCCCGAACTTGCTGTCGTTGACCTCGGCCATCGCTTCTTCCCAAGCTGAGAATTTCGACAGGACGACGACCGGGCCGAACGCTTCCTCGACCACGACATCGGTATCGTGCGGGACATTTTCGAGCAGCGCCGCCTCGAGCATATTGCCCTCGCACCCGCCGCCCGCGAGCAAGGTCGCGCCCGCGGCGACCGCATCGTCGATCCAGCCTTTGAGGCGCTGCGCCTCCTTGACCGAAATCATCGGGCCGATGAAGGTGTCGCGCAGCTTCGGGTCGCCCGATTTCAGCGTCTTGACCTTTGCCGTCAGCATGTCGCGGAAGGTGTCGTAAATATCCGCATGGATGATCGCGCGCTGGACATGGATGCAGCTTTGCCCCGACTGGTAATAGCCGCCGAAGATGATGCGCGCGAGCGCATGGTCGAGGTCGGCGTCCTTGTCGACGATCACCGCGGCGTTGCCGCCGAGTTCGAGCACGACCTTCTTCTTGCCCGCCTTCGCCTTCAGGTCCCAGCCGACGCCGGGCGAGCCGGTGAAGCTGAGCAGTTTCAGTCGTTCGTCTGTCGTAAACAGGTCGGCGCCCGCGCGGCTTGCGGGCAGGATACTGAACGCGCCTTCGGGCAGGATATCGCATTCGGCGAGAACCTCGCCCATGATGATCGCGCCGAGCGGCGTCAGCGACGCGGGCTTCATCACAAACGGACAGCCGATCGCGATCGCCGGGGCGATCTTGTGCGCCGCGAGATTGAGCGGGAAGTTGAACGGCGAGATGAAGCTGCACGGCCCGATCGGTACGCGCTTCCACATCCCCATATAGCCTTTGGCGCGCGCCGACACGTCGAGCGGCTGGACCTCGCCATAATTGCGGGTCGCTTCCTCGGCGGCGATGCGGAAGGTATCGATCAGGCGCGTGACCTCGCCTTCGCTGTCGGCGATCGGCTTGCCCGCCTCGACGCACAGCGCGTAGGCGAGTTCGTCGAAGCGCTCCTGAAAGCGCGTCACGCAATGGGCGAGCACGTCGCGCTTCTCGAAGCTCGCGAGCTTCGCCATCGGCTCGGCGGCGCGGACGGCGCCGGCGATCGCCTCGTCGATGATATCGGGGGTCGCGAGCGCGGTGCGGAACGCGACTTCGCCGGTGAACTTGTCGATCACCTCGAGGTCGGTGTTCGGCTGCACCGCCTTGTTGTTGAGATAGAGCGGGTAGACGTCTTCGAGTTTCATGCGGCCGGTCTCCGTATCCCGGCGAAAGCCGGGACCCAGTGCGGGATATAGGACCCCTGCTTTCGCCGGGGTAGGGATGCCAAAGATTACAGCTCCTTCGACAGCTTCTTGATGTCGATATTGAGGATCTGGTCATTCTCCGAATAATCGACCGGGCAGTCGATCAAGTGGACGCCGGGCGTGCTCAGCGTGTGCGCGAGGAGTTCCTTCAGATGCGCCGCGCTTTCGACGCGGTGTCCCTTGGCGCCATAGCTTTCGGCATATTTGACGAAGTCGGGGTTGCCATAGGTCAGCCCCCAATCCTTAAAGCCCATATTCGCCTGTTTCCAGCGGATCATGCCATAGCTGTTGTCGTTCAAAATCAGCACGGTGATGTTGAGCCCGAGGCGTACCGCAGTCTCCATTTCCTGGCTGTTCATCATGAAGCCGCCGTCGCCGCAGATAGCCATGACCTTGCGCCCCGGATAGACCATCGCCGACATCATCGCGCTCGGCAGCCCCGCGCCCATCGTCGCGAGCGCGTTGTCGAGCAGCACCGTGTTCGGCTTGCACGCGGTATAACCACGCGCGAACCAGATCTTGTACACGCCATTGTCGAGGCAGATGATCCCGTCGTCGGGCATCGCGTCGCGGATCGACTGGACGAGGTGCGGGGGGAAGATCGGGAAGCGCTCGTCCTTCGCGAGCGGCGCGGTATGCTCGACCTCGGCCTTGCGATAGGCGAGCAGGTGATCGAATTTCCACCCGCCGTTGGGGACGATATCCTCCTTCATCTGCCACACGGCATTGGCGATATCCCCGATAACCTCGATGTCGGGGAAATAGACGGGATCGACCTCGGCGGTCTTGGTCGACACATGGATCACGGTCGGCCCGCCGCGCTGCATGAAGAAGGGCGGTTTTTCGATCACGTCGTGGCCGAGGTTGACGATGCAGTCCGATGCCTCGACCGCGCGGTGGACGAAGTCGCCCGCCGACAGCGCGGCGCAGCCAAGGAATTTCGGATGCCGCTCGTCGATCACGCCCTTGCCGAGCTGGGTCGTGAGGAAGGGAATGCCCGTCTTTTCGATGAATTGCAGCAGCATGCGGCTCGTCATCGTGCGGTTCGCGCCCGCGCCGATCACGAGGACGGGCGAGGTCGCCTCCTCGAGCGCCTTCACCGCTTCGCGGATCGACTTGACGTCGGCGGTCGGCCGGCGCGAGTGGCTGCGCTTCAGCGGCAGGCTGTCGGTATGTTCGTCGGCGATATCCTCGGGCAGCTCTATATGCACCGCGCCGGGCTTTTCCTCTTCGGCAAGGCGGAAGGCCTCGCGCACGCGGCTCGGGATATTGTCCGACGAGGCCATCTGATGCGTATATTTGGTGATCGGTCCCATCATCGCGACGACGTCGAGGATCTGGAAGCGTCCCTGCTTCGACTTCTTGATCGGTTTCTGCCCGGTAATCATCATCATCGGCATGCCGCCCAATTGCGCATAGGCGGCCGCGGTGACGAAGTTCGTCGCGCCCGGGCCAAGCGTCGCAAGGCAGACGCCCGTCTTGCCCGTGTGGCGGCCATAGGTCGCAGCCATGAAGCCCGCGCCCTGCTCGTGGCGCGTCAGGATCAGCTTGATCTTGGTCGACCGCGACAGGCTGTCGAGGAAATCGAGATTCTCTTCACCCGGAACGCCGAAAATATACTCGACGCCTTCTTCTTCCAGGCACTCGATGAACAGGTCGGATGCTTTTTTCATATGTCAGTCGCCCCCTCAGCCTCGCACCCCATCGGTGCGGCCCCAAGTCATGCCGGCGACCCCTCAGCATCATGTCCGTTGCAGCGGCGCTCGTCATAGGCCGCGAGTCCCTGCTGCATCGGGAAGGATTTGTAACGAGGGGCAAAGGGCTTGTCACCCCGACCCATTAAGGATCAATCGATGTCGAACAATCCCGCGAGCTGTTCGACCATCGTGCCGCCGAGTTGCTCGGCGTCCATGATCGTCACCGCGCGGCTGTAGTAGCGCGTGACGTCGTGCCCGATGCCGATCGCGCACAGCTCGACCGGCGACCGTTTCTCGATCCATTCGATCACCTGCCGCAGATGCTGGTCGAGATAGGCGCCGTGGTTGACCGAGAGCGTCGAGTCGTCGACCGGCGCGCCGTCGGAAATGACCATCAGGATGCGGCGTTCCTCGGGGCGGCCGATGATCCGCTGGTGCGCCCACATCAACGCCTCGCCGTCGATATTCTCTTTCAGCAAGCCTTCGCGCATCATCAGCCCGAGCGACTTGCGCGCGCGGCGATAGGGTTCGTCGGCGGGCTTGTAGATGATGTGGCGGAGGTCGTTGAGGCGGCCGGGATGCGGCGGACGCCCGGCGGCGAGCCAATCCTCGCGGCTCTGTCCGCCCTTCCATGTCCGCGTCGTGAAGCCCAAAATTTCGGTCTTCACGCCGCAGCGTTCGAGCGTGCGCGCAAGGATGTCGGCGCTGATCGCGGCGATGCTGATCGGCCGCCCGCGCATCGAGCCGCTATTGTCGATGAGCAGGGTGACGACGGTGTCGCGGAAATCGGTGTCGCGCTCGATCTTGTACGACAGCGAGCTGCCGGGCGAGACGATGACGCGCGCGAGCCGCGCGGCGTCGAGCTGGCCTTCCTCCTGGTCGAAATCCCACGCGCGGTTCTGCTGCGCCATCAACCGCCGCTGGAGGCGGTTCGCGAGCTTGGTGACCGCGCCTTGCAGGTGCGTCATCTGCTGGTCGAGATAGGCGCGCAGCCGGGTGAGTTCGTCGGCATCGCAGAGCTCGGTCGCGGCGACGATCTCGTCATGCTTTTCGGTGAAGCGCAGATAGTTGAAATCGGGAATGTCGCTCGGCAGGCGGTTGGGGCGCACCGGCAGCATGCCCTCGTCGCCTTCGCCGCCCATTTCGGGCTCGCCGTCGGCTTCCATTTCCTGCGCGTCGGGGTCGCTGTCGCCGTCGTCGGCCTGGTCGCCCGCCATTTCGGCGCGCGCGTCGACTTGGCTCTCGCCCGCGCCGCCGTCTTCGCTTTCCTGCTCTTCCTGGCTTTCCTCGGCTTCGCTCTCGTCCTGTTCGCCGCCGTCCTCGCTGCCTTCCTCCAGCGGTTCGTCGCTATGGATGAGGTCGAGGTGACGCAGCGCAAGTTTGGCGGTCTCGGCAAAGGCGGCCTGATCGTCGAGCAGCATCGACAAGGCGGTAAGGTCGCCGCCCGCCTCGCTGCTGATCCATTCGCGTACCAGCGACAGGCCGGTCTCGGTGCCCTGCGGCGCATGTTCGCCGGTCAGCGCTTCGCGCAACATCAGTTCGAGCGCGCTCGACAGCGGGACCTCGTCGCGGCTTTGTGCGCGGCTGATCGGGTCGCTGCGCATCCGCATCGCGAGGCTGGAGGCGAGGTTGCTGCGCATCCCATCCATGTGGCGCGCGCCCAATGCCTCGATCCGTGCGCGCTCCATCGCGTCGAACGCGGCGGCGGCCAGCGGTTCGGACGGGCGCGCGGCCGCGTGCAGTTTCTCGCTGTGATGCTTCATGCGCAGCGCGTAGCTGTCGGCAAAGCCGCGCGCTTCGGCGACCTGGTCGGCGGGCAGGGTGCGCGATGGCGTCGGGACCTTGATCGCCTTGCCGATCTGCGCGGGCGCATCGGCGGTAAAACCGACCTCGACCTCGGCATCGCGCGTCACCGCGCGCGCGACGCTCGACAGCGCGGCCTTGAAATCGTCGAGGGGAGATTGGGCAGACATTTCGACTCGGCTCTAACCAGCTTTGGGTGCCGAAGGAAGAGGATGCCGTCACGCATACCATAATCGTCACCCCGGACTTGATCCGGGGTGGCGAAAGAGGGAATGGGCGCGACCATAGCTATGCTCGCTTGACGGAAACGGAAGGCAGGCGCATCGCCGCGACATGAGCTCCCCCCAACTCTCCCCCATGAAACGCCCCTGGATCGTCATCGCCTGCGCGGCGTTCATCGTGACGCTTGCGATGGGGGTACGCCAGTCGTTCGGCCTGTTCTTGCCGCAGATGAGCGTCGATATCGGGATCAGCCGGTCCGATTTCGGGCTCGCGATGGCGCTCCAGAACCTGCTCTTCGGGCTCGTCCAGCCGTTCGTCGGAGCGCTCGCCGACAAGCATGGCGCGGGACGCGTCGTGCTCGGCGGGGCGCTGCTCTATGCGCTCGGGCTAGTCGGCGCAGCCTTCGCGACCGATGCGATCGGGCTGCATATCAGCTTTGGCCTGCTGATCGGCATGGCGCAGTCGGCGACGACTTTTGTCGTCGTATTGGGCGCGGTCGGGCGCGTCGTCAGCCCCGAAAAGCGCAGCAGCGCGTTCGGGATCGTCACCGCGGGCGGCTCGCTCGGCCAGTTCCTCGTCGTGCCGCTGGCGTCGATGCTGCTCGGCGACATCGGCTATCACCAGACCTTGTGGATCATGGCGGGGCTCGTCGCGCTCTGCGGGCTGCTCGCGATCGGCGTCGCGGGGCGCACCGACACCCCGGGGACGCTGCAGGTCGAAGAACAAACGGCGCGCGAAGCGCTGCACGAAGCCGCGGTCCATCGCGGTTACTGGCTGCTCAACGCGGGCTTCTTCGTATGCGGTTTCCACATCGCCTTCATCGCGACGCATTTGCCCGCCTATCTCGACGACAAGGGGCTGGGGATCGAAATCGGCGCGCAGGTGCTTGCACTCGTCGGGCTGTTCAACATTCTCGGTTCCTATGTCTTCGGCCGTGCGGGCGACCTGCTGCGCCAGAAATATGTCCTGTCGGCGCTCTACACCGCGCGATCGGCGGTGATCGCGCTGTTCCTGTTCCTGCCACTCAGCCATGCGAGCGCGCTCGTCTTCGCGGGCGCGATGGGGTTCCTGTGGCTCGGCACCGTGCCGCTGACCAGCGGGATCGTCGGCCGCATCTTCGGCATACGCTACCTCTCGATGCTATATGGCATCGTCTTCCTGAGCCATCAGGTCGGCAGCTTCTTCGGTGCCTATACCGCCGGGCTGATCTTCGACGCGACGGGAAGCTATAATATCGCGTGGGGCTTTTCGATCGCGCTCGGGCTGTTCGCGGGGCTCGTCCACCTGCCGATCGCCGACGCGCCGGTCAAACGGCTGCAACCCGCATGAAGATCGCGCGACAGGACTGGATCGCGCTTGCGCTCTTCGTCCTGATCGCGGCCGGCGGCCTGTGGCTGTGGACCGGCGAAGGGCCGGTGGTCTGGCTCACCAATTTCGCGATCATGTGCGGATTCTAGCGGCTTACTGGGGTTCTTCGACCTCGGGCGTCCGCTGGCAGATCGCATCGTCCCCATTCTTGGGTATCACGGGATCGGGGAGCAGGCGGAACACATGGGCGAACTGGGTCGCTACCCGTTCGGGGCGCGTGCGCTTGTTGGCGACGACATCGATGAAGTCCCAGCACACGACGCCGCTGCGCAGGAAATTGCTGTGCCCGGTCGATCCGCGCGACACATCGGTCGTGTCGATCACGGTCAGGCCCGGGCGCGACACGGGATAGCAGCGTTCGGGCAGCGCCTTCGCCTTGAGGTCTGCCGCCTCGAACGGGTCGAAGCAATAGGGTGAACCCAGCCGCGGATAGCCGTGGATCGCGCGCGACGCTGCGAGCGCCTTGTCGGCGCGCGACGTATAGACGGTGATCCGGCGATTGTTCGCGACGCGCCGCGCCGACAGCACCTCATCCTCGATGTCGCGCTCGAACGTCTCGCGGTCGATGTCGGGCGAGGCGAGGATGATGTTCGAAATATTGCTGCTGTCGGCGCTGCTCGATGTCCGGTCGACATAGGAGATCGCCGGGATCACCAGCCGTGCCCCGAGCGAGTGCGAGACGATCACGATCTCCTTGACCCAGCCTTGTTCGGCGAGCGTCTTCAGGAAGTCGCGGAAGTTGCGGACGTCGTGATACATGTTCGTCTCGTCGACGACATAGCTCAAGAGCTTGCCCTGCGACGGCCAGCTATATTCGATGATCGGGCCGTCGAAGCCCGTCATGCGCGCGATCTGCGCGGCGTCCTTCGACGTCGTGGAGAAATTCTCGCGATAGCCGTGGACATAGAGCAGCACGCGCCCCTGCTTGCGGTCGGTTTCGGCCTGCAGCGCGCGCCACCAGTCTGCCGACGTCTGGAAGGCGACCGGGGCGAGCAGTTTCTTTTTCTTGTCGACGGTGATTTCGCGCGGCGCGTTGAAGCGGCCGTAGCGGATATGATCGCCACGATGGCGGAGCAGCTCGATGTCGGGCGTGCGGCAATCGGGCAGGCGGCTGGTCGCGAAGAAATAGGGCAAAGCCTCGCCGTCGATGACTGCGCCGGGCTGTGCGGTGCAGCGCGGGTCGGCGACATAGTCGGCGTGGCGGATCTTGCCATAATCGACCGCGGCGATGCTGCATCCCGTCAACGGGGCAAGGGCGATAGCGGCGAGCAGGGATTTCGTTCGCATGCGATGCTTCGTCTTTGAAAAAGCTGACACATCCCGACGCTGACAGAGCGGGGCGGTCATGGGAAGCCGGAAAATCGACCCGGCGAAGAGTGTTGATCGAATAATACACTTCGCCTATTCCTGTCCAGCACCCTTTGCCGGGCGCGTTCACAGGGGAGGGGTTTCGTGACGGCTTTCACCGCGTTGCTGCTGACGATGGCGGCCCCCGGGGCCTATGTCCCGGCCTTCGATCCGGGCCGGCTCAAGGACGGAGTCACGGGGGCGCCGGGCGAATTGCTCGTGCTGGGATCGCCGCACCTGTCGGGACTGCCCAAGGACTTCAAGCCCGAAAGCCTCGAGCCGCTGCTCGCGCGCCTTGCCGCGTGGAAACCGGCGATCATCACGATCGAGGGGCTTTCGGGCCCCGATTGCGAGTTGCTGGTTCGTTACAAGCCGCTCTATCCGGGGGCAGCGGACTATTGCTGGGACCCGGGCGCTGCGCAAAAGATCGTCGGGCTCGACATGGTTGCGGCGACGGTCGAGGCCGACAGGCTGCTCGCCGCCTGGCCTACCGATCCGGCACCCGCCGATCGCCGCCGCCTCGCGGCGCTGTTCCTGGCGGGGGGCGAGCGTCCGTCGGCGCTGGTCCAGTGGCTGCGGCTCCCCGCGAACGAACGGCGCGCGGGCGACGGGCTCGATCCGACGCTCGTCGCGGTGCTCGACAAGGCGATGACGGGGCGCAACGAGAATTTCCTGATCGGGTCGGCGCTGGCGGCGCGGCTCGGGCTCGAGCGCGTCTATGCGACTGACGATCATAGCGCGGACGGCGTGACCGCGTCGCTCGACAAGGATCCCGGCTATGGCGCCGCGCTGCAGCGGATCTGGGACACGCCATTGTTGAAGGACCGGATCGCGGCGGAAAAGGCGCTCGAGACCCGACTCGACGGCGAGGGCGTCATGGCGCTCTATCGCTTCTATAACCAGCCGGAAACGATGCGCCTCGCCTTCGACACCGATTTCGGCGCCGCGCTCGCCGATACGAGTCCGCAGCAATATGGGCGCCGTTACACCGGCTGGTGGGAAACGCGGAACCTGCGCATGGTCGCCAATATCCGCGCCGCGATGGCGGTTCGCCCCGGCGCGCGCGCGCTCGCGATCGTCGGCGCGTCGCACAAGGGCTATTTCGAAGCCTATATGGGCATGATGCACGACGTCCGGGTGGTGGACGCAGCAACCGTGCTGAAATGACCGCTTAGCGGGCGACGACGCTTTCGGGCAGGTCTTCGCCGAATACGCGCTGATAATATTCGGCGACGATCATCCGTTCGGCCTCGTCGCACTTGTTGAGGAACGAGAGGCGGAAGGCGAAGCCGATATTGTTGAAAATCGCGGTGTTCTGCGCCCAGCTGATCACCGTGCGCGGCGACATCACGGTCGAGATGTCGCCGCCCACGAAGCCCTGCCGCGTCAGGTCCGCAACCTTGACCATATTGGCGACGGTCGTGTCGTCGGTGCCCGGCACCTTCGCGAGAATGATCGCGCTTTCGGTCGCTGCGGGCAGATAGTTCAGCGTGACGACGATGTTCCAGCGGTCCATCTGACCCTGGTTGATCTGCTGCGTCCCGTGGTAGAGCCCGCTCGTGTCGCCGAGGCCGACGGTGTTCGCGGTCGAGAAGAGGCGGAAATGCGGGTTCGGGCGGATCACGCGGTTCTGGTCGAGCAGCGTCAGCTTGCCCTCGGTCTCGAGCACGCGCTGGATGACGAACATCACGTCGGGGCGGCCCGCGTCATATTCGTCGAAGACGAGCGCGGTCGGGGTCTGCAGCGCCCAGGGGAGCAGGCCTTCGCGAAATTCGGTGACCTGCTGGCCGTCACGCAGCACGATCGCGTCGCGGCCGACGAGGTCGATACGGCTGATATGCGCGTCGAGGTTGACGCGGATGCACGGCCATTTGAGGCGCGCCGCAACCTGTTCGATATGCGTCGACTTGCCGGTGCCGTGATAGCCCTGGACCATCACGCGGCGGTTATATTTGAAGCCCGCGAGGATCGCGAGCGTGGTGTCGCCGTCGAAGACGTAAGCCGGGTCGAGATCGGGGACGCGCTCGTCGGCCTCGCTGAACGCCGGCACCTTCATGTCGATATCGACACCGAACATCTCGCGCGCATCGACCTCGGTATCGGGCGCCGCAAGCAGCGTCGAGCCGTGGTGGTCGGGAAGGCTGTTCGGGATATCGATCATGGCAAAGTCCAGCAAGCAAACGGGGAGAGTCGCCGCGCGGCGGCGCTTCGCCGTCGCGGTATCGTCATGGGTTGCGGCTTGCAACGCCTTTCGTGGCGATAGTCTAAAGGAGGCCGAGCGCCTTCATCACCGCCGACTGGTCATAATAGGGGCGTTCGCAGACGATCTTGTCGCCGCCCGGCGCGAATTCGAAGCTGGCGGCCATACGAATGCGGAAGGCTTTTCCCGTGGGTTGGATCGTTCGGAGGCCGAGCTTCAGCGGACCGAGATGCGTGCCCGTCAGCCAGAATTCGACGAGCACCGTATTCGTGCTCTCGTCGGCGGCGATCGCGATCACTTCGTTCGCCTGATCGGGAAAGGGTTCGCGCGATGTCGCGAAATAGGATCGCACTGCCGTCTCGCCGTCGAAGATCGTGCCGGGCCCCATCAGCTCGTAGCGCGGATGATCGAAGGTCGCGAGGACACCGTCCCAATCGTGCGTGATCTCGAGCGCCATATGGCGGCGCACCACCTCGATCCGCGCTTCGTTCAGGTCGGTCATTGTGCATCTCCTATGCGAATGCCTTGCTCTTCCTGAGCAACTGATAGGCTTCGACTACCGCACCCAGCCGGGCTTCGAAACTGCGATCGCCGCCATTCCGGTCGGGATGATATTTGCGCACGAGCTCGCTGTAGCGCCGCCGCAGCGCCGCGCGGTCGGCGTCGGCGGGCAGCGCCATCAGCTGCATCGCGTCATGCTCTTCGCGCGACAGCCCGGGGTTGGCCGCCTCGCGCCGCGCGGCATCCATCCGCTGGCGAAAGCGTGCGCCGAGCGCGTCCATCGGATCGCGGAAGTCGGCCCAGCGCGGCGGCAGGTCGGCGCTGCCCGCGGGACGGAAGGCGCGGCTTTCGGTTTCCCAGCCTGCGGTCGGCGACTGCGCCGCCATGATCTGGTCGGCGCTCATCCCTTCGAAGAAATTATAGCCCGCGTTGAATTCGCGCACATGGTCGAGGCACAGCCAGCGGTACGGCGGCGGCCCGTCGGGCGAACGGTGCGACGATACCGGCGCGCGAAACTCGCCCGCCTCGCGGCAACCGGGCGCGGCGCAGCGCTCTTCGCGCGGGACGCGACCATGAAAACGGGTGGGGCGGGCAGAAGACGGCACGATAGGCTTTCGGAATCGAAGGGTGGAACCTGATCTTTGGGAGGCCTTATAATTTGGCGATGGAGCGCTTATGGTCAAGCCCATGAGCAACAAAGGCCCCGTGCAGCAAGAGATGGAAAGCCTGCTTCGCGCAGCTTTTCCCGACGCGAATTTCACCCTCAACAACGATAGCGCCAGCCATCATGGCCATATGGGCGACGACGGCAGCGGCGAGTCGCATTTCAGCCTGAATATCGAGTGGGCGGGCTTCGCCGGCCAGAATCGCGTCGCGCGCCAGCGCGCGGTGAACAAGGCGCTCGGCGACCTGCCGGGGCAGCGTGTCCACGCGCTCGCGATCAAGGCGACCGCGCCGGGGGAGGGCTGATGATGGACAAGGTCAACCTAGCCGAAGCCTTTGCGAAAATCCCCGATGCGTGGAACCCGCGCGTCGCGGGCGACATCAATGATTTCCAGGTCAAGCTGGTCAAGCTCGAAGGCCGGTTCGACTGGCACCATCATGAGGTAGAGGATGAGCTCTTCCTCGTCGTCGTCGGCCGGATGAAGATGGCGTTTCGCGACCGCGACGTGGTCGTCGAACCCGGCGAGTTCATCATCGTCCCGCACGGCGTCGAACATTGCCCCGAGGCGCTGGACGGCGAATGCCATGTTCTGTTGCTAGAGCCGAACTCGACCCTCAACACGGGCAATGTCGAAACCGAAAAGACCCGAAAAACGCTCGAAAGACTCGGCGGGCAATGAGTGGGCGGAGAGTACTGCGATTATTCTCTGCCGCATTGGTTTGCGCGCTGTGCCCGACGGGCGTCGGAGCTGGTGAGCCTGCCAAGTTTGCAGGAGAGATGTTCCCGCCCGAGTTCAGCACGCTCGATGGCAGTTGGGGCGGTTTGGCCGGGTTCGACGCGAGCCTCGTACGCATGGGCGAGGCACCCATCTGGAAAAAGGGTGCCAACGGTGACGATGCCGAAATTATCCGGTTGTTTCTCCAGCAGACGGCCGGATCGCAATTTGTGGTTACGCTGCGCCGATCGGCGGACGGCTCGGCGCGGGTGGTGACGAAGACCAGCGCTTACGGTCCGAAGGTGAAACAGCCCGCCGCAGTCATGACACGATCCTTCCCGGTCGATGCGGCCGAATTGCAACAGCTCGACGCGATGATCGCGAAGGCGGCGCTGTGGAAATTCTACCCCGGTGCATGGCCGCTCGACCCTGACAGCATCTGCATCGACGGCATCTATATGATCATGGAGCGCGCGTCGTTCGAAGGGCACGGTTTCGTTCATGGCAATATCCTGTGCGAAGTCGGCCGGGACGGGATCGCCGTCGCGAACCAGTTGCTTTCGATCGGGCATGTCGAAAATATCGGCGGCATTTACGTGGAGAAAATCTGATGTTCACCGTCATCACGCCCTCGACCCACGATATCGGCGCGTTCGACGTGCGCCGCACCTTGCCGAACAAGGCGCGGACGATGGTCGGGCCCTTCATCTTCGTCGACCAGTTCGGCCCCGCGCATTTCGACATCGGGCAAGGGATGGACGTGCGCCCGCACCCGCATATCAACCTGTCGACGCTGACCTATTTGTTCGAAGGCGCGATCGACCATCGCGACAGCCTCGGCACCTATGCGACGATCCGTCCCGGCGCGTGCAATTTGATGACCGCGGGGCGCGGTATCGTGCATTCGGAGCGCACGCCGCAGGCCGAGCGCACCACGGGTTCGGGCATTTCGGGAATGCAGACCTGGCTCGCGCTTCCTGACGGGAAAGAAGAGATCGACCCGGCGTTCGAGCATGTTCCCGCCGACAGGTTGCCGCTGGTCGAGGATGGCAATGTCTCGGCGCGCGTCGTCATGGGCAGCCTGTGGGGCGTGACCGCACCGACGACGCAGCACAGCGCGACCATTTATGCCGATATATTGATGAACGCGGGCGCGACGCTGCCGATCGATGCGGAAGCCGACGAGCGCGCGGTGCTCGTCGCGATCGGCGATGCGACCCTCGATGGCGAGCCGCTCGAACGTTACAGCCTCTATATATTGAAGCCCGGCCAGGCGATGACGCTGCGCGCGACAAGCGACGCGCGCGTGATGCTGCTGGGCGGCGAGGCGTTCACGACGCCGCGCCATGTCTGGTGGAATTTCGTCAGCTCGTCGCGCGATCGCATCAACGAAGCGAAGGCGGAGTGGAAGGAGCGCAAATTCCCGCTCGTTCCCGGCGACAGCGAAGAATTCATCCCGATCCCCGAAGTACCCAAGACGGTCAGCTATCCGTGAGCCTGCTGCTCGCGATGGTGCTTGCCGCCGCGCCCGAACCCGTTTTCGCGTGCAGCTTCGGCACCAAGCAGTTGACGGTCACGCAAGAGGGCGATGCGCTCGTCTATCGCTATGGCACGAAAGCCAAGACCGAGCTGCGCATCGTCGCCGACGCGCCGAGCCATCGCGTCTTTTATCATCGCACGCTCTATCCGCGCGCAGAGGACCAGACGCTGCGCTTCGTCAGCGGCGACTATAATTATGTCGTCTATGCCCATTGGTCGGCGCCGAGCATCGGGATGACCGAGGAGGGAAGCACCCCCGAAAGCTTCTACGGCGGGCTCACCGTGCTGCGCGGCGAACGCGAACTGTCGTCGCGCCGGTGCCGCAGCGGCGGCGATATGCGCGAATGGCCGATCTTCAAGACGCTGCCGCAGGACGAGACGAACATGACGCCGCCCGAATAGCGGCCCGCCATTTGTTGCAGCTTGCCAGCCGCAACGATCGCCGCCAGATTGGTTTTGAAAAGAAACCAAAGGAGCGGAATGGATGATCGGCGATTTCGAACAGCAACGCGTGGCGCTTTCGACCGGGGTCGAACTCGACGTGGTCGACATGGGGCCGCGCGATGCGCCGGTGCTGATGTTCCTGCACGGTTTTCCCGAATCGCACCGGACCTGGCGCTATCAACTGCCGCATTTTGCGGACCGTTTCCGCTGCATCGCACCCGACCAGCGCGGTTACCGCGGGTCGTCGAAGCCGCAGGATGTCGAATCCTACACCCCCGACAAGTTGATCGCCGACATCTTCGCGCTTGCCGACGCGCTCGGGGTCGAGAAGTTCACCATCGTCGGGCACGACTGGGGCGGCGCGATCGCCTGGGGTGTGGCGCTTGGCGGGCAGCCGGGCGGGCTGCATCCCGCATGGGCGGGCCGGGTGACGCGCGCCGTCATCGCCAATGCGCCGCATCCCGGCATCTTCGGTCGCCTGCTCGCGGTCGATCCCGAGCAGCGGGCCGCAAGCCAATATATCCGTACCTTCCGCGATCCTGCGAGCGACGCGATCATCGAGGAGCATGGCATTGCCGGTATTCTCGCGCACGCCTTTGCAGGGCGCGTGCCGAGCGGGGGGCTCCAGCCTGCCGACGAAATCGGCCGCTTGCTCAAGGACTGGGAGGATCGCGATACCTGCCGCGCGATGATCAACTGGTATCGCGGTTCGCCGATCAACGTCCCCGCGATGGACGAACCCTTTGCCGAACCGCCCGCGGTTCCGTTCCCGAAACTCGCTATTCCCACGCTCGTCATCTGGGCGCTCGACGATGTTGCCCTGCCGCCGTGCAACCTCGACGGGATGGCGGAGCTCGTTCCCGGCGTGACGATCGTCAAGGTGCCTGACAGCGGCCATTTCGTGCCGTGGGACGCCCCCGATGCGGTCAATGCCGCGATGGACGCGTTCCTCGCGGCAAATTGAAGCAAGACGCTGTTTTCGTCGGTTTAAAAAGGTGGCGGGCGGCGTATTCGCCGCCCGCCTTGGGGGGGGTCTGGGTTGCGTGCGCAGGGCGCACTTATGATCTCGTCCGCAACGGTTTTTGCCCGACGATCATCGACGATCGGGGATTTTGAAGCGGCGATTTAACCATATAATTCGCAAAGATAGCAGGCTTTCAGATTCTCCCATTCTTGCCATAATCGCGTCATGGAAGTGGGTGGACTCAAGGTCGCCTCGATCGTGGACCGGATCGATGGGCCGTCTAGCTGGACGATCGAGCGCGATGTCCATGCGCTCTATCTATATGAGGCGGGCAGCTATCACTGGCTCGAAACATGGCTCGACGGGCAGCGCACCTCGTTGGGCGATCCCCTGCCGGGTGAAATGTGGCTGGCGCCAGCCGGGCGTCGCTACCATGGCGAGGCGAAAGGCGGGGCGGTCCGCTATGTCGAGGTGGAAATCCCGATATCGCGGCTGACGGTGACGCCTGATACGCGTGCGCTCGCCGCGCATTATGACCTGGCGCTTGCCGCGCTCGTGCGCGCCCTGCTTGGCGGGGACGCCGGCGCTGCCGACCCGCTGATATCGATCCTTGCCAAAACGCTCGACGGGATGGTCGTGCGACCGGAACCGCCCGCGATGGTCGCGCGCATCAACGATCTGATGGCCTATATCCAGACCCAGCTCGAATCGTCACTGTCGGTCGAGGAAATGGCGGCCGGGGTGGGCATGTCGGTCAACAGCCTGATCGTCCATTTTGCGCGCGCGACGGGCCTGACCCCGGCGCAATATATGCTGCGCCAGCGGTTACGCCGCGCCTGCTGGTTCCTGATGAACCGGCCGTTGTCGGTCGCCGAGATCGCCTTTGCCACGGGCTTTTCCAGCCACGCGCACCTATGCGCCATTTTTCGCCGCAAGCTTGGCATGTCGCCGGGCGAGTGGCGCCGCCGTCATGTATCGGCGATCCTGCCCGCGGCATGGGAAGAGACGGAGTAGGGAATGTTGCTGGCAACGGCCGTGCTTTGGCCTTGTACCTCTGACCCTAGTTTTCGGGCGACAGCAGGCAACCGCTCGCACCTGCATAGCGCGCCGAGCGCGATGCGAGCAGCGGGACGCTCCCGGTGACCGTTTTGGTCGCGGGATCCTCGCTCAGCGAAACCATTTCCATCCCCGGTTCGAAGTCGCCCTGGCAGCTGTCGAGGCTGCGCCCCTGCACATAACGACACGAACAGCCGATGCGCGCGGCATAGGCCGAACCGAGTTCGGCTTGCGCCTTGAACGAGGGGAATTTCCAGACCGCGAAGATGCCGAACAGGACCGCGATCGCCAGCACCCACGGCAGGCAGCCGCCCGAACGGCTTGGCCCTTTGGGCTTTTCGGCAGGCGGCGGGACGGGAGCGGCCGGCGGCGGAGCTGCGGGCGTTGCCTCGCCCGTTGAAGGACCGGTCGGGTTGGTGCTAGTCACCCATGCCATGATCACGAAAAAACGGCTGCTGGCAAGTGCCGCCCTCGCGATGCTGGGTGCCTGGTCGCTCACGCAGGCGGCGGGGCAGGGCAATATGGCGCCCGCATCGCCCGCGCCGAAATTCGGCGCTTCGATCGACAATATCGCTGCGGCCGATACGCCGCAAGCGCTGCCCGCCTTGCCCGCGGCGATCCGGACCCGCGCCGACGCGCTGTTCAGCGATGCCGACGACGTCGGGCAGACGCGCGCGCTCCTAGTGCTGCGCGACGGCGAGCTGATTTACGAACGCTATGGCGCGGGTTTCGGTGCCGACAGCAAGCTGATCAGCTGGTCGATGGCGAAAAGCATCACCGCGGTGCTCACCGGCTTCCTCGTTGCCGACGGCCAATTGTCGCTCGACGGACCCGCGCCCGTCGCCGCCTGGCAGCGTAGCGGCGATCCGCGCGGCGCGATCACGCTGCGCCACCTGCTCCACATGTCGTCGGGGCTCGAGCATGTCGAAAATGGCGACCCGGTGTGGCAGGGCGACACGGTGACGATGTTGTTCGGCAGCGCGGCGGACGATATGGCGGGTTTCGCCGAAGCGAAGCCGGCGGCCGCGCAGCCCGACGAGGTTTTCAACTACAGCTCGGCGACCAGCGTGATCCTGTCGGATATATTGGCGGACACGCTGACGCCGTCGCGAAACCCCGATGCGCGGCGTGACGCGATGCGCGACTTTATCGCCGGCCGGCTGGTGGAACCGCTCGGGATGACCAGCCTGACACCCGAATATGATGCGCGCGGGACGATGATCGGCGGGTCGATCATGCACGCAACGGCGCGCGACTATGCGAAATTCGGCGAATTCCTGCGCAATCGCGGCGTGGTGAACGGTCAGCGGCTGCTACCCGAAACCTGGATCCGCTTCATGTTGACGCCCTCGGGCAAGGATGCCGGCTATGGCGGTCATATCTGGCTCAACCGGAAACGGCCCGCGGGCGTGACCCCCGCGCTATGGCCCGACCGGGGGCCGAACGACCTGTTCGCGTGCATCGGTCATCAGGGGCAATATATCATCGTGTCGCCGTCGCAGCGGGTGACGATCGTGCGGCTGGGCGTGACGACCGACGACCAGTTCCCCGAATTGCGCCGGCATCTCGCCGACCTGACAGAGGCGCTTTGAAACGGCGGCGCCGATCGGCGCCGCTTCGAGCATCAGAGCAGGAAATCGCCAACCAATGTGGTGACGCAGGTGCCGCTGAGTTCGACCATGTCGCCGTCGAGGCGGCAGCCGACATGGCCGCCGCGCGCGCTCGCCTGATAGGCCGCGAAATGGTCGCGCCCGAGGCGCGTCGTCCAATAGGGCGTCAGCACGCTGTGCGCCGAACCGGTCACCGGGTCTTCGGGAATTCCCGCACCCGGTGCAAAGGCACGGCTGACCACATCGGCGCCCGATGGGTCGCCCGCGCCGGGCGCGGTCGCGATGTACAGGATGTCGCCTTCGCTCAGTGCGGCCAGATCGGGCGTCAGGGCGCGCACGTCTTCGGCGCTGCGATAGGCGATCAGCGCATAGCCGCCGTCGTGCCACAGCGTTTCGACGACATCGCCGCCCATGGCACGCGCGATATCGGGCATCGGCTTCGCGGCCGCGCGATAGGCGGGCAGCTTCATGCGGTAACGGTCCTGGTCGTCGTCGTCACCGTCGCGCGCGACCGTCAAGATCCCCGCCTTGCGGGTGCGAAAGCGCATGTCGCCGCGCCATTGCGCTGCTGAAAGCAGGACATGCCCGCTTGCCAGCGTCGCATGGCCGCACAGCGCGACTTCGATCGTCGGGGTGAACCAGCGCAGCTCATAATCGGCCTCGCCGCTCTCGTCAGGGATCAGGAAGGCGGTTTCGGCAAGGTTGTTCTCGGCCGCGATGGCTTGCAGCGTCGCATCGTCGAGCCATTCCTCGAGCGGCATCACTGCCGCGGGATTGCCGGTAAAAGGCCGGTCGGCAAAGGCGTCGACCTGGCTGATCGGAAGGCGGCGTGCAGCGCTCATGGATATAGATATCCTTTCGTCCAGCCATCGCCGGCGCGTTCGAACAGCGTGCGTTCGTGCAGCCGGTGGGCGCGATCCTGCCAGAATTCGATGCGCGAAGGATTAACGCGCCAGCCCGACCAACGCGGCGGGCGGGGCACGTCCTGTCCCGCGAAACGCGCCTGCATTTCCTCGAAGCGCGCCTCGAAGGTGGCGCGCGCGTCGAGCGGGCGCGACTGGTCGCTCGCCCAGGCGCCAAGCTGGCTGTCGCGGCTGCGCGTCGCGAAATAGGCGTCGGCGACCCTGTCATCGACCTGTTCGACCGGCCCCTCGATGCGAATCTGTCGGCGCAGCGACTTCCAGTGAAAGAGCAGTGCAACATGCGGGTTTGCCGCCAGTTCATTGCCCTTGCGGCTGTCGAGGTTGGTGTAGAAGACGAACCCGTCCGGCCCATGCCCCTTCAGCAGCACCATGCGCAGCGACGGATGGCCGTCGGCCGTCGTCGTTGCGAGCGCCATCGCGTTGGAGTCATTGGGCTCGCTGGCGCGCGCTTCGGCGAACCAGCTGTCGAACAGGGCAAAGGGATCGTCGCTCATCCGCGCGGTCATAATGCGGCACGCGGGCGCGGTCGAGCGCGATATGGGGAACTTGACCGCCTCGCTGGACATTCCCACATCGCGCACGCAATCGGGCTTCACGCCCAGTCACTTATCGGGCTACAGGAGCAAGATGGCCGATCCCTATTCCACCCTGGGCGTTGCGAAGAGTGCAAGCGATGCGGAAATCAAGTCCGCCTATCGCAAGCTCGCCAAGGAACTGCACCCCGACAAGAACAAGGACAATCCGAAGGCGTCGGAGAAATTCTCCGACGTGACGAAGGCGTATGACCTCTTGTCCGACAAGGCCAAGCGCGCGCAATTTGATCGCGGCGAAATCGACGGCGACGGCAATCCCGCGATGCCCTTCGGCTATGGCGGCGGCGGTTTTCGCGGCGATCCGCGCGGGCAGGGCGGCTTCGGCAACGAAAGCGCCGATTTCGGCGACATTTTCGAAGGCCTATTCGGCGGCCGCGGCGGTGGCGGCGGACCGTTCGGCGGTTTCGGCGGGCGCAGTGCGCCGTCGGCCAAGGGCGCCAATGTCGCCTATCGCCTTTCGGTATCCTTCATCGACGCCGCGACGCAGGCGCCGCAGCGCATCACGCTGGCCGGCGGCGGCACGATCGACCTGAAGCTGCCCGCCGGGGTCGAAACCGGGACGCAGATGCGCCTCGCCGGCAAGGGGCAGCAGGGCCCCGGCGGCACCGGCGACGGCATCGTGACGATCACCGTCAAGGATCATCCCTTTTATGTGCGCGAGGGTACCAATATCCGGCTCGACCTGCCGGTGACGCTGAACGAGGCGGTCAAGGGCGCCAAGATCAAGGTGCCGACCGTCGACGGCCCCGTCATGCTGTCGATCCCGGCGGGTTCCTCGTCCGGCAAGGTGATGCGCCTCAAAGGAAAGGGGTTCAGTCAGAAGAGCGGCGGCCGCGGCGACCAGCTCGTCCGTTTGATGGTCGACCTGCCCGCCGACGACGAGGCGCTGATCAAGCTGCTCAGCGAATGGACCGATCCGCGCGACGTGCGGGCGGAGCTTGGCGTGTGACGCGTGGCTGACGCCAGCGAAAAGAAGATCGTCGCCGCACTCGAGCGCGAAGTGGCCGAAGAGGTGGGCCAGGAATTTCTGGCGGAAGGCCATTCGCCCCACTCGCCCGAAGCGCGGGCCGAACGCGCCAAGCGCGTCAAGCTGCGCGCGCGCGCCGAGGGCGTCATCGCACGCGGCCGCGAACAGCTCGGACCGGGAACGCGCGCCTATCATATCGTCCGCCGCGTCGTCGTCGGCACCTATACCGACGGCTTCATTCATGCGGGCAATCTTGCCTATCTGGCGCTGATCGCGCTCTTCCCCTTCTTCATCCTGCTCGCCGCCGCGCTGTCGCTCTTTGGCGGCAGCAGCGGCGGCGAAGCGGCGATCGAGGCGGTCTTCTCGACGATGCCGCCAACCGTTGCAAAGGCGCTGTCGGGGCCGATCCGCGAAGTGATGACCGCGCGCACCGGCATCTTCCTCTGGCTCGGCGCGCTCGTCGCGCTGTGGACGGTGGGCAGCCTGATCGAGACGGTGCGCGACATCTTGCGGCGCGCCTATGGCACGCATTTTTCCAAGGGCTTTTTCCACTATCGGCTCTTGTCGATCGGTATCATCACCGGCGCGGTCGTGTTGATGCTGCTGTCGTTCAGTATGCAGGTGCTGATCGTCGGGATCGAACAGTTTGTTACGCGCGTGCTGCCCGAAAAATATCAATCGGTCGGCGTCGTCGCGATCTCGCGCGGGGTATCGGGTTTCGGGCTGTTCCTCGCGATTTACATGCTCTTCTATAGCCTGACTCCGTCGAAATACCGGCGGCGGCAATTCCCCAAATGGCCCGGCGCGCTGTTCACGACGCTCTGGTGGGTCGGGGTCACGCTGGCGCTGCCGCCGCTGCTCGCCAGCCTGCTCAGCTATGACGCAACTTACGGCAGCCTTGCGGGTGTGATGGTCGCGCTCTTCTTTTTCTATCTCGTCGGATTGGGTATGGTGATGGGCGCCGAACTCAATGCCGCTTTGGTAGAGGTTGAGGATTTGGGCCACGACGCTATTGGGCGCGTCGACGATGTAAAGTTTGAAGCCAAAACGGCCGGAGAAGAAAAATGACGGGTCTGATGAAGGGCAAGCGCGGGCTGATCATGGGCCTTGCGAACGACAAATCGCTTGCCTGGGGTATTGCCAAGGCGCTCCACGCGCACGGCGCCGAGCTGGCGATTTCCTATCAGGGCGACGTGATGCTGAAGCGCGTCAAGCCGCTCGCCGACGAACTCGGCTGCGATTTCCTGATCGATTGCGACGTGTCCGACATGGACAATCTCGACGCCGCTTTCGGCGCGCTTTCGGCGCGCTGGCCGTCGATCGATTTCGTGGTGCATGCGATCGGCTATACGAACAAGGAGGCGCTGCGCGGCCATTATGCCGATGTGACGCTCGACGACTTCCTGATGACGATGAACATCAGCGTTTACAGCTTCACCGCGGTGGCCAAGCGCGCCGCGGCGATGATGACGCCCTTCGACCCCGAAACGGGCAAGGGCGGCGGCTCGCTGCTGACCCTCAGCTATTATGGCGCCGAAAAGGTGATCCCGCACTATAACGTCATGGGCGTGGCTAAGTCGGCGCTTGAGACGAGCGTCAAATATCTCGCCAACGACTACGGTCCGCAGGGCGTGCGCGTAAACGCGATCTCGGCTGGTCCGATCAAGACGCTGGCGGCGAGCGGTATCGGCGATTTCCGCCTGATCCTCAAATGGAACGAGCATAATGCGCCGCTGCGCCGCAACGTCACCATCGACGATGTCGGCGGCTCGGCGCTCTATCTGCTGAGCGACCTGTCGGGCGGCGTCACCGGCGAAACGCATCATGTCGACGCCGGCTATCACACCGTCGGGATGAAGCAGGAAGACGCCCCGGACATCGCGCTTGCCTGATCCGCTCGTCATCCGTCCCGCACGCGCGGAGGATGACGAGGCCATCGACAGCCTAATCCGCGCCGCCTTCGGCGGGACCGAATATGGTCATCAGGGCGAAGCCGAGCTTGTCCGGATGCTGGGTGCGGACGGTGACGTCATGGTGTCGCTTGTCGCCGAACAGGGCGGCGATGTCGTCGGACACGTGCTGTTCAGCCGGATGGATGTCGAGGCCGACGGGGCGCCGCTTTCGGCCGCGGGTCTCGCGCCGGTTTCGGTCGCGCCCGGCCTTCAGGGGCGGGGGATCGGCGATGCGCTGATCCGCGCGGGGTTGGTTTCGCTTCGCGGACAGGGCGTGGCGATCGGCTTCGTCCTTGGTCATGAAAGCTATTACCCCCGCTTCGGTTATGCGCCCGAGCTTGCCGCGCGCTTCGTCTCGCCCTTTGCGGGCCCGCATTTGATGGCGATGATGCTGGACTCGGGCGCTATATGGCCGCAAGGCGGCCGCGCCGACTATGCACCCGCATTCGGCCGCTTGGGGTAGGGTCATGAGTTTCAACAGCTTCGGACGCGTTCTTCGCTTCACCACTTGGGGGGAGAGCCATGGTCCCGCGCTCGGAGCCGTCGTCGACGGATGCCCGCCGCGCCTCTCGCTGTCCACGGCCGATATCCAACCCTTTCTCGACAAGCGCCGCCCCGGCCAGTCGCGCCATACGACGCAGCGGCAGGAACCCGATCAGGTGCGCATCCTGTCGGGCATTTTCGAAGGCAAGACGACGGGCACGCCGATCAGCCTGATGATCGAGAATGTCGACCAGCGATCGAAGGATTATGGCGAGATCGCGCAGGCGTACCGCCCCGGCCACGCCGATTATGCCTATGACGCCAAATATGGCATCCGCGACTATCGCGGCGGCGGCCGGTCGAGCGCGCGCGAGACCGCGGCGCGCGTCGCCGCGGGCGGCGTCGCGCGGCTCGTGATTCCCGAGGTGCAGATTCACGCCTGGGTCGCCGAAATCGGCGGCGATGCGATCGATCCTGCGAACTTCGATCTCGAAGAAATTGATCGCAATCCCTTTTTCTGTCCCGATCCCGCCGCGGCGCAGCGCTGGGAAGGCTTGATGGACGCTGCGCGCAAGGCGGGCAGTTCCTTGGGCGCGGTCATCGAATGCGCCGCGAGCGGCGTGCCCGCAGGCTGGGGCGCACCCATCTATGCCAAACTCGACAGCGACCTTGCGGCCGCGATGATGGGCATCAACGCGGTGAAGGGCGTCGAAATCGGCGCGGGCTTCCACGCTGCGCGTCTCCGCGGCGAGGAAAATGCCGATCCGATGCGCCCCGCCACTGACGGCAGCAATCGCCCCGATTTCCTGTCGAACAATGCCGGCGGTATCGCGGGCGGCATCTCGACCGGCCAGCCCGTCGTCGTCCGCGTCGCGTTCAAGCCGACCAGTTCGATCCTCACCCCGGTGCCAACGGTCAACAAGGCGGGCGAGGCGACCGATATCGTTACCAAGGGACGCCATGATCCGTGCGTCGGCATCCGCGGCGCACCGGTGGTCGAAGCGATGATGGCGCTCGTGCTCGCCGACCATAAATTGCTGCACCGGGCGCAGAACGGTTGACATGATCGAGGCGGTCCGAGCTTTCATCGAAACCCATCAGGCTGTCCTGTCGCTGATCATTCTCGCCGCGATGTTCGTCGGCTTCCTGATGGAACGATTGCCCGCAACCGTCATCGCGATCCTTGGCGCCTGTACCTATCTCGCGCTCGGCATTCTCGATGCCGACGGAATGTATTCGGTCTTCTCGAACTCGGCGCCGATCGTCATCGGCGCGATGTTCGTGCTGTCGGGTGCATTGATCCGCACCGGGGTGATCCAGCGTGTCGCCGATGCGATCATGAAGCGGGCCGAGAAGCATCCGCGTCTTGCCATCGTCGAGGTGCTCGTCGGCGCGCTCTTCGCCTCGGCCTTCCTCAACAACACGCCGGTCGTCGTGGTGCTGATCCCGATCATGATGAAGCTGGCCGAAGTCACCGGGGTCAGCGCGAAAAAATTGCTGATGCCGCTGTCGATCGCGGCGGTGCTCGGCGGCACGCTGACCCTGATCGGGACCTCGACCAACCTCGTTGTCGACGGCATTGTGCGGCAGGCGGGGATGGAGCGCTTCGGCATTTTCGAGATCACGCACATCGGCCTCGTCACCGCGGCGTCGGGCATGATCGGTCTCGCGCTGATGTGGTGGCTGCTACCCTCCGACAAGCCCGTGCGGGGGCCTGCGGGGACGCATGACGCGCATCAATATCTGACCGAACTGGTGCTGGGCGAGGATGATGCACTTGTCGACATGACGGTCGAGGCGTTCAGGGACTTGCCGCGATCGGGTCGTATCATCGGCGTGCGCCGCGGTTCGGTGGCGGTGCGCGGTGCCGATCTCGACAGCTGGATATTGACCGCGGGTGACCGTCTGATCGTCCGCGTCGATGGTGCAACGCTGATGACCTGGCGCGAACAGGGGCGGTTCGGGCTGGGGATCGGCGGCGGCGAGCCCGCCGAGGGCGATGTCGTCGTCGAAACGATGATTGCGTCGAATCATCCCGCGATCGGCCAGCGGTTGATCGACATCCCCTTTCTGCAAAAGGTCCGCGCGCGCATCATCGGGCTCGACCGCCCGGCGCACGAACCCGGTCCGGATCTTGCCAGCGTCCGTATCCGCCCCGCCGATCGCCTGCTCGTCGCGGGTGGTCCGCGCGAGGTCGAGGCGCTGCGCGACAATCCGCATCTGATCGGCGCCGACCTCGCCAAGGTGCGCGCGTTCCGCCGCCGCAAGGCATGGATCGCAATCCTCTGCATGCTGGGCGTCGTGACGCTCGCCGCGTTCGACATCATGTCGATCGGCGTTGCGGCGATCATCGCGATCGGCGTGATCCTCGTGACGCGCTGCATCGACAGCGAGGAGGCATGGGGGACGATCGACGGCGACGTGCTGATCCTGATCTTCGCGATGCTCGCGGTCGGGCTGGCGCTCGAACAGAGCGGCGCGGTCGCGATGATGGTCGGCTGGGTCAAGCCGTCGCTCGCGGGACAGCCGATGTGGGTGCTGGTGTTCGGTATCTATTTTTTCGCGCTGATCCTGTCCGAACTGCTCAGCAACAATGCGGTCGCGGCACTGATGACGCCGGTGACGCTCGCTATCGCGGCCGAACTCGGCGTCGATCCGCGCCCGCTGGTGATCGCGCTGATGATCGGAGCGTCTGCCTGTTTCGCGACGCCGATCGGCTATCAGACGAATACGATCGTCTACGCCGCCGGCGACTATCGCTTCGTCGATTTCGTGAAGATCGGCGTGCCGCTCAACATCATCACCGGCGTTTCGACCTGCTTCGCGATCGTGTTTTTCCTGACCTGAGATTGCCCGCGGCGCGACACCCTGTTACCCCCGCCCGATAATTGCCCGCCGGGGCGGGACAGGGGAGTGATTGGATGGCGCGTCGCCTTACTTTGTACATATTGATCGGCATGGTCCTGGGGATCGTGGTCGGATATCTGGTCCGCGTTACCGTCCCCGCCGATAGCCAGGCCTATGAATATTGGCTGCGCAGCTTCGGCACGCTCGCGACCATTTTCCTCAACCTCATCAAGATGCTCGTCGCGCCGCTGATCCTCGGCACGCTCGTCGCGGGTATCGCGCATATGGGCGACAGCTCCGCACTGGGGCGCATCGGGACACGCGCGATTGCCTGGTTCATCATCGCCAGCCTGGTCTCGATCAGCCTCGGCCTGATCATGGTCAATCTCCTTCAGCCCGGTGTCGGGGTCGACATGACCGCTTCGGCGCAGTCGGTCGGCGAGGTCAAGAAGCTCGATATGTTCGAATTTATCGAACATATTTTTCCCAAGAATGTCATCGCGGCGATGGCGGAAAACAACGTCCTCCAGATCCTCGTCTTCTCGCTGTTCGCCGGCGTCGGGCTCACCGCGCTGGGTGAAAAGGGCAAGCCGCTGGTTCGCGGCGCCGAAGCGCTGGCCGAGCTGATGCTGCAGATCACCGGCTATGTCATGCGCCTTGCGCCCTTCGCGGTGTTCGGCGCGCTGGCCAAGGTCGTCGCGCAATATGGCCTCGGCATCCTCGCGACCTATGCCGAGCTTTTGATCGAATTCTATATCTCGCTCGTGCTGCTCTGGGTGCTGCTGCTCGCTGCCGGCGCGGTCTTCCTGCGCGCGCGGATCATCCAGTTGATACGCTATATCCGCGAACCGCTGCTGATCGCCTTCTCGACCGCCTCGTCCGAAGCGGCGATGCCGAAGCTTTTCGAACAGCTCGACCGCTTTGGCGTGCCGCGCCGCATCTCGGGCTTTGTGCTGCCGCTCGGCTACAGCTTCAATCTCGACGGATCGATGATGTATGCGAGCTTCGCGACGATCTTCATCGCGCAGGCCTATGGCATCGAACTGTCGATCGGGACGCAGATCCTGATCCTGCTGACGCTGATGGTGTCGTCGAAGGGCATCGCGGCGGTGCCGCGCGCCAGCCTTGTCGTCATCACCGCGACGCTCGCGATGTTCGACCTGCCGGTCGAGGGCGTCGCGCTGGTTTTCGCGATCGACCATTTCCTCGACATGGGGCGCACCGCGACCAATGTCGTCGGCAATGCCGTGGCAACGTCGGTCATCACCAAGTGGGAAGGCATGCTCGAACATCCCGACCCCGCCTTCGCCGAACGGCCGCACGCCCCTGCGCATACCGGGCACCATGGAACCCGCGGGCTCGATATTCGTGATAGTGACGATGCAGGGGAGAATAAACCAGCGGCCGACAACGCGTAACGCGCGAGCTTCGGGCCGCCCACATCGGGGCGAGCAAGGAGCCGGCCATGGCCGAAACGGCGGCAATCGATCAGGCGGCGCGGGATGAGGCCCGCGCCCGGCGGCTACGTTGGCGGATGCTGGCGGGCTTCGTCGCTGGCCTGATAATCGGGCTGGGCGTGCATTATGGTGCGCCCGACGCGGCGTGGGTCGAAACGGTCACCACCTATGTAACGGGGCCGGCGGGGCAGATTTTCCTCCGTCTGCTCTTCATGCTCGTCATCCCGCTGCTCGTGTCGGCGCTGATCGTCGGCGTTGCCGAAATGGGCGAGATGCGTGCGCTGAAGTCGGTCGGCGTCCGCACCCTCGTCTACACGATCGCGGTGTCGAGCATCGCGGTCGTCGTCAGCCTCGTCGTCGTCAACGCGATCCAGCCGGGTGCCGGGGTCGACCCCGCGCTCGCGCGTTCGCTGATGGCCGAGGGCGCGGCGGGCGCGCAGGCGATCGCCGACCGTGCGGGCGAAGCGAAAACCGGCATGGACGCGGTCGTCGCGATCGTCCCCGACAATATCTTCGCCGCGATGGGCGCGAACGACGTGCTCGCGGTGATGTTCTTCGCGCTCTTCTTCGGCATCGGGCTGATGCTCGTCCGCACCCCGCAGACCGAGGCGTTGAAGACCGTCGTCGAGGGCGTGTTCGAGGTGGTGATGAAACTCATCGGCCTCGTCATCCAGCTCGCGCCGATCGCGGTCTTCTGTTTCATGTTCAATCTTGCCGCGCAGTTCGGTTGGGACCTGATCATCCGCCTGTCGGCCTTTGTCGGCGTCGTGTTGCTCGCGCTCGCGATCCAGATGTTTATTGTCTTCCCCGTCCTTTTGAAGACGCTGGCCGGCAAGTCGCCCGTCGCCTTCTTTCGCGAGACGCAGGAGGCGTTCGTGATGGCCTTTGCGACCGCTTCGTCGAACGCGACGCTGCCGACGGCGCTGCGCGTCGCGCATGACCGGCTGCGCCTGCCCGACAAGGTCGCGCGCTTCGTCCTCACCATCGGGGCGACCGCGAACCAGAACGGCACTGCGATGTTCGAAGGCGTGACGGTGATCTTCCTCGCCCAATTCTTCGGCATCGACCTGACGCTCGATCAGCAGTTGGTCGTGATGCTCGTGTGCATATTGGGCGGGATCGGGACGGCAGGTGTTCCGGCCGGATCGCTGCCCGTGATCGCGCTGATCCTCGCGTCGGTCGGCGTGCCGCCCGAGGGGATTGGCCTGATCCTTGGCGTCGATCGGTTCCTCGACATGTGCCGCACGACGCTCAACGTCATTGGCGACCTTGTCGCGGCGACGGTCGTTTCGGCGGGCGCGACAGATCGGGCGCCCGCCGAAACCTCATCCTAATTATCGCGGACGCGACCTTCGCGATTGGGTTCGGGTGCCTGACGTGCAGGGCGCGGCGCCTCGCGCACGACGGGAGCGGGGCGGGCGACCGGCGCGGGCCGCGCAGCAGGCGGCGGGCTCGCGACCGGAGCGGGGCGCGGGCGCCCGGCGCCCGGACCCCGGTCGGGGCGGCCGCCATTGCCATCGCCGCGATTCCAGCCGCCGGGTCGTCCGGGGCGGCCGGCACCGCCGTCGGGACGCCCGGGATTGCCAGCCGCGGGCGGGTTGCCGGGATTGCCGGGGCCGCGGCTGGGGCGTGTTCCGCGCGGGCCGTCATTATCGCGGTCGGGGCGGTTCCACCCGCCGGGGCGGCCGGGGCCGCGATCGGGGCGACCGGGATTGCCGGCAGCGGGCGGCGTAACGGAGTTGCCGTCGCCGCGACCGGGTCGCGTACCGCGTGGGCCGTCATTGTCGCGGTCGCCGCGGCCCCATCCGCCAGGGCGGCCCGGCCGGCCATCGCCCGGTCGACCGTCATGATCGCCGCGACCCCATCCACCGGGGCGTCCCGGCTTCCAGTCGCCGCGCCCGCCGTGATGCTTCCACCAGGCGCGACGCCCGCCCCAATAGTTCAGATACTGGCCGCGCAGCGGATAGCGGTTGCGATAATTGTCGAACATCCACAGGCCGTAGCCGGGGTAGTAATAGCTGTCGTACCAGCCGCCGCCGAAGCCGATGTTGACGAAGCCGCTGCCATAATCCGACGCATCGTAGCAGTCGTAGCCATAGCCATCGTCATAGGCATAGCCGTCGCCGTCATAATAGGCGTCGCCGTAACGTGCCGAGCAATCGCCGCCCGAGGCATAGCTCGCGCCATAGACGTCGCCATAATAGCAGCCGCCAAGCGTCGTCGTCGCGAGCGCGCCGAGCGCGATGGACAGGGGCCGCTTCAAACTCTTCGCCATAGCTTTGTCCTTTTGGGTCCAACGGATGCGACCCGTCTTCATGGATCGCAAATTGCGCGAGTCGAGTTGAATTTGCGGTGAATGGTGTCCCGTACCGCGAAAGGGCTTACTTGCATCGTTGTCAGTAGTGCGTTACCCATGACGCCAAGGCAAGATGGACGAGGATGTGACCCGATGAACGCGCCCGCGAATATCCAATGGTCGGAGGCCCGCTTCGGCCCCGAAACGCAGCATTGGCTGCCGCGCAACCCGGGCAGCACGCTCGACCATATCCCGGGTGAGGACGGGATGCCGGTGCTCGGCAACACGCTCGAACAGCTGCGCGACTATCCGAGCTTTACCCGGCGGATGGTCGCCAAATATGGGCGCGTCTATCGCAACAACAGCTTTGGCGGGCGCAGCGTCGCGCTGCACGGGCCCGAGGCGAACGAACTGGTGATGTTCGATCGCGAAAAAATCTTTTCGTCCGAACAGGGCTGGGGACCGGTGCTCAACCTGCTGTTCCCGCGCGGGCTGATGCTGATGGATTTCGAAAAGCATCGCGCCGACCGCAAGATATTGTCGGTCGCGTTCAAACCCGAACCGATGCGCCACTATGCCGAATCGCTGAACGAAGGAATCAAGGGTCGCATCGGCAAGTGGAGCGGCAAGACCTTCAAATTCTATCCGGCGATCAAGGAACTGACGCTCGATCTTGCCGCGACGAGCTTCCTCGGCATTCCCTGGGGTCCGGAAGCCGACAAGGTCAACAAGGCATTCGTCGACATGGTGCAGGCGTCGATCGGCGTCGTGCGCGTGCCGTTGCCTTTCACCGCAATGGGGCGCGGCGCGAAGGGCCGCGCCTATCTGGTCGACTATTTCGGCAAGATGGTTCCCGAAAGGCGTGAAGGCACAGGCGAGGATATGTTCAGCCAGATCTGCCGCACCCGCGACGACAATGGCGCGTATATGAGCGTCGAGGCGATCGTCGACCATATGAACTTCCTGATGATGGCGGCGCACGACACCATCACCAGCTCGATCACGACGCTGGTGTGGGAACTCGCGCGCCATCCCGAATGGCAGGACAAGTTGCGCGAAGAGATGCTCGCTGTCGCCCCGGCGGGCGAGGGCGTCGGGCACAACAGCCTTGGCGAGCTGGAGATGACCGAATGGGCGTTCAAGGAAGCGCTGCGGCTCGTGCCCCCGGTGCCGAGCTTCCCGCGCCGCGCGCTCAGGGATTTCGAATATGGCGGCTATCGCATCCCGGCCGGAACGTCGGTGGGGGTCAGCCCCGCCTATACGCATATGATGGAAGAGCATTGGCCCGAGCCCGAAAAATTCGATCCGATGCGCTTTTCGCCCGAAGTCGCGCGCGAGCGCCACAAATATGCGTGGGTGCCCTTTGGCGGCGGTGCGCATATGTGCCTCGGGCTGCACTTTGCGTATATGCAGGCCAAAATCTTCTTCCACCATGTCGTGACGACGCATCGTATCGTCGTTGCCGACGGCTATGCGCCCGAGTGGCAGGTGCTCCCGATCCCGCGGCCGAAGGACGGGCTGACGGTAAGTTTCGTGCCGCTATGACCTGACCGGCTGTCCCCGCTTGTTTCCGCGGTGCAGCGACCTATCTCCAGACTTTCGGGGAACGGAGGGGCCGCGATGGTTTTTGCGTTGTTTCTTGCGAGCTTGATCGCCGTGATGTTGTTCGCGCCGGGTACCGATGCCGCGCGCTGGCTCCATCGGGTAACGGTCGAGGAGCCGATCCGCCTCGTCGAGCGGTTCGAGCGCAAGCATGTGCTGTTCCTGATCGTCGGCCTGTTCGCCATCCAGGCTTATGCCGCAGTTTTGCCGGCCGAGCTCGCCATCGCGCTGGCATGGGACATGACCGCCTATGTCGACGCAATGATCGCCACATGGGCCTTGTCGACTTTCGCACGCTTCAATTCGATGAAGGCATGGGCATCCGTCCGGATGGCTGCGATGCTGGCGCCGTTCAGGCGCCTCCGCGCACGTTTGCGGCGAAGCCGCCCGACCCGGACCGATGGGCAGAAGCCCGCCGCCAACGACGACGACCCATGGCCTGTAACGGTGGCTGCCTGAAACTCACCCGCGGATAAACAGGTTGCGGATCCATGGCGACCGCGCGCGCGTCGCTTCGCGCCAGTCGCCATCCTCTGCCGTGTCGGGCGCGGCGCGGCGCGGGTCCAGCAGCTTCAGCCTTGCGCCGCGAAACTCCGCGGCCCGATAGGTAACGAGGGTCAGCCCATGTTCCAGCGCCGTCGCCGCGAGCAGCGCGTCGCTGTCCCGGTCGAGCGGCAGCGCCGCGCGGCGGCGTACGACGGCGATGTCGACCGGCAGGATACGACCGTCGAACGCGGGGAGCAGCTGGCCGTCGATCCAGCCGCGCCATGCGGCGCCCGCCGCCTTGCCCTGCTTCGCCGCGATCGCAGCGGCCTTTTCCAGTTCGACGAGCGAAAGCGCCGACAGGAACATCGATTGGCGCGACGTGCGCTGCGCCCAGCCGGCCAGCATTGCGCCGTCGCCATCGGTCCGCATATCGCGAAGGTCGAGCAGGATTTCGCTGTCGATGAGGAACATCAGTGACCCCCTGCGCGATCGCGTGCGCGGTGCAGGCAGGTACGATCGAGCGGGGCGTCGCCCGGCGCTGCGGCGAGCAGCTGCGCCATATTCTCGCGCTCGCCGCTCAATTGGCGCCAGGCGTCGATGCTGACGAGTACGTGCGTCGGGCGACCGCGATCGGTGACGAATACCGGTTCGACGAGTGCGAAGCGTTTCGCGCGGCTGACGTCCTGATTGAGTTCGCGGCTCGTAACGCGCTTCATTCCGCCTCTCGCCTGATAGCGTTCACATGTAGGTATGTTACTACACTGTGGCCACCCCGCAACAAATTTGAACGAGACCGGGGGAATCGGCCTTCCGGAGAGGACCAATCGCCCAGTTGGTATTGCATGGTGCGCGCGTTCATGGCTCCCTCACACTAGGGAAACGGGAAATGACGGCTCTATTCGAGTCGCAGGCCGGCAATGGCAGGGGAGAGCGAAATTGGTATCAGATATGTTCGGTCAGTTAGCCGATGCGGTTGGTGACATACTCGGCGCGCATGGGCCGGCGATCGAGTCCGCGGCGAGCTACACCCCGACCGACTACAGCATCCACTTCTTCCTGCAGATTGCGGTCATCCTGCTCGTCTGCCGCGTCGTCGGCTGGATGGCGCACCGTTTCATGGGCCAGCCGCAAGTGGTCGGCGAGATGATCGCCGGCGTGGTGCTCGGCCCCTCGCTCTTCGGCCTTTTCTTTCCCGAGTTTCAGGCGGCGCTGTTCCCCAAGGAAACCCGCAACATGCTCTATGTCGGCGCGCAGTTCGGCGTTGGCCTCTACATGTTCCTTGTCGGTACGACGCTGCGGCTCGACCATTTCCAGTCGAAGGCGAAGAGCGCGATCGGCGTTTCGGCCGCGGGCATTGTCGCACCCTTCCTGTTCGCCGCCGCGATCACGCCCTTCCTGCTCGATGTCCCGGGCCTTTTCACCGAAGGGCTGGGACAGGGGAGCGCGACTTTGTTCATGGGCGCGTGCATCGCGCTGACCGCCTTTCCGATGCTCGCGCGGATCATCAACGAGCGCGGGCTCGCCAATACGTCGCTCGGTACGCTGACACTGACCGCCGGTGCATTCGACGACGCGGTGTCGTGGTGTGTGCTCGCGATCGTGCTTGCGACCTTCGGCGCCGGTGCCGGAATCGCGCTGCTCGCGATCGTTGGCGGGCTCGGTTTCGCGCTCTTCATGTTCTTCGCCGGACGCAAGCTGCTGATCCCGCTCGGCCGCGCGGTCGAGGCGAAGGGCGAACTCACGCACACGCTGCTTGCTATCGTGCTGATGCTCTATGCGATGGCGGCCTTCTTCATGGACGCGGTCGGCATCCACGCGGTGTTCGGCGGCTTCCTGCTCGGCGCCTGCATGCCGCGCGGTCTCTTGACCGAGGAGATCAAGAAGAAGGTCGAGCCGATGACGGTGGTCTTCCTGTTGCCGATGTTCTTCACTTATTCGGGGCTCAACACGCAGCTAACGACGGTGAACAGCCTGTCGATCCTGGCGGTCGCGCTCGGCATCCTGCTTGTCTCGATCGCCGCGAAATTCGGCGCCTGCTGGCTCGCCGCGCGGCTGGCGGGCGAGGATAATCGCACCGCGATGGGGATCGGCGCGCTGATGAACGCACGCGGGCTGATGGAACTGATCATCATCAACATCGGGCTGCAAAAGGGCATCATCGGCCCGACCTTGTTCGCGATCATGGTGCTGATGGCGATCGTCACCACGGTGATGGCGGGGCCGCTGTTCGAAATCGTCTATGGCCGCAAGGCGCGCGAGATGGGGGAACTCGGCCAACTCGGTACGGAGGGGCCCGACGAGGTGCGCGGCGACAGCCAGCTGGCGGTCAAGCCGGCCTGAGGTCAGGCGGCCGCGGCGCCGGCGTTGATCTGGTCGATCATCGCGCGGTGCGCGGGCAGCTCGTTCGCGGCGCGGTCGCCAAAGGTCCGGATCCGCGCAAAGATGCGCTCGGCCTCGGCCGTATCGGGAAAATCCGCGCGCACCGGCGACAGGTCGGTGCGATATTCCATGCCGTACAGGATATATTGATAGTTGAAGAAGGCGAAGCTTTCGAGATCGAGGATGAAGTCGAAGCGGCCGGGCGGGCGGTAACGCCATTCCTCGAGCAATTCCTTCAGCCGGTCGGGGATCGATGCTGGGTCGCCATTGTCGCGCCAGAAGCCTTCTTTCCGCTGGCTGAGGCAATAATGGAGCTTCAGGAAGTTGATGATGTTTTCGTATCGCGCCGCCATCAGTTCGTTGAAGCGCCGCGCGGGCGCGCCGACCGGGCCGTTCAGCGGGAGCATCTCGGCGATCATCGCCGCCGCGGTCTCGATCATCACGAGCCCCGTCGATTCCAGCGGTTCGAGGAAGCCGCCCGACAAGCCGACCGCGACGCAATTCTTCACCCATGACGCGGGGCGATAGCCTGCCTCGAAGGGAATCGAGCGGACGGTGACGTCATGGCTGCGGCCGCCGGTATATTGTGCGAGAATTTCGGCGGCGCGCTCGTCGCTCAGATGGTCGCTCGAATAGACGCAGCCGATGCCGCGTGCGCCCGCAAGGCCGATGTCCCAGGTCCACCCCGCCTCGTGCGCCGCGGCGATCGTATAGCTTTCGATCGGCACGTCGGGTCGCTCGTACGGCAGCTTGCACGCGAGCGCGCGGTCGGTGAACAGTTGGTGCTTCACGCGCTTGAACGGCGATTGCAGCGCGCCGCCGATCAACTCGGCGCGGAAGCCCGAGCAATCGATATAAAGGTCGGCGGCCAGCGTCCCATGCTCGGCGGTAACGATATGATCGATCGCGCCGTTCGCCGCGTCGAGGCCGACGCCGGTCAGCGTGCCGCGCAGATGCACGACGCCGAGCGCAAGCGCCTGCGCCGACAGTATCTCGGCCAGCTGCGCGGCGTCGAAATGATAGGCGTAGGTGAGGGGGCCACTGAACGCGCCTTCGCCCGGCCGCTTCGGCGCGCGCTGCGCTTCGGCGACGCGGTTCTGGATCGTCATCGCCTCGGCGAACGGCCGCCGCGTCCTTTCGTCCTGGAGCAGCCAATAGGCGACAAGGCTATGCCCGTCGCCGTGGAAGGGCGGCTCGAACGGATGGAGAAAATGGCTCGACCGGCCGGCTTCGGGCGTGCGAACCCAGTCGTCGAAGCGGATGCCCTGCTTGAAGGTCGCCGATGTGGAACGAACGAATTCGCTCTCGTCGATCCCGATGAATTGCAACGTCTCGCGGATCGTCGGAAAGGCGCCTTCGCCGACCCCGATGCTGCCGATTTCGTCCGATGCAAGCAATGTGATCGACAGGCGCGGATTGCGCGGCAGGTCGAAAAAGCGCGCGAGATAGGCGGCGGTCAGCCATCCCGCGGTTCCCCCGCCGACGATCAGGATCGAGCGTTTTGCCACGCGCAACGCTATCGAGCCGCAAAGCGCTTTCAACAAGCGGTAATTTGCGGCACCGGGGAACCGACAAGATGAAGACTCTCCGCCCCTATCTGACCTGGTTTGCCGTCGCGGTGCTGCTGGCGCTCGGCGCGATCCTTGGCTTGCAGTGGGTGCGCGCGCATCCCGAACATATTCCCGGCGCGCGCTTCGAACTGGCGCATCCGACGGGGTGGGCGACGCACGGCAAGCTGATGGAACTGGCTAGCGACGACAGCGCCTGTTTCGCGGCCTTCGATCGCGCGGAAGCGGGCTATCTGCGGCGGCCGGCGATCGGCAGCGGTTCGTGCCGCGCGAGCCAGCGCATGATCCTGACCAGCAACCGGTTCGCGCCGACGATGCGTCCCGCGGGCGCCGCGCCCGGGTGCGCGGTGACGGCGGGCCTGATTCTGTGGGACCGCGACGTCGTCCAGCCGCTCGCGCAGGAATATTTCGGGCAAAAGGTCGTCGAGATCGAAAATCTCGGCGCCTATAATTGTCGCAAGATCGCCGGGCAGCAGGGGCAGAGCCAGCATTCGACCGCCAATGCGATCGACATTTCGGCGTTCGTGCTTGCCGACGGCACGCGCATCACGCTGGTCAACGACTGGACGCCGGGCGACCGGCGCAGCGAGTTCCTGCACGCGGTCCGCGACGAAACATGCGGGCTGTTCAGCACCGTGCTGTCGCCCGACCATAATGCCGCGCACGCCAATCATTTCCATTTCGATATGGCGGCCCGAACGGCGGGCTGGACGGTCTGTCGCTAGACGGTAAAGCTCTCGCCGCAGCCGCACGCGCCCTTGGCATTCGGATTTTCGAACACGAAGCCCGCGGCGAAATCATCCTCGACCCAGTCCATCGTGCTGCCGATCAGATAGAGCACCGACGCGCCGTCGATGTAGAAGATGCCGCCGGGGGTCTCGATCTTCTCGTCGAACTTCTGCTCTTCGGTGACATAGTCGACCGAGTAAGCGAGGCCCGAGCAGCCGCGGCGCGGGGTCGACAGGCGCACGCCGATCGCGCCCTCGGGCGCCGACATCATCAGCTTCGCGATGCGCTCCTCGGCGTTCGGCGTCAGTGCGACGGCCGCGGGGCGGGCGCGGGTTTTCGTTTCGGTCATCACAGCATTCCCAGTTCGAGGCGCGCTTCGTCGCTCATATTCTGCGGCGACCACGGCGGATCCCAGACGAGATTGACCTCGGCATCGCCGACGCCGGGGACCGCGCCGACGCGCAGTTCGACCTCGGCGGGCATCGATTCGGCGACCGGGCAGTGCGGCGTGGTCAGCGTCATCGTGACCATGACATGGCCTTCGTCGATCTCGACATTGTAGATGAGGCCGAGGTCGTAGATGTTCACGGGGATTTCGGGGTCGAAAATCTCCTTGAGCGCGTCGATCACGGCTTCGTAGAGGTCACCGCCGACCGCGCCGGGCGCAACCTCGGCAGGCTTGGCCGCGAGGAAGCCTTCGAGATAGTCGCGCTTGCGCTCGAGCTTTTCGGGCGCGCTTTCCACGTCCTCGACGCGCGCCTTGGGCGGCGCTTCGACGCTCGTGACTTCTTCCACCTTGATCATGCGATCCTCGCTCATCCGAAAATCCTCTCGACACGGGCGAGGCCGTCGATCAGCGCCGCCACATCGTCGTCATTGTTGTACACACCGAAGCTCGCGCGCGCGGTCGCGGGTACGCCCAGATGCTCCATCAGCGGCTGTGCGCAATGGTGCCCGGCGCGGATCGCGACCCCGCTTTCGTCCAAGATAGTGCCGATGTCGTGCGGATGAACCCCCGCCATCGAAAAGCTTACGATTCCGGCACTGTTTTCAGGGCCATAGAGCGTGATGCTGTTCTTGCGGGCAAGGGCGTCGCGTAAGGTGCTGACCAGTGCGACCTCGTGCGCGTGGATCGCGTCGATGCCGATGTGGTCGACATAATCGACTGCCGCGGCGAGCCCGATCGCCTCGATGATCGCGGGCGTGCCCGCCTCGAAGCGGGTGGGGGCGGGGGCGTAGGTCGTGCGCTCGAAGGTCACGCGGTCGATCATCGATCCGCCGCCCTGCCACGGGGGCAGCAGATCGAGCTTGTCGCTCCACAGCACGCCGATCCCGGTGGGGCCATAGAGTTTGTGGCCCGAGAAGGCGTAATAGTCGCAGCCGAGTGCCGCGACATCGACGGGCAGGCGCGGCACCGCCTGACAGCCGTCGATCAGCAGTTCGGCGCCGACGCGGTGCGCGATCTCGGCGGCGCGCGCGACGTCGAGCGGGCTGCCGAGCACGTTCGAGACGTGGGCGAAGGCGACCATCCTGTGTTCGGGGGTGAGCAGCTTTTCGGCGGCGTCGAGATCGATGCAGCCGTCGGCGGTCAGCGGGCAGACATCGACCTGCCAGCCTGCAAGCTGCCAGGGCACGATATTGCTGTGATGTTCGAGCATCGACAGCAGCACGCGGCCTTTCTTCGGATGCGAGTAGGCGACAAGGTTGATCGCCTCGGTCGCGCCGCGCACGAAGGTCACGTCATTCTCACGCGCGCCGATGAAGGCCGCGATCCGCCGCCGCGCGGCCTCATAGGCGAGCGTCATGTCGGCCGAGCGCGCATAGACGCCGCGGTGCACGGTCGCATAATCGCGGCCCATCGCGTTCACCGTCGCATCGATCACCGCCTGCGGCTTCTGCGCCGTCGCGGCGGTGTCGAGATAGTGCCAGCCGGGGGTGAGACCGGGGAAATCGGCGCGTACGTCGGGGAAAGTGCGGAGGGCGGTCGCGGTGCTCACACCAGCTCTCCGAGCTTCGCGAGCGCGAGTGCTTGGAGCTTTTCCTCATCCTCGGCGCCGTCGAAGACGCCCGCGACGAAGGCCTGCAGCAGGATCTTCTTCGCCTCGGCGGGCGGCAGCCCGCGCGACTGGAGGTAATAGAGGCTCATCGCGTCGAGCTCGCCGATCGCGCAGCCGTGTGCGCATTTGACGTCGTCGGCGAAGATTTCGAGCTCGGGCTTGGCGTTGGCGGTCGCGCTGCGGTCGAGCAGCATCGCCTTCACATCCTGCTCGCTGTCGGTCTGCTGCGCATCGCGCGCGACGGCAACCTTGCCGAGATAGGTGCCCGTGGCCGTGCCGCCGAGGACCGAACGCACCATCTGCCGCGACGTCGCGCCGGGTTCGGCGTGGGTGACCGTGGTGACGATCTCGAGATTTTGTTCGCCGCCGCCGATCTGCGCCGCGCCGAGGGTGAAGTCGGCGCCTTCGTGGAGCGTCACGGCGAGTTCGATGCGGCCATAGGCGCCGCCGATGTTGAGGACGTGCAGCGATGCGGTCGCGCCCTTGCCGATGCTCATCTCGATCTGATGGATGGCGCCTGCATCCTGCACGATCGCGCGCTTGAAGTCGCCGCCCGCGGGTACGACGATGCTCTCGGGCGCGGGCAACGGCCACGCCGCGGTCACCGCGTCGATGTCGCTATAGCGCCACGCTTCGTCGCGCCGGGTAGGGAGGGTGGCGGTATTCACGCCGCAGCCTCCCCCATTTCGTCACCCCGGACTTGATCCGGGGTCCATGCGGTCATGGATGCCGGATCAAGTCCGGCATGACGAGGAAAGGGAAGGCGTGTGGGAATGCTCACGCCGCGATCTCCGCATAGCCTTCGCGTTCGAGTTCGAGCGCGAGTTCGGGGCCGCCCGACTTGACGATGCGACCGGCGGCGAGGACGTGGACGAAATCGGGCTGCACATAGTCGAGCAGGCGCTGATAGTGGGTGATCAGCAGCACCGCCTTGTCGGGGCGGCGCATGATGCTGTTGATCCCGTCGCCGACGACGCGCAGCGCGTCGATATCGAGCCCCGAGTCCGTCTCGTCGAGGATCGCGAGCTTGGGATCGAGGATGCCCATCTGCACCATCTCGTTGCGCTTCTTCTCGCCGCCCGAAAAGCCGACGTTCACCGGGCGCTTGAGCATGTCCATGTCGAGCTTCAGCAGCCCGGCCTTCTCGCGCGCCAATTTCAGGAAATCGCCGCCCGACAGCGGCTCTTCGCCGCGCGCCTTGCGCTGGGCGTTGAGGCTTTCGCGCAGGAACTGGACGTTCGACACGCCGGGAATCTCGACCGGATATTGGAAGCCGAGGAACAGGCCCGCCGCGGCGCGCTCGTGCGGGTCCATGTCGAGCAAATCCTGCCCGTCGAACGTCGCCGAACCCTCGGTGACCTCATAGCCGGGCCGTCCGCCGAGGACATAGGAGAGCGTCGACTTGCCCGCACCGTTGGGCCCCATGATCGCATGGATCTCGCCCGCATTGATGCTGAGCGACAGGCCCTTCAGGATCGGCTTGTCGGCGACGGTGGCGTGGAGGTTATTGATTTGGAGCACGATGCCCTCCGTCAAGAAATGATGTGTGAAGCGTTCTGAATCCCTGTTCCTTTTTTTCCTTCGTAAGGTCCAAGTGATGCATTCCCGCAAACGACGTTTTGTTGTTTTCGACCGACGCGTGAAGCTCCGTCATCAGCGCGCGTTCCTCGGCAAATTGAGGGTCAATCTCATAGAGATAGTCTCTGAGGCCGCTGAAATTTTCTAGGACAAGATCGAGCTTCTCGTGGACCCGCTTTAGTCGCTCATTGAGATACCATCCGGTCGCGAACCAGAGCGTGACCGCAATCCCAATGGCTCCCCAGAACGTAATCATCCCACGCTCCCCTCAAGGCTGATGCCAAGCAATTTCTGCGCCTCGACCGCAAATTCCATCGGCAATTGCTGCAGCACTTCCTTGGCGAACCCGTTGACGATCAGCGCCACCGCTTCTTCCTGCCCCAGCCCGCGCTGCATCGCGTAGAAAAGCTGGTCGTCGCTGATCTTGCTCGTCGTCGCTTCATGCTCGACGGTCGCACTCGGGTTGCGGACCTCGATATAGGGGACGGTGTGCGCACCGCAGGTGCTGCCCAGCAGCAGGCTGTCGCATTGGGTGAAGTTGCGCACGCCCTCGGCATTGGGCGCGACGCGGACGATGCCGCGATAGGTGTTGTTCGACTTGCCCGCGCTGATCCCCTTCGAAACGATGGTTGAGCGCGTGCGCTTGCCATTGTGGATCATCTTGGTGCCGGTGTCGGCCTGCTGGTAATTGTTCGTCACCGCGACCGAATAGAATTCGCCGACGCTGTCGTCGCCGTTGAGCACGCAGCTCGGATATTTCCACGTGATCGCCGAGCCGGTCTCGACCTGCGTCCAAGATACCTTGCTGCGCTTGCCCTGGCAGAGCGCGCGCTTGGTCACGAAATTATAGATGCCGCCGAGACCCTCTGCATTGCCGGGATACCAGTTCTGGACCGTCGAATATTTGATCTCGGCATCGTCCAAGGCGACGAGCTCGACCACCGCAGCGTGGAGCTGGTTCTCGTCGCGCATCGGCGCGGTGCAGCCTTCGAGGTAGCTGACATAGGCGCCCTTGTCGGCGACGATCAAAGTGCGTTCGAACTGTCCCGTATTTTCGGCATTGATGCGGAAATAGGTGCTGAGCTCCATCGGGCAGCGCACGCCCTCGGGCACGTAGACGAAGGTGCCGTCGGAGAAGACCGCGCAGTTCAAGGTCGCGAAATAATTGTCGTGCATCGGCACGACCTTGCCGAGCCACTTCTTCACCAGCTCGGGATATTCGCGGATCGCCTCCGAAATCGAGAGGAAGATCACACCCGCGCGCTTCAATTCCTCGCGGAAGGTCGTCGCGACGCTGACGCTGTCGAACACCGCGTCGACCGCGACCTTGCGCGCGCCTTCGACCCCCGCGAGCACCTTCTGCTCCTCGATCGGGATGCCGAGCTTCTTATAGACTTCGAGGATCTCGGGATCGACCTCGTCGAGGCTGCCGAGCTTCGGCTTCGCCTTCGGCGCCGCGTAATAGTACGCGTCTTGGTAATCGATCGGCGGCACGTTGAGCTTCGCCCAGTCGGGCGTCTCCATCGTCTGCCAGTGGCGAAAGGCCTTCAGCCGCCAGTCGAGCATCCATTCGGGCTCGTTTTTCTTGGCGCTGATGAAGCGGACCGTATCCTCGGTCAGCCCCTTGGGCGCGAAGTCGGTCTCGATGGCGGAAGACCAGCCATGCTCATAATCGGCGACCTTGGCAGCGGCGTCGTGCGCGGCCTGATCCTTGACGGGGGCTTGGGTATTGTCGGTCATAATCTGATCTCGTCGCCGGCGAGCGCCGGGGCAGGCCGGGTGAAGGAAGGTTTGGGGGCGGCCGCAAGGCTCGCGAGGCTGATGTCCGCGAGCGCGCCGCGCACTGCGCCGTTCACGACGCCCCAGTGCGGCTGCACCTTGCAGCTGCCTTCGAGCGAGCAATCATGGCGCCCTTCCGACACGCAGGCGGTGAGGGCGATCGGGCCTTCGACCGCTTCGATGATGTCGGCGACGTTGATCGCTGCCGCGGGGCGCGCGAGCCGCACACCGCCGCCGCTGCCGCGCGAGGCGACGAGCAGGCCGGCGCGCGCGAGGCTGCTCACCAGCTTCTGCGCGGTGGGGCCGGGGATGCCGGTCTGTTCGGCGAGCATGCCGGCGTGAATCGGCACCGACCCGCACTGGCGGGCGGCGGCGCTCATCAGCACCACGGCATAGTCGGCAAGGTTGGACAGGCGCATATAATTTTCCGTCGCAATTGCGAACGATTCTTAACTGGAGTAAATCACTCCACTTACATAGGCGCGCGATCGCTGCGGCGCAAGCAAGCCGTGGTTGGGCGGGGTAAAGAAGAGGGTGGGGTGACGGGTTGCGGCCGGAAGCGGCCGTCAGGCAATTATAAGTTTCGCGCAGAGGCGCAGAGAACGCAGAGAGTATCGCGCTGGCTCTCTGCGTTCTCTGGGCCTCTGCGCGAAATCTTAGAACTGCGGCATCCGACCGGTTGCGGACGCTCATTCTCCCCTCCCGCTTGCGGGAGGGGTCGGGGGTGGGCAGCAACACCGCGATCAGCCCACCCCGCTGCGGCTAGCGAGCAAGCTCGCAAGCCTCGCTGCCCCTCCCGCAAGCGGGAGGGGAAATCAGTTCACAATCTTAACGTCCGCTCCTCACCCCAAAGCGGCTGCCCGATACGCGCAAAAAAAGGCACCCATCCGGCCGGAGCCAAATGAGTGCCAAGATGAAGGTCTCAAGTCCTCGTCAGAGGATGAGCTCTTCTGGGTCGCAGGGACGGATTATGCCCCCGCGACGATTCGCGATTGGACGAAAACGCCAAAACGACGCGGCGGCCGATTTTTGATGGTTAACCGGCGTCTCAGGTTTCGGAGACGAGCGGGCTGACCTTGCCGGCAAGCTGTTTGCGGCCCTTGGTGGTCGCCTCGGTGTAGGTGGTCGGCTTGCCGAGCTGGCCGGGGGTCGCCCCGGCAAAACGCTTGATCTCGCGGATCAGGTGCGACTGATCGTAAAAGGCGTCGCCAAGCTGTGCCGCATCTAGCCCTTCGCCGCGTGCGAGCGCCGAGGCGGCGCGCACCGCGCGATATTTGCGCGCGAGCATCCGCGGCGAGAGCCCGTAATAATGCTTGGTCATGCGCTCGACCGAGCGGATCGACATGCCGGTCGCCTCGACCAGCTCGGGCACCTGCGGCGATGGCGATTCGGTCAGCCAGCCGTCGACGGTACGGATGAACCACATCGGTGCGGGCTCGTTGCGTTTCAGCACTTCGCGCGCGAAATTATTGCCGATGACCAGCTTTTCTTCGACGGTCGCGGCCTTTTCCAGCGCGATCGCGACCTCGTTGATCCACGGGCCGAACAGGTCGGCGGCGTCCATCGCGCGGTCGGTCAGCTTGTCGGCGTCGTCGCCCATCAGCGTCGCCCAGCCCGCGGGCAGCATGCCGAAACCGAACAATTGCGCCGGACAGTTGCTGATCGCGCGAACGCGCGCGCTTGTCGGGCCGATGATGTTGGCGCGGCACACCGTCGAGCGATGGCCGTCCTCGAAAACATATTCGCCGTCGGCGTCGGTCACGAAACGGAATTGCGGGCGGTCGGCGCGCTCATATTCGTCGAAACGCGGCATGTTGAGTCGCGCGAAATAGAAGCTCGACACCATCTCCGCCAGATCGGGATCGGGCGGAAAATAATGTAGTTCGAACGGCGCATTGCCGTCCACGCCAGCCGGCGAGGAAGATGGTTGCGACATGAGACCCAGACCCCAACAGCCTTTTGCGGCTGCCTTCTTATGGGCCTGTCATTTGCCTTTCGGCGGCGTGCGTCAAGCCGTAATCGTCAATTTGCTTAACCCTTTTGCGCCGCGATCCACGCATCGACGCGGCGTTCCAATATGTCGAGCGGCACCGGGCCCGTTTCGAGCACGACGTCGTGGAAGCTGCGGAAATCGAATTTATCGCCGAGCGCGGCCTGCGCGCGGCCGCGCAATTCCATGATCTTGAGCTTGCCGATCAGATAGGCGGTCGCCTGTCCGGGATAGACCACATAGCGCTCGATCGCCTTTTCGATGTCGCCCTGCGGGTTCGGCGTATTGTCCTTGAGATACTGGATCGCCTGTTCGCGGGTCCAGCGCTTGTCGTGGATGCCCGTGTCGACGACGAGGCGGCACGCGCGCCAGAGTTCCATGCCGAGCCGTCCGAAATCGCTGTAGGGGTCGGTATAGAAGCCCATGTCCTTGCCAAGTTCCTCGGTATAGAGGCCCCAGCCTTCGGTATAGGCGGTGAAGCCGCCGAAGCGGCGGAAGGGCGGCAAGCCGGTGAGCTCGGTCTGCACCGCGCGCTGGAGGTGATGCCCCGGGACGCCCTCGTGATAGGCGAGCGCCTCGAGTTCGGTCTTCGACATGTCCCTGAGGTCGTAGAGATTCACATAATAGATGCCGGGGCGCGACCCGTCGGGCGAGGGCGAAGAGTAAAAGGCCTTGCCCGCCGATTTCTCACGGAACGCCTCGACCGCCTTCACCTGCAACGCGGCCTTGGGCAGCGTGTTGAAGAAGGCGGGCAGGCGTGCCTCCATCGCCTTCACCTTCGCATCGACGTCGGCGAGATAGGCAGCGCGGGTGGTATAATAATATTGCGGGCCGGAGCGCAGGTGCGCGAAAAACTGCTGCAGCGTGCCCTTGAAACCGACCTTTGCCATGATCGCCTTCATCTCGCCATGGATGCGCGCGACTTCGGCGAGGCCGAGGTCGTGGATCTGGGCCGCGGTCATGTCGGTCGTCGTATAATTGGCGAGCAGCGCTTCATAATAGGCCTTGCCGTCGGGCAGGCGCCAGACGCCGTCCTGCGTCGGCGCAGTCGCCTGCTGGCGCTTCATTTCGGTCAGCAGGCGGCCATAGGCGGGGCCGGCGCTCTCGGCCCAGGCGGCTTTCGCGGCCGCGATCAGCCGCGCCTTTTCGGCCGGGTCGACGTCGAGCTTGCCGACCTTGGCGACGATATCCTCGACCACGGCATTGTCGGGCCCCTGAAGGTTTCCGATGTCGGAGATCAGATAGGGATAGACCCACTTCGGCGGCTGGATGCCTTTGCGCGCGCGCTCCGCGGACTGCGCCGACAGCGCATCGAGGACGGGGCCGAGCCCGCGCATACGCTCGATATAGGCTTCGGCTTCGGCGACGTTGGCGACGCGGTGCATGTTGATCAGAAAGGCGGGCATCTGGCTCTGCGCGCCGTTCATCTGGTCGAAGATATAGCCATGGTCGCGGAACGGGAACAGGCGTTCGGCACGCGCCGCCTGTGTGTTGAAGAGCTCGAACGAGAGGGCTTCGTCGGGGGTCAGTTTTGCGGGATCATAGCTGCCGCGCATCGCGGCGGCGGTCGCCTGTTGCAGCTTGTGGCTCGCGACCGCGGTCTCGTCCGACACATCGTTCCACTTGCCGTAATCGCCGTCGCGAATCCCGCGGCGCGCCTTGGTCTCGGGCGAGAGCGACAATTGCGCCGCGTCATAATTGTCGAAGAATTGCCCGAGGTTCGCGCCGGCGGGCGCGGCTTCGGGCGCGGGCGCCGCCGCGACGGTGGCGGGGGCGTCCTGCACCGCGGCCGGGGCGCAACCGGCGGCGGCGAGAAGCACGAGGCCGGTCGACAGGCGAGCGAGGATGCGAAGGTGCGACACGTTTTTCTCCCGGATTTTCCGATGGCTTTTGCCGATGGCGGGGGGCTTGCCATAGCGCCCCGGCGCGCGCAATGGCGTGGGGCATGTCGCTCTTCGCCTCCCTGACCGACGCCGCCTATGCGCTCGTCCGCCCGATCGTCCACGCCACCGATGGCGAGGCGGCGCATAATCTGACGCTGAGCGCGCTCGAACCGCTGCCGCGCGCGCGCCACGCGCTGACCAGCCCGATCCTCGCGACCGAGCTGGCGGGCATAAGCTTTCCCAATCCCGTCGGACTCGCGCCCGGCTTCGACAAGGATGCGCGCGTCGCCGCGGTGATGCCGCGCTTCGGCTTCGGCTTCGTCGAGGTCGGGACGCTGACGCCGCTGCCGCAGGACGGCAATCCGCGTCCCCGCCTGTTCCGGCTGGTCGAGGATGGCGCGGTGATCAACCGCATGGGGTTCAACAATGGCGGGCAGGCGGCCGCGGCCGAACGGATCGCACGGCTGCGCGCGTGCGGGATCGCGGTGCCGCTGGGCATCAACATCGGCGCGAACAAGGACAGCGCCGACCGCATCGCCGATTATGCCAAGGGCACGGCGGCGATGGCGCCGCTCGCCGATTATCTGACGGTCAATATCAGTTCGCCCAACACGCCGGGCCTGCGCGCATTGCAGGACAAGGGCGCACTGGAAGCGTTGCTCGATGGCGTGGCCGCGGCGCAGCCGGCGGGGGCGGCCAAGCCCGTCTTCCTGAAGGTCGCGCCCGACCTCGAACCCGCCGACATCGACGATATCGTCGCGGTGGCGATCGACAAGGCGCTGGCGGCGGTGATCGTGTCGAACACGACGATCGTGCGTCCCGCGCTCGCGTCGCGCCACGCGGGCGAGGCTGGCGGCCTGTCGGGTGCGCCGCTTGCCGATCTCGCGCTCCAGCGGGTCCGCGATTTCCATGGTGCGAGCGGCGGCAAGGTGCCGTTGATCGCCGCGGGCGGGATCGCGTCGGCGACCCAAGCGTGGGAGCGCATCCGTGCAGGCGCCAGCCTGATCCAGATCTATTCGGCGATGGTCTATGCCGGGCCGGGTCTTGCCGCCCGGATCGCGCGCGGGCTGGAGGACCTTGCGGTCCGCGACGGCTTCACGCGCGTCGCCGATGCGGTGGGGACCGCGCACTGACAGGGTTGCGCTGGCCCGAGGCGCGGGCCACAGTCGGCGCATGTTGAAAAGATTCCTCCCGTTTGCCGCTGTCCTCGTCCTCACCCTGCCGGCGCCGGCATTTGCGCAGGGCGTCACTTCTTCGGCGGATTCGCGGGCGACCGAGGCAGGACGCGAGATATTGCATCAGGGCGGAACTGCCGCCGATGCCGCGGTCGCGATGGTCGCGGTGCTCACGCTGGTCGAACCGCAATCGAGCGGGATCGGCGGCGGCGGCTTTATGGTCCATCACAATGCGGGCGACGGCAGCATTTCGACGATCGACGGCCGCGAAACCGCGCCGGCCGCGGCCAAGCCCGAGCGCTTCCTCGGCGCCGACGGAAAGCCGCGCGGCTATATGGAAGTCATTCCCGGCGGCCTGTCGGTCGGGGTCCCCGGTAATATGCGCCTGATGGAGATGGCGCACAAGAAATGGGGCAAGCTCGAATGGAAGGCGCTGTTCCAGCCCGCGATCAAGCTCGCCGAAGAAGGGTTCGAGGTCACCCCCGCGCTCTATAACTGGCTCGACCGGTTCCAGGGGATGTGGAAGGATTTCCCGGCCGCGCGTGCAATCTATTATGTCGACGGCAAGCCGGCCCCCGTGGGAACGCGGCTGAAGAACCCGGCCTATGCCGCGCTGCTGCGCGATGTTGCCGCACGCGGACCCGAAGCGTTTTACAGTGGTGCCAATGCCCGCGCGATCGGCGAAGCGGTCGCGAAGGCGCCGCGCAATGCGACGACGCTGACGGCGAAGGACCTCGCTGCCTATAGGGCGAGGGAGCGCCCTGCGGTTTGCACCACCTATCGCATCTACAAGGTCTGCGGCATGGGGCCGCCCTCGTCGGGCGCGACCACCGTCTTCGGTATCCTCGGCATGGTCGAGGGCTGGGACATGAAGGCGATGGGCAAGGATAATCCGATGAGCTGGCACTTGCTCTCGGAAGCGATGCAGCTGTCCTACGCCGATCGCGCCGCCTATCTGGGCGATGGCGATTTCGTCGAGGTTCCGGTGCAGGGACTGCTCGACAAGGCCTATCTCGCCGAACGCCGCCAGCTCATTTCGCCCTATGGCGCGGCGGGCCGCTACGAACCCGGTACGCCGCCCGGCGCGAAGCCGCGCGCCGCCGCGCCGCCGGTCGAGGAACAGGGGACGACGCATTTCGTCGTCGCCGACCAGGCGGGCAATGTCGTGTCGATGACCTCGACCGTCGAGAGCATTTTCGGCAGCCAGCTGATCGCGAACGGCTATTTCCTCAACAACGAACTCACCGACTTCGACCTCGCGCCGACGAAGGACGGGGTGCCGACCGCGAACCGGGTACAGGCGGGCAAGCGTCCTTTGTCATCGATGTCGCCGACGATCGTCTACGGCCCCGATGGCAAGGTCGTGCTTGCCGTCGGCTCGGCGGGTGGCAAGCGTATCATCATGCATGTGACGAAAGTGCTGGTTGGCGTGCTCGACTGGGGGCTGACCGCCAAGGAGGCGATGGAATTGCCCAATCTCTATTTCGGCCAGTCGGGCGTGATCATAGAGGACAATGATGCGGGCAAGGCGATTGCCGCAAAGATGCAACCCTTTGGCTACAGCATCACGCCGACCGATCTCGGCTCGAAGCTCAACGCGATCGAGCGCGTCGGCGACGGCTGGCGCGGCGCAGCCGACCCGCGCGGTCCCGGCACCTCGGCCGTGGATGGCGCGCCGCCGCAGGGCTAAAGCGACGAACAACGATAAAAATATGCAGTGAACACTCCCTGGAGAGAGGCAGAATGAAGCTCGTAAATCCCCATCTCGACCATTTTCCGAGTCTGGTCGCGATGTTCTTTGACCGCGCGGGGCGCGGCGGCGAAGATCCTTTCCTGTGGCGCAAGGCCGACCGGGCATGGCAACCGCTGAGCTGGCGGCAGGTCGCGAACCAGGTGTCGGCGCTCGCGCACGGCCTGCGCGAACTCGGCCTCAAGCCAGGCGACCGCGTGGTGCTGGTCAGCGAGAACCGGCCCGAATGGTGCATCGCCGACCTCGGCATCATGGCCGCAGGCTGCATCACCGTGCCGACCTACACGACCAACACCGAACGCGATCATCAGCATATCCTCGACAACAGCGGCGCGAAGGCGGTGATCGTATCGACCGCCAAGCTTGCGCGCACACTGATGCCCGCCGTGATGCGCTCCGACGCGAATATCGTGATCAGCATGGAAAGCCTGCGCGTCGGCCAGCAGGGCGATGTCGCGGTCCACGACTGGGAGCCGCTCGTCACCGGCGGCGAAGCGTATCTGGAGGAAGCGAAGACGCGGGCCGCCGCGATGACGCGCGAAGACACTGCCTGCCTCATCTACACCAGCGGCACCGGCGGCGCGCCGCGCGGGGTGATGCAGCATCATGGCGCGATCCTGCACAATGCGGCGGGCGCGGCCGAAGTGCTCGTCAATGATTTCGGCATCGGCGACGAGGAGGTGTTCCTGTCGTTCCTGCCGCTCAGCCATGCTTACGAACATTCGGGGGGCCAGTTCCTGCCGATCATGGTCGGCGCGCAAATCTATTATAGCGAGGGTCTCGAAAAGCTCGTCTCGAACATCGAGGAGACGCGCCCGACGATCATGGTCGTCGTGCCGCGCCTGTTCGAGGTGATCCGCGCGCGGATGATCAAGTCGGTCGAAAAGCAGGGCAAGCTTGCCAACTGGATGCTGCGGCAGGCGCTGCGCGTCGGCGAGAAGGATTATGAGCGCCGCATGGGCGTGCTCGACCGCCCAGTCGACCTGATCCTCGACAAATTGTTCCGGCCCAAGATCGGCAAGCGTTTCGGCGGCCGGATGAAGGCGCTGGTGTCGGGCGGCGCGCCGCTCAACCCGGAAATCGGCGTCTTTTTCCACTCGATCGGGCTGACGCTGCTGCAAGGCTATGGCCAGACCGAGGCGGGGCCGGTGATCAGTTGCAATCGTCCGGGCGCGGGGATCAAGATGGACACCGTCGGCCCGCCGCTGATGAACACCGAGGTCCGCATCGCCGACGATGGCGAAATCCTCGTGCGCGGCGAACTCGTCATGAAGGGCTATTGGCGCAACAAGGCCGAGACCGAGCGCGTGCTCGTCCCGAATCCGGCGGAGCCGGACAAGGGCCCGTGGCTCCACACCGGCGATATCGGGCATATCGACGACAAGGGCCGCATCGTCATCACCGACCGCAAGAAGGACCTGATCGTCAACGACAAGGGCGACAATGTCTCGCCGCAGCGCGTCGAGGGCATGCTGACGCTCCAGCCCGAAATCCTGCAGGCGATGGTCTATGGCGACAAGCGTCCGCACCTTGTCGGGATCATCGTCCCCGATCCCGAATGGGCGGCCGAATGGGCCGAAGCCGAAGGGCTTCCCAAGGATATCAAGCTGCTGCGCGAGCATGAAAAATTCCGCGCGGCGCTGCGCGCGGCGATCGACCGCGTGAACGGCCAGCTTTCGGTGATTGAAAAGGTGCGCAAGTTCGACTTCGCCGACGAAGCCTTCACCATCGAGAATGAGCAGATGACGCCGTCGATGAAGATCCGGCGCCATATCCTGCGGCAGGTTTACGAGGACAAGATCGCGGCCCTCTACAAGGGCTGATCGTCATAGCAGGCGGGGGTGCGACCCGAAGAGCTCGGCGCAAACCGGACCCCGCCTGCGGCTGAACCCCTGGGTTCAGCCCTTGTCCCCCGCCGGTTTGCGATAGGGGACAAATTCGCCGAACACGCACGTCGGCCCACGAATACCGCTCGACCGGTCGACCAGATGGAAGAAATCGCCTTCGCAGGTCGACGATCCGAATTGCCGCACGACCATGATGTCGCTGTCGCGGGCGAGGCCGGGGCAACTGCTCTTGAGGTCGTTGCGGTAAACGAGACTGCCGCCCGAACGATAGAGCAGGATGCTGTCCGACACGCGGATCGTGTCGGAGGCGCGATAATTGGGCAGGCATTTCATCGGTGCGCCGGGCACTTTGCCCGCGAGCTGCTTGTCGAGCCTTTCCATCTGCTTTGGCGTGAGCGCGGCGGCGCCGGGTTCGCTCGACCCCGCAGGCGTGCAGCTGACGACCAGCGGCGCGGCTGCGATCGACAGCGCGGCCCCCATCAGGTTCAGCTTGGCCATGAAATTGCTCCTTGAGATTGTCGGGATAAGGGACGGCGTATGAATAGGCGCTGAAGCATCGGCGTCAGGCCGCGTCCTTCAATGCGCGGATGCGGCCCAGCTCGGCCGCGCTCGGCGCGCGGAGGAAGGGATTGGTCGCGCGTTCTTCGCCGATGCTCGTCGGCACAGTCGCCTCACCCGCAGCGCGCGCCGCCTCGACCGCCGCGAGACGCGTGGCCAGCGCTTGATTGTCGGGGTCGACGGTCACCGCGAAGCGCGCGTTCGACAGCGTATATTCGTGCGCGCAATAGACGCGCGTCGCGTCGTCGAGCGTCGCGAGCTTCTGCATATTGGCGAACATCTGGTCCGCCGTGCCCTCGAACAACCGGCCGCAGCCCATCGCGAACATCGTGTCGCCGACGAAGATCGCGGCGTCCGCCGCGAAATGATAGGCGATGTGCCCCGCGGTATGCGCGGGCACGTCCCATACGTCGGCCTGTATATTGCCGAGCCGGACCGTGTCGCCGCCCTTCACCTGGACGTCGAGCGTCGGAATGCGCGCAAATTCTGCGGCCGGGCCGGTGATCGTGCAGCCCGTCGCTTCCTTGATCGCGGCATTGCCGCCGGTATGATCGGGGTGCCAGTGGGTGTTCCAGATATCGGTGATCGTCCAGCCGCGTTCCGCCGCCGCCGCCAGCACGGGATCGGCGACCGCCGGGTCGACCACCATCGTCGCCTTGCTGGCGGGTTCGTGCACCAGCCAGACATAATTGTCGCTGAGGACGGGGATGCGAATGATTTCCAGCGCGGTCACCTTGTCTCCTTTCCAGCGTCCAGCCCCTTCAAGACGGAGCGGGAGCCAGCGGGCCTTGGTCGCAGGGTCAACGCGCAAGGGCGTCATAGCCCTGTTCGTTGAACTCGATCAGGCAGAATCCGTTGCCGAAGGGATCGGCGAACATCGCCTGTCTGCCATAGGGCAGGTCCAATGTCTCGCCCTCCTGCACCGCGCCGGCCGCAATCGCCCGCCGGATCGCGGCGTCGAGGTCGTCGACCGAAAAGTCGGGGTGGACTGGCGTCCAGTGCCGATTGTAGCGGCGGAAATCGCCGCCGCCGGGGCCGATCGCGGAGCCCGCGGGCTTGACGATCAGGTAGAGGGGAACCTCGCAGCCGGTCAGTTCGACGATATCGTCGTCGAACCGCCGCGCGGCGGTCAGTCCCAGCGCATGGGTATAGAAGCGCTCGCCAGCGGCGAGGTCGGGCACGTCGATATTGATCAACAGGCCCGGCATCGCGCGGCTCCTACCAGGCGCCGGTGTTGGGCATCGATGCCCAGGGTTCCTGCGGCGGAAGATGGCCTTCCTGCAGCAGCTCGACCGAAATGCCGTCGGGCGAACGCACGAACGCCATATGGCCGTCGCGCGGCGGGCGGTTGATCGTGACGCCGGCGTCCATCAGCCGCTGGCACGTCGCATAGATATCGTCGACCCTGTAGGCGAGATGTCCGAAATTGCGGCCGCCGCCATATTCCTCGGGCGCGCTGCCGTCGGCGGGCGGCCAGTTATAGGTCAGTTCGACCTCGGCGACGTCGCCCTGTCCGGGGGCCGCCAGGAAGATAAGGGTGAAGCGGCCGCCCTCATTATCGAAACGGCGCGTTTCTTCGAGCCCGATCAGCTTGAAGAAGTCGACGGTCGCGTCGGGGTTCGACACGCGGATCATCGTGTGAAGATATTTGGTCATCCGCCCATATTAGGCGCGAAGGGACCGATCTTCAAACGCTTCGAACAGGAATAGGAATTCGTCGGGCACTGGAGCCGGCGCGCCCTGCGCCTCGGCAACATGGACGTTGATGAGCTGCCCGTCCGCACGCAGGTCGTCCTTGCCCGCGCCATGCAGTTCGAACAGGAAGGTCATCGAACTTTTGCCGACGCGCGAAGCGCGCACGCAGATGTCGATTTCCTCGTCGAGCAGGATCGGCACCTTGTAATCGACCTCGGCGCGCGCGACGTGAAATTCGGGGCTGTCGTTCGCGGACCAGCGATCGTAAACCCCCGCAGCGCGCCAATATTCGGTGATGCCGATATCGAAATATTCGAGGTAACGGCTGTTGAACACCACCGCCTGCGCGTCGATCTCGGCATAGCGGACACGCTTTTTGACGCTGAATTTGAAATCGCTGCGAGCCATGATGATCCTCTAGTTGGTCGCGAGCCGCGCGACGGTATCGATCAGCAGCGCGATATCGGTATCGCGCGACAGGCGGTGGTCGCCGCCCTTGACCAGTGTCACCTGCACATCGTCGCTCGCGAGTGCGGCCGACAGGCGCAGGCTGATGTCGGGCGGCACATCGCCGTCCTTTTCGCCGTGGAGCAGGCGAACGGGGCAGGTGAGGGGGATTTCGGTATCGAGTAGCCGGTTCGCCTCACCCGACTGGAAAAAGCCGCGCGTCGTCACATAGGGCTGGTCGCTGTAGGGTGTCTCTTCGACCAGCGCGCCCTCGGCAAGGATGATCGCCTTTTCGGCTTCGCTGAAACCCCAGTCGGTGAAATCGGGCGCTGCCGCGATCCCGACGAGCCCCGCGACGCGGCCCGGCCCGTCGCGCTTGGCAAGCGCCAACGCGGTCAGCAGCATCAGCCAGCCGCCCATCGACGATCCGACGATCACGACTGGCCCCTCGGTCTTCGCATCGATCAGGTCGAGCACATCGCCGCGCCAGTCGAGCAAGGTCTGATCGGCGAACGATCCGTCCGACAGTCCGCACCCGGCATAGTCGAGCAGCAGGCAGGCTTGCCCTTCCGCCGCCGCCCAGTCGAACAGCGCGGTCGCCTTGCCGCCGGCCATGTCGGACATATAGCCGGGCAGGAAGGCGATCGTCGGGCCCGCGCCCAGCGTATAGCGGTAGGCGAGCCGGGGGCGGCCGGTGCGTTCGAGGAAATCGGGAGCGGCGTCCACCGAGGTCAGATGACCCAGTCGATCGTGCTCATCTGCATGACGGCCTGCCCCTTGGCGCGCCGCTTTTCGACCATGATATGGTTGAGCCGCTGGATCGTGTCGCTGCCCGTGGTGATGCACCAGCCGGGGACGACCGCGTGCACGAGCGCGCACAGGCCGCCATAGATCATCGTCACACCGAATTTCGACGCGACGCCGAAATGCTCGATGTAATTTTCATCGACGCTCTTCGGATGGTCGACGAACAGGCGCTTGAACATGGTGACGGCTCCTTTCCGGCTGCCGTCGCCCTAGCGGGCGACCGTATCTCCCGCAACCCCGCCGCGCCGTCCCGCGCCTATTCGGCGAGGAAGTCGTCGACGGCTTTCGCGAAAACCTCGGGCTGGTCGAGCATGATGAAATGGCGGCTTCCGGCTATCATTTGCGCCTTGAAGTGCGGGGTGCCGGCATATTGGGGCTCAAACGTCGCCCTTGCACGCTCCGCCGGCATCGCACTGTCGTCCTGCGCATAGAGCAAGGTCACGGGTGCCGACACCTTGGGTAACGCGGGGCGCATGTCGGTGGTCATCACGTCGTGCAGCACCTGTGCGGTCACGCGCGGATCGGCGCTTCGCATCCAGCCGGCGATGGCGATCCGGCCAGCGGGCGTGTTCGACATCGAGCCGACCATGCCGGCCGGACCCGGATCGGTCACCGGGCCTTCGGGGTGCGGCTGGCCATATTGCGCGCGCAGCATGGCCGCCATGCCGTCCGCTTGTGGCCGGATGGCATCGACGCCGGCGGCGCCGAACAAGGTCCCTATGAAGGGCAGGGCGTCGACGATCATCAGCCTGCCGACGCGGTCGGGCGCCTCGGCCGCGACCATCAGCCCGGTCAGGCCGCCCATCGAATGGCCGATGATCGCTGGTGCGGGGCGATCCCGCGCGACGATGCAATCTTCGATGAAGCCGCGCACATCCTCGACCGCCGCGGGCAGCACCGGCCTTTCGGCATTGGGACCGGCATCGTCGCCGAAGCCGCGGATCTGGACGATATGGAGGCGATATTTGGTCTTCAGGCGCGCCGCGGTCGCCTCCCACACCGCGCTCGGCGTCGACAGGCCGGGGATCAGGATGACGTCGGGTCCCTGTCCTTCGTTCAGGATGGTCGCGGCGGTCCCCGGCGTCAGGTCGGCCGAACAGGCGCCTTCGCTGCGCGGAGCGGCGGCGGCATCGGCGCGGCCCGCGACCAAGGCGGCGGTCAGGATGAAGATGGCGGCGACAGAGATGCGGTTTTTCACGTTGCTCAATCTCTCAGGAAAATCGCTTCGATCGGCAGGCCGAACAGGTCGGCGATGCGAAAGGCGAGGGGGAGGGAGGGATCGTATTTGCCGGTCTCGATCGCATTGACCGACTGGCGCGACACTTCGAGCCGTTCGGCTAGATCCTGCTGGCTCCAGTCGCGTTCGGCGCGCAGCACCTTCAGCCGGTTCTTCATGCGCGGTCCGTGCGCCGTTCGGCCGACGTCATGATCATCTGGCCCAGCCCGAGGCCGATCGCCCAGACCGGCACCACCCACCAGGCGGGCACATGCGGGGCGACGCCGAAGGTTTCCAGAAAACCCCAGAGCGTTCCGGCCAGCAATACGAGCGCGAGGCCGATCAGCGCGGCGCTGGTCTGGCGATAGCGCAGATATTCATCCTCTTCCTCGACCGCATAACGGGCCAGCACCCAGACGAAGAAGATCATCGGCAACGACGGCAGGATCGCGATCCCCCACAATAGGGCGCCTTCCGGGGCGAGATAGTTGCGAACGGTCATCGCCGTCCCCAAGCACAGGACATAGGCGAGCGACCAGATCAGCATGCGCCGATTATATCGCCGTGTCGCCGGCGACAGGGCGCCGGCCGCAGCCTGCCGATTGTTCGCGGCCTTCGTTAGTGGAATGAGAAGTAGCGCCGCCGCTGCGACAAATGGCAGCGAACGCCAGCCGCCCAGAAAGCCGCGATACTCGCCATAGGCGATGGCGCACATCGCTACCGCAAAGGCGGCTGCCCACAAGCCCGGGTGGCGACCCGAGAAGCCGGTTTCAATTTTTGCAGCCTTCTCGGGCATGTCAAACTTCCTTATCTGATAGACAAGGAAGCTTTACATTGCTCGCAATCGGAGAGTCAAGTTTCATTTACATAATGACAAGGGAGCTATTTGGCCGGGCAATCGGTCGGCTGGCCAGCCGATGCGGAACCAGCGTCTCGTCGGGATCGGCCATGCTGGTAACTCCATTGGGGGAGGCTTATCTATGCAGGGCGGCGTCCCCGAAGACAAACAAACCCCGCTTCGCGCCCCTTGCGGCGGCGCAACATGGCTGGCAAAGGGGCGCGGCGATTTTGCGCAAGAAAGGCCGATTTTTCGATGTCCCAGATGATCCGTGTCACCCTTCCCGATGGCTCTGCCCGTGAAGTCGTGCGCGGCACTACCGCGGCCGAGATTGCGGCCGACATCGGACCCGGCCTCGCGAAGGCCGCGCTCGCCGCAAAGATCGACGGCGAACTGCGCGACATCATGCGTCCGCTCGAGGAAGATACGAACCTCGCGCTGGTGACGAGCCGCGACGAGGCCGACGCGCTCGAACTCTTCCGCCACGACTATGCGCATGTCCTCGCCGAGGCGGTGCAGAACCTGTTTCCGGGCACGCAGATCACCTTTGGCCCGTCGACGGGCGACGGCTTCTATTATGACTTCGCGCCGACCGCCGAACATGGCCCGTTCCGCGACGACGAACTGCCGCTGATCGAGGAGGAGATGCGAAAGATCATCGCCGCCGATTTGCCGCTCACGCGCGAGGTCTGGGAGCGCGACAAGCTGATCGCCAAATGGCAGGCCGAGGGAGAGGCCTTCAAGGCCGAATGGGCCGCCGAACTGCCGCAGGGCGAAGAACTCACCGTCTATCGCAGCGGTGAGGGCTGGATGGACATGTGCCGCGGCCCGCATCTGGCCTCGACGGGCAAGCTCGACCCCGCTGCGTTCAAGCTGACGCGCGTGTCGGGTGCCTATTGGCGCGGCGACCAGAAGAATGCGCAGTTGTCGCGCATCTACGGCACCGGCTGGCTCAACAAGAAGCAGCTCGCCGAGCATCTCGTCCGGCTGGAGGAAGCCGCGAAGCGCGACCACCGCAAGATCGGCCGCGAGATGGACCTGTTCCATTTGCAGGAAGAGGCGCATGGCAGCGTCTTCTGGCACCCCAAGGGTTATCGCATCTACCGCGAGCTCGAGGCCTATATGCGCCGCGCGATCGACGGCGGCGGCTATGTCGAGGTCAAGACCCCGCAGGTGATGGACGCCAAGCAGTGGGAGCAGTCAGGCCACTGGGGCAAATATCGCGAGAATATGTTCGTCATCCCCGACGAGGTGCCGAACATCGAGGACGAAGGCCCGATCGTGTCCGACGGTGCCGAGTGGATGGCATTGAAGCCGATGAACTGTCCCGCGCATGTCCTGATCTTCCGCCAGGGGATGAAGTCGTATCGCGACCTGCCGCTGCGCATGGCCGAAATGGGCTGCTGCCACCGCAACGAGCCGCATGGCGCGCTGCACGGCATCATGCGCGTGCGCCAGTTCACGCAGGACGACGGCCATATCTTCTGCCGCGAGGACCAGATCGTCGAGGAAGTGCGTGCCTTCTGTCAGCTGCTCGACCGCGTCTACCGTGAACTCGGCTTCGAGAAATATGCGGTGAAGCTTGCGCTGCGACCCGAAAAGCGTTTCGGCACCGAAGAGATGTGGGACAAGGCCGAGGCGGAACTGCGCGAAGCCGTCCAGCGCGCGGGCATGGCGAACGACGATTATGGCTGGGAAGAATTGCCGGGCGAAGGTGCTTTCTATGCGCCCAAGCTCGAATTCCACCTGACCGACGCGATCGGCCGCACTTGGCAGTGCGGGACGATCCAGTCCGACCGCGTGATGCCCGAACGGCTAGACGCGAGCTATATCGGCGAGGATGGGGAGCGCCACCGCCCGGTGATGCTCCACCGCGCGATCCTCGGCACCTATGAGCGCTTCATCGGCATATTGATCGAGCATTTCGCGGGTCGTTTCCCGACCTGGCTCGCGCCGGTGCAGGCGGTCGTCGCCACAATCGTCAGCGATGCTGACGCTTATGCCAAGGACGCGGTGGCGCAGCTCACGGCGGCGGGCATTCGCGCCGAAAGCGACGTTCGCAACGAGAAGATCAACTACAAGGTTCGCGAACACAGCCTCGCCAAGGTTCCGTACCTGCTCGTCGTAGGCAATCGCGAGGCCGAAGAAGGCACCGTCGCGATCCGTACCCTCGGGCAGGACGGCCAGCGGATCATGCCGCTCGCCGAAGCGATCGCGATGCTGAAGGGTGAGGCGACCCCGCCCGACCTGCGCAGTTGATCGCGTCCGAGAAGCGTCGCCCGCGCCGATGGGGTCGCTGGCTGTTGTTGCTGGCGCTCGCCGGTGCGGCGCTTCTCGCCAGGGGCTATTGGAACGCGACGCGCGATCCGCTGATCCGCAGCGCAAGCGTCGAGGTTGGTGACTGGCCCGCGGGACAGGCGCCGCTCAAACTTCTGCTGCTGTCGGATATCCACGTCGCGGGCCCCGACATGCCGCCCGAGAGGCTCGAACGCATTGTTCGCAACCTCAACCGGCTGAAGCCTGACCTCGTCCTGATCGCGGGCGACCTCGTCAGCGAAAAGCGCAGCGCGACGCATATCTATACGCCGGCAGAGGTCGTCGCGCCGCTGGGCGGGCTGAAGGCGCCGCTCGGCGTCGTCGTCGCGCCGGGCAATCACGATCATTGGTTCCGGCCCGACGCGCTGCGCGGCGAACTTGAAAAGCGCGGACTTCGCGTCCTGCAAAATGAGGCCGTGAAGCTCGGCCCGCTCGTCGTCGGCGGGGTCGACGACGATTATTCGGGGCATGACGATGTTCCCGCGACCTTCGCCGCGATGGACCGGCTCGGCCCCGGCGTGCCGCTGCTCCTGACGCACAGCCCCGATGTCGTGCCCGACCTGCCGCGGCCGGTCGCGGCGGTGTTCGCAGGGCACACGCATTGCGGCCAGATCCGCTTTCCCTTCCTTGGCGCGCTGACCTATGTTTCGCGCTACGGCGACCGCTTCGCTTGCGGCGATATCGCCGACGAAGGCCAGCGCGTCTTCGTCGGAGCGGGGCTCGGGACAAGCATCCTGCCGCTGCGTTTCAACACGCCGCCCGATGCCTGGCTGATCACCCTGAAACCGAAGGTCGCAGCGAGATGACCAGCCTCCAGCAACTCGTCGGCCTCGCGCCGCTGACCGTCGCGGGCGCGGCGGCGATGACCTTCGGCGCGGCCTATGTGCGGGGGCTCACCGGCTTCGGCATGGCGATCATTCTCGTGCCGCTGCTCGGGCTGATCATCGCTCCCGGCGAGGCGGTGGTGCTTGGCATCCTGCTGCAACTGCTGATCGGCCCGGTCGGGCTCAAGGTCATTTTGGCCGACGCCGATCGCAGCACCGCGATCCCGATCGCGCTGCTTGCGATGCTCGCGACGCCGGCCGGCATGGTGGCGCTGCACGCGACGACGCCCGATGTCGCGCGGCTGCTGATCACGCTGATCGCGGTCGGCGCCTTCGTCGCGGTACTGCTGCCCAAACAGCCCGAGGGCCATCGCCCCGGCCGCGTCGCGGTTGCGGGGACGGGAATCGTGTCGGGCATATTGACGGGCTTCGCGGCAATGCCGGGACCGCCGGTTGTGCCCTTCTACCTCCGCCGCCATCTCGAGCCCAAGGTCGCGCGCGCGTCGATGATGCTCATCTTTTTCGCCACCGCGATCGCGGGGACGCTCGCCGCGCTCTGGGTCGGGATCGCGACGGCGAGGCTCTTCATCCTGTCGCTGATCCTCTTCCTGCCGATGTGGTTCGGCAACCGGATCGGCGGGCGCCATTTCGGCAGCGTCGCGCCGCATGTTTGGCAGGCGATGGTCGCGGTCGTTCTTGGCGTCGCGGCGGTCTCGGCGGTGATCCGGATCCTGACCTAAAGGCTGCGCAGCGCCTGCGCGGGTTTCGCCGAGAGCAGGGGCCAGCTGCCTGCAATCCCGATCAGGAAGGACAGACCCGCGCCGCCGAGCAGGGTCAGCCCGACGATCAGCGGATCGGGAGCGAAGTCGAACTCGAACAGCTGCGTCACGACATACCAGGCGCCCGCGAGCCCCAGCCCGAGCGCGAGCACCGCAAGAATGCCCGCGAGCACCGCATATTCCATGCCCTGCGCGCCCAAAATCTGTCCGCGCGTCGCGCCGAGCAATTTCAGGATGACGCTGTCGTACACGCGCCGCTCGCGGCTCGCGGCGATCGCACCGATCAGCACGGCGATCCCGGCGAGGATCGCGATGCTGGCGGCGGCCGCGATCGCCTGGCTCATCTGCGTCAGCAAGGTCGTGACCTGCGACACCACGTCGCGCACCGCGATCAGCGACGCCGACGGGAAGGCGCGCGGAATGCTGCGTGACAGGGCAGTTTCGGCTTCGGGGCCGACCGCGACCGTCGCGACCATGTTATGCGGCGCCGCGTCGAAGGTTCCGGGCGAAAAGACGAGCACATAGTTGAGCCCGAAATTGTCCCAGTTGACGGTACGGAACGAGGCGACCTTCGCCTGCACCTCGACCCCCAGCACATTGACCGACAGCGTGTCGCCCAGTTTCAGGCCGAGCGAGGTTGCGACCTCCTGCTCGACGCTCACCAGCGGCGGCCCCTTGTAATCGGCCGCCCACCACTGGCCGCTGACGAGTTCGCTGCCGTTCGGCAACACTGGGCTGTACGTCAGCCCGCGGTCGCCGCGCAGCACCCATGCGCCCTCGGGCAGTTCGGCCAACTCGTCGACGCGCTGGCCGGCAAATTCGGTGACGCTGCCGCGCAATGCGGGGATCATGTTGATCTCGGCTTTTGCGTCGGCGCCTTTCACCATTGTCTGGAAGCGCGTGCTCTCGGTGCGCGGCACGTCGAGCACGAAGAAACTCGGCGCGCGCTGTGGCACGGTCGAACGGATTTCGGCGGTGATGCTCGTCTGGATCGCCGCAAGCGTCACGAACAGCGTCAGGCCCAACCCGAGCGCGACGACGAGCGCACCCGTCGCAGCGCCGGGACGGTGGAGGTTCGCGAGCGCGAGACGGAAGAGGGGACGCTTGGGGCGCGGCAAGCGGCTCGCGGTGCGGCGGACCAGCCAGCCGAGCCCGACGAGGATGAGCAGCAGGCCGATCGCGGCCCCGATGAAGCCGAGCGCGAACAAGGGCTCGCGCGCGGTGCCGACCGCGAGCGCGATGATCGCGGCGAGTGCGGCGGCGACTGCGAGCACGGTCTGGCGGTCGACCCGTGCCGCGCCGCTCACCGTCGCGCGATAGAGCCCGGCGGCGGGAACATGGCGTGTCGCGGCGAGCGGTGGCAGGGCGAAGGCGATGGCGATCAGCAGGCCATAGGCGGCGCTGACCGCCAGCGGCAGCGGATAGATGGACACGCCGGGTTTGACGGGCAGAACATCGCCCGCAATTGCGCCGATGATCGCGGGCGCGAGCGCGCCGACGATCAGGCCTGCGATAATGGACACCGCTGCGACCGGGAGAATTTGCAGGCCATAGATGCGCGCCACCGTGGCGCTGTCGGCACCGAGCACCTTCAGCGTCGCAAGGCCGGGGCGCTTGCCCGCGAGATAGCTTGCGACGCCGTTGCCGACGCCGATGCCGGCGATCACCAGGGCCGCGAGCCCGACGAGCGACAGGAACTGCCCCATCCGCTCGATGAAGCGCCGCGTGCCGGGCGCGCCGTTGCTGCTGTCGGTGATGTCCCAGCCGGCTTCGGGGAATTCGGCGGTCAGCGCCTTGCCGACGGCTTCGGGGTTCGCGCTTTCGGGCAGGCGGACGCGATATTTGCTTTCGTACAGGCTGCCCGGCTGGATCAGCTGCGTCGCGGGCAGGTCGGCAAGGCCGATGATCGCGACGGGGCCGAGCGTGAAGCCTTCGCCGAGCCGGTCGGGTTCCTCGGCGATCACGCCGTCGATCAGGAAGCTTTTTTCGCCGAACTTTACGCGCTCGCCGACCTTCAGCTCGAGCCGCGAGGCAAGGTCCTTGCCGATCCAGATGCTGCCCGGCGGCGGCGGGCCTTGGCGCGCGCCGCTCTCCAGCCGCATTGTGCCATAGAGGGGGTAGGCGCCATCGACGGCCTTCAGCTCGGACAGCAGAGCCTCGCCGTCGGGATCGTTCGCCATCGCGCGCAGCCGCACGGTGGCCGAGGGCGCGCCGACGCGGCGAAAGCCCGCCATCTCCTCGGCGGTCGCCTCGCGCTGCGGCAGGCTGAATTCGATATCGCCGCCGAGGATCGTCTGCCCGCGCACTTCGAGTTCGGAGGTGATCCCGCGCGTCAGGCTGCCGATCGCGGCGAGCGTCGCGACGCCGAGGAACAGGCAGACCGCGAGCAGGCGCAGGCCCCGGATCCGCGTCGCAAGGTCGCGGCGCGCGATCCGCCAGAGGGAGGCGAGCGGCAGCACCTAGGCGGCCCGCTCTTCGATCTTGCCGTCGTGCATCACGACGACGCGGTCGCAATGTTCGGCGAGTTCGGGGTCGTGGGTGATGATCAAGAGCGTCGCGCCGAGCGCGGCACGGCGTGCGAAGATCAGCTCGATGATCGACTGGCCGGTCGCGGTGTCGAGATTGCCCGTCGGCTCATCGGCAAAGATGATCGCGGGCGAGCTTGCCATCGCGCGGGCGATCGCGACGCGTTGCTGCTCGCCGCCCGAAAGCTGCGCGGGGTAATGCGTCAGGCGGTGCCCGAGCCCGACGGCTTCGAGTTCGGCGGCGGCGCGGCCGAAGGGATCGGCGATCCCGGCGAGTTCGAGCGGCACCGCGACATTTTCGAGGGCGGTCATCGTGGGGAGCAGGTGGAAGGCCTGCAGCACGATACCGATGCGGCCGCGACGCGCGCGCGCCAGATCATCCTCGTCCATCGTGGCGAAATCGAGCCCCGCGACGTTGATGCTGCCGCCATTGGCGCGTTCGAGCCCGGCGAGCACCGCCATCAGCGAGCTTTTGCCCGAACCCGAGGGGCCGAGCAGCGCGACCGAGGTGCCGGCTTCGACTTCGAGGTCGACGCCGCGTAAAATTTCAACCGGGGCCTTGTCGCTTCCGAGCGTGAGCGTCACATTATGGGCGGCGATCGCCACGTTCGGCGATTGTCGTTGGGCGTCGGGCAAGGAGAGGACCCTTTGAAATGAGAACGGCCGGATGGCGCTCTTTCCTGATATATGGTTGCGCAATCGCGCTTTGCCAACCGCTCGCCGCGTGCGGATCGGCGGAAAACCAATCGGCTTCGACCAATGACAAGGTCGCTGCGAAGGTGGCGCCGGCGATCCCCGCAGACGCGCCGCTGGTGATCGCCTTTGGCGACAGCCTTTATGCCGGCTACCAGCTCGGTCCGAAGGAAGGCCTTGCCCCGCAATTGCAGGCCGCGCTTGGTGAAGACGGCGTCGTCGCACGCGTCCAGAATGCCGGCGTCTCGGGCGATACCACCGCCGCGGGGCGCCAGCGCCTGACCTATGTGCTCGACAACGCCAAGGTGAAGCCCGCGCTCGTCGTGCTCGGGCTTGGCGGGAACGACATGCTGCGCGGTATCGGCCCCGACCAGACGCGCGCCAATCTCGATGCGATGCTCGCCGAACTGAAGAAGCGCGAAATCCCCGTGCTGCTGACCGGCATGATGGCGGCACCCAATCTCGGCAGCGACTATGCGGGCAAGTTCAACCCCATCTATCCCGAACTCGCGTCGAAATATGAGGTGAGCTTCTATCCCTTCATCCTCGACAATGTGATCACCGACAAGGCGCTGATGCTCGGCGACAACCTGCACCCCAATGCCGAGGGGGTGAAAGTCGTTGCGGAAGGGTTGGCGCCGCTCGTCGAACAGGCGCTGCCCGGTGCGGGCTAGTTCCCGCGCGGCCCGAAGAGGATGATCGCCGCGCCGCCGAGGCACACCGCGGCGCCGATCAGGTCCCAGCGGTCGGGCTTCGCCCCCTCGACCGCCCACAGCCACACGAGCGCCGAGGCGATATAGACCCCGCCATAGGCCGCGTAGGTGCGCCCCGCATGCTCGGCATCGACGAGGGTGAGCAGATACGCGAACAGCGCGAGCGCTGCCATGCCGGGCACGATCCACCAGATCGGCTTGTCGAGCCGGAGCCATGCCCAGAAGGCGAAGCAACCTGCGATTTCGGCCAGCGCGGCCCCGATATAGGCGAAGGCGGTCATGCCGCCACCGTGGCGGGCGTGCGGCCGAAAGGGAAGGGGCGTTCTAGCCCTTGTCGAATTTCGGCGCGCGATCGGTCAGTGCGGCATCGACCAGTTCGTCGAGCATCGCGTTGCGTTCGCTGCTGAACACGCCTGCGCACTGGTTGACGACGCGGCTCCGTTTGCCGTCTTCGCTCGCGGCCTCGAAGGCCATCGGGCACCACCAGCCATTCTTGTTCGCTTCGTCGAGCACGGTCCATTCGACCACGCCGTCGTGGTTGGTCCACACACGCGGTTTCAGCTTTTCGTTGCCCGGTAGCACGCCGCGTTCGAATTCGGCCGACAGGAGGATGCGGCGCGCATCGTCCGGCGTCATCGCATAGCCGTCCTCGGCGGGCGCCGCGGCGTCCGTGCCCCCGGCCGAGCAGGCGCCCAGCGCCGAAGCCGCGATCAATCCCCAAATCAGTTTCGTCATACCCCACCTCCGTCGAGCCGGGTTTAGCGCCGAGTGGTAAATATCGGCTCAATGACGAAAGGCGGGTGATGTGGGCGAGAAAAAAGGGGCGACCCGCAGGCCGCCCCTCTCTTTTCGTTTCGCTGGTCCGAATGGATCAGAAAGCGAAGCCGACGCCGACCGCGAAGGTGTCGAAATCGCTGAAGTTACCGATGAACTGGTGGCGATATTCGGCCTTGGCATAGACGTTCTGGCCCAGCTTGTGCTGGTAGCCGGCGCCGATGTACGGGTCGTCGATGTCGGTGAAGGTGTAACCGCCGGTCACATAGGCCTTGCCGGCCGCGCCGACCTTGGCACCGAGGCGGCCACCGGCCGAGAACTGGACGTCGGCGCCGTCGACGAGCACCTTGTCGCCGGCGACTTCGGCGCCAGCGAATGCGGTCGAGCCGAGGTCGAAATCATAGCCGGCCGCGACACCGAGGGTGGCGTCGTCGAGGCCGCTGCCCGTGACGTAGCCGCCGCGCAGTTCGACGCGGGCTTCGCCGCCTTCGGCAGCCATGGCGGGGGTTGCAACGATGGCCGTCAGGAGAGCGGCTGCAACTGCGAATTTCTTCATTTTTCTTTTCCTTCTTTTACTCGGGTCGTCCCGTTCGGGTTACGGCCCGCCCCCTAAATGGCGTTCGCGGCTGTCGCTTCAATGAACGGATCGTTCAGAATGTGACAATTTTCTTACCTGTGTTATTTTTACCACACAGTATAGAATAGCTATGCAATATCGCGCCCGGAAACGGACCGATTTCTGCGGCTTTCGGGAGGGTGGTGAAGCGCCCGGCGGCGATCGTCAGCCGAGCGCAGCCTGCTTTTCCTCGGCGATGCGGTCGAGTTCGGCGCGCGTCGGCTTGGTCGCGGCGCTTTTCAATTGTCCGCACGCCGCCATGATGTCGCGCCCGCGCGGGGTGCGCACCGGCGCCGAAATGCCGGCCTTGAAAATCAGGTTGCTGAACGCGCGCACGCGCTCGGGCGTCGAACATTCATAGGGCGCGCCGGGCCAGGGGTTGAAGGGGATCAGGTTGACCTTCGCCGGCAGCTTATATTGCTTGATCAGCCGGACGAGTTCGCGCGCGTCGTCGTCGCTGTCATTCTTGTCCTTGAGCATCACATATTCGAAGGTGATGCGGCGCGCATTGTTTGCGCCGGGATAATCGGCGCACGCCTGCAGCAGTTCCTCGATGCCATATTTGCGGTTGAGCGGGACGATCTCGTCGCGGATTTCCTTGTTCACCGCGTGGAGCGAGACGGCGAGGTTGACGCCGATCTCTTCGCCCGCGCGCGCCATCATTGGGACGACGCCGCTGGTCGACAGCGTGATGCGGCGCTTCGACAGCGCAAGCCCGTCGCCGTCCATTACGATCTTGAGCGCGCCCTTGACCTCGTCGAAATTATAGAGCGGCTCGCCCATGCCCATCATCACGATATTGGTGAGCATCCGGCCGTCGGCGGTATAATGGCCCGCCTCGTCGTCAAAATCCTCGTCCTCGGGATCGGCCCCGAAACCAGCCATCGTCCCTTTCGGCCATTCGCCGAGCGCGTCGCGCGCCAGCAGCACCTGCCCGACGATCTCGCCCGCGCCGAGATTGCGGACAAGGCGCATCGTGCCGGTGTGGCAGAAGCGGCAGTTCAATGTGCAGCCGACCTGGCTCGAGACACACAATGTCCCCCGATCGGCGTCGGGGATGAACACCATCTCATATTCCTGGCCGTCGGCGGCGGCGAGCAGCCATTTGCGCGTGCCGTCGCTCGACACCTGCGCCTCACGCACCGTCGGGCGGCCGATGATATAGCGGTCGGTCAGCCAGGGGCGCATCGTCTTCGCGATGTCGGTCATCGCCTCGAAATCGGTGACCCCGCGGTGATAGATCCAATGCCAGATCTGCTTGGCGCGCAGCTTTGCCGCTTTCGCGTCCAGCCCGGCCTCGACCAGTTCGGCGCGGATCGCGTCGCGCGTCAGCCCGACGAGGTCGATGCGGTTGCCGCCACGCAAGGGAACGGTGCCCGTCGTGACGGGGTCGATATGGCCGGGAATCTGCATGATGCGCGGCCATATAGTGGCAAAGGGCCGTTTGCGCCAGTCCCGGCGACAAGCGGCCCTTTGTCGTCGATTACAGCGACTTCAGCATCGCCAGCATCTGCGGCACCGTCCCGTTCGCCTCGGCGTTGCGCAGCGGCAGGACATTCTGCACGAGGATTTCCGCCGGCGTCGGCTCTACCGCGAACAGCGCCATCACCTCGTCGGCAAAGTCGCCCAGCGGCATATAGCCCTCGCGCGTCGACTGGCCGGGGGTCAGGTCGGTACGCACCGCGGGGGGCGCCAACTCGATCACCTCGACCCTGCCTTCCAGCTGGATGCGCAGCGCGACCGAGTAGCTGTGCATCGCCGCCTTGGTCGCCGAATAGGTCGGCGCCTTGGGGAAGGGGACGAAGGCGAGGCCCGAGGTGACGTTGACGATCGCGCTGTCCGCTTGCGCCGCCAGATGATCGACGAGCGCGTCGGTCAGCCGGATCGGGCCGAGGATGTTGGTGATGACGGTGGCCTCTGCCTGCGTCAGGTCGCGTTTCGTACCGGCATCCTCGGCGTTCATGATACCGGCATTGTTGACCAGCACGTTGAGGTCCGGGAATCGCGCGACGATGTCCTTGGCGAAAGCCGCGATCGCGTCGGCATCGGTGACGTCGAGCGACACCGCCGACATGTTCGGCCGCCCGGCGATCGCCGCCTGCAGCTTGTCGGCGTTGCGGCCGGTGACGATCACCTTGTTGCCCGCGTCGTGCCAGCGCTGCGCGAGCGCCAGCCCGATGCCCGAACCGCCGCCGGTGACGAGGATGGTGTTGCCTGTGGTTTTCATGATTTGCCTCCTTTGGGGGTGGTGAGAAGGCCCAGATATTCCTATACTCTCCAAAAGGAAGAAGGCACCCGAAAGTGCCATAGTTACCAAAAAGAGAGATTTGGATTTTCCGCCATGCCCACGCCCGAAAAAATATCCTACGATCCGAATGCGCCGGTCGATCCGCGCGTCGAAACGCTGGTCAACGAACTGATCGGCCGAGTCGCCGACAAATGGACTTTACTCGTTCTCGAGGAACTGGAGGATCATGGAACCTGCCGCTTCACCGAATTGTCGCGCCGCGTGCCCGGAATCAGCCAGAAAATGCTGACGCAGACGCTGCGCCAGATGGAGCGCGACGGACTGCTGGTGCGCACGGTGCATCCGGTCGTTCCGCCCAAGGTCGAATATTGCCTGACCGACCTTGGTCACAGCTTGGGCGAGGCTTTCTGCGGCGTGTGGGTGTGGGCGGAGGCCAATCTGGAACGCGTGGCGCGGGCAAGGATGGCGTTCGACGCTCGGGGGTGAGCCTGCTCCAGGTCTGCGCAGGGGTTTTGTATTTCGGTGAAAAGCGAAAGCAGAAAATGATTCTCGGCGACATCAGTAGATTATCGCTTCCTCATGTGAATTGCGGTATGTTTTTCGTTCAGGAAAATGCGAAGGAAGATAACGACCAAGGAGAGCGAGATGAAAGCATGGTTCGCTTTGATGCTGTTGCCGTTGCTTGGCGGTCAGGCATCTCCGGTTACGACAAGCTGTTCCATGAGGATATCCCAAGAACAGGACGTCAGTACTGTCTTTCACGGCCGTAATTTACATGTCGGTGATAACGTCCTTTCCTATGTATCGGGTCTGGAAATAGACTATGATGGTGCGCCGGACGCCTATCATCGTGGCGGGGTCGGGACCGAAACGGATCCGGGGCTTGATCACATCTGCAACGGCGGCGATGTGATGGAAGTAAAGGACGGCAAGCTCGTCGCAAAATATTACCGCGATGGTTCGATGCGTACGCTGAGCGGAGGCAATTCCGCGCTGTGCAAGGCGGACTATATTGCGCTTCGCGAAGCCGGCTTTCCCGCGTGCGGCCCCGAACAACGCGAATGCATGCGCTTTTTCGGGATCAAGACAAAGCCGCGATCATGTGGCTATGACCGGGCGGCGGATAAGGGATGCGGCGAGCCGATCCTCCAGACGATTGATGGCAAGAAGACGGATTTCTACGTAACGACCAATCGGCTGCTGCGTCCGGGGGCTCCGCGAGACAGCGATGTTCAACGCGACTATGCGGACGCGATGCAGGTGCCCTTTGTCGTTCTCCCCGGAGGAGCGCGATACCCCGGCAACATGCGGCCAGAACCCGGCGATCTCGTCCTCCTCGCATTTGGGCAACACAAGGCCTGGGGTGTCGTCGGCGACACCGGCCCCTCGACGAAGCTGGGCGAAGCGTCGCCCGCCATGCGCGAGCGGCTGGGAATAATGCACAAGCGAGGAATTGAAACCGGCGCAACGACCTTCGTATTTCCGGGGTCGGCAGGTCGGTTGTCGGCGGTCTGGCCGCTGACGGGCGAAGCGATCGACAAGGCCGGCGCGGAACTCCTCGCCGCGCGCGGCGATGCTGCGGCCATTGCTGCCTGTTTCAACAACCGCATTTCGAAAAAGAAGGGTGGGAAATGATGGTGCACAAACTGTGTCGGCCAAGTCGTGCGGGGATTTGGGCCGCTGCGTTCCTGACGATGATTCCATCGGCAGCGTACGCCGATCCGGCCACGCACACGATGACCCTTACGTCGAAGGAGGTTACACATGACGGGCTCAAGTCATGCATGGTCACGGCCGAACTCACCAACATCGGCGGTGCTTCGACAGGGGGATTTACGATCCGATTGGGTTTCCTTGGACATCCGGGCATCGAAGAAGGCACGATGACCTATTTCCGCTTTGGATGGCCCGGACTGGCGCCGGGTAAATCGGAGAGGACGAGTGATCATGCCGAAGGGATGCAGTGCAGCGACATAGAGGTTGTCGCGGCGACCGGTGAGAAGGACGAGGCGTCAGCGGAATTTATCAAGGTCAATGCAGAAGCTCTCGCGGCGCCGTCGTTCAAGGCGCAGGCGATCTTTGCAGAAGATCCGGAGCGCTAGGGGCTCGCGTTGTTGGGCCCTCTTCGAGGGCGACTTCGACATACGGGGCTTTTCGGAACAAGCCGGGACCATGATCGTGCCCGAATCATGGCCCCGGCTTTGACGAACCCTGCAACTTGGGTTCGCCGGTCAGTTGCGGATCGAGCTGATCCGGATCGGCGCCTCGCGCGTCGCATCGGCGACGACGACATCGGCCTGTGCGGAGGCGACGCGTTTGGTATCGCGGCGGCATTGCCGCACGTCATTCTTGCCGGCGATGTCGAAATCGGGCGCGGTGCCACACACTTCGACGACAGCGCGCCAGATGCGGCGGTCGAGCGCCTTGGTGCCGGCCTCGGTCCGAAGGTCGAGGTCCTTGTGTGCCACGGCGACGCTCGGGTTCGCTGGGGCGGTTTGTGCCGATGCGGGCTGGCCGATCGATACGGCAGCGAGGGCGGCGAGGATCAGAAGCTTTTGCATCTTGTTTCTCCATCGTCCGGCTGAGGAGGGGAGGAAGCCGGTAAAACAGAGATAAGGGAATGGCTGGAGCGGCGGGAGCAACGATGTTGCGCACCTATTCTGCAAAATTGCAGAATGAGCGGCGGGCGATTATGTCGCACAAGACGTCATGTATGATTGGAACGACCTGAAGGCCTTTCTGGCCGTGGCCGAAACCGGCAGCACGCTGTCGGCGGCGCAATCGATGCGCGTCAGCCAGACGACCGTCGCGCGCCGCATCGCGGCGCTCGAGGAAGCGACCGGGCTCAACCTGTTCGAACGGCGGCAAGCGGGTTATGCGCTGACCCCGGTGGGCGAGGCGATGCTGGCGAGCGCGCTGGCGGTGAAGGACGCCGCCGACCGTTTCGGCGAGGCCGCGGGGGCGCGATCGCGCGATGCCGGCGGGACGGTCAGCCTGACGACGATGGAAATCTTTGCGGTGACGATCCTGCCGCCGATCCTGCGCGACCTGCGCGCCGCGCATCCGGGCATCCACATCCAGCTCGATACGGCGGACGAACCGCGCGATCTGGCCGCAGGCGCGGCGGACATCGCGATCCGCAGCAGCAAGCAGCCGAGCGGCGGCGGCCTCGTCGGGCGGCGCATAGCCGACAATCCGTGGACCGTTTATTGCAGCCGCGACTATGCCGATTTGCACGGCATCCCGCACACGCGTGAGGAACTCGCCACGCACCCTTTCATCGGCGGCGGCGGCTATGTCTGGGAACCCTATCAGGCGTGGCTGCGGCAATATCGGCTCGAGGAGTCGGTGGTGATGAAATATGACACCGGTACCGGGCTGCTCGCGGGCGTGCGTTCGGGCATGGGGCTCACGATCCTGCCCGCCTTCATCGCCGACCGCGAACCCGATTTGATCCGCTGTATTCCGCCAAAGAATGAGGACACGACGGGGCTGTGGTTGCTGACGCACGAACGGCTGCGTCATGTCCCGCGCGTGCGGCTGGTCCTCGATTTTCTCGCGGCCGAACTGACGAAGCTCGCGCGGACCTAGAACAAGGGAGCAGGTTTTACCGCAGCTTCGCGCATCCCAGCGCCGCCGCGTCGATCGCGGTTGCTGCGCCGCGCAGGCGGTAGGTGTCGGCGATTGCGCCGCCCGTCGCGGTGCCGCTCTCGACGCTCATGCTGGGTGCCGATCGCATCGCCGCGACGATCGCCGCATCCATGCGTGCGTCGCTCGCCCAGCCATGCGCCCCGTTGCCGGTCAGGATGAAGCGGCGGCTGCCGATCGTCAGGCGGAGCTCGCGGCCCGGCGCACGCGCTTTCGACAGCCGGACGTAGAATTGGCCGCGGATACGCGATTTCGGCCAGTAGCCGACGCTGGCATAGCCCCTGACCTGCGGCGTGCCGATCGTTGCAGAGGGGGCGGCGAGGGCATAGCATCGCGGGCTTGCGGGATCGCGGAACGCGCCCCAGCCGTCGAAAATGCCGAGCGCGGTCGGGGCAGCCGCAAGCGTCGCGGCGGGCGCCGCCGCCAGCATCAGGAAAAGGGTGGCCCAGCGCCGCATCGCTCCTCGTTTGCGCGATTGGGGATGCTTTGCAAGCATGGCTTGCGCGTTGCGGTGCGTGCGTTAAGGAAGGTGGACATTTTCAGGGGCCAGAATCGGGGCACGAATCGCCTCCGATGGTCTGTCCCTCAGGGACTTTTCCCGCGGCATATACAGGGATGGCGGATTTAGAATGAAAGCGACGATCGAACGCGCAGTGTTGTTGAAGAGCCTCGGCCACGTCCAGTCGGTGGTCGAACGGCGCAATACGATCCCGATCCTTTCCAACGTGCTGATCGAAGCCGATGCGTCGGGCCAGTTGAAATTGATGGCGACCGACCTCGACCTGCAGGTGGTCGAAACGATCGCGGCCAAGGTCGAAACGCCGGGAACCACCACCGTGTCGGCGCACACGCTGTTCGAAATCGCCCGCAAGCTGCCCGAAGGATCGGAAGTCAGCCTTGCCGCTGCCGAGGGCAAGATGCAGGTCAAGGCCGGCCGCTCGAACTTCAACCTGCCGACGCTGCCGCGCGACGATTTCCCGGTGATCGCCGAGGGCGACCTGCCGACCAATTTCGAGCTGCCCGTCGCCGAGCTGATCCAGATCATCGACAAGACGCGCTTCGCGATCTCGACCGAAGAAACGCGCTATTATCTCAACGGCATCTTCCTGCACGTCGCCGAGGATGCATCGGGGCCGGTGCTGAAGGCGGCGGCAACCGACGGCCACCGCCTCGCGCGCTACACGGTGACGCGTCCTGACGGCGCTGCTTCGATGCCCGACGTCATCGTGCCGCGCAAATGCGTCACCGAGATCCGCAAGCTGCTCGACGAGGCCGAAGGCAATGTCGAAATCAGCCTGTCGGCGAGCAAGGTCCGTTTCCAGCTCGGTAACGCGATCCTGACCTCGAAGCTGATCGACGGTACCTTCCCCGATTACAGCCGCGTGATCCCGACCGCGAACGACAAGCTGCTCAAGGTCGATCCGAAGAGCCTGTACCAAGGCGTCGACCGCGTCTCGACGATCGCCAGCGAAAAGACGCGCGCGGTCAAGGTCGGGCTCGACAAGGACCGCATCACGCTTTCGGTGACCAGCCCCGAGAACGGCACCGCCGCCGAAGAACTGGCCGCGGGCTATGACAGCGATTCGATGGAGATCGGCTTCAACGCCCGCTACCTCAGCGACATCCTCGGCCAGGTCGACGGCGACAGCGTCGAACTCCACCTTGCCGACGCGAACGCGCCGACGCTGATCCGCGAAAGCGAAAAGAGCCCGGCGCTCTACGTGCTGATGCCGATGCGGGTCTGACGACCTTCCCGAACGCGAAATGAAAAAGGCCCCGCAATTGCGGGGCCTTTTCTTTTGGCTATTATGTAGTTCTCAAACCCGATGAATAGTTCGAGATGCGGAGCGATGCCGGATTTGATCAAAGAGGAGGTCGAGGGAATTCTCGGCCGTCGCCAGTGGTGGTCCGTGGGGTCCATCAAGGCATTAGTGTCATACGGATCAGGCGATTGCGGAGTTTGGTTCTACGATTTGCGTAGCGGCCGTAGTGAAGACATCGGGCGCGCCTTGATCGCGGCGGGCCATCCGATCAGCTTGCAGCCGTCAATAGATTGCGAAGTCATTGCCTGCCCCGAAGCGCATTTGGGCCGGTTGCTAGAGGCGGCTGCTGACCTCAGCCGCTAGCTGGGTTTGCTAACTATATAATCGCCTTTTCTTTTATCCGGCCTTCGCGACCCGCCAGATCACCCCGCCCGTGTCATCCGCAACCAGCGCGCTGCCGTCCTTCGCGACCTTGACGTCGGCCGGGCGGCCGCGCGTGGTCTTGCCGTCCTTGGCCAAGAACTGGTCTAGCAGGGTGACGGGCAGGGCGTCGACGGGTTTGCCGTTGGCGCCGAACTTGACGAACACGACGCTGTAGCCCGCAACCGGTTCGCGGTTCCACGACCCGTGCAGCGCGATCAGCGCGCCGTTCGCCCAGCGATCGCCAAGGTCGAGACCCTCGGAGAAGGTGAAGCCGAGCGGCGCGGTGTGGGCGCCGAGGCCATATTCAGGGCGCTTGACATATTGGCGGCGATCCTCGGCTTCGGGCTCGACGCGCGGGTCGATGTAGCCGCCCCAATAATACCAGGGCCAGCCGTAGAAATCGCCCTCGGCGACGTCGGTCATATAGTCGGGGACGAGGTCGCTGCCGAGCATGTCGCGTTCGTTGACCACGGTCCACAGCCGGTCGCTGCCGGGATAGAAGCCGAGGCCCACCGGGTTGCGGATGCCTGCGGCGAAGGTGCGCATATATTTATTCTCGGGCCGGACTTCGAGCACGCTGGCGCGGCGGAATTCGCGGTTCATGCCCTTTTCGCCGATATTGGAGTCGGCGCCGACGCCGATATAAAGCCAGCCGTTCGGCGCGACCGCGAGGCTCTTGGTCCAGTGCCGGTTGGTGCCCTTTGCCGGCAGGTCGACGATCTTCGCGGGCTTGCCGCTCATCTTCGTTTCGCCCGCGACATAGGGAAAGGCGAGCAGCGCGTCTGTGTTGGCGACATAGAGCGTGCTGCCGACCAGCGCCATGCCATAGGGCGAGTTGAGCCCCGTGATATAGGCGGTCTTGACCTCGGCCTTGCCGTCGCCGTCGGCGTCGCGGAGCAGGGTGATCCGGTTCGCGGACGGGCGGCGGCCGGTGCCGCCCTTGCCCATCAGGCTGCTCATGATCTTGCCCTCGACCCCCGACGTGTCGCGCGGCGGGCTTTGCGATTCGGCGACGAGCACGTCGCCGTTCGGGAGCACCAATATCGTGCGCGGATGATCGAGCCCTTCGGCAAAGCGCTCGACGGCCAGCCCCTGCGCGGCGCGCGGCGCCTGTCCGGCGGGCCAGCTTGTCGCCTCGGGGACGTTGATCGTCGGAAAGCTCTCGGTCCGCTGCGACGCCATCACCGGCACCCGGCCGCTGAGTTCGGCGGTCGAGAAGCGCGCCACGTCGGGCCGCGACATGACATAATAGGTGATGCCGCCGGCAATCAGCAGCAGCAACAGGGCGAGGGCGGCATATTTCAGGATCTTGCGCATGACGCCTGTCTACACGGGCAATGCGCGGCGTCAAAGGGGTTGGGTGCGGGCCCGAAAGGTTAACGGCGAGGCCGGCATGATTAACCTTACCCGCTTGTTCATCACGGTTGGGAACGTGACGGTGAGGGGCCCCGGACTAGGAAGCTGGCACACCCAACGGACCAGGAACCCGATGCACCTGCCAGCCCCCTTCCTTACCGATCGCGCCGCGGTCGAGGATGCCCATGCGCTTATCAACCTGCATGGCGAAGAAGCGGGCTTCGCTGCGGCAGCGCGCGCCGAACAATATCGCGTGCTCGGCAATCACGTTCATTTCGCGCGCTGGCGCCAGATCGAACGGCTCATCACCTATCTGTCGGTCGAGGATATCCTCGACACGGTGCATTAGGCGCTAGAGCCGCAGGCCCGCGGTTTCGGGCAGGCCTGCCATGATATTGAGGTTCTGGACGCAGGCGCCGCTTGCGCCCTTGCCCAGATTGTCGAGCCGCGCGACGAGGCGGAGCTGGCGGCCGGCGGGGTCGGCGAAGACGGTCAATTCCATCCGGTCGGTCGCCGCATCCTTCTGGCTCAGCAGCAATTCACTTTCGTCGCCGCGCCGCACACCGACCAGCGGCGACCCATCGAAATGCGCCGCGAGCGTGTCGACGACCGCATCGGCCATCGGCGTATCGAAGCTGAGCGGCACCTCGACGAGCATCCCGCGATAGACGGGCACCACCGCTGGCGCGAACAGCGGCGGGTGCGCGAGGCCGGCGCCTTGCTGCATTTCGGGCACATGCTTGTGGTTCAGCGACAGGCCATAGCTGCGAAAGCCGATATCGGGCTCGGCTTCGAAGCGCGCAATCAACTCCTTGCCGCCGCCCGAATAGCCCGACACCGCGTTGACGCTGAGCCGCGTGTCCACCGCGACGATCCCCGCAGCGACCAGCGGCGCGACGAGCGCAAGGAAGCCGGTCGGATAGCAGCCCGGATTGCTGACGCGGGCCGAGGCGGCGATCGCTTCGCGCTGCGCCGCGCTCAGTTCGGGGAAGCCATAGGCCCAGTCCGGGGCGACGCGGTGCGCGGTCGACGCGTCGATCACCTTGGTGCGATCGTTGCGGATCATCGCGACCGCTTCGATCGCCGCGGCATCGGGAAGGCAGAGGATGACGAAATCGGCGCCGTTGAGTGCCTCGGCACGCCGCGCGGCATCCTTGCGTTCGGCATCGGGCAGCGTGACGAGCGCAAATTCGCTCCGTCCGGAAAGCCGTTCGGCGATTTCGAGGCCCGTCGTTCCCGCCGCGCCGTCGATGAATACCGTCTGTGTCATGATGTTATCGCAGTCTTTTATATCCGCTCACCGGCGGATCGTGTTCCTTTGCGGCCGAACGCGCGATGACGTCGGCCAGCGGCTCAACCTTCACCGCCATCCATCGTCGGCTGGCATGGATGATATTCCGGTCGTCAGCCATGATGCCGACGTGGCCGGGGAAAAAGACGAGGTCGCCGCGCGCAAGGGCGGCCGGATCGACATCCTTGTCCGCGCCGAGCGCGGCGAATTGCAGGTCGCTGTCGCGTGGCAGCTGGACGCCGGCGGCGCCCCAGGCCAGCTGGACGAGCCCCGAACAATCGATGCCCTTCATCGTCCGTCCGCCCCACAGATAAGGCGCGTCGATCATCTGTTCGGCAACCCCGGCGGGGTCGTTGTCGTCGGCGCCGACCTCGGCGAGCGCGGCGAGCGGCAGATAGCCGTGCGAGGTGGCGAGCCATTCGCCTTCGGGCTCGCCCATCACGAGCGCGCCGCGCGGCAGCACGGCGGGGCCGCCGCTCGCGGCATCGGGCGCGCTGTGCAGCATCGCCTCGATCATCGCGACGCGGTGCGTCGGCGCGATCGGCGCGCCCAGCGCTTCGGCCGCAAGATAGCCGACGTAATGGTCGGCAAGGCAATAGCCCCATGCCCAGCCGCCGGTCAGGTCGAGCAGGGCAAAGCCCTCACCGAACAGCAGTTCGCTCGTCTGGTCGGCATCGACCGAGGGCGAGGCACGCAGCACTGCGGCCGGCAGCACGCCGCTCTGCATCATCGGTGCGGCATAATGCGGCGCGAAATGCGTTCCCGCGACGGCGATATCGGCAAGATCGGGGCGGATCGCGACGGTGCGCGGATCGAACGTCTGCGACGTTCCGGTCAGGCCAAAGCGGTCGCGGCCCGCGCCGGCGGCGCCGGGGCGCCCCATACGCACGCGATTGGTCGCTGAATTCTCGCCGCTTTCTGCTGTCACTTGCCGTCCTGTTGAAACCCGGGGTCCGCACGGTGCGGACAATCGCGCGCCATTAGACCAGCAAGGCCTGCTTTATCAAGAATGTTCAGTTTTTCCCGCGGCGGTCGTAGCGCGACTGGAGCATCGCCCAGGCCGCACGCAGCCCCAGCGCCGCGCCGCCCTTGGGGCGGCCGGGCTTCGCCGACGGGCGCCAGGCAAAGGTGTCGAGATGCGCCCATGCGGTGCCGTCGGGAATGAAGCGCTTGAGGAACAGCGCTGCGGTGATCGAGCCGGCGAACGGCGAACTGCCTGCATTGCCGAGGTCGGCAATGTCGGTTTCGAGCAGGTCGGCATAGCCGTCCCATAGCGGCATCCGCCACAGCGGATCGTCGCGCTCGATCCCGCCCGCGAGCATCGCGTCGGCGAGCGCGTCGTCGTTGGCGAAGAGCGGCGGGAGGTCGGGGCCGAGCGCGACGCGCGCCGCGCCCGTCAGCGTCGCGAAATCGACGATCAGCTCGGGCTTGGCTTCGCCCGCCTTCGCGAGCGCGTCGCCCAGCACCAGCCGGCCCTCGGCGTCGGTGTTGCCGATCTCGACCGTCAGGCCGAGCCGGCTCTTGAGCACGTCGCCCGGGCGGAAGGCATCGGCCGAGATTGCATTTTCGGCGGCGGCAACGAGGCAGTGGAGGCGAACCGGCAGCCCGCTCGCCATCACGAGCTCGGCGAGCGCGAGGACATGTGCGGCGCCGCCCATGTCCTTCTTCATCAACCGCATGCCCGCCGCGGGCTTGATATCGAGCCCGCCGCTATCGAAGCTGATCCCCTTGCCGACCAGCGCGATCCGCGGATGATCGTCCTTGCCCCATTCGATTTCGATCAGTCGCGGCGCATGATGCTTGGCGGCGGCGCGGCCGACGGCGTGGATCATCGGATAACCCTGTTCGAGCGCTTCGCCCTTGGTGACGCTGAGCTTGCCGCCATGCGCCTTGGCGATGCGTTCGGCCGCCTTTTCGATCGCGGCGGGGCCCATGTCGGCGGCGGGCGTGTTGACGAGATCGCGCACGAGCGCGGCGGCGCGGACTTCGGCGACCATCGGCGCGATGACCCCGACATCGCTCGTCAGCAGGACGCGCGGGCCCTTGGTCGGCGGGTTCGATTTATAGGTGTCGAAGCGATATTGCGCGCTCATCCAGCCGAACAGGGCCTTGCCCGGCTGCTGGCCCTCGACCCGATAGCGGCCTTCGGGCAGGATCTGCCCCAGTTTCGCAAGGCACCAGGCCGACAGGCTGTCGACATTGGCGACGGTCGTGACGACCGCCCATTTTTCCGGATCGTCGCCGGGCAGGATCGCGTGGACGAAGGTGTCGGGTTTGAAACCGACCGCGGCGAGATGTCCGCGTTCGCGCGCGCTGCGGCCCTTCAGCCATTCGTCATAGCTTTTTTTGTCGACGAGGTGGATCGGGCGGGCGTCCTGCCCCTTGTCGGGCTGGATCATGTCGGAATAGTCGATCATGCGCCGGTGCTAGGCCCCCGGGGATATTTTGTCGATTCCCCGCGTTATTCCAGCATGACGAACGAGAAGATCTGGCGAAACGCCATCGCGATCCTTGCCGGCACGATGCTGGTAACGGGATGTTCCGAAGACAGGCCGACGACCGAAGAGAAGGTCGCGGCTGCGTCGGTTCGCGGTGCGCCGCCCGACGGGCCCGCCGATATCGCGGCCAGGAATGCGCCCGCATCGAAGGTGAGCGAGGATAATGATCTGGTCGAATTCGCCTATGCCTATCCGCGCGACGCCGCCTCGCTTCCCGAACTTGCGGCCTTTCTGGACAGCGACCGGGCGACCAAACGCGACGCCCTGATCGCCGCTGCGACGCGCGACAAGGAGGCGGCGGAGAAGGGTGGCTTTCCCTATCGTCGCCACAGCCATCTCCAGAAATGGCAGCGCATCACCAGCACGCCGCGCCTCCTCAGCCTCTCGGCCGAAATCGAAACCTATATGGGCGGTGCGCACGGCATGACGAGTTTCGACACGCTGATCTGGGATCGCAACCATCGCAAGCAGCGCAAACCGCTCGACCTGTTCAAGAGCGGCGAGGCGTTCGACGCCGCGATCCGCGACGCCTTCTGTGCGGGCATCAAGCGCGCCAAGGCCGCCAAGGGGATCGTCGCCGACGAGGCTCCCGATAGCCCCTTTGCCAAATGCCCGCCGGCATCGGCGCAGACTGTGTGGCTGGGCTCGTCCGACGGCCGCTATCTCGATCGCCTGACCATCGCGATCGCGCCATACGAGGTCGGGCCGTTCGCCGAGGGCAGCTACAAGATCAACCTTCCCGTCACCGCCGGGCTGGTCGGCGCCGTCAAAGAGGAGTTTGCGCGCGATTTCCGTGTCGAGAAAGCCCGACGGAGTCCGGCGTCCCCCACGGGTTGACCATCGTCCTTAGCGCTGGATTGTCGTACCCAAATCCGTCATTCTGCGACGAGATCATCGGCAGGGGGAAGGCGATGCGCAATTTTTTCCGGGGCGGCTGCGCGGCGGCGATGCTGGTCGCATTGGGCGGGTGCAGTTTTCAGGCGGCGCTCGACAAGATGGTGGAGCCCGCGCGACAGAAGGAATTGCTCGCGATCGGTGAGCGCTTCTGCACCGATCCCGCGAGCACGACGAGCCTGCTGCACCCCGAAATCGCCTCGACGGTCGTCGATGCCGCGGCGGTGCTGCCCCGCGAATGCCCCGATGGCAAGGCAAGCTGGCAGATCGCCAACTATAGCTGGAAAACCAACGTCACACCCGGCCTCAAGGAGCGGCAGGAGGAGGTCGTGCTGGTCGGAACCGGTCCGCGCAAATGGACGACCGTATCGCTGCGTTTCTATGCGCAGAATGATGCGCCGCTTCAGATCACCGAATGGAACGTCGTCGGCAGTGCGACCCGGCCCGACGCGCTGCTGTTCATCGACCAGTATGAATCGACCGTCCGGACGATGCGGATCGTCATCGCAGTCGTCCTGCTCGCGGTCGGCGGATTGATTGTCTGGCTGATCAGGCGGCGGCGCGCAAAACGCGCCGCCTGACCGTCATTCGGCGGCTTCGAGCTGGGCGGGCGCCGCTGCGGGCACGGCGCGTGCGTTGCCGAACGTCAGCACGCCGTCGGCAATCGCGCCGGTGCGCATGTCGACCCGGTCCTGCACATAATTCTGGCTGAGCCGCCAGGGCAGCGCGACCGTGCTTTTCGGCATGATGTGCAGCGACCGCTGGATATAGCCCGACGAGAAGTCGAAGACATTTTCCTCGACGAGGCTCGACGGATCGGCGAGCGCGGGCGTCGCAACGCTGGTACCCGTATCGCGCATATGGTTGAGCACGCGGCACACATATTCGGACACGATATCGGCGCGCAGCGTCCAGCTGGCGTTGAGATAACCGAACACCGCAGAGAAGTTGGGGACGTTCGAGAACATGCACGCCTTGTAATAGAAATGGTCGTGCCAATCGATCGGCGCGCCGTCGACCCGCACCGGGATCTTGCCCGCGACCGCGAGCTTCAGGCCCGTCGCAGTCACGATGATGTCGGCGTCGAGATGCTGGCCCGACTTGAGCTGGATGCCGGTCGCGTCGAATTTTTCGATATGATCGGTCACGACCGACGCCCTGTCGGCCTTCATCGCTTCGAAGAAATCGGCGTCGGGGACAAGGCAGAGGCGCTGGTCCCACGGGTCATAGGGCGGGGTGAACGCCTTCTCGTCGTAGCGCTCGCCGAGCGCGGCCTTCAGTTTCTTGGTCAGGAAATCCTTGACCTTCTGCGGCTGGGTACGCGCGCGACGGAAGCTGATGTCCTGCAACTTCACATTCTTGTAGCGCGTGATCTTGTAGGCAAGTTCCTCGGGCAGGAATTTGCGGAGGAAATTGGCGAACCCGTCCTTGGCCGGGCGGATGAAATACCAGGTCGGCGTGCGCTGGAGCATCGTGACGTGCGCCGCTTCCTTCATCGACGGCACGATCGTCACTGCGGTCGCGCCCGATCCGATCACGACGACCTTCTTGTCTTTGTAATCGAGATCCTTCGGCCAGAATTGCGGGTGGATGATCTGGCCCTGGAAATCCTCGCGGCCCGCAAACTGCGCGTCGAAAGGTTCGTCATAATCATAATAGCCCGACCCGAGATAAAGCCAGCGTGCGGTCGTGGTCGACGTCGCGCCCTTGCTGTCCTCCATCGTCACCGTCCAGCGCGCGGCACTGCTGTCCCAGTCGGCGCCGACGACCTTGCTGTCGAAACGGATGCGCTCGCGGATATGGCGTTCGTCGACGATGCGGTTCAGATATTCGAGAATCGACGGGCCGTCGGCGATCGATTTTTCATGCTTCCACGGTTCGAAGACGAAGCCGAGCGTGTGCATGTCGCTGTCCGAACGAATGCCGGGATAGCGGAACAGGTCCCAGGTACCGCCGAGCTGTTCGCGGCGTTCGACGAGGGCGAAGCTGCGATCGGGGCAATTCATCTGGAGATGCACCGCCATTCCGATGCCCGAAATGCCGGCGCCGACGATCAGCACATCCTGATCGACCGGTGCAGCCTTAGCGTCCGCCGTACCTGCCATCGTCTCGTCTCCCATCTGTCTTTGGCGCCAGCTTACGCACCGCGTTGCTTTTTGCAATCGAATTGACAGGCGTGAAAGTATCGGCGCGAAGGACGGGCTTCCCTTGTGGCTGTCACATTATTGTCATAGGGGCGAAACCCGATTGTCATCATTCTGCCATCGCGCCGCATCAACTATAGGAAAGGATTGATCTTCATGCGCCAGATCGCGGTTCTTCCCTATCGATTCGGCGGCCCGGCGCAGGATGGTCCGACCGAAATCCTGCTGATTACCTCGCGCGAGACGAAGCGCTGGGTGGTGCCGAAGGGCAATCCGCTGAACGGCATCACGCGGCACGCCGCCGCGGCGATCGAAGCCGAGGAAGAAGCCGGGGTGATCGGCGCGGTCTGCCCGACGCCGATTGGCAGCTATGAATATCGCAAGCGCCGCGCGAATGGCGCGTCGATCATGTATAATGTCGAAGTGTTCCCGCTCGCGGTGACCAACGAACTCGACGACTGGAAGGAAATGGACGAACGCGACCGCAAATGGTTCTCGTTCCGCGATGCCGCATCGGCGGTGGAAGAGCCCGATTTGCAGGCGCTGATCCGCTCGTTCGGCGATGGCGGCTTCCGCGCCGTCGCGCAGCCGCGGAGCGTCGTCCACAATGTAGCAGACAAGACAGGGGTTAGCTGGATGTTCGCATGGTTTCAGCGTTTGCTGCCGCGACAGGGAAATTTCTTCGAATTGTTCGAAAGCCACGCCGCGACGCTGGTCGCCGGGGCGAATGCCTTGTCGCGTATGCTGCAGGGCGGCGAGGGCATGGCCGACCATGTCCAGGAGATCATCGAGCGCGAGCATGATGCCGACGCGATCACGCGCGAAGTGCTGCAGACGGTTCGCCGCACCTTCCTGACGCCGTTCGACCGCAGCGCGATCACCGACCTCATCGCCTCGATGGACGATGCGATTGACGAGATGCAGAAGACCGCGGGGGCCGTCGACCTGTACGACGTCACCGAATTCGAGCCCGAGATGCGCGACATCGGCGGCATCATCGTCGATGCAGCGCGCCTGACTGCCGAGGCACTCCCGCTGCTGCGCAACATTTCGGCGAATGCGGTGCGCCTTCACGAACTGACCGAGCGGCTGGTGCGGATGGAGGGCCATGCCGACGAAATCCACGCGGCGGGCCTCAAGCGCCTGTTCAAGGAGCATGGCGAGGCAAACCCGACGCGCTTCCTGATCGCGCGCGAACTGTTCCGCCACCTCGAACGCGTCACCGACAGTTTCGAGGATGTCGCGAACGAGATCGACGGCCTGGTCATCGACCACGCCTAAGCGGGGGCGCCTCTCATGCACGAACTCGCGTTCCCCCTTCTCGTCGGCCTCGTCATCCTCGCGCTGGCGTTCGACTTCCTGAACGGGCTGCACGACGCCGCGAACAGCATCGCGACGGTTGTCGCAACGCGCCTGCTTCGCCCGGTGCAGGCAGTACTTTTCGCCGCCTTCTTCAACTTCGCCGCCTACTTCCTGTCGATCATCTTTCCCGAACTGCACAAGGTCGCCGAAACGATCGGCAAGGGGATCATCGACAAGGATCTGGTGACGCCTGCCGTCGTGTTTGGTGCGCTCGTGGGCGCGATGTTCTGGAACGTCGTGACCTGGCTCAAGGGTATTCCCTCGTCGTCGAGCCATGCGCTCGTCGGCGGGATTGTCGGTGCGGGCGTCGCGCATGCCGGGTTCGAAGGCATCGAGTGGACGGGCCTCAACAAGACGGTCGTCGCGATCTTCCTTTCGCCGCTGCTCGGCATGCTGCTTGCCATGCTGGTGATGCTGATCAGCAGCTGGGCGCTGCACCGCTCGACCGCCAAATTCGCGGAAAAGACCTTCCGCCACCTGCACCTTCTTTCATCCGCGGCCTATTCGATCAGCCATGGCCTCAACGATGCGCAAAAGACGATGGGGATCATCACCGTCCTTCTCTATTCGACCGGCTATCTCGGTGGCGAATTCCATGTGCCGCACTGGGTCGCGTTCAGCTGTTATATCGCGATCGCGCTCGGCACGCTGTCGGGCGGGTGGAAGATCATCGAGACGATGGGCGGGCGCATCACCAAGCTGTCGCATCATCAGGGTTTCGCCGCCTCGACCGGCGGATCGATCATGGTGTTCACCGCGAGCCTGCTCGGCATCCCGGTGTCGACGACGCACACGATCACCGGCAGCATCATTGGTGCGGGCGTTGCACGCCGCGCCAGCGCGGTGCGCTGGGGCGTCGCGGGCAATGTCGTCGCAGCCTGGTTCATCACCATTCCGGCGAGCGCGATCGTCGCGGCTGCTTTCTACGGGATTACGCGTCTTTTCTGACATCGGACGGTCTTTTCCGTCCGCCGATGAAATGATAGCCACTGACCTGCACCGCAAACTGCGCGGCTGCAGGGAGGGGGCATGAAGGGATACGGCTGGGTTTTGCTGCTCGTCGGGATGGCGGGATGCTCTGGATCGCAGGAATTGCCAAGCGGCGCCACGTCATTGACGGCGCCACAGGATGCAGGCGCAGAGATTGCCCTTCCGGAAGATCCGGAGGGCGTAGGGTTGCCCATCGCGCCGGGCAACATCAAGAAGAGCGGCGGGCCGCAGGGCCCGAATATTGTGGTTGGTCCGGGGTGGTCCGATCGCGATCGGCAGGACATGGATGCGCTTGTTCGCGCTGCCATCACCGAAATGACATCGGACACCTTTCGCGGCAGCCTCCCGCAATTGCCCGAAAAATACTCGAAAATATGGCTGACAGAGGCCCTGGGCTTCGACGGCAGCGAACGCGTCGCGGCTATCGTCAGCCCGGGAGATGCCACGATGCCCTATGTCGAGGCCCTGGTAATTCCCCGGCGTTCCGGCTGGGCGTCGACGGGAATGGCGCGGGACGGCAAGCTGCGCATACGCCTTCGCCGCGCGTTGCTCGACCGCTGGCGGTCGGCGGACCCGGTGGTCAAGGGCTGTGCCATCAACACGATGGCGCACGAAATCTCGCATACGATCAGCCGCGACCCGCAGCGCTATTATCCTGCGTTCACCGATACCGGGGAAGCGAATGCCGAGGCACGCAACGGCGTCGTTGCCTCCTATTTTGTGGGGGACCTCGCGCTCTGCACATCGCTGGTGCGATCGGGCCGGATCGCGCCGCAGGACGTCGCGCAATGCGTGCCCATTTGGTATGCGCCAGGCGGGTTGCAGTCGGGGCGATGTTACGCCTTCGGTCCCGATGACGCGGTTAAATGGCCCAAGGATCGCACGGCGCGCTGACACGCCGAACGGTTCGGCGGTACCTCCGCCTTCCGTTTCCGATCAGCTTGCAGGACGATAATCGACACGGGCGCCGCCGACCATCCGGACCGGCAGATACAGGCCGTTGCCATAGGCCTTGATCTCGCCGATTTCGAAGCCGTCGACGCGCGTATGAATGACGAAGGCGCCTTCGCGCCGCTGGTCGACGGCGCGCCTGATCTTGCCTTGAAGTTCGCCGAGGTCGCGGGTGAAGTTCTGGGTCAGCGCTTCGGCGATCAACGGCGCGAAACCCTCGCTGCGGCCGAGCAATATGAGCAGGTCGCCGCCGACGCCGTCGGTGTCGCCGTTGATCGCAAGGTCGGTGAAATGAACCTCGGCCGATCCCGGCCGGTTTGCCGGGACTGCGGTCATCCAGATGCGCCCGCGCGTCGGTTCGCCCGATCGCATTTCGAGCTTGGCATCGACATCGACGCCGACCGCGATCCGGCCGCCCTCGGCGCCATAGATGGTCGACTTGCCGAACTTGACCTTCATCGGCCCGACCTTCGGCAGTTCGAAAGGCCGCAGCGACCGTTTGGCGAGCGCGCGGTCGACGACGGGCTGGAGCTGCGCATAGTCGGCGATAACGGGAACGCGGACGTCGAGATGCGGTTTCGGCGCTTGCCGGACGAGGCGCGGAAGCGGGGTGGGGGCGGGATCGGCCGGGCGGCTCGCCACGAAGGTTTCGGTGATCGCTTCCAGTCCGAGATCCAGATTGATCCGCTGCCCGTCGATGCGATAGCCGCCGTAGAGGATGCGCTGCGGTGTCACGCGCATCCACACCGGCGGATTTTCACGATTGAGCTCGAGCGAGGTGAAGCTCTGTCGCCATATATCGGCCGCCTGCTTGCGGATATCGATCTTTGCGATCTCGCGGTTCACCTCGCGTTCGACGCCCGCCACCACGGGTTTCAGCTTCGCGTCAGCCTCATCGGTGAAGGTGATCCGGCGCCCGAGGAAGTCGATTCCCGGCGCCCTGGTCCAGCCATAGGTGATGCGCGCCTTGCCCTGCGTCCGCCAGTCGGGGGTGAGGTCGATGCGAACGCGGGCATGTGCCATCGCCGCCCCGGTTGCGGTCTCGCCCTTCAAGACGCCGCCGACGTCGCGCGCGCTGATCGTCGCATGGATCGGGACATCGACGACGATCTCGCTGCCTTCGCCGCGCAGCCGCAGCGGCCCGCGCGTGACCTGTCCGACGATCGTGCAGGCGATCGGCGGGGTGACCTTGACCTTCTTGCCGAAGACCTTGACCCGCTGCGGCTGGACGCAGGCGCTCTCGCGCTGGTTGATCGTCCACAATGTCCGCGGCACCGCGCGTTCGAGCGCCTGTTTGAGCGATGCGGTACTCGCGTTGATCGGGACCGCGATCAGCGATTTTTGGGTCGGGGACGGCGCCTTGTCGGTCGCGCGGGGAGGGGCTTCGACCTCGGTCTTGCGATCGCAGGCGGATACGGCGACCGCCAGCGGCAATGTTGCAAAGACCAGTCTGGCGAGACGCATATGTTGCCCCCGATTCGATATGCCTATTATAACATCGCAGTCGCCAAGCCGTTCCTCGATGCCGGGATAAGGCGTGGATTTGTCCGCACCACTTATCCGCTTGCGCACGCCCGCGTCTTTGCTAGCCCTCTTTCGACGCGGCGAAAAAGGGGGAGAAAAGGGATGCGGCAGGCGGGGGTGGCGCTCGGCATGTTGGCTTTGGTCACAAGTGCTGCGGCGCAGGAAGCTGCGCCCGCAAAGCCGCGTTTCGATTTCACCGGGGCGAGCGATGCAGAGTTGTGGGCCGCCTATAATGCGGCAGTCGAGCGGCAGGATGACGACTATTGCGGCTTTTTCGTTCCGCTGTTGTCGCAGATCGAAACGCGCGGCGGCGCCGACAAGCGGGTGTCCATATCGCGTTCGGGCGCCGAGCTCGAATGTGCCATCCAGCAACGACATTGGGATGTCGCTTATCGGCAGATAAAATATCTCGAACGCGCGAGCGCGAAGCTTCCTCCGCTTTTTGCCGCGTCGATCGCACGATTGGCGGGGGCGCTCCCCGACGCCTCGGGCCGGTTGCTCGAACATATCGACGCGATCGAACCGGGCGCTTCGTTCAAAGAGGAGTCCCGCGAGCTGTGGGCGCTCGGCCGTGCCTTCGCGGTTGCAGGGCGGTCCGCCGAGCGATTGCAATTGCTTCGCAAGCTGGCCGAAGAACGGCGGCTGGACAAGATGGCCGAGGACGACCGGCAAGGGATATTGTCGGCGCTGTTCGCGGCCGAGGTCGAGGAAGGAAATCTCGATACGGCGAGGGGATTGGTCGGGAATGTCCGCAGCCCTTACACGATGCTCTCCGCATTGGGCGACCGGCGCTACGCCTCGCTCTGGCCGCAACTCGAAGCGCAGGCCGGTGACAATCTGCATCTGATCCTGAATGCCGCAGTGGCAGAGGCGCTCGCGAAATATGAAGACGCGCCCGGCGATAGCGAACTGCTCCAGAAACTGGCGCATGCCTATCTTCGTGCCGGACGGTTCAGCGAAGTCGTCGAGCTGGTCGAGGCGAAGCGACCGCCGCCGGAGAAGATGTCCGGGATCGATCAGGATATGGCGTGGGCGCTCAATGTGGAGGCCTATGCGCTCGATGCGCTGGGACGGCCGGGCGATGCCGATGCCATATTCGACCAGCTGGCAGCCATTCCCTTCGATGCGAGGGAGAATGGCTGGCTGGTCAACTTCGTGATCAATCGCGGCTCGCGACTGGTCGATCTTGGCCGGTTCGAGAGCGGGCTGGCAGCCGCCGAACTGGCCGGAAAGATCGCCGAAAGAAGTGGCAGCGGCTACGCGAGGATGCTCGTGCGGCGCGACCGGATATGCGCCCTCACCGCACTCGGACGGGCAGCCGAGGCCGCCCCGATCCTGCTGGAGGTCGATGCCCATATCGACGAATCGCCACGCGTTGCAGCCGAGGCGCTGCTCTGCGCGAAGGAGGAGGGCAAGGTCGCGGCGCTGGTGATCGCCGAATTGAACGACCCGGCCAAAGCCGGGGATATGGTCGAAGCCCTGCAGGGGCAGGAATTCGACCCGTTCTACACCGTATCTGTGCTGCCGAGCCTCAAGGTGCGCATGCGCGCGCGCAAGGATGTCGATGTCGCATTCCGGAAGGTCGCGCGCGACCTTCCGGCACGCTTCGCTCCCTTGTTCGGGAAGCGGCGCGCCGAATCGGCGGCCGGTGCTGGGGCTGCGACCGACTAGGCGGAGACCACTCCGAACAGGTCATGCTCGTCGGCGTCCTCGATCTCGACATCGACGATATCGCCGGCTTTCAGCGTTGCCGCGACGTCGCGGAGATAGACATGGCCGTCGATCTCGGGCGCGTCGGCCTGTGAGCGGCCCGTGGCGCCGATGCTGCCGTCTTCGTCGGCCTCGCCGACCTCGTCGATGATCACGGAGAGCGTGCGGCCGATCTTGGCTTCGAGCTTTGCGGCGCTGATCGCGGCGGTTTTTGCCATGATGCGCTGGTAGCGCTCTTCCTTGACCTCTTCGGGAACCGGATTGTCGAGCGCATTCGCCTGCGCGCCCGCGACGGGTTCGAAGCGGAAGGCACCGACGCGGTCGAGCTGCGCTTCATCGAGCCAGTCGAGGAGATATTGGAAATCCTCCTCGGTCTCGCCGGGGAAGCCGACGACGAAGCTCGAACGGATCGAGATGTCGGGGGCGATCGCACGCCAGCTCTTCAGCCGTTCGAGCACTTTCGCCTCGTTCGCGGGGCGCTTCATGCGCTTGAGGACGCTCGGCGCCGCATGCTGGAAGGGGATGTCGAGATAAGGCGTCAGCAGCCCTTCGGCCATCAGCGGGATCACCGCGTCGACGTGCGGATAGGGATAGACATAGTGGAGGCGCACCCACGGCGCGCGGCCTTCGCCCGTCTTGAGCTGACCGAGTTCGCGGGCGAGGTCGGTCATATGCGCGCGGACCTCGCGGCCATGCCACTGGCGCGGGTCGTGGCGGATGTCGACGCCATAGGCCGAGGTGTCCTGGCTGATCACCAGCAGTTCCTTCGTCCCTGCGGCGACGAGCTTTTCGGCCTCGCGCAGCACCGCGTCGATGCGGCGGCTGACGAGTTTGCCGCGCAGGTCGGGGATGATGCAGAAGGAGCAGCTGTGGTTGCAACCTTCGCTGATCTTCAGATAGCTGTAGTGGCGCGGCGTGAGCTTCAGCCCGCCCTCGGGAACGAGATCGATGAACGGCCCCTGCGTCGGCGGCGCGGCGTCGTGGACGGCGTCGACCACCTGTTCGTACTGATGCGCGCCGGTGACGGCGAGCACGTTCGGGAAGCGCGCGCGGATGACCTCGGCCTCATTCCCCATGCAGCCGGTGACGATGACGCGGCCGTTTTCGGCCATCGCTTCGCCGATCGCCTCGAGGCTCTCTTCCTTCGCCGAGTCGAGGAAGCCGCAGGTGTTGACGAGCACGACATCGGCGCCCGCATAATCGGGCGACAGGCCATAGCCGTCGGCGCGCAGCTTGGTCAGAATCCGTTCGCTGTCGACCAGCGCCTTGGGGCAGCCGAGCGAAACCATGCCGACCTTCGGCTGGGTGGGGAGCGTTTTGACTGTCATGATTGGCGGCGCCCATAGGGCATTTTGCCCGGCTTGTCACGCGCCGCGCGCTGGCGCATGGATTGCAGCGACTTGGACAGGAAGGAAAGCCACGGATGATCGGCGTATGGGCAGCGATTTCGGCAGCGGTAGCGGTGGCGGCGGGCGCTTTCGGTGCGCATGGCGCATCGGGGCCGCAGGAGGCCGAATGGCTGCGCACCGGCGGGCTTTACCAGCTGATCCATGCGGTGGCCGCGCTCGCGATCATGGGTGTGGCGCGCGGGCCGGCGGTCATGCTGCTGGCCGGCGGCGCCATATTTTCCGTCACCCTCTATGCGATGGCGTTCGGCGCGCCGCGCTGGTTCGGGGCGATCACGCCGATCGGCGGGACGCTGCTGATCGTCGGCTGGCTGTGGGCTGGCTGGCTTTACTGGCGCGGTTAACCGCCCGGCACGCTCGCTTCGCACTCTTCGCAGCGAACGACCTCCACGATCATGTCGCCATGTTCGAGCCGCTGCGCCTCTGGTTCCCAGAAACCATAAGGCTTGCCCGCGCGATAGATGCGCAGCCCGCGGCCGCCGCCGGCAAGCCGGTCGATGCTGTTGCCGACTTCCTCGCCACTGACGGTGCGTTCGCGGAGCTGGACGCGGCCGCCAACGCTGGCAAGGTCGGCCATATAATCGGCGACATGTTCGCCCTGCGCCGATCCAGCGAGCAGCAGCCCGGTGAAGCTCACGGGGTTGATGACATTGTTCGCGCCCGCCTGCCGCGCGAGCAGCTCGTTATCCTGCGCGCGGATCACGACGCTGATCGGTACGTGCGGGGCGAGGTGGCGGACGGTGAGTACGATGAGGATCGAGGCGTCGTCGCGCCCTGCCGACACGAGCACCGACTGCGCCTCGCCGATCCGCACGTCGACCAGCGTATCGTCGTTCGACGCGTCGCCTTCCAGCACGTTGCAGCCCGCCGCTTCGGCGGCATTGATCCGATTTCGCGCTTGGTCGATCACGACGATGCACGACGGGTCGGTGCCGCGCGCGATCAGTTCGCGGACCGCCTCGGCGCCGCTGGTGCCGTAGCCGAGCACGACGATATGGTTGGTGAGCTTTGCCTGGATACGGGCCATACGCCATTTTTCCCATGTGCGCTTGATGACGAAATTATAGGCGGTGCCGACGAAGATGAAGAGCACCATGATGCGGATCGGTGTCACGATCACCGCCTCGATCAGCCGCGAACGGTCGGACACCGGCGCGATGTCGCCGAACCCCGTCGTCGTGACCGAGATCATCGTGAAATAGACGACGTCGAGGAAGCTGATGTGGCCGTCGTGACTGTCCTTCAGCCCCGCGCGGTCGATCCAGTGGACGAGCACGACGATGCCAATCAGCGCAAAGGCGACGCTGAGCCGCGTGATGACATCGGCCCAGATCGGCCATTTGCTCGCGCGCTTCAGCAACTGAAACTGGTGCGGCAGTTTCAGTCTGTCGGACGGCTTGCGGCTCATCGGGGCGGCAGTTGCTTCATCGGATCGACAGGTATGCGATTTTTGCGCAACTGGAAATGGAGTTGCGATGTCTGGACCTGTCCGGTGGCGCCGGCGCGGCCGATGACGTCGCCCATGCGCACCGTCTGGCCCCGCTTCACGTCGATCCGCCCCGCATGGCCATAAGCGCTGACCCAGCCGCTGCCATGGTTGATCAGGATCAGCCCGCCATAGACACCGATCTGGTCCCCGGCATAGGCGACGACACCGTTGGCGGTGGCGCGGATCGGAGTACCGGCGGCGGCGGCGATGTTGATCCCGTCGCTGACCTTGCCCGGCGCAATGGGACCGAAGCGGGCGAGGATCGGGCCGTTGAGCGGCCATTCGAAGCGCCCGGTGAAATAGGCCGGGCCCGCGATCGCGGTGGTCACGGGTTTGCGCGGCGCGGCGCTGCCTGTTGCAGGTTTGCCGCTGGCGGCAAGCGCCGGCTGGCTGCCCGTCGCGATGTCGTCGATGTCGAGGCGGAAGGCGGCGGCGCGCGCGCCGACATCGACCGGACCGCGCGCCGCCCGCGCGTCGGCGGGCAGGCGCAGCCGCTGGCCCACGCGCAGGATATAGGGCTCGCTGAGCGCATTGACCGTGATGATCTCGCCCCAGTCGGCGGCGTAGGCGGCGGCGATGCCGATGCCCGTCTCGCCCGCCGCGACGCGGTGATAGAGGCCGGCGGGAATGCGCAGCTGTTGTCCGGGGCGCAGCGTGTAGGGCGGGGCCAGGTCGTTTTCGATCGCGAGCGCTTCGGATCCCGCGCCCGTCATTTCGCCGATGGAGCGGAGTGTGTCGCCGGCGCGAACGGCGTAGCTGCCCGCCTTGACTTGCACGGCGTTGGTGGTGACCGGCTTCAGCGTCCAGGTCGGCTTTGCGTCGCCGCCGACGACCTCGCCTGCGAAGATGTCGCGGCGCACCGCCTCCTCGCGAACGGGTTGTTCGGCGCGCGCCGGCCGCGAAACAGGGGCTGGCGCGTGGCTCGCCGGGATACAGCCCGCGAGCAGAAACGCCCCCGACAACAGCCAGATACGATGGTTAACACCCCCCATGCGCCCTCTTTGCCAAAGCAAAGCGGCGCTGGCTAGGCTTCTGTCCCGATCTGGAACATAATTCCGATTTTTACGTGCGGTTCAGCCGCCATAGGCGCCGCGCAGCGCCGCGAGCGAGGCATCGTGCGTCAGGTCGAGCTGGAGCGGGGTGACCGAGATATATCGATCGTCGATCGCCTCGAGGTCGCTGTCGTGACCGAGGCTGTGTTCGATGCCGTGGAGGCCGAACCAGTAATAGCGATAGCCGCGCGGATCGGTGCCCTCGACGATCGAACCGCGGCCATAGTCGTGGAAGCCTTGGCGGGTGACGCGAATGCCTTGCACTTCGGCGGCGGGGATCGCGGGGAAGTTGACGTTGATCAGCGTGCGCGGCGCCATCTCCATGTCGAGCAGCGGGCGCAGCACCTGTGCGCCCCATTGCTCGGCGGCTTCGAACGGTACGCTGTCGCCCATGCCTTCCTTGGCATAGACTTGGCTGAGTGCGATCGAGCGGATGCCCGCGAGCGCGCCCTCGATCGCCGCCGACACGGTGCCCGAATAGGTGATGTCGTCGCCGAGATTGGCGCCGCGATTGACCCCCGACAGGATCAGGTCGGGCTTTTCGGGCATCAGCTTGCCGATCGCCATCATCACCGAGTCGGTCGGCGTGCCGCTGCACGACCAGCGGCGTGTCCCATGCTGGCGGATGCGCACGGGGCGCGAGAGGGTGAGCGAATGGCCGGCACCCGACTGTTCCTCGGCGGGGGCGCAGACCCAGATGTCGTCCGAAAGCTGGCGCGCGATCGCTTCGAGGACCGCCATGCCGGGGGCGTGATAGCCGTCGTCGTTGGTGAGGAGGATGCGCACGTTTCGTTTCTCTCTTTCTTCGTCATGCCGGACTTGATCCGGCATCCATTCAGCGGTTGGGTCATGGACCCCGGATCAAGTCCGGGGTGACGAGTGTTTATGTCGACGCGGGCGTCAGCTTCGTGATGCCGCCCATATAGGGCAACAGCGCCTTGGGAATATCGACGCTGCCATCGGCTTGCTGGTAGTTCTCAAGGATCGCGACGAGCGTGCGGCCCACAGCGAGGCCCGAGCCGTTCAGTGTATGGACGAACTCGTTGCCCTTGACCTCTTCGCGGCGGAAGCGCGTGTTCATGCGGCGCGCCTGGAAATCGCCACAGTTCGAACAGCTCGAAATCTCGCGATAGCTGTCCTGACCGGGCAGCCAGACTTCGAGGTCATAGGTCTTGCGCGCCGCAAAGCCCATGTCGCCGCTGCACAGCAGCATCTTGCGATAGGGCAGCTCGAGCGCTTCGAGGATTGTCTCGGCCGCGCGCGTCTTGCGTTCGAGTTCGGCATCGCTGTCCTCGGGGCGGACGATCGACACGAGCTCGACCTTCCAGAACTGGTGCTGGCGAATATAGCCGCGCGTGTCGCGCCCCGCGGACCCGGCTTCGGACCGGAAGCAAGGGGTGAGCGCGGTCATACGGACCGGCAGCTCGGCCTCGGGCAATATCTCTTCGCGCACCGCATTGGTCAGGCTCATTTCGGAGGTCGAGATCAGCCAGCGGCCGTCGGTGGTCTGGAACAGGTCCTCGCGGAATTTGGGGAGCTGCGTCGTGCCGAATGCGGCTTCGTCGCGCACCATCAGCGGGGTTGCGCATTCGGTGTAGCCCGCCTCGTTCGTCTGCTTGTCGATCATGAACTGGCCAAGTGCGCGTTCGAGGCGCGCCATCTGGCCTTTCAGGAAGGCGAAGCGCGCGCCCGACATCTTGGCCGCAGTCTCGAAATCGAGGCCGAGCGCCGGAGCAAAGTCGGCATGTTCCTGCGGTTTGAAGTCGAAGGTGCGCGGCGTGCCCCAGCGCGCAATCTCGACATTGCCTTCCTCGTCCTCGCCGTCGGGGACGTCGGCGGCGGGAAGGTTCGGGAGCGCGGCGAGAATGTCCTGCAGCGCGGCAAGCTGCTCGCGTTCGGCGTCTTCCTTGGCGGGGAGCGCGGTCTTGAGGTCGGCGACTTCGGCTTTCAGCGCCTCGGCCTTGTCCTTGTCGCCCTGCGCCATCGCCTGGCCGATCAGTTTCGATGCTTCGTTGCGGCGCGCGAGCGAGGCCTGAATCTCGGTCTGCAGCGCGCGCAGCGATGCGTCCGCTGCCACGATTTTGGCGGACAGGGGTTCGAGGCCGCGGCGCGCGAGGCCGGCATCGAAGGCTTCGGGATTGTCCCGGATCAGGCGGATATCGTGCATGCGCCGCGCTATGGCGGGGCGGCCCGCGCGGCGCAAGCCCGGTTTAGCGCTCGATCAGCGTTGCGAGCTGGCCGATTGCGGTGCCCCAACCTTCGTAAAATCCCATTTCGTCATGCTTCGCGCTGTCTTCGGGGCTTTTGTGAAGGACCCGCGCCGCATAGAGCGTGCCGCCGTCCTTCGGTTCGAAGGTCAGGATCGCGGTCAGCGCGAGCCAGGGCTCGACGGGCTGCCAGCCTTCGGTCAGCACCGTCGTGAAGACCAGCTTTCGTTCGGGGATCGCTTCGAGGAAGCAGCCATCGACATGCGGCTGGAAATCGGCGGCGCCCGGTTCGCGCATGCGGGTGACGAAACCGCCGCCGGGCCGCAGGTCGAGTGTGTCGACACGGCGTTCGATCGGTGCCGGAATCCACCAGCGGGCGAGCTTTTCGGGGTCGCTCCACGCATCCCATACGACCGCGGGTGGGGCTGCGATGTGGCGGGAAATGGTGAGTTCGCTCTTGCTCATGCTTTCGGCTCCTTGCGATTTTGCGATTCGACAAATTCGGCGAGGCGGTCGGAGCGGCCCTGCCATTCGGCGCGCTGTTCGGCGAGCCAGTCTTCGGCCGCCGCAAGCCGGGCGGCTTCGATATGACAGGTGCGGACGCGGCCACGCTTTTCGGTACGGATCAGGCCCGATGTTTCGAGTACCGACAGATGTTTCATGAAGGCGGGAAGACCCATGTCGAAGGGCTCGGCGAGCCGGCTCACCGGCGCCGCGCCCTTGAGCAACCGGCCGACCACCGCGCGCCGCGTCGGGTCCGACAGCGCGTGGAAGACATCGTCGAGCGGGTGGGATTGGTTCACCATATGGGAAACCATGGCGTATAGTTTTCCATATGGCAAACTATTATTCGGCGACAGGAAAAAAGGGCCACTCCGGAGAGCGGCCCTTCAGTAAGGTGGCGCGGGTGTCCCCGGCCGCCAGTGGATAGGTTACGCCGCGTTCGCGTCGTCGTCGTTGCGGTTCGCCGCGCGGCGACGTGCGACGAGTGCAGCGGCCGCGGCACCGAACAGCAGCATCATCGGCGGCGCGGGGACCGGCGTCGGATCGCCCGACGATCCGCCGTGGCTGCTGCTGCCGCCCGAGCTGGACGACGAAGAAGAGGATGACGACGAGCTGCTGCTCGACGAGGAAGAGGACGAGCTGCTCGTCGTGCCGAAGCTGCTGGTGCCGCCCGTCGCGCCCGACGAGGTGGCGCCGCTCGACGTGCTGCTGCTCGACGAGGACGACGAAGAGGAGGACGACGAACTCGAGCTGCTCGAGCTGCCGCCCTTCGACGAACCGCCCCAGCCCGAGCTGCCCTTCGACGAATTGCCATGCGAGGACCCGTGCGAGGAGCCATGCGACGATCCGTGCGAACTGCCGCCCTTCGACGACCCGCCCGACGACGACGAGCTCGACGACGAAGAAGAGGAGGACGATGAGGACGAGGAGCTCGACGACGAACTGCTGCTCGTGCTGGTCGTGCTCACGCTGCCGGTCGAAGTCGAGACGTTGCCCGACGACGTCGAGACATTGCCCGACGAGGTGCTGACGCTACCGGTCGACGTCGAAACACTGCCGGTCGACGTGGAAACGCCGCCCGTCGAGGTCGAGACGCTGCCGGTCGAGGTCGAAACGCCCGACGAGGTGCTGGTCGAGGTGCTGACGCCGCCCGTGGTGGTCGAGGTCACGACGATGCTGCCGCTGCTGCCGCCGCCGCTGCTGCCGCCGAAGAAGCCGCCAAAGAAGCCGCCGCCGAAGCCGCCACCAAAACCGCCGCCGATCACGGTCACGCCGCCGCCACCGCCGCCGCCTTCAAAACCGCCGCGCTGCGGGAAGGGGGCATAGGGGATCGGGGGCAGGGGGATCGTTTGCGTCACGACCTGCGTCTGCGGGGCTGCGCTGCGGATCACGCGCTTCGTCGTCACGACGCGGCGAACGCGCTTCACTGGCTTGCGCGCCGCATGGCGCTTGCGCACGACCTTCTTGGCCGGCCCCGCGCAGGGCGAGCAGGATTGCGCCGCGCGCGCCTTCGGAACGTCGGCGATCTGCATCGCGCCGCCACCGATGAGTGCCCCGCCGCAGGTGCAGGCGCAAAGCTTGGCAAGGGCCATTCGGACAGACATAGGTTTCTCTTTCTTTCCCGTTGCAGGTGCGAAGCGTCCTCGACCGACACCCAATTTCACCTTCGCTATAACCCAAAAGGCCAAAGCTTTATGAACGCGGCAATCGCGTTAACCGCGTTTGCCTGTCCGACAGCGGGAAATGGGCACCGGAATCAACCAAAATCACCGTATCTGTCCCAAAACAGAACGGAATCTGCAACGATTCTATGCGATTGGTTAATCTTCGGCCCTAAATGGGGGCTGACGCGGCCCCCCGGCCGGGTCCTTTGGCGACCGGGAATCATCGGCTGGTGTACGCCGGTTCAGCCCTGCTTCACGCGGTCGATGCGATGCGCTGCTTCGGCGCTTGTATCGTGACCGGTGGCTGGTTATAGGCGCGCCACTCCCTGCACGCTTGACGGCCTGCGGGGTGACAGGAAAGGACGCGAGAGCCCCTCATGCCGACCAAGATTGCCGATGTTGGCGCAGACGCGCTTCGCGAAGCCATATCCAATCTGGATTCGGATTACGTCCCCAGCGACGACGAAGAGTTTATGAACGAGCGGCAGCAGGACTATTTCCGCGGCCTGCTCCTCGCCTGGAAAAAATCGATCCTGTTCGAATCCGAATCGACGCTCGCGCATCTCCAGGACGGACCGCTTCGCGAACCCGACCTTGCCGACCGCGCTTCGAGCGAGACCGACTGGGCGATCGAACTGCGCACGCGCGATCGTCAGCGCAAGCTGATTGCCAAGATCGATTCGGCGATCCGCCGCATCGACGAAGGCGAATATGGCTATTGCGCCGTTACGGGCGAGCCGATTTCGCTTGCGCGCCTGCAGGCCCGGCCCATCGCGACGATGACGCTGGAGGCGCAGGAGCGTCACGAACGCAACGAACGGATTTCGCGCGAGGATTGATCGCGCGGGCGTTCGCCCCATTTACGATTCCGCAACGACCCGGACCTAGATTCGCGCCCTGACATTCAACGCGGGGAACGGGTCGCAATGGAATCGCGCGTACCAACATCAGTGGACGAGGAAGTCGCTGCGCTGTCGCGCGGCGCCGATCGGGACAGCCTGTTCATGCAGGCCAATCTGGTCGTGCCGGGCAAGACCGATGCCGTCGTCGTGCGCGTGCGCAACCTGTCGGCCGGCGGCATGCTGGCCGAGGCCAAGGTGCGAATCGAGCAGGGGGCGACGGTCGAGGTCGAACTGCGCAACGTCGGCCCGGTGCCGGGCCGCGTCGTCTGGGCGGGCGAGGGCAAGTTCGGCATTGCGTTCGACCGGCCGGTCGATCCGCAGGCGGTTCGTCGTCAGGTGGTTTCGGAGTCCGATCTGCCGCCGCATCTTCGGCGCACTGGCCTCGAACGGGGGGCCTTGTACCGCCGACGCTGATGCGTCCTGCATAGGGCAGCATCAGCGGGCGGCGGTTGTCGCGATCGTCAGGCGATCGCGAGCATCTCTTCCTTGATTTTGAGCTTCTGCTTTTTCATCTGTGCCAGCACGCCTGCGTCGGGGCAGGGGCGGCGTTCCTCATTCGCAATTTTCTCGTCGAGGTCCGCGTGGCGGGACTTCAGGGCGGAAAGGTGCGACGTGCTCATATGCCATTCTCCTTTTTCGACTCGATTGGCATGGCTGAGTAAATCACGAATCGCACCGAATGTCGTCGCGATTCGGTCAGCCGGTCCCCGTTGCGGACCAGCGGTGAACGTGGCAGGAAGGCGGGCGTGAGCCCCGAGGAAATTACCCAGCGCCTGGAACTGCTTCGCGTCGAGCATCGCGATCTCGACGCCGCGATCATCGCGCTCGGCGACGGCGCGGTGCCCGACCAGTTGCAGATCGCGCGATTGAAAAAACGCAAGCTGCGCCTGCGCGACGAGATCGCCTGGTGCGAGGATCAGCTGGTTCCCGACATCATCGCCTGATCCGGGTAAGGCGCTGAATCAAAACGGGACGCTCGGCACCCGAGATTTCATGGTTACCGCCATTGCGAAGCCGCCCGGCGGCGTGGCATCCCCGTCCCATGGTCGGTGGGCAGGCAGACATGATGGCGATGGCAAGGCCGGTGCAGCGCGCGCAGGTGGAAAATCTCTATGTCGAGGCGATGTTGCTTGCCGATGAGGCGCATGCCGCCTTTGCCGCACAGCGCGACCTTGGACGCGCGAACGGCGACGCCCTGTCGCAGATCGGCCTCGCGTGCGAATCGCTGAAGACGACGACGCGCCTGATGCACGTCATCGCCTGGCTGCTTCACCGACGCGCGATGTTTGCGGGCGATCCGGGCGCCGGGCCGAACGACAGCGCGGCGCGCATCGGAGAGCCCGTCGCCGCCGACTGGGATGTGTGCGCGCGTTTCGACATATCGGTCCGCCGCATCATTTCGGCCAGCGAGCGCCTGTTCGAACGCATCGCGGCGATCGAGGCCGGATGGGAAGCGCCGCGCGCCCTGCCGCCCGTGCAACAGCTTCTGGCCCAACTGGAAGCGCGGCTCTGAAGGCAGCCGAACGGTCGCTTTCGGCCGGTTGTGGCCATAGCTATCATCGTCACCCCGGACTTGATCCGGGGTTCACGACTTCAGTGCTGCGATGGATCCCGGATCAAGTCCGGGATGACGAATATCGGGAAGGGCGGCTCTCCACCCCGGAATCGACGCGATCCGACGTCGGCTAGTCCAGCCACTCGATCCACGCGCCATGCGCATGGGCATGGCCCAGTTTTTTCGGCGTATCGCCGGCGGGCCAGTATCGCACGACCAGCTCGTGATGATGCACCGTCCGGTTCGCCTCCAGTGCGATCCAGGCGAGCGGCCGTTCGGGTGTCGCCCGGGCGCCCGCGGCCTCCATCGCCGCCGTGACGCGCGCCTGCTGGTCGGCTGGAACATATTGCCAGACGATCGAGTGCATCAATATCCGTGTCGTGCCCTCGGCCTGCGGGCGGGCGAGTTCCGCCTCGATGAAATCGGCGGCGTTCGCGTGGACCAGTTGCGGCGGCTTCTCTGACGCAGCGGCGATCGCCGCCTCCATGCGCGCAAACCGGATATGATGTTCGGGCCAGATATAGGCCTTGAGCCGCAGCGCCTGCGCCGGGTCGGTCAGGTCGACCGGCGCGACGTCGCAGCCCTTGAGTCCCGCGAAGTCGATCCGGTGCTGCGGCGGATGACGGCCGCGCCAGTCGGGTGTAAAGGCCATTGCGCCCGGCTGCGGCCCTACCTGTACGCCGCCGAGGTCGTAGTGATAGCGGTCGATCATCAGGTTGATCCCGGCGCTCGATCCGATCTCGAGACAGTCGAAATGCGGGGGCAGACCCTGGTCGGCGAGCCACAGCATCGCCGCGATGAAGTTGGAAGATCGCCCGGCTTCGTTCGTCTGCGGCGGACCGTCGAGCCACGGGAGGAGCGCGGCTTCGTGCCGCCGGACGACTCCGGCGATGATGGCGTCGTCGTTGATATCCTCGGCATCGGCATAGACGGGCGCGAGTTCGTGCGCTGCGCCGGACAGGTGGAGCGCGTGAATGCCGCCCGCGGCGCGCAGCGGCAGCGCATCGGCGAGCGGGGCGCCCTGCCAGCCCGCGATGCGGCGCGCGAACTCGCTGGCGGGCTTGTCGAGTAGCGATCCCAGCGCCGCAACGACGCGCGCGGTGACTCGCGCATCATTGTGGCGGCAATAGGCGACCTGATTGGCAAAGGCGGTCCGGACCGCCCGGGGGCCGGTCTCCGCCATGTCGACAAACTGGTACCGGTCGCTCATTGCCCTTTCTCCCTCCGCCGCTTATGGGCTGGCGCGCTTATGCCTGAACCGATCATCTTTGCCATCCCGAAAGGGCGCATCCTCGACGAGGCGCTGCCGCTGCTTGCGGCCGTCGGTATCGAGCCTGCGGCGGATTTCTTCGACAAGAAGAGCCGCGCGCTGGTGTTCGGGACGAACCAGCCGCATATCTCGCTGATCCGCGTGCGCGCGTTCGACGTCGCGACCTTCGTCGCGCATGGCGCGGCGCAGCTCGGCATCGTCGGATCGGATGTCGTCGACGAGTTCGATTATTCGGAGCTTTATGCGCCGGTCGACCTTGGCATCGGCCATTGCCGCCTGTCGCTTGCGGGGCCCGAAGGCAGCGCCCCGCCGGGGCTGGGTGAAAGCCATATCCGCGTCGCGACCAAATATCCGGCGACGACGCGCCGCTGGTTCGAGGCGCAGGGCATCCAGGCCGAGTGCATCAAGCTCAATGGCGCGATGGAGATTGCGCCGAAGCTCGGGCTCGCCTCGCACATCGTCGATCTGGTTTCGACCGGTCGCACGCTCGTCGAAAATGCGCTCGCCGAACAGAAGATCATCAGCGAGGTGTCGGCGCGGCTGATCGTCAACCGCGCGGCGTTCAAGCTGCGCTCGGCCGAAGTGCCCGCGCTGGTCGAGAAATTCCGTCAGGCAGTCGGCGATGCGGCGGCTTGACGCCTCCGCGCCCGGCTTCGCAGCTGCATTCGACGCGCTGGTCGACGACCGGCGCGAAAGCGCGTCCGATGTGTCGGCCGACGTCGCGGCGATCGTCGCGCGCGTAAAGGCCGAAGGCGACGCCGCACTCGCCGATTATACGGCGAAGTTCGACCGTTTCGATCTCGATGCGAGCGGCTGGAGCATTTCGAAGGAGGAATGCGCCGCCGCCTATGCCGCGCTCGCGCCCGAACTCCGCGACGCGCTCGATCTCGCCGCCGCGCGGATCCGCGCCTATCACGCCGCGCAGCTTCCCGAGGATCGCGACTATCGCGACGACACCGGCGCGCGCCTCGGCGCGCGCTGGCGCGGCGTCGACGCCGCCGGCGTCTATGTTCCCGGCGGGCGCGCCGCCTATCCGTCGTCGGTGTTGATGAACATCCTGCCCGCGAAGGTCGCGGGGGTCGAGCGGATCGTGATGATGACCCCGACGCCGGGCGGCGAGACCAATCCGGTCGTGATGGCCGCGGCGCATATCGGCGGGGTCGACGAAATCTGGCGCGTCGGCGGTGCGCAGGCGATAGCCGCGCTGGCCTTTGGCACCGACAGGATTGCACCGGTCGACGTCGTCACCGGCCCCGGCAATGCCTGGGTGGCCGAGGCGAAGCGCCAGCTTTACGGCGTCGTCGGGATCGACATGGTCGCGGGGCCGAGCGAGATCGTCGTCGTCGCCGATAACAGGAACGCGCCGCACGTCATTGCCGCCGACCTTTTGAGCCAGGCCGAACATGACCCGACGAGCCAGTCGATCCTGTTCACCGACGATAGCGATTTCGCCGATGCAGTGGCCGCTGCGGTTGCGGATGTCATTCCGACGCTCAGCACCGCCGCGACGATGCGGGATAGCTGGGCCGACAATGGTGCGGTGATCGTCGTGCCGACGCTGGCCGATGCGATCCCGCTCTGCGACCGGCTGGCGCCCGAACATCTCGAACTCGCGGTCGATCCCGCCGAAGCCGACGCGCTGTTCGCCAGGGTACGGCATGCGGGGTCGGTCTTCCTTGGCCGCCAGACGCCCGAGGCGATCGGCGATTATGTCGCCGGGCCCAACCATGTCCTCCCCACCGGACGCCGCGCGCGCTTTTCGAGCGGGCTGTCGGTCACCGATTTCATGAAACGCACCAGCTTCCTCGCGCTCGACGACGCGAGCCTCGCGGCCATCGGCCCCGCGGCGGTCGCGCTCGCCGGCGCCGAAGGACTTCCCGCACACGCGCTCAGCGTGGCCAACAGATTGAAACAGAAATGAACAAACGCACCCAATCCCGCTCCGCCGCCCGGCTTGCCGCCGTGCAGGCGCTGTACCAGCACGAGATGGAGGCGACCCCGGTCGCCAAGCTGATCCACGAATTCCACATGCACCGCATCGGCGCGACGATCGAGGACGCCGAATATGCCGACGCCGACACGGCGTTCTTCGACGACATCGTCAAGGGAACGCTCGCGCGCGCCGACGAGATCGACGCGGCCATAGTTGCCCGGCTGGCGAGCGGCTGGACCATGGACCGGCTCGACCGCACGATGAAGGCGATCCTGCGCGCTGGCGTCTATGAGCTCATCGCGCGCGGCGACGTGCCAGTCGGTGCGGTGGTCAGCGAATATGTCGACGTCGCCAAGGCCTTTTTCGACGGTCGTGAGGCGGGCTTCGCCAACGGCCTGCTCGACGCGATCGGCAAGGATGTGCGCAGATAAGTCCAACCGTTGCGCAAACGCGCCCTGCATCCCCGCCTTCGCGGGGACCCGTGGCACGGCACCTTTTATCCCGCCGCGCTATTCGCTACGATTTTCGCATGAGCGAAGCCGATTTCATCGCCCGCCTGCGATCCATCGCGACCGATCCCGCTGCCCGCGGGCTGGCCGACGATGCGGCCGAATGGGAGGGCTTGGTGCTGACCCACGACATGATCGTCGAGGGCATTCACTTCCTGCCCGACGACACGCCGCAGGATGTGGCGTGGAAACTCGTCGCGGTGAACCTCTCCGACTTGGCCGCCAAGGGGGCGGCGCCAATTGGCGTGCTCGTCGGGTACAGCCTCGGCGACGATGCGTGGGACGCGGCCTTTGCCGAAGGGCTCGACCTCGTCCTCCGCCGCTTTGGCGTCATCCTGCTCGGCGGCGACACGGTGCGCGTGCCCGCGGGCGCGCCGCGCAGCTTCGGCCTGACGGCGATCGGGCGGGCACCACCGGGCGGCGCGCCCGCGCGCGGCGGGGCGCGGCCGGGCGACCAGATCTGGGTGACGGGAACGATCGGCAATGCCGGGCTCGGTCTCGCGATGCGCCTCGGCCACGAAGAGGTCAACGAGACCTGCCTTGCTGCCTACAAAAGGCCGCAGCCGCAGCTCACCTTCGGACAGGCGGTTGCGCGCCATGTCCATGCGATGATGGATGTATCCGACGGCCTTTTGATCGATGCGCAGCGGATGGCGCAGGCCAGCGGGTGCGAATTCGGGATCATGCTGGAATCGGTGCCGCTTTCGGCAGCGCTGCTCGCGGTGCGCCCCGACGTACTCGACACGCGGCTTGCCGCCGCGACGGCGGGTGACGATTATCAGCTGCTCTTTGCCGCCGATCCGTCGGCAGCGGTCGCGATCCGCGAGATTGCGGGCGGGCTGGATGTCGCGGTGACGCCGCTCGGCCATGCCGGGGTTGGCGAGGGGCTTATGCTCACGCATCGCGCGCAGCGCATCGCCTTGCCCGCCAGCCTCGGGTTTATGCACTGAAATCTCTTTATATTCTGTTCGATGGCGGGCACAGATGGGTCGATGATCGACCGACAAAACCGGCACCGCACCTGCATCCGAACGATGATGGCAATCTGTCTCGCCAGCTTGGCCGCACTGGCCGGTCCCGCACTGGCCGAGCCGGGTCCGCCGGTCGAGACGGCGCGCGCACAGGCGGTCGATCCCGAGGAACCACAGCCCGACGCGCCCGACGATCGCGCGGCCGCCGCCGCTGATTGCGACGCGGGCGATGCCGAAGCCTGTACCAGGCTTGGCTATATGCATCATGAAGGTGATGGCGTCCCGCGCGAGGACGCCCTTGCCACGCCGCTGTTCGCCCGTGCGTGCGGCATGGGCGATATGACCGGCTGCGCGATGGCTGGCTACGCCTATAGCCGCGGGAATGGCGTTGCGCTGTCGCACGAGCGCGCGGCCAGCTATTATGCCTTTGCCTGCCACGGCGGCGAGGCGACATCCTGCTCGAACCTCGGCTTGGCATATATCGGCGGCGAGGGGGTTCAGAAGGATCCCGAGCGGGCCTTCGAACTCTTCCGGCAGGCCTGCGACATGGGCGACAATGCGGGATGCGCAAACCTTGGCGCGTCCTATTCGCTCGGAAAGGGCGTCACGTCCGACCAGCGCCGGGCGGCGCGGTTGTTCAGGCGGACGTGCAAGGCCGGCGACGAACATGCCTGCTACAATCTGGGCGTCCTGCACCGTGACGGCCTCGGCATGCCGCGGGACTACAAGCAGGCGCTCGCGCTGTTCGAGCAGAGCTGCCGCGCCGACGACAAGTCGGCGTGCGGCAATCTGGCGCTGATGGTCAACGACGGGCGCGGTACGCGCCGCGACCGCCGCCGCGCGCTCGAACTGTTCGACAAGGCGTGCGCGATGGGCGAGCCCGAAAGCTGCTTTTCGCTGGGGCGCGCCTATCAGACGGGCAACGGCATCGAGCGCGATCTCGCGCGCGCCGTCGACCTCCTCGAGCGGACGCTCGAACTCGATCCCGATACCGAATCCGCCGCCGAGGCGCGCAAGGCGCTGGACGCTGCGCGTGGTACGGATAGCGGCGCCCCGGTTGAGGTTGTCGTGCCGAAATCACGGAAAAGCGCCGAATAACCGGGGTTGCGTGCGGCTTTCTTTCTTCCCATAAATCACCGTCCAAATTTGGGGCGGTCGCATCAGGGGAGAGAGCGAACCGGCATCAATAAGTCGGACGTGCTCGACTGCTATCTTCTGCGTCGCCCTTCTCATGGGGAAGGAAGCAACACGCATGAATCCGGTTTTGATCGCGATAGCGTGCGGCCTTTTGGCTGTGCTCTATGGATTCATTACCTCGCGGCAGGTGCTCAGTGCATCGGCGGGTAATGAGAAGATGCAGGAAATCGCCGGCGCCATCCAGGAAGGCGCCAAGGCCTATCTGGGCCGCCAATATCGTACCATCGCCATCGTCGGCGTCGTCGTCGCCGTACTCGTATGGTTGTTCCTTGGCGAGGTTTCCGCCGTGGGCTTCCTGATCGGCGCCATTTTGTCGGGCGTCGCCGGCTTCGTCGGCATGAACATATCGGTGAAGGCCAACGTCCGCACGGCGGCGGCGGCGCAGACCGGACTGCAGGCGGGCCTGACCATGGCGTTCCGCGCCGGCGCGATTACCGGCATGCTCGTGGCGGGCCTTGCCTTGCTCGCGATCTCGGTCTTCTTCTGGTACCTCATCGGTCCCGGCGGCTTCACCGTCGGCGGCGAGGACCGCACGGTGGTCGACGCGCTCGTCGCGCTGGCGTTCGGCGCTTCGCTGATCTCCATCTTCGCGCGCCTCGGCGGCGGCATCTTCACCAAGGCGGCCGACGTCGGCGCCGACCTCGTCGGCAAGGTCGAGGCCGGAATTCCCGAGGACGATCCGCGCAACCCCGCGGTGATCGCCGACAACGTCGGCGACAATGTCGGCGATTGCGCCGGTATGGCGGCCGACCTGTTCGAAACCTATGTCGTCACCGTCGGCGCCACGATGGTGCTGATCGCGCTGCTGCTGAAGAGCGCGGGCGACATGCTGGTGCCGCTGATGACGCTCCCGCTGCTGATGGGCGGCGTCTGCATCATCACCTCGATCATCGGGACCTATTTCGTGCGTCTCGGTTCGTCGACCAACGTCATGGGCGCGATGTACAAGGGCTTCCTCGTCACCGCGATCCTGTCGATCCCGGCGATCTGGTTCTCGACCAGCTATGCGCTGGGCGGCGACATGAACACCAACATCACGGGCACCGACTTCAACGGCAGCGACCTTTTCTATTGCTCGCTGCTCGGTCTCGTCATCACCGGGCTGATCATCTGGATCACCGAATATTATACCGGCACCAACTATCGTCCGGTGCGGAGCATCGCCAAGGCGTCGGAAACGGGCCATGGCACCAACGTCATCCAGGGTCTGGCCATCAGCCTTGAATCGACCGCGCTGCCGACGCTCGTCATCTGCGTCGGCATCATCGTCGCCTATCAGACCGCCGGCATCATCGGCATCGCCTTTGGCGCCACCGCGATGCTTGCGCTTGCGGGCATGGTCGTTGCGCTCGACGCCTATGGCCCCGTCACCGACAATGCCGGCGGCATTGCCGAAATGGCGGGCCTCGACGATTCGGTCCGTGAAAAGACCGACCTGCTCGACGCCGTGGGCAACACGACCAAGGCGGTGACCAAGGGCTATGCCATCGGTTCGGCGGGTCTTGCGGCGCTGGTGCTGTTCGGCACCTATACCGCCGACATCGCCGAATATTCGGCGAAGCTCGGCATCGACGCGCCGCTGACCTTCTCGCTGTCGTCGCCCTATGTCATCGTCGGGCTGCTGCTCGGCGCGCTCCTGCCGTACCTCTTCGGTGCGATGGGCATGACGGCAGTCGGCCGCGCGGCAGGCGACGTGGTGAAGGACGTCCGCGACCAGTTCGCGAACAACAAGGGCATCATGGACGGCACCAGCCGCCCCGATTATGCCCGCACCGTCGACCTCGTCACCAAGGCGGCGATCAAGGAAATGATCATTCCGTCGCTGCTGCCGGTGCTGGCGCCGATCGTCGTGTTCTTCGTGATCCGCGCGGTGGCCGGTCCGGCTGCGGCCCTGGAAGCGCTTGGCGCCCTCCTGCTCGGCGTGATCGTCGGCGGGCTGTTCGTCGCGATCTCGATGACCTCGGGCGGCGGCGCGTGGGACAATGCCAAGAAATACATCGAGGACGGCAACCATGGCGGCAAGGGCAGCGAAGCCCATAAGGCCGCGGTGACCGGCGACACCGTCGGCGATCCGTACAAGGATACCGCGGGTCCGGCGGTCAACCCGATGATCAAGATCACCAACATCGTGGCGATCCTGCTCCTCGCGGCGCTGGCGCACGGCGCGGCGTAAGTCGCGCCGCCTTCACAGGCGAAGAAAGAGCCCCGCCGGAGCGATCCGGCGGGGCTCTTTCTTTCTCACGATCCAGCTTGCCTCCCGGCGGCCGGATGTTAGGATTTATCCCTCATTATCAGGAGCCAAGCCCTTGGATAAGCCGTCGTACCGCCGCATCCTGATCGCCGCCGCGATGCTCGCCCCGGCGCTGCCGGCAACGGCGCCCGGCGTCATGGCTGCGGACGCCGCGCTGGCGGGTGGCCGGGTGCCGACCGCACAATTCGCCAACCGTGCGACGCTGCAGATGCCGCGCCTCTCGCCCGATGCGACGAAGATGGCGGCAAAGGTCAGCTACAAGGGGGTCGAATATCTCGCGATCTTCGACCTCACGGGAAAGGCGCAGCCCGATTATTTCCTGAAGACCGAAGCCTATAAGGAGTTCGGCGATCGCCGCATCATGAGCTGGCGCTGGGTCGGCAACCGGACGCTTGTCGTCACCGCCGCGTCGGGCGAGATCGGGTTGTTCGAGGGCGAGCATGGCCGGCTGTTCAGCTATGATGTCGAGGGCAAGAAGCTCGCCCCGCTTGCCTGGAAGGATGCCGGTGGCGACGCCAGCGATATCATCCACGTCGATCATGCGAAGGAGCGCATCCTGCTCTCGCGCACGTCGACCGCCTACAGCTATGAAATGCTGAACCGTCCCGAAGTGGCCGACGTCGACGTCCGCAGCGGCGCTTTCAACATCGTGCAGAAACCCAATATTCTCGTTGGCCAATGGGCCTCCGACGGCAAGGGCGTTGTCCGGATGGGGGTCGGCTACGACGGCGACAACGGCAAGACGCGCGTCCTCTATCGCGCGAAGGACGGCGACAACCTCAAAACCATCTATGACAAGGCCGACCCCAGTTTTTCGGGTGACTCGCTGGTCCCGCAAATATTCCTCGCCGAAGCGGGAAAGGCGATCGTGACCAGCAACAAGGACGGGTTCAACAAGGTCTACAAGCTCGACCTTGCGACGATGGAGCTCGGCCAGCCGATTTTCGAGATCGCCGGCTATGACGTCGGCGGGGTCGGCTGCAACCATGCGTGCGATGCGCTCGAGGCCGTCTATGCGACCGAAAACCGGCCCCGGACCTATTGGATGAATCCGGATTTCAAGGAGACGCAGGCGCTGTTCGAAAAGCAGTTCGGCGCCGGCAATGTGCAGATCGTGTCGAGCGATCTCGCCGACAAGGTGATGCTGGTGTGGGTCGGCAAGGCCAACCAGACAGGCCTTTATTATTCCTTCAATACCGCGACGGGCAAGGTGACCCGGATCGGCTATTCGAACGATCTGTTCCGCGATACCGAGATGAACCCGACGCGGACGATCGTCTATCCGGCGAGCGACGGCGAAAAAATCCATGCCGTCGTCACCATGCCGCGCCACCGTGCCGCGCAGACGAAATTGCCGGTGGTGATGATCACCCACGGCGGTCCCTTCGGACCACGCGACGAGGAAGGCTTCGGGCCTTTCCCCTGGCACCAGGCCATCGCCGAACTCGGCTATGTCGTGGTCCAGCCCAATTATCGCGGATCGGGCGGCTATGGCCGCGAATGGATCAAGAAGGGCCGCGACAATGGTTTCGGCCTGCGGATGCAGGACGACCTCAACGACGCCATCGACTATCTCGCCGCGCAGGGGATCGTCGATCCCGCGCGCGCGTGCATGATGGGCTGGTCGTACGGCGGCTATGCCTCGGCGCGCGCGGCACAGCGCGATCCCGCGCGCTGGCGCTGCGCGATCGCGGGCGCCGGGGTCTACGACCTGGGCGAGATGCGAAAATTCGACAAATATTATCTCGGCCGTTTCGGGGCCAATTATCTGAGCAAGGGCCCCGCGGACCTCGACACCGTTTCGCCGACGCAGAATGCGGCGGGCAAATGGTCGCCGATCCTGATCGTGCATGGCGTGAAGGACGAACGCGTACCGATCGCACAGGCCAGGCGGCTGGTCGCGGCGCTCGAACGATCGGGCAAGGTGAAGGGGCAGGACTATGATACGCTCTATCAGCCCGACAACACGCATAATTTTCCGGCGCCGACCGATGAGGCGCAGTTCCTCGAAGCGACCGAGAAATGGCTCGACCGCTTCAATCCCGCTTATGTTGCAAGCGATCCCGACAAGGAGCCGCCGGTCATCACCGCGAAATAGGGAGCGGGTTCAGTCGGCGGCGGTCGCGTTCATCTGCCGGGCATAGCCCGCCTGCACCATCGCGCTCATCCGGTCGAACAGCGCGTCGGGATCGCCGCGGCGCATCGCCGCGATCGCCGCCTCGGCCCCTTCGGCGACGACCAGCTCGCGCGTCCCCGCGTCGACGGCGGCCAGCATCTGCGCCGCGGCATCGTCGGGTGACAGGCCGTTGTCGATCGCCGCGTCGCTTGTCCCGCGAACGCTGCCGTCGGCGTTGAGCGCGTTGCGGCTGACATTGGTGCGCACCGATCCCGGCGCGACGACGAGCACTTTCAGCCCCAGATGCTCATTCTCGGCGCGCACCGCGTCATGATAGCCGATGATCCCGTGCTTTGCCGCCGAATAGGCGCTGCGCAGCGGCACGCCGGCGATGCCGGCGACGCTCGAGATGGCGATGATCTGTCCGCCGCCCGCGCCGACCATGCGCGGCAGCAATTGCTGGGTGAGGGCGATGGGGGCGAGCAGGTCGACGCCGATGATCTGCTGATACACCGAAAAATCGGTCTCGACCGCAAGGCTGCGCTGCGAGATGCCGGCATTGTTGACGAGCCCGTCGATCCGGCCCTGCCAGGCCCAGGCCTTGTCGGCGATGGCGGGAATCGCGGCATAGTCGGTCGCCTCGAACGGCAGGACCAGCGTTTCGGTGCCGCAGGCGGCGGCGACCTCTTCGAGCGCCGCGACATTGCGTCCCGAAAGAATCAGCTTCGCGCCGCGGGCCCCCAGTGCCCGTGCCAACGCCGCGCCGATGCCCGACGAGGCACCGGTGATCCACCAGATTTGATCCTGCATAATGGCTCCCTATCTCTGTTTCGTTTCAACCTGAAACGGGTATCGGGGGCCGTCAAGCCACTGCCCCGCGGATTTCCGTGCGGGGGTGGTAATTTTGTTGCGAATCTGTTATAATCCATAACAACACGTCGACATTTTGCCTCTTCCCGTCACTGGGCTGGGGCATTTTTCGGCGTTCCGATGGAGCCATATCCCTTGTCACTCTGACTGGCTAGCGCCGACCGAATGGTAATCCACCTCCAGAGGAGGGCGGGATGCAGCGGTGTTGTCGCACTTTCAGATCGGGGTCAAGGTACAAGAAAAGGAATTTGCATGTCCGTGAACACGCTCTTGTTCGAAGTCGGTGATTATGTCGTTTATCCGAAACATGGCGTGGGGCGCGTCATTGAACTGCAGCGGTCGGAAATCGCCGGCATGCAGCTCGAACTTTATGTCCTGCGCTTCGAAAAGGAAAAGATGACGCTTCGCGTGCCGACCAACAAGGCTGAGGGCGTGGGCATGCGCAAGCTGTCGTCGGACAAGACGCTGAAGGAAGCGCTGCAGGTGCTGACGACCAAGCCGAAGGTGAAGCGCACCATGTGGTCGCGCCGTGCGCAGGAATATGAAGCGAAGATCAATTCGGGCGACCTCGTGTCGATCGCCGAAGTGACCCGCGACCTGTTCCGCGCCGACGACCAGCCCGAGCAGAGCTATTCGGAACGCCAGATCTTCGAAGCGGCGTCGAGCCGCCTCGCGCGCGAACTCGCCGCGATGGAAGAAAGCGACGAAAAGACCGCGCAGGCGAAGATCCTCCAGATCCTGAACGAGCATGCGCCGCTCTATTACGCCGAAAAGGTGTAAGCGCTTCGCATAGCGAGAGACAAAGGGCGGTCCGCAAGGGCCGCCCTTTTTCGTTTCTGCACCTTCGTCATGCCGGACTTGATCCGGCATCCATCGCGGGGTCGGCGTCAGGGATAAGTCGCGCTCACGAAATAGAGCCCGTCGGGCGGGGCGTTGAGGCCGAGCGCGCCCCGATCCGCCGCATCCAGTGCCGCTTTCAGGTCGCGCGCCGACCATTTGCCATAGCCGACGAGCGCGAGGCAGCCGACCATCGACCGCACCTGATGATGGAGGAAGCTGCGCGCCGCGGCCTCGACGATCACCTCCTCGCCGTGACGGCTGACGGTCAGCCGGTCGAGCGTCTTCACCGGGCTTTGGGACTGGCAATGCGCCGAGCGGAAGGTGGTGAAGTCGTGCAGGCCGATCAATTGCTGCGCCGCCGCGTGCATCGCGTCGACGTCGAGCGGTTTGGCAACCTGCCAGGACAAGCCCCTGTCCCACGTCAGCGGGGCGCGGCGGTTGACGATGCGATATTCGTAACTGCGCCCGGTGCAGGCGAAGCGCGCGTGCCAGTCGTCGGGAACGATCTCGCACCCGACGATCGCGATCGGCGCCGGCCGCAACTGCGCATTCAGCGCCTCGGTCAGCTTGAACGGCGTCAGCGGCTTTTCGATGTCGACATGCGCGCGCATCGCGATGGCGTGGACACCGGCGTCGGTGCGGCCCGCGCTCAGCACCTGCACCTCCTCGGCGGTAAAGCGGCGGATCGCTTCCTCGATCACCTGCTGCACGCTCGGGCCGTGCGCCTGCCGCTGCCAGCCCATGAACGGGCGGCCGTCATATTCGATGGTGAGGGCAAATCTTGTCATGCGAGGCGCGTGCCTTTGGCGATCGCGCGGCCGCGCAGCAGTTCGGCCGCGTCCATCGCAGGCTTGCCGGCGCGCTGGACGCGCGTCGCGCGGATCGCGCCGGGGTTGCAGGCGATGGTGAGCGTATCGTCGAGCGTGACGCCGGGCGTAGCGCCGACGACGGTGTCGGCGGGATGCACGACTTCGGCCGCGAGGATCTTGTAACGTTCGCCGTCGAGTTCGAAAAAGGCGCCCGGCATGGGGTTGAAGGCGCGCACCTGCCGCTCGACCTGCGCCGCGCTGGTCAGGAAATCGAGCCGCGCCTCGCTCTTGTCGATCTTTGCGGCATAGGTCACGCCGTCGCCGGGTTGCGGTTCGGGCATGAAGGCGTGGAGGTCGCTCAGCGCCTTCACCATCATCAGCGCGCCCATTTCGGCGAGTTCGTCGGTCAATATTCCGGCACTCTTGCCCGCGATCGGTGTGGCTTCGACCAGCCGCATCGCGCCGGTGTCGAGCCCGGCGTCCATCTGCATGATCGTGACCCCCGTTTCGGTGTCGCCGGCGAGGATCGCGCGCTGAACCGGTGCCGCGCCGCGCCAGCGCGGCAGGATCGAGCCATGGACGTTGAGGCAGCCTTCGCGTGGGCTCTCGAGCACCGCTTGCGGCAGGATCAGGCCATAGGCGGCCACGACTGCGACATCGAGGTCGAGCGCGGCGAACTCGGCCTGCGCTTCTTCGGTCCGCAGGCTCTTCGGCGTGCGGACGGGCAGGCCCTGTTCCTCGGCCCAGATATGCACCGGGCTCTTCTGCAATTTCTTGCCGCGCTGCGCGGGGCGGGGCGGCTGGCTATAGACCGCCACGATCTCGTGCCCCGCCGCGTGGAGCGCGGCGAGCGTCGGAACCGCAAAGGGCGGCGTTCCCATGAAGGCGATGCGCATGGGCTGCGCCTTTGGCGGAGGATGCGGGGTTGTGCAAGCACGCCCTCCATCCTTCGTCATGCCGGGCTCGATCCGGCATCCATCGCCACGGCTGTGAAAATGGACCCCGGATCAAGCCCGGGGTGACGAGAGCAGGGGCCATTGAGGGATATTGTGCGCCGATTACACACCCACTACCACCACTCCATGGCCTCCACCGAAATCGAAGCGCTCGTCCAGCAACTCGCCCGCCTGCCGGGCCTCGGTCCGCGTTCGGCGCGGCGCGCGGTGCTGCACCTGATGAAGAAGCGCGAAAGCAGCTTCGCACCCTTGCTCGCGGCGCTTCAGACGGTGTCCGAGCGGTTGGTGACGTGCGGCATTTGCGGCAATGTCGACACCAGCGACCCCTGCGCGATCTGCGCCGATCCGCGCCGCGACGATCGCAGCCTGTGCGTCGTCGAGGAAGTCTCGGACCTCTGGGCACTCGACAAGTCGCGGCTCTTCCCGGGGAAATATCATGTCCTCGGCGGCCGGCTCTCGGCGCTGGAGGGCGTGCGCCCGCAGGATCTCAGCATCGACGCGCTGGTCGCGCGCGTCGCCGCCGGCGGCATCGACGAGGTGGTGCTCGCGATGAACGCGACGCTGGAGGGGCAGACCACGGCGCATTATCTCGTCGAGCGGCTCGAGGGCTATCCGGTGCGGCTGACGCAGCTCGCGCATGGTTTGCCGGTTGGCGGCGAGCTCGACTATCTCGACGAGGGGACGCTGGCGCAGGCTCTCAGGGCGAGAAGGCCGGTGGGATGAGACTCGGAGCCCAGCTATTGATCTGCGCGGTCGTTGCGGTCGTTCCGGCCTTTGCTGTTGGCGCCATGGCTCTCGACCATAATCCGCAGGGCGAATTTGCAAGCCCCGGTTATACATCTGACTTTTATACCTTGGTCGGGATCACATGGGCCTTCCTCGCGCTGCCGTCGATGGCGCTCTTGACCCTGATCGAATTTGGTCGCCGCGCCGATCATTGACCTATGGGCCATGGCTACCTAAATCGCACGCCATGGCCATCCTACCCATCATAGAGACCCCGGATCCCCGGCTGCGTGTCATTTCGAAGCCCGTCGAGACGTTCGACGCCGAGCTGAAGACGCTGGTCGCCGACATGTTCGAGACGATGTACGACGCGCCCGGTATCGGGCTGGCGGCGATCCAGGTCGGGGTGGCGAAGCGCATCCTCGTCATCGACTTGCAGGAACCCGATCCCGAGGACGAAGAGGGCAAGAAGGTGATCCGCGAGCCGCGCGTCTTCATCAACCCCGTCTTCTCGGACGAGAGCGAAGAGCATAGCGTCTATCAGGAGGGCTGTCTGTCGGTCCCCGAACAATATGCCGAAGTGACGCGCCCCGCCGAAGTCACTGTCGACTGGCAGGACGAGGACGGCAAGCATCATCAGGAGCGCATGACCGGGCTGATGGCGACGTGCATCCAGCATGAGCACGACCATCTGGAGGGCATCCTCTTCATCGACCATCTGTCGCGGCTGAAGCGCGAGATGGTGCTGAAGAAGCTCGCGAAGATGCGCAAAGCGGCGTGATCCAACAAAAAACCCCGGCGAAAGCCGGGGTTTCTTTTTGTCTGCGGTACGGCGACGCGATTACCCCGCCTTCGCCACCCCCACCATCGCGGGACGCAGCAGGCGGTCCTTCAGCATATAGCCCGCCTGCATTTCCTGGACGATCGTGCCGGGCGCCTTGTCGCTCGGGATTTCGAGCATCGCCTGATGCTGGTTCGGGTCGAGCGGCAGGCCGATCGCGGCGATGCGCGTGATGCCGTTGCGTTCGAAGACGCTCAGCAATTCGCGCTCGGTCGCTTCGAGCCCGGTGATCAGCGGCTTGATGCCCTCGTCGGCACGCTGCTCGTCGCTCAGCGCGGCGAGCGCACGGCCGAGATTGTCGGCGACCGAAAGGATGTCGCGCGCGAATTTCGTCGCGGCATAGGCGTGCGCGTCGGCGATTTCCTTGTCCTTGCGGCGCGTGACATTCTGCGTCTCGGCGCGCGCATACAGCAGGTCCTGCTGCAAGGCGGCGAGTTGTTCGGCGAGCTTCGCCGTTTCGTCCTGCGCTTCGGTCGCCGGGGTTTCGGCGGCGGTGTCTTCGGTCGCGCCGTCCTCGACGGGCGTGTCATTTTCGATATTCGTCATAAACCTATCGTATCAGTCTTGAGAGCGATTGTGCGGTGAAATCCACCATGGGAACGATCCGGGCATAGTTCAAGCGTGTCGGGCCGATCACGCCCACGACACCGACCACGCGCCCGTCCGCGCCGCGATAGGGCGCCGCTATCACGGACGAGCCCGAAAGCGAGAATAATTTATTCTCCGATCCGATGAAAATACGGGTTGCGCTGCCTTCGCGTGCGCTGTCGAGCAACTGTGCGATATCCTGTTTCGTCTCGAGTTCGTCGAGCAATTGCCGCACGCGGTCGAGGTCGCCGACCGCGCTGTCGTCGAGCAGGTTCGCCTGGCCGCGCACGATCAGCACCGGCCGGTCGGCGCCGTCCGACGACCAGATGGCAAGGCCGCGGCTGACGAGGTCCTGCGCCGCACGGTCGATCGCGATCCGTTCGTCCTCGATCTCGCGCCGCACGCGCGCCATCGCTTCGGTCAGCGTGAGCCCGCCGAGCGTGGCCGAGATATAATTGCCCGCCTCGACGAGCGCCGAGGGATTGAGCCCTGCGGGAATCTCGATCACGCGATTCTCGACCGTCCCGTCGCCGGCGACGAGCACGACGAGCGACTGGTTCGCCGACAGCGGGACAAAGGCGAGCTGCTTCAGCACGCGCTCATGCTTGGGGACGAGGACAAGGCCGGCGCAGGCCGACAGCCCCGACAGCGCCGACGTCGCCTGCGCGAGCGCGCTTTCGATCGGCCCGGCTTCGGACAGGCTCGCCTCGATCTGCGCGCGATCCTCGGCCGAGGGTTCGGCGACCTGCATCATCCCGTCGACGAACAGGCGGAGGCCCCGCTCGGTCGGCAGGCGCCCGGCGCTGGTGTGCGGGCTGGCGAGCAGGCCATATTCTTCCAGATCCTGCATCACGTTGCGGATCGACGCGGGCGACAGGTTGAGGCTCGCGAGTTTCGACAAGGTGCGCGATCCGACCGGCTGGCCGGTTTCGAGATAGGCGTCGACGACCAGCCGGAACACATCGCGCGCGCGCGTGGTCAGTTCGGTGATCGGCGGGGTGGTCATGGGCATGAATCTAGGGATGCAGGCGGCAGGGGGCAAGGGCGTCAGGGCGCATTGACGAGCGCGAAGGCGGCTTTCTCGATATCCGCGACCTGCTGTATCTCTGGCGTTCGCGTTGCGCTGTAGCAGCCGGTGTAAAACCCGTAGAGATGCGCTTCGCCATGACTGGTCCAACGCCAGCGGTCCACCGGCGCGCCCATTTCCTTGCTCGACGGGCAGGTGATCTGGTCGACATGGCCGAGCGGTTCGAGCAATTCGACGAGCTGTCCGTAAAGCGCCGGATCGCGCTTTTCATATCGCTCGTTGAAACGTTTTCCGGTGGCGAGGTCGGTTTCCCATGCCGCAAATTTCCCGTCGGCGGCGACCTCGAAATATTTGGCGACCTCTGACCCGCGATACTGGGCGTAAAAGACATTGCCGGTCGCGAGCTTCGACGCGGGCGGTTCGCCGATGCCCAGCGCGGCACAGCCCGAAACGAGCAGGCAGAATGGAACGGCCTTCATCATCCTGTTGCGTCGCATCGGCGATCCTCCCCCAAGACGTGATGGCACGGCTTATCATGACCGGCCGATGCGTCAACGCGGACTCGCCAGCCGGTCGGTGCCGCGCTAGCGTGCCTGCCGGGGGAGAATAGCATGACGACACGCCCGCTCGACCGCGACGACCCGCTCGACGATTTCGATCATCGCGACATCGTCCTGCTTGGCCGCACGCATCGCGTCTATACGATGGGCAGCGGCCCCGCGGTGATCGTGATGACCGAAATGCCCGGCATCAGCCCGCATGTGACGCGCTTCGCGCGCTGGGTCCGCGATGCGGGTTTTACCGTCTATATGCCGCATATCTTTGGGCGTGACGGCGCGGTGCCGCGCATGCCTGGCGCGCTGTTCACGATGATCGGCGGATGCATCAGCCGGCAGTTCCGCGCCTTTCAGGCGAATGAAAGTTCACCCGCAGTCCAGTGGCTGCGCGCGCTCGCGGCGCTGGCGCACAAGGAATGCGGCGGCAAGGGCGTCGGTGCGATCGGCATGTGCTTTACCGGCAATTTTGCGCTGTCGATGATGCTCGAACCCGCGGTGCTGGCACCCGTGCTCGCACAGCCGTCGCTGCCGCTGAACGACCCCGCCGGCATGCACATAGCGCCCGGCGAGCTCGCCGCGGTCAAGGCGCGGATGGAGGCCGAGGACCTGACCGTGCTCGCCTATCGTTTCGAGGGCGACAAATATTGCAAGGCGGCGCGCTTCGCCGCCTATGAAAATGCGCTCGGCGATCGCTTCATCGGCCGCGTGCTGTCCGACGATGCGGCCAACCCCGACAGCCCGATGAAGAACCCGCACAGCGTCGTCACCATCCACCTGATCGACGAAGCCGGCCAGCCGACGGTGCAGGCGCGCGACGAAATCCTCGAATTCTTCAAGATGCGGTTGAGCGAATGAGGCCGGCGGCCTAAGGGCCACCGCAATCACTATTGAAAGGACTGTTTATGCGCCCTTCCGGCCGCGCGCCCGACCAGATGCGTCCCATCGCCATCGAAACCGAATTCACCATCCATGCCGAGGGCAGCGTCCTCGTCAGCTTCGGCAACACCAAGGTTCTCGTGACCGCGAGCGTCGACGAAAAGGTGCCGTCATGGATGCGTGGCAAGGGTGCGGGCTGGGTGACGGCCGAATATGGCATGCTGCCCCGCGCGACGCACACGCGCGGCAGCCGCGAAGCGGCGAAGGGCAAGCAGTCGGGGCGCACGCAGGAAATCCAGCGGCTTATCGGGCGCAGCTTGCGCGCCGTCGTCGACATGAAGAAGCTTGGCGAGCGCCAGATCATCATCGACTGTGACGTGATCCAGGCCGATGGTGGCACGCGCACCGCGTCGATTTCGGGCGCGTGGGTCGCGATGCGGCTTGCCATCGACAAGCTACTCGCGGCCAAGACGATCGCCGAGGATCCGATCGAGGACAAGGTCGGCGCGATCTCGTGCGGCATGTACAAGGGCACGCCGGTGCTCGACCTCGACTATGACGAGGATTCGGTAGCCGAGGCCGACGGCAATTTCGTCCTCACGGGCAAGGGCCAGATCGTCGAAGTGCAGGCGAGCGCCGAAGGCGCAACCTATGACGAGGAAGGCCTGCTTCGCCTGCTCCGTCTCGCGCGCATCGGTTGCGGCGAGATCTTCGCGGCGCAGGACCGCGCGACGGGCCGCTGACATGAATCGCAAGCTCGCTCCCGGCAAACTCGTTATCGCGAGCCACAATGCGGGCAAGGTGCGCGAAATTCGCGCGCTGCTCGAACCCTTCGGGATCGAGCCGGTGTCGGCGGGCGACCTCGGCCTTCCCGAACCCGAGGAAACAGGAACGACCTTTCGCGAAAATGCGCTGCTGAAGGCGCATGCGAGCGCGTCGGCCGCCGGGCTGCCCGCGCTCGCCGACGACAGCGGGCTCGAGGTGACTGCACTTGGCGGACGCCCGGGCGTCTACACCGCGGACTGGGCAGAGCGGCAACGGTTCGAGGGCAATCCCGGGCGCGACTGGTATATGGCGATGGGCAAGGTCGAAGGCTTGCTCGCCGAACAAGGCGAGGACGTCGACCGCAGCGCGCGCTTCGTCTGCACGCTCGCGCTGGCATGGCCCGACGGGCATGCGGATGTTTACGAAGGTGCTGCGGAGGGTGCATTGACCTGGCCGCCGCGCGGCAAGCTTGGCTTCGGTTACGATCCGGTCTTCGTTCCAACCGGTAAAACATTGACTTATGCTGAAATTGCCCCGGCCGAAAAACATGCGATCAGCCATCGTGCCGATGCTTTTGCCAAGCTGGTGGCAGGGGCGTTCTGACGGGCCCCGCATGGCCGAACCGCTAGCCCTTTATGTCCACTGGCCGTTTTGCGTCAGCAAATGCCCCTATTGCGACTTCAACAGCCATGTGCGCGAAAGTGTCGATCAGGCGGTGTGGCGCGAGGCGTTGCTTGCCGATCTGCGGCATGAGGCGGCGCTGCTTCCGGGGCGCTCGGTCGGGTCGATCTTCTTCGGCGGCGGCACGCCGAGCCTGATGCCGCCCGAAACTGTCGCGGCGGTGATTGCCGAGGCGGAGGCGCAGTGGGGCCTGACCGACGATGTCGAAATCACGCTGGAGGCGAACCCCAATTCGGTCGAAGTTGCCAATTTCGCCGATCTTGCCGCCGCCGGGGTCAACCGCGTGTCGATCGGTGTGCAGAGCTTCGATCCGCAAGTGCTTGAATTTCTGGGTCGTGCGCACAGCGAGGATGAAGCGCGCCGCGCGATCGCCACTGCACAGCGGCATTTCGCGCGCGTCAGTTTCGACCTGATCTATGCGCGGCCGGGCCAGTCGATGGCGGCGTGGGAAACCGAACTGGCGGGCGCGCTGGCCTTCGGCACCGACCATCTCTCGCTCTACCAGCTCACGATCGAACCCGGCACGCGCTTCGCTACGCTGGCGGCAAAGGGTGATCTCACCATTCCCGATGGCGACGCCGCCGCCGACCTGTTCGATGCGACGCAGGCGATGACGCGCGCCGCCGGCCTGCCGCGCTACGAAGTATCGAACCATGCGCGCATCGGGCAGGAGAGCCGCCACAATCTCGCCTATTGGCGCTATGCCGACTATGCGGGCGTCGGTCCGGGCGCCCACGGGCGGCGGCTCGCGCAGGCGACCGAGCGGCACAAGAAGCCCGAGAATTTCGTCGCGGCAGTGACCCGCAACGGTCACGGGCTGAAGGTCGAGACCGACTTGCCGGCGCATGAACGCGCGACCGAGGCGATGCTGATGGGGCTGCGGCTGACCGAAGGGATCGACCTGGCGCGGATCGAGGCGCGCAGCGGGCTGGCGCGCGCGGGGTTCGTCGATGCGGATGCGGTGGCGCGGCTGGCGGGGCAGGGGCTGATGCGGCACGACGGCGACCGGATGGCGGTGACCGACGAGGGCATATTGCTGCTCGACTCGATCCTTTCCGAGGTCGTGCGGACCGGCTAGGCTTGCCGCGAAGCGAGGCCGATTTTGAGCGACACCCTGATCCGCGACTGGGACGCCCATCTGGCGCATGAAAAGCGCCGGTCGGAGCATACGCGCCGCGCCTATATCGCGACCGCCGAGCGTTTCTGCGGCTTCCTCTCGCAGCATCGCGGCGGCGCGGTCGATGCGGGCATGCTCAAAAGCCTGACCCCGAACGACTTGCGCGCTTACCTCGCCGATCGCCGTGCCGAAGGGCTGGGCAATGCGTCGGCGGCGCGCGAGCTGTCGGCGCTGCGCGGTTTCCTGCGCTTTGTTGGCGGGTCGAATGCCGACGTGCCGCAGATGCGCGGGCCCCGCGTCAAAAAGGGGCTGCCGCGCCCGGTCGCACCCGCCGAGGCAATTGCACTCGCGCAGGATGTCGAGGACAATGCCCGCGAAGGCTGGGTCGGCGCGCGCGATTTCGCGCTGCTGCTACTGCTCTATGGTGCGGGGCTACGCATCGGCGAGGCGCTGTCGCTGACCGGCGCGGCGCTGCCGCTCGGCGACACGCTGCGCGTCATGGGCAAGCGGGGCAAGACACGCATCGTGCCGATCCTGCCTGCGGTCGCCAATGCGGTATCGCGCTATGTCGCCGCCTGCCCTTATCCAATGGTAAAGGAAACGCCGCTGTTCCTCGGCGCCCGTGGCGGCCCGCTTGCACCCGGAGTGGTCCGCGCCAGCGTCCGGTCGGCGCGTCGTTCGCTCGGCCTGCCCGAACGCACGACTCCGCATGCGCTACGCCACAGCTTCGCGACGCACCTGCTTGCCGGCGGCGCCGATCTCAGGAGCCTGCAGGAACTGCTCGGCCACGCAAGCCTCGCCTCGACGCAGGTCTATACCGCAGTCGATGCCGCGCATCTGCTCGACATTTACCGGTCGGCGCATCCGCGGGCGTGACGTCCGGTTTGGGGTGGGGAGCGGACGTTGCGAAGCCCGCACACTATCTGCGCACGCAATCTACCAGCGTAGACGATGCTTGATACGACCCCACAGTGAGACTCGCTCATTCATATTTACAGGGGCGCCGCCAAGACGAGCGGCGGGCTGGCCAGCGAAGACGATATTGAGCATTCCCTTGGTCAAACCTTCAGGAACAGAGATCGCTGCCGATGCAGAATCTTGGCGCATATCATCGATGAAAACCTCCACCATCGGAGCGCTTGCCCACACGATGAGATGATCGGGGGTCCACTCGACCTCGCCAAGGGTGCGTCCAATAGACGGTCTCATGGTGATGGTTGATCTGGTTGGCACAACGAACTCTTCGGCCCATGGCTCAAGCCACACCAAAAGTTCGTCGCGCCTAGGGTTGGAGAGGCTCCATTGATTGTCCAGCTCAGCCATCGCGATCAGCATTCCAGATTGAGCTTATGTCCGCAACCGGTCGGATGCAGACCTCGCGGACCCGTGCAAACCGCAATCAGTCGCGGCGGGTCTTCGGCTTCCAGGTCACGACGCGGTAGACGTAGAGCAGCACCAGCGAGCCGATCGCGAGCAAGGCGAGCGGGCCGATGAAGCGGTCGACTTCGGCGAATTGCTTGCCGAACCACGAGCCCGCGCCGGCAAGCGCGGCGATCCAGATCGTCGATCCGGCGGCGGTCCAGAGCAGGAATTTGATCTGGTTCATACGCACCATACCCGCGGGCAGCGACACCATCGTGCGCGCGATCGGCAGGAAGCGGCAGACGAAGACGATGCCCGAGCCATAGCGGATGAACCAGTCGTGGAGCTTTTCGACCTCGTCCCAGTCGAGCGTCAGCCAGCGGCCATAACGGTCGACGAGCGGCCGCAGCCGTTCATAGCCGACCCAGCGGCCGACAGCATACCACACCCAGTTGCCGAGCGTCGTGCCGGCGACGGCGACGGCGACGAGCGTCCAGTAATCGAAGCGTCCCTTGGCGACCATCACGCCGCCGAGCCCCATGATCACTTCCGACGGGATCGGCGGGAAAACATTTTCGAGGAACATCAGGATGAAGATCCCGATGTAGCCCCACGACTGGACGAGGTTGAGAATCATTTCGGTCATTGGGGGAATATGTCCTGCAGGGGGTCAGCGAAGGCGGCGCGCGATCGCATCCCAGATCATGCCCGCGGTATCGCTGTTGTTGAAGCGGTCGATTGCGACGATGCCGGTCGGCGAGGTGACGTTGATTTCGGTCAGCCATTCGCCGCCGATCACGTCGATGCCGACGAAAACCAGCCCGCGTTCGCGTAGCTGCGGCCCCAGGACATCGCAGATTTCCTGTTCGCGCGGGGTGAGTTCGGCGGCTTCGGCATAGCCGCCGACCGCGAGGTTCGAGCGGAACTCGCCCTCGCCGGGCTTGCGGTTGATCGCGCCCGCGACCTCGCCGTCGACGAGCACGATGCGCTTGTCGCCCTTCGACACGCTCGGCAGGAACTGCTGGACCATGAAGGGTTCGGGCCACACCTGTCCGAACAGCTCGACGAGCGCACCAAGATTGCCGCCGTCGGCATCGATCTTGAACACCGCCTTGCCGCCATTGCCGTGGAGCGGCTTGATGACGACGGCGCCGTGGCGCGCCTGAAAATCCTTCACCGCATCGAGGTCGCGCGTCACCATCGTCGGCGGCATGAACTCGGGAAAGTCGAGCACGAACACCTTTTCGGGCGCGTTGCGGACCGAGACGGGGTCGTTGACCACCAGCGTCTGCCCCGCGAGCCTTTCGAGCAGCCAGGTGCCAGTCAGATAGCCGAGGTCGAACGGCGGATCCTGCCGCATCAGAACGACGTCGACGTCGCGGCCGAGGTCGAGCGTCACCGCCTCGCCGAATTTATAATGGGCGCCCGCTTCGCGCTGCGCCTCGACGATGCGATGCGCCTTTGCCGTCAGCCGCCCGGCCTCCCATGTCAGGCCGCGGACATCGTAGTGATAGAGCTCGTAGCCGCGTTCGAGCGCCTTCAGGATCAGGTGGAAACTGCTGTCGCCAGCGATGTTGATGCCATCCATCGGGTCCATTTGTACCGCGGCGCGCAGGGTCATTCGATCTTCCTCAGGGTTGCCAGACGTGGACCAGATGGCGCGGCAGGCGCCGCGGCGCAAGCAGCATCACGTCGATGCGTATGTCGTCGCGCGGGCCTGCGAAGCGCGGGCGGAGCATTTCGGCGGCGGCGGCGACGCGGCGCAGGCGATATTGATCGATCGCGAGGTCGAGGTCGGCGGCGCGGTCGCGCCACTTTACCTCGATAAAGGCGATGGTGCGGCCGCGCCGCGCGACAAGGTCGACCTCGCCAACGGGGACACGCAGCCGCTCGCCCAAAATGCGCCAGCCGTGCAGGCGCAGCCACCAAGCTGCACGGCGTTCGGCCTTTCGTCCGCGCGCTTCGGCGGCGGCGCGGTTCAAGCCTGCTCTTTCAGCGTCAGCGCGCGGGCATAGACGTCATGGCGGTCGAGTCCGAAGCGTTTGGCCACCGCCTTTGCTGCCTGTGCGACGGGGCGGTCGGCCATCGCCTCGCGCAGCGCGGCGTCGAGCGTCGCATCGTCAGCCTGTTCGGCCGCGGCTTCGCCCGGCGGGCCGACGATGACGACGATCTCGCCCTTCGGTGGGGCGTCGGCGTAACGCGCGGCAAGTTCGGTCAGCGTGCCCGTGACGCATTCCTCGTACAGCTTGCTGATTTCGCGCGCGACCGCCGCCTCGCGGTCGCCGAGCCCTTCGGCCATGGCCGCAAGGGACGCCGACAGCCGGGGCCCGCTTTCATAGAAGACGAGCGTCGCGCGCAGCGCCGCGAATTCGGCGAGCGTATCGGCGCGCGCCTTCGCCTTGTTGGGCAGGAAACCCGCGAAGAGGAAGCGGTCGCTCGGCAGGCCCGAGAGGGTGATCGCGGCGATCGCGGCGCAGGGGCCGGGCAGGGTGGTGACAAGATGCCCCGCCGCGCGCGCGTCGCGCACCAGCTTGTACCCGGGATCCGAAATCAGCGGGGTGCCGGCATCCGACACCAAAACGACAATTTCCCGTTCCATGCGCGCAACCAGCGCGGCGCGGGTGCGTTCGTCGCTATGATCATGATAGGGGGTCATCGGCACACGCAAACCCAGATGCGACAGCAATTTCGCGGTCACGCGCGTATCCTCTGCGGCGATCACGTCGGCGGAGGCAAGCGTCTTGGCGGCACGCGGAGTGATGTCGCCAAGGTTGCCGATGGGCGTCGCGACGATATAGAGACCGGGCAAGGGAGAATCTGAGATGTTCGAATCTGGCATGACGCCGAAAATGGCAGAAACTGCCGACCAGTGCCAAAATAAAGCATCGCCGCGCCGCCAGATGCTGCGCCATCTTGGCGCAGTGGTAATGGCGGGTCTGCTCGCGGCGTGTCAGGTCGTCCCGAAAAGCAATGGCCCCGCGACCCCGCCGCCGCCGACCAACCCCGACGACAATGTCGGTCCCGGCCTGCCCACCGACACCGATCGCCACCGCGTGGCGTTGCTGGTGCCGCAGACGGGTGCGAACGCCGACGTCGGCACCGCGATCGCCAATGCGACGACGCTTGCGCTGCTCGATTCGCGCACCGAACGCGTGCGCATCACCACCTATGATACCGCGCTTGGCGCCGCTGCGGCGGCGCGGCAGGCGGTCGCCGACGGCAACAAGCTGATCCTCGGCCCGCTGCTCAGCGAAGACGTCGCCGCAGTCGCCCCCGTCGCGCGCGAGGCGAAGGTTCCGGTGCTGAGCTTCTCGAACGACAGCAGCGTCGCGGGCAACGGCGTGTTCATCATGGGCTTCGTCCCCGGCCAGTCGGTCGAGCGTGTCGTCGCCTTTTCGCGGTCGAAGGGGCATCAGCGTTTCGGGGCGCTCGTCCCCAAAAACGTCTATGGCGACCGCTCGGCGGCAGCTTTCCGCGCCGCTGTCACCCAGGCCGGCGGTACGCTGGTCGCGGTCGAAAGCTATGACCGCAGCGCGACCGCGCTGACCGGGGCCGCGCGCCGGATCGCCAACGCCGGCGCGATGGACGCGGTGCTGATCGCCGACAGCGGCGGCAACGCCATTCGCGCGGTTCCCGTGATCAAGGGCAGCGGCAACCGGCAGATCCTCGGCACCGAACTCTGGAACACCGATGCCGGGCTCGGCAGCAGCGCGGTGATGCGCGGCGCTTGGTTCGCCAGCGTGTCGGACGGCCTTTATGGGCAGCTTGCGACCAAATATCGCACGCGCTTTGGCAAGGCGCCGTACCGGCTCGCGAGCCTTGGCTATGATTCGGTGCTGCTCACCGTTCGCATCGCGCGCGACTGGAAACCCGGCACCAACTTCCCCGCGACGCGCCTGCTCGCCGCCGACGGTTTCGGCGGGATCGACGGTATTTTCCGTTTCAACAATCGCGGCATCGCGGTTCGCGCGCTCGAGGTCAGCGAGATCGGCGCCGGCGGCTTCCGCGTCGTCGATCCCGCGCCGACGAAATGGTAATCGCCGGACGGTAGTGGCATAGCCGCCACAGTCGGACGAAAAAGCGCCGCGACGCGCACCGTCGCAGCCTTTACGCAGCGCGCGCGTTCACTATATGGACATTGCGCGCGGCGCATCGATTCCGCACGCCTTTTTTAACGACCCAGGAGATACAGCTATACCACCGCCCATGACCCGTCGCTCAATGGCACCGCTGCCGCCCAAAAACGGCCCGCGTTACAATGAATTCATCGCCTCGCCCAAAGTCCGCGTGATCGACGAGGAAGGCGAGAATCTGGGCGTGATGCTGACAGCCGAAGCGATCGAGCAGGCGGCCGAGGTTGGCCTCGACCTGGTCGAAGTATCTCCGAACGCCGATCCGCCGGTGTGCAAGTTCCTCGACGTCGGCAAGTTCAAATATGAGGCGCAGAAAAAGGCGAACCTCGCGCGCAAGAGCCAGAAGACGCAGGAAATCAAAGAGATCAAGATGCGTCCGAACATCGACGATCATGATTTCGACGTGAAGATGAAGAAGGTCTTCGACTTCCTTGAGGAAGGCGACAAGGTCAAGATGACCATGCGTTTCCGCGGCCGCGAGATGAGCCACACCCAGCTCGGCCTCAACGTGCTCCAGCGCGTCGCCGAACTGACCGCCGAAATCGCGAAGGTCGAGGCGCATCCGCGCACCGAAGGCCGTCAGATGCTGATGGTGATCGCGCCGAAATAAGCGCGCCGGCTCAGCCGATACGAAAATCGAGGGCGGTCGTTCCAGCGGGGCGGCCGCCCTTTTCGTATCGGCGCTCGATCATTTTGACTTCGCGGTCGGGCGATACCGCGACGAACGTCGAGGCGCGGGTGCCATAGACGTCGCCGCGCAGGAACAGCGCGGGGTCGTCCTCCGCCATCAGCGTGTCGAGCAGGGCTTCGGGGGCGGCGCGCGTGTCGACCGCCAGCGCCGCGCGCAGCCGCTCGGCGCGCGGACAGGGGGCGTCGACCGGCTCGTTGGCGAGCGCATGGATGCCGGGTTCGAGCGGCATGACCAGCGGCACGGGACGATTGGTCAGCAGTCGGGCTTCGCCGTCGCCCACCGCGAAAAGGTTGAACGCGTTGAAGCGCGGCAGGTCGTCGGCGGTTGGGTCGGCGAAGCGGCCTTCGCCGCGCAGCAGGTCGGACACGAGCGCGCCGCGCGATTCCTTTGCGGGATCGGGCATCGCGCCGCGGACGTTGGTCACGACGACGGTGCGGCCGCTGGGCTTGTGTACGCCGAGCCAGGTCCCGCCTGCCTGAAGGTCGCGGCCGGCGATGATGCCGCTGCCGTCATCCCATCCGGCGAGCGGTGCGGCGGGGCGTGCGTGAAATTCATCGCGGTTGCCGATGAGGATGAGCGGCCAGTCGGCATGGACGCGATGAGCAAGGGCGACAACACACATGGCGCGCATATCGGGGTTCGGCCGCGCCTTGCCAAGCCTCTTGACAAAAAGCTTGGTTGAATGTTCAATCAACTCATCTTGACGAGGGAGGACGCCGATGGCCGACGAATTCGAGAAGATGGGCGAAACGCTGAAGGCAAGGACCGGCAAGGGGCTCGACGAATGGGTCGCTGCGGCGCGCGCGACCGGAATTACCGGCCATATGGCGCTGGTGAACCACCTGAAATCCGAACATGGCCTCGGGCACGGCTATGCCAATATGATCGTCCACGCCGCGAACGCGTCGTCATCGCTGTCGCAGGACGACGATGCGCTGGTCGACGCGGCGTTCGACGGCGCCAAGGCGCATTGGCGGCCGCTTTACGACCGGCTGATCGCGACGGTGCAGGGGTTCGGCGGCGACGTCGAACTCGCGCCTAAAAAGGGCTATGTCAGCCTCCGCCGCAAGAAACAGTTCGCGCTGCTCCAGCCGTCGACCAAGGACCGGTTCGATATCGGCCTCGCGCTGAAGGGCGAGGAGCCTGCGGGCAAGCTCGAACTGGCGGGAAGCTGGAACGCGATGGTCTCACACCGCCTCCGCATCGCCGCCGATGCGGAGGCGGGCGACGATGTGGCGGGCTGGCTCCGCGCCGCCTACGACCGCGCTGGATAGCAGAACCATGAACGCCGCCGACACCCGCCAGCGCATCCTGATGACCGCGATGGAGCTGTTCTGGGAGAAGGGTTATCTCTCGACCTCGGTCAGCGACATCCTCTCGCGCAGCCAGGTCCATTCGGGCAGCCTTTATCATTTCTTTCCGGGCAAGCAGGATGTGCTCGTCGGCGTGCTCGAACTCTATCGCGACGGGATCGACGAGATGCTGCTTGCGCCGAACTGGGAGGGTGTCGACGATCCGATCGAGCGGGTCTTCGCGTTGCTCGCCGGCTATCGCACCCACCTGATCGTCACCGACTGCACCTATGGTTGTCCGATCGGCAGCCTCGCGCTCGAGATCCACGAGCCCGATCCGGTGGTGCGCGATCTGATGGCGGCGAACTTCACCAACTGGTCGGCGGCGATTGCCGGTTGTTTCGAAGCCGCGGCCGGCCGGCTTCCGCCGGGCACCGACCGCAACGCGCTCGGCGAGTTCGTGCTGACGGTGATGGAAGGCGCGGTGATGCAGGCGCGCACCTATCGCGATATCGGCTATTTCGACCGCAACATAGCTGTATTGCGCGACTATATCACCATATTGCTGGCGACCGAGAAATCTGGTAATTTCGCCTGATCTTTCTGGAGGGGGAGGTGAATATGTCCGAAGCCGTTAAAACGCCCTGGCACATCTGGGTTGTCGGGGGATTGTCGCTGGTCTGGAACGCCTTTGGCGCGATGGACTATACGATGACCAAGATGGGCAACGCCGAATATCTGGCCGCCTTCACGCCCGAACAACAGGCATGGTTCGCCAGCTTCCCGATGTGGGCAAACATCGGCTGGGCGCTCGGCGTGTGGGGATCGCTGCTCGGTTCGCTGTTGCTTCTGGCGCGCAGCCGCCATGCGGCGACCGCCTTCCTGATCTCGATCGCCGGGCTCGCCATCAGCTGCATCTACCAGTTCGGCATGCATTATGCCGACCTGATGCGCATGTTCGGTACCTTCCCGATGATCTTCACCGCGGTGATCTGGGCGATCCTGATCGCGCTCTATCTTTACGCGCGGGCGCAGGCGGCAAAGGGCGTGCTGCGGTAAGCATGTCGGGTTAGGGGTGGGGAGCGGACGTTGACCTCGGGTAGCTGATCCCGCAAAATCATCTAACGATGAACCGCACCATGCTATCAACCGCGCTAATGTTGGCGGTCTGCAGTTGCTCTGAGTTCGAAGAGTCGCCTGCGCTGAATCCTGCGCCGATATATGGTTGCTATGTCGCTCCCGAAGCGCCTTCGATTACGATCACTTCTGTCGGGGTGACGATTGGCGGCATCAGCGAAACAGCGCCCTTCCACTACGAATTCAGTAAGGCGGGGGCGATATTACGAATGCCGTTTGCAGCGCGCGTCCGCGATGGACAATACAGTTTTGAACGATCGAGCGATCACCTTTTTCAAATCATTCATACCGCCACCGGCCCAACAATTCTGATCGCATTTGGGCCGGACGGTTGGATAAAGAAATACCGTCGAAGCTCCTCGAATGAGTGCGCTCCCTGACGTCCGCAACCGGTCGTTAGCCGACGTTCCTACCGCCCCCGAATGAACGCCCGCACGTCGGCCGACAATTTATGCCGGTCTTCGTCGCGGATATACATCATGTGGCCCGCGCCATAATAGGTGTACTGGATGCGGTCCTGCGGGATGCCGGTGCGCGACAGCGCATATTCGGCGGCGAAAAAGGGCGTCGCGAAGTCATAATAGCCCTGTGCGACAAGCACCTTCAGCCCCGAATTTTCGCGCAGAGCCTGCCCGATATAGGGTGCGACGTTCATATAGGCGTTGCTGTCGCGGCCGCCGATGCGCCAGTCCCACTGGCCGCCGATCCGGCCGATCGACTGATATTCGCGGTCGGTCTTGAACCCGAGGCCATCGCGGCTCCAGCTGTTGATCGCGGCGGTATAGCTTGCGTCGATGCCATAGAAGCTCGGATCATTGTCGGGCTCTTCGCCCGCGCTGTCATAATCCTTGCCGGTGTAGCGGCTGTCGAGGCGGCCGACGGTCAACCCGCGGTCGCGGAGCAACTCCTTGTAGAAACGGCTGGGCGTCACGCGCAGGTCGGCATTGTCGAGGAAGGTTTCGCTGAGGCCGGTGAAGCGCGATAATTCGCGGCGGATCGCGGCGCGCTCCTCGCCCTGCAGTTTCTGGCCCTTGAGCAACGCGGTGGCATAGGGGCCGATCGCCCATTGCCGCGCTTCTTCGGCAAAGGCTTCGGGCGACGCACCCGTCGCCTTGCCATGATAGAGCGCGGTGACGGCCATCGAGGGCAGGTTGGTGATCGGCGACAGCTCGTTGCCCGGCGTATCGGCGCCCGCGGCAAAATCGAGGACGGTCGAGATCAGGATGATGCCGTTCAGCGCGACGTCGTTATACGTCTCGTTCATCAGCTGGTTGGCGACCGCGGCCGAGCGCGTCGTGCCATAGCTTTCGCCGCCCAGATATTTGGGGCTGTTCCAGCGGCCATTGTCGTTCAGCCAGCGGCGGATCACCTCGGCGACCAGCTTCGCGTCCTGCGTCACTCCGTAATAATCCTCGGGCTTCGCCTTGCCGATCAGGTGCGAGAAACCGGTACCCGGCGGGTCGATGAACACGACGTCGGTGACGTCGAGCAGCGCATCGGGATTGTCGACGATCGGATAGGGCGGGGCGCCGTCGTCGACGCCGGTGCCGGGAATCGCGACGCGCTTCGGCCCGAACGCCCCCATCATCAACCAGACCGTGCCCGACCCCGGACCGCCGTTGAACAGGAAGGTGATCGGGCGATTGGGGTCGCGCGGTTCCTTGACATAGGAGGTGGTGACGACCGCCACTTCGGGCACGCCATCCTTGTTCTTGATGATCGTCTCGCCGATCGTCGCGGCATAGTTGATCCGCTGGCCGCCGAAGGTGCCCGACAGCTTGGTCGTGCGGACCTGCGGCTCATAGTCGGCGGTTTTTTCGGCCTTCGTCTTTTCGTCGGCAGGCTTGTCCTGCGCGTAAAGCGTGGCGGGCGCGGCGGCGGCAAGCGCCAGGGCGATAAGCGACAGACCTGTTTTCATTGATGGTTCTCCCCGTTGCGGGGCGGACCCTAGGCAGCCGAAACCGCAGGGGCAAGAGCGCTTGTCGGAAAACGTATACGTTTTGTCGAAGCGGAGGTCAGCGCCCCCACTTCGTCTTGCTCTGCTTCCCGAACCGCCCCTTGCGCGTGCCGGGCTTGCCTTCGTTGCTGCGTCCGACCCGCGGCGCCACCTGCTGGTCGGCGGGCAGGCCGAGTTCGTCGGCTTCGAGCTTGCGGATCTCGTCGCGCAGGCGGCCGGCTTCCTCGAATTCGAGGTCGGCGGCGGCGTCGCGCATCTTCTTTTCGAGCTCCTGGATATAAGCGCGGAGGTTGTGCCCGACCATGTGCGCCGGCTTGTCGTCGCCGATGTCGATCGTCACCTGATCCTTCGACGCGACATGCGCGATGATGTCGCCGATGTTGCGCTTGATCGTCTGCGGCGTGATGCCATGCTCGGCGTTATAGGCTTCCTGCTTTTCGCGGCGGCGGTCGGTTTCGCGCATCGCGCGTTCCATGCTGCCGGTGATGCGGTCGGCGTAGAGGATGACGCGGCCATCGACGTTGCGCGCAGCGCGGCCGATCGTCTGGACGAGCGATGTCTCGCTGCGCAGGAAGCCTTCCTTGTCGGCGTCGAGGATCGCGACGAGCCCGCATTCGGGAATATCGAGCCCCTCGCGCAGCAGGTTGATGCCCACGAGCACGTCGAACACCCCGAGCCTGAGGTCGCGGATGATTTCGATACGCTCCAACGTCTCGACGTCCGAGTGCATGTAGCGGACCTTTAACCCCGCTTCGTGGAGGAATTCGGTGAGGTCCTCGGCCATGCGCTTGGTGAGCGTGGTGACGAGCGTGCGATAGCCCGCCGCCGCGGTCGCCTTCGCCTCGGCGATGAGGTCGTCGACCTGTTCCTCGACCGGCTTGATGATCACCGGCGGATCGATGAGGCCGGTCGGGCGGATCACCTGTTCGGCAAAGACGCCCTGCGTGCGGTCCATCTCCCACGTCCCCGGCGTCGCCGACACGCTCACCGTCTGCGGGCGCATCAGATCCCATTCGGCAAAGCGCAGCGGGCGGTTGTCGATGCAGCTCGGCAGGCGGAAGCCATATTCGGCGAGGGTGATCTTGCGGCGATGATCGCCCTTCGACATCGCGCCGATCTGCGGGATCGTCTGGTGGCTCTCGTCGACGAAGAGCAAGGCATTGTCGGGCAGATATTCGAACAAGGTCGGCGGCGGCTCGCCGGGCAGGCGGCCGGTGAGGAAGCGGCTGTAATTCTCGATGCCCGCGCAGCTTCCGGTGGCAGCGATCATTTCGAGGTCGAAATTGGTGCGCTGTTCGAGCCGCTGCGCTTCGAGCAGCCGGCCCTCGGCTTCGAGCTCCTTCAGCCGCTCGGTCAGCTCGTGGCGGATCGCCTCGCTTGCCTGCTTCAGCGTCGGTCCCGGCGTGACATAGTGGCTGTTCGCATAGATGCGGACATGGTTGAGGTTCGCGATCTTCTTGCCCGTCAGCGGGTCGAACTCGGTGATCTCCTCGATCTCGTCGCCGAAGAAGCTGACGCGCCAGGCCATATCTTCATAGTGCGAGGGGAAGATTTCGAGACTGTCGCCGCGCACGCGGAAATTGCCGCGCGCGAACGCCTGATCGTTGCGCTTGTACTGGAGCGCGACGAGCTTGCGGATGATCTCGCGGCTGTCGGCGACCTGACCCTTCTTCAAATCGAAGATCATCGCCGAATAGGTTTCGACCGACCCGATGCCATAGAGGCATGATACCGACGCGACGATGATCACGTCGTCGCGTTCGAGCAGCGCGCGCGTTGCCGAGTGGCGCATGCGGTCGATCGCCTCGTTTACCGAGCTTTCCTTCTCGATATAGGTGTCCGACCGCGGCACATAGGCCTCGGGCTGGTAATAGTCGTAATAGCTGACGAAATATTCGACCGCATTGTTCGGGAAGAAGCTCTTGAACTCGCCATAGAGCTGCGCGGCGAGGATCTTGTTGGGTGCGAGGATCAGCGCCGGGCGCTGCAGCTCGTCGATGACCTTCGCCATGGTGAAGGTCTTGCCCGATCCGGTGACGCCGAGCAGCACCTGATCGCGCTCGCCGTCGAGCGCGGTCGAGACGAGCTCCCGGATCGCGGTCGGCTGATCGCCCGCGGGCTCATAATCGCTAACTAACTCGAATCGTTTGCCGCCTTCGACCTTGTCGGGGCGGGCGGGGCGATGGGGGACATAGCCCTCCGCCGTGTCGATTTCGTCGAGCGAGGTGCGAATCTGGATTGCCATCGCTGCCAATATGGTATCGATTGCGGCCAACGACAATAATGGTGGTTGCAACCAAATCGCAGCATCTGGGTTCACCCATTTGCTCAACAGGAGGATGAATTCATGAAGAAATTTGCGACGATTGCGGCCCTCGGGATTGCGCTGGCCGTTTCGGGCTGCGGCAAGAGCGAAAATAACGCCGGTGGCACGGTGAAGCGCGAAGCCGGCAACTGGAAGACCAGCGTCAAGCTGGTGAAGTTCGAAATGCCCGGCATGCCGCCCGAAGCGAAGGGCATGATGGAAAAGCAGTTCGAAAACGCCACCGGCATGGACCAGTGCTTCACGCAGGAACAGGTCGACAAGGAAGACATTGCTGCCGAACTCGCCAAGGGTCCGGGCAGCGGCGGCGAATGCACCTGGTCGAAGAAGGAAGTCGCTGGCGGCAAGATCGACGTCGCAGGCAAGTGCACCGTCAATGGCCAGCCGGTCGAAATGGCGATGGCGGGCACGATGGAAGCCAAGAAGACCGACGTGACGATCACCACCAAGGGCAAGGCGCCGACCGGTCAGGGCGATATGGAAATGGTCATGCAGATGACGAGCACCCACACCGGGCCCTGCACGGCTCCGGCCGCGACCTAAGTCGTCGCACTTCGGGTGAAAATTGGGGGGCGCCGGTGGAAACCGGCGCCCCTTTCATATAGGTTGCGCCGCGAAGGGGGATGGCGATGCCTGTCTATGTCACGACCGGAGCCGGAGATCGGGACGTCGAGTTCTGCGCGTTGCGCATCGGCGGCGCCTGAATTTGCCGACTTTGCTCGATCGTCGTTCGACACCACTGCTGCTGGGGCTCGCAACCGGCCTGCTCGCGGTTGCTGCAGGGCTCCTCGCCGGGGGCGATGCCGCCGAACGCGCGGGGCTGGCGGCGCGCTGGACGGCGCGTGCCGGGCTGCCGCTCTTCCTTGTCGCCTTTCTTGCATCGACGCTCGTGCGCCGCTGGCCGGGACCGGTCACGCGGGCGCTGCTTCGCCGGCGGCGTCAATGGGGGCTGGGGTTTGCGCTGGCGCACACGATCCACCTCGTCGCGCTCGGCATCAATGTGACCATCTATGCCCCGGGACGTACCTGGCAGTCGCTGATCGGTGGCGGGCTGGCCTACGCTTTGCTCTATCTGATGGCATTCACCTCGACCGACGGCTGGCAGCGTCGCCTCGGCAAATGGTGGGCGGGGCTCCACACGGTGGGGATCTATTATTTGTGGTTCATTTTTACCGCGAGCTACGCCGGACGCGCATTCGGCGACGATCCGGGTAAACGCGTCGTCGGAATATTGTTCGGAAGCATCATGATCGCCGCGCTGGCGCTGCGTCTGTGGTCGCGCCGCCGCCGGGCGGTTCCCGGAACGAGTGGATAAGGGAGAGGGTCGACTTGCCGGGCGGAAGGACAGGTGGGGCTGTCGGACCGCCCGGCGAAGTCTTGGAATGAAGCCGGAGGGGGGTTGAAAAGTGCCAGGGACCAGCTCGCACCTTTCGCCTGTCGGCTTCAACGCCGCGTCATCGTAGGAATGCCGCGACGCCCGAAAAGATGACACAATTTGGTACGCGCGGCAGTTACAAGGGGTCACATGCCGAAATGTTGCCGTTTGATAACCAATCCTTAACCCGATTTCGCGTTTTTCCGGGCGGATTGGCGAGCGAGTTTTCTTCTGATATGTCGTGCGACCCGTCTGTTACCGTTACGTGGAAGTAACAATGGCTGGTCGCGCTGGATGATTGGCGTATCTACCGCCCCGCCCGTCGGGGGCATTTGAGGGTAGCATGGACCACGCGAAAGCGAACGAGACACAAAATTCGGCCGAGACCGACCGGATTATCGCGGAGGAGCTCGAGCGCCTGCTCGATTCCCCGATGTTCGTTCGTTCGCCAGTCCTGTCGCGCCTGCTGCAATTCCTTGTCGAGCATCGCCTGCGCGGAGGACGCAGTTCGCCGAAAGCCTATGCGATCGCGACCGAGGCACTCGGCCGCAGCGAAGATTTCGATCCCGCGGTCGACAGCTACCCGCGCGTCATGGTCGGACGATTGCGCACGCTGCTCGACCGCTACTATGCCGACACGCCGTGGATCCACCGGCTGCGCGTGCCGCAAGGCAGTTACGAGGTCGTCGTGCAACATCGCTCGGCGCCGCCTTCGCGGTCGCTAGATGACGCGCCCGGCGACGATGACGTCAAGGCAGCAGCCACGACGAGCCCCGGGCGCCCGCCTATCCCCGGGGGCGTGGCGCGTCCGCCGGCAAGTGGCCCGGCCTATGGTCGCTGGCTGGTCGTGTTCGCGCTGCTCGTGATCGCCCTGTCGGCGCTCTGGACACTCCGCGGCGGACCGGGACGCCTGTTCGCCGGCGAACCGGTGCCGGTTCCGCTGATCGAAGTCAGCGCCCCGGCGGCGGGTAACTCGCCCGAATCGCGCGCGCTGGCGCGGGCGCTCGACGGGAAGCTGCGCGACGGCCTGCGTCGCTTCGACCTGATCGACCTGCTGAGTGCCAAGGCGCCTGGCAGCGCCGCGCCGCGGGCGGCCGACTATCGGCTCGACGCGTCGCTGGTGCGGACGACCGACGGGAGCGCCGACATCACGCTGGTGCTCAACCGCGTTGCGGACCAGCGCGCCATCTGGTCCCAGCAACTGCGCCTCGGTGACGAGGATACGCCCGAATTCGTCGGGCTAGAACCGGCGATCGCACAGATTGCGGGCGACTATGGCGTGATCGTGCGCGATCAGGTCCAGCGCCAGCCCGACAATTTTTCGGCGGGGTATCCTTGTTTCGCCCAGTTCAACCGGATGCGCCAGATGCGCAACATCGCGGCGGTCAAGCAGGTCGATTCCTGTCTGCGGGCGACCTTGCGCGGCAATCCGCGCGATTCCGTCGCGCTCACCGCGCTCTCGTTGCTGCGCTATGGCGATTGGCAGCCGCAGCGGATGACGGCGGCGGGCCGCGAGGCGCTGGTCGAGGCGCGGGCGCTTGCGCAGCGATCCTATGAAAACAGTCCCAATTCGTCGACGGGCCTGTTCGCCATGGCGCGCGCGCATTTTTACGCCGGCAATTGCGCCGGGGGGAATGCGATGGGGGACGCGGCGCTGGCGCTCAATCCCTACGATCCCGACATGTCGGGCTTTCTCGGCCTGTTCAAGGTGACCTGCGGGATGATGCCCGAGGGCGAAACGCTGCTGCGGCGGTCGCTTGCGCTCGACTCCTCCTATCCGGGGGTTCCGGCGGTGACGCTGGCATTCATCCTGTCGCAGCGCGACGAACAGGAAGAGGCGCAATCGATCCTCGACCATATGCCATCGCCGAGCAACATGGAGCCGCAATATATGATGGTGCGGTCGATCGTGCTGGCGCGGCGCGGTCAGGTGGCGGAGGCGCGGGCGCAATGGCAGCAATTGCTCGATTATACGCGCCAGCCCGCCAATGCCGCGCCCGAGGTCGTCGTCGGCCGGTTCATCATCACCCCGGTGGTGATCCAGCGCGCCGCCGCGGCGCTGCGCGAATCGGGGGTGGTTCCGGCGCGCGCCACGCCTTGACGCTCCGCCGGCCGCCGCGCAGGATGGCGCGATGTTGTCCGGCCTCGCCCTGTTGACACTTGCCGCGGCGACGCCGCCGCCCGCCGCCGTCGCGGTGCATTTCGACCGCGAAGGCCGAATCGAGACGCGCGTTGCCGACGGTCTTGCCGATCGGTCGGCAGGGCGGGCAATCACCCCCGACGACCCGGTTCGCATCGCCTCGATTTCGAAACTCGTCGTTGCGCTCGGCGTGTTGCGGCTCGTCGAGGCGGGGACGCTCGATCTCGACCGCGATGTGTCGGATTATCTCGGCTGGCGGCTGCGCCATCCGGGCTGGCCCAACCGGCCGATCACCCTGGCGCAGCTGCTCGGGCATCGTTCGGGGCTCAACGACGAGACAAATTATGCGCTGCCGCTGGACGCCGATCTCGAAACCGCGCTGCGCGCTCCCGCCGCATGGGACAGGGCGCGTCCGCCCGGCGGGGATTTTGCCTATGCCAATTTCAACTATCCGGTCGTCGCCGCTGTGATCGAAGCAGCGACGGGCGAGCGTTTCGACGCGGCGATGAGCCGGCTGGTCCTTCGCCCGCTCGCCATCGACGCCTGTTTCAACTGGCCGACGTGCAGCGATACGGCCGTCGCGCGCGCCGTCGTACTCTACGGCGCCGACGGCGGCGTAGTGCGCGACGACTTGAAAGGCGTACGTCCAGCCTGTCCTGTCGTCCCGGCGGCGGGCGGCAGCTGCGACCTTGCGACGTACCGGCTCGGCCGCCATGGCGCGGGGTTCAGCCCGCAGGGCGGCCTGCGTATCTCGGCCAACGGGCTCGCGCGGATCGGCGTGATGCTGCTGCGTCGCGGAGAAAATTTCCTGAAACCCGATAGCCTCGCCCGACTGGAGTCGATGGCTCCCGTCCGCCCGACGAGCGGCGAGGGCACCGGCGGCTTTTTCTGCGAATATGGCGCCGCGATGCACAGCACCGGCGGTCCGGCGCTGGTCGATCCGGCGTGCCGCGACGATCTGTTCGGCGACGGGCGCCTGCGCCTTGGCCACTCGGGCGACGCCTATGGATTGCGTTCCGGATTATGGTTCGACCTTGAAGGCGGTGAGGGCATTGCCTATTTCGTGACGCAGGTGCCGGAGGGGCAGAAAGGGACACGGTCGGCATATAGCGCTGCAGAGGAAGTTCTGGTCGATACGGCGCTTCGCCGCCCGGCCGGTGCCAGCCCTCTTGCCAGCCCCGCCCACGGGCACTAGGGCAATTTTCAACATTCACGACATAGTCAGAAAAAAGGAACTGTGCATGAGCGATTCGGCCGAAAAGGTTAAGAAGATCGTCGTCGAACATCTGGGCGTCGAAGCCGACAAGGTCACCGAAGAAGCGAGCTTCATCGACGATCTGGGCGCCGACAGCCTCGACATCGTCGAACTGGTGATGGCGTTCGAAGAAGAATTCGGCGTCGAAATCCCCGATGACGCGGCGGAAAAGATCGCCACCGTCAAGGACGCGATCGACTATATCGAAGCGAACAAGGGCTAACGTCCTGCGATCCGGCCTGGCCGGATGCGGCGGCGACGCCGTCCACGCATTTCCGGCTCCCCGGTCTCGAGCGCTTGCGCGCAGCGGCCGGGGAGCTTTTTTTATGCGCGCGGCTCCTCTAGAAGCGCGCCGAAGATAGCGATGCGGCACCCTGCGGGGGCAGGGGCCGATGAAAGGAATGATTATGCGCCGGGTTGTGGTGACGGGTTTGGGTTTGGTGACGCCGCTGGGCGCCGATGTGGAAACCACATGGGCCAATCTGATCGCGGGCAAGTCGGGCGCCGGCACGATCACCCATTTCGACGCGTCGGACCAGAAATGCACGATCGCGTGCGAGGTGAAGGGCCCCGACCATGAATATGGCTTCGACCCCGGCAAGCGCGTCGATCACAAGGTCCAGCGCCAGGTCGATCCTTTCATCATCTTCGGCATCGATGCCGCGGGGCAGGCGCTCGAAGACGCGGGCCTCACCGAACTCACCGAGGAACAGAAGGTGCGTGCCGGCTGCTCGATCGGTTCGGGCATCGGCGGCCTGCCGGGCATTGAGAGCGAAAGCCTGCTGCTCGCCGAAAAGGGCCCGGGCCGCGTTTCGCCGCACTTCGTCCACGGCCGCCTGATCAACCTGATCTCGGGGCAGGTCAGCATCAAATATGGCCTGAAGGGCCCGAACCACGCGGTCGTGACGGCCTGCTCGACCGGCGCGCATTCGATCGGCGATGCGGCGCGGATGATCCGTGACGACGACGCCGACATCATGCTCGCGGGCGGCGCCGAGGCGACGATCTGCCCGATCGGCATCGCCGGCTTCGCGCAGGCGCGGGCGCTCAACATGAGCTATAACGACCGCCCCGAACAGGCGAGCCGCCCCTACGACAAGGACCGCGACGGTTTCGTGATGGGCGAGGGCGCGGGCGTCGTCGTGCTCGAGGAATATGAACATGCCAAGGCGCGCGGCGCGAAAATCTATGCCGAAGTCGTCGGCTATGGCCTGTCGGGCGATGCCTACCACGTCACCGCGCCCGATCCCGAAATGGACGGCGCGTTCCGCTCGATGAGCGCCGCGCTGAAGAAGGCGGGCATGACCCCCGCCGACATCGACTATATCAACGCGCACGGCACCTCGACGATGGCCGACACAATCGAACTCGGCGCGGTGAAGCGCCTGTTCGGCGATGCGATGTCCAATGTCTCGATGAGCTCGACCAAGTCGGCGATCGGGCACCTGCTCGGCGGCGCCGGGGCGGTCGAGACGATTTTCTGCATCCTCGCGATCCGCGATCAGGTCGTGCCGCCGACGCTGAACCTCGACAATCCCGACGAGGGTACCGAAGGCGCCGACCTGGTCCCCAAGGTGGCGAAAAAGCGCAAGGTGCGCGCGGCGCTCAACAACAGCTTCGGTTTCGGCGGCACCAATGCCAGCCTGATCGTCAAGGCGGTCGACTGAGCTATCCGCATCGGTCGATGATGCGGGCCATGCGGCCCGCCCCGTGATCGCGCTCACATCGATTCCCGGTGGCGCGGGCTAGCCCGTGGCTTGCCCCGCCGGCGCTTGGGCTGGCGGGTGAAGCAGGAGAGTGGTCCGTGCCGCATTTGTCCCTTCGGTTCGCGTTGGTCGGTCTCGCGTTGTCCGCCTTCGCTGCGACCGCGCAGGCCGCCACCGCATCACCTGGCGATATCGGTCCATATTCGCCGGCTGCCACCTGCACCGAAGGCGTACCCGAACCGGCCACGCCGTTCATGACCGATCGGCCTCCCGTCCGGGTCGCACATTGCGCTTATGGGCGGGCCGAACTGATCGAGCGCTTTGCCCGGCTGCTGGAAAGCAAGGCACCGCGGCTCGAACTCGAAACGGTGGAGCGGATGTTCGGTCTGCCTCCGCTTGTGACGAGCTATCCTTCGCGGCTTTCGGCCTGGTACGATCTCAAGCTGCGCGGCGGTCAAGGCGCCGACGAATGGATCGCGTTCGTCAACTTTCGCGAGAATTATTATCCGCTCGACGATTCGCGTCCGCCCCGCCTGACCGAAGGCGAACGTCCGACGCGCATCGATCCGGACGACCATGGGTCCATTCTCTTCTCGCTTCGCTTGTATGAAGAGGCGCCCAAGCCCGGCTCGCCCAAGTGCGTTCCGGTCTCGCTACTCTATGACAGGGCGCTCGGCAGCGGATGGCATGACGATACGGAATCCTCCCTTCCTGCGTCGCATTCGACGTGGAAATCGGTCGCGTTGAGGCAGGGCGACAAGACCTATTTCCCCGACGTGAAGACCGAAAGATATGTCGCGGCGCGGACCGAGATCGAAGCGGTCTGTTTTAAAGAGGGGCGCATCGACCAGGAGCCGTCGAAACCGGAACCGCCTTCGGGGACGGGGGAAAGACCTTAAGCGGACGGCAGAACCTTGAAGTAGCGGGCCCGATCGCGCGCCTGTCCGGAGGTACACCGGGCAGGCTGTAAAACCCTCTTTCCTACATTCCCGGGCCATGCTCTATCACCTTGTCGCCGTGCTTCGGCTTAAGGCGACAAAGGAGACAGTCGGGGCCTGTGCGTCCGTATCCTTTGTCTCCTTTGGCGCCGAATAAGGAGAAAATGGTGCATCCGTTCCGCTGGCTGACGATCGCCGTCTTTGCGTTGCTGCTCGCCGCCTGTTCGCCCGGCGCGCCGAAGGATGCCGAGGTCGTGATCCCGCAGGGTGCGAGCATCGCGAAGGCGGGGCAGATTCTCGAAGATGCCGGGCTCGTTTCGGCATCGAGCTTTCGCAACGAAGCGCGCTTCTTCGGCTCGGACGACCCGATCAAGCCCGGCGAGTATAAAATCGAAAAGGGGATGGATGCGGGCGACATCCTCGAACTGTTCCAGTCGGGCAAGACGATCCAGCGGATGGTCATGATCCCCGAAGGCATGCCCTCGATCATGGTGTGGGAACGGCTGATGGCCGAAAAAAGGTTGAAGGGGGAAATCCCGGTGCCCGCCGAAGGCAGTATCCTGCCCGACAGCTATGCCTTCACCACCGGCGAAAGCCGCGCTGCCGTCGTCAAGCGGATGCAGGCGGCGATGGACAAGGCGTTCGACGAACTCTGGGCGAAACGCACCCCGCGCACCGCTGTCAAGGATCGCAACCAGGCGATGACGCTCGCCTCGATCGTCGAGAAGGAAACCGGCGTGCCCGCCGAACGCCGCACCGTCGCGGGCGTCTATACCAACCGGCTCGCCGTCGGCATGCGGCTGCAGGCCGATCCGACGATCATCTATCCGATCACCAAGGGCAAACCGCTGGGGCGGCGCATCCTGCGCTCCGAAATCCAGGCGGTGAACGGTTATAACACCTACAGCATGGTCGGGCTGCCCACGGGACCGATCGCCAATCCGGGCAAGGCATCGATCGCCGCCGTGCTCGATCCGGAGGCGAACGACTATCTCTTCTTCGTCGCGAAGGGCGACGGCGGGCATATTTTCGCGCGCACGCTCGCCGAACATAATGCCAATGTGCAGAAATGGTATGCGCTCCGCCGCGAGCGGGGGGAAATGGAGTAGCCGGCCCAACCGTCGAACCAAAAGGGAGAAGGGCGATGCGCAATCTTCCGGCCAGCCTGTTCCTGCTGCTGGCGATGACCGCCTGCATGGCGGGCGGCGGCAGCGCCGCCGAAGAAACGAACGGCGTCCGCATCGAAAATGGCCCGCTCCTCGGCGCGCCGCGCGCGACGCACCAGCTGGTCGCCACTGGCGCGGGGCAATTGCTCGCGATCGGCGGTTGCGTGCGCGCGGGCTGCGAGGCGGGGCCTGCGAGCGCCACGGTCGATATCATCGACGCCACGACGATGGAGCTTAGCGGCACCGGTCACCTGCTCGCCGGACGCATCCAGCCGTTGGCGGCAGCGCTGCCCGACGGGCGCGTGCTGGTCCTCGGGGGATGGGTCGGGGGCCGCGTTTCGGCGTCGACCGAAATCTTCGACCCGGCGACGGGCCGATCGATCGCCGGACCCGCGATGGCGGCGCCGCGCAACGCGCCCGCGATCGCCCGGCTCGCCGACGGCCGTATCCTGATCGCAGGCGGCTACGACGGCGCCGACGTGCGCGCCGATGCCGAAATCTTCGATCCTGCATCGAGACGCCTGACGCCCGCGGGCTCGCTCGCAGCGGCGCGAAGCGGGGCGACCGCGACGCTGCTGGCCGACGGCCGGGTGCTGGTCGCCGGCGGCGGCCGCCCCGATCGCGAACCGCGCCGCGCGCTCGCCAGCGCCGAGATATTCGATCCCGCCACCGGGCGGTTCGGCGCTGCCGGAACGATGGCGCAGGGGCGCTACAAGCATGGCGCGGTGCGCCTGGCGAACGGCGACGTGCTGATCGTCGGCGGATCGGATGCCCGCGATTATGGAGGCAAGCTACGCTCGGTCGAGCGCTTTGACGTCGCGGCCGGCCGCTTCGTTCCGGCCGGAAACCTTGCCGACCCGCGGTTCAAGATTGCCGACGGCCTGCTGCTGCTCCCCGGAAACCGCGTGCTCGTCGCGGCAGGCGATACCGCCCCCGAAATCTTCGATGTCGCCCGCGGCACCGGCACGCGCCTCGATCATGATCTCGGCGGCCAATGGAATTATATGACGCTCGTTCGCGCCGATGCGCGGACGGCCCTGCTCGCGGGCGGCTATCGCGAGGGGCGGATCGAGCCGACCGACCGCAGCTGGATCATCTATTTGCCGAAGGGGTGACATCATGACGACCGCCAAGCTTTTCCTTCACGGCGTTCCCGACAGCCCGGCGATCTGGCGGCCGCTGCTCGCCCAACTCGACCTTGGCGATACGCCCGTCGCGGTCCCGGCGCTCCCCGGCTTCACCGCGCCGCTTCCCGCCGGTTTCGCCGCGACCAAGGAAGCCTATGCCGACTGGGCGGTGGGGCAGGCGGAGGCGCTGTACGCCGCGCACGGCCCGATCGACATCGTCGGCCACGACTGGGGCGCGCTGATCGCGCAGCGCGTCGCGATGCTGCGCCCCGGCCTCATCCGCAGCTGGGCGATCTCGAACGCGGTGATCGAACCCGAATATCGCGGCCACCGCATCGCGCGCATCTGGAACACGCCGATCCTCGGCGAAATCTTCATGGCGCTGAGCAAGGCCGACAAGCTCGCCGACGGGCTCGCGGCGCAGGGCATGCCCGCCGACATCGCGCGCGAAGAGGCGGAGCAGTGGAGAAACAAGGACAAGCGCCGCGCGATCCTCAAACTTTATCGCTCGGCGAAGGGGCTCAGCTTCGAGCATGACTGGGCGCGCGACATCCCGAAATTGCCGGCGAACGGCGCGCTCATCTGGGGCGCGGGCGATCCCTATGTCGAACTGTCGGTCGCGCAGCGTTACGCTGCGAATACGGGCACGCCGCTGACGGTGATCGAGGGGGCAGGGCATTGGGCGATCGCCGAGCGGCCGATCGAGGTCGCCGCGGCGCTCAAGGCCTTCTGGAGCGGGCTTTGAGTCCTGTCCTGATGGATGATCGCTCTGTCCGATCATTCTAAGCCGATTAATCGATTGGATCGCCGGACCATCTTCCGGCAATGACTGTGCATCGAGAAAGGGCGTCCTGTGGACGATGGCAAACCTCCCCCGAAACTGCCTCGTCCATCCCTTCTCGGATCAGCCGGCCCGGGCTTCCCCCCTCCCTACCGGACCGCTGGCGCCGTGCCCATCATCGTAACCGCGACGATGGGTGCGGCGGACCAGCGATATTTCGACAATCTGCGCGCCGCGCATTTCCCGCCCGAACGCAACCATCTGGCTGCGCACATCACGCTCTTCCACCAGCTGCCGCCTTCGTCGCTCGACGAGCTCGACCGGCTGGTGCGCGTCATTGCGGCCGACACGCCGCCGCCTGCCGCGCATCTGCGCGAGGTCTATTCGCTGGGGCAGGGCGTGGCATTCCGGATCGACAGTTCCGCGCTGATCGCGATCCGCGACCGCATCGCCGATCGTTTCGCCGGCATGTTGACGGCGCAGGATCGGGGGACGCCGCGCCTGCACATCACCGTCCAGAACAAGGTCGCGCCGGCGGCGGCGCGCGAATTGCTGGCAAGGCTAGCCGCCGATTTTCGTGCGCGCCCGCTGGAAATAGCCGGACTGGCGGCGCATCATTATCTCGGCGGGCCCTGGCAACCGGTATTTGCGCGCAATTTTCGCGGCGCACGCACATGATATTGACCCGGGCGCGCACCCTGCCTATAGGCGCGGCTCGCCCGGCGTGGCGGCCTTTCGGGGCGGAGTAGCTCAGCAGGTTAGAGCAGCGGAATCATAATCCGCGTGTCGGGGGTTCGAGTCCCTCCTCCGCTACCAAAGCCATTTTTCCGTCAAAGTCCGTCTCTGTCCGTCTGCGGATTATTTTGCAATAAAATCAGCTGTTTCCGGCGTCCATCCGGGGCCGTTTTTGTCCGTCCCTGTCCGTCTGAATCCGTCTGCAGCGATTTGAATCCGGGGCCGGATTGGGGCATTTTTTGCCTGCACCCCAGACAGGCGATACCCCAGTGGCTCTCAAAGACCTCGAAATCAAATATGCGGCGCGGCGCGCCCGGGACTATAAACTCTTCGACGGGGAGGGGCTTTATGTACTCGTACGGCCCGGCGGATCGAAGCTCTGGCGCTTTAAATATGCCTTCGGCGGCAAAGAAAAAACGCTGAGCTTCGGCAAATATCCAGCCATATCCGCAGCGGCCGCGCGTCAGATGCGTAGCGATGCCAAGGCATTGCTGGCGAGGGGCGTCGATCCCGGCGCGGAGAAGAAAGCGAAGAAGTCTATCGCCGAGCCGCTCACGCTCTTCGAGCCGATTGCGCGGGCCTGGCATGCGAATCGTGCCGAAGAACTCGGCGATGCCCACGCCGTGCGCGTACTGAACCGCATGCAGCGCGATGTCTTTCCCACACTCGGCAAGCGCGACATCAGGGTGATCACGGCTCCTGAGGTGCTGGAAGTGGTGCGGGCAGTGGAGGCGCGCGGCGCACTCGATATTAGCCGCCGGATCAAGCAGGGGATCGGGCAGGTGTTTCGCTTCGCGATCGCGAGCGGCTGGGCAACGAACGACCCGACGCTCAGCCTCAACGATGCACTCAAGCCGAAGCCGAAGGTGAAGCATATGGCGCGGGTTCCGTTGGCCGACCTTCCCGAACTTGTCTCTGCCATCCGAAACTATGACGGCGAAGATGATAGTCGGCGCCGGGAGACGACGCGCGATGCCATGCTGTTCACCTTGCTAACCTGGGCGCGGACGAGCGAAACGCGCTTCGCTGTCTGGGACGAATTTGAGGATTTGGACGGCGAGAAGCCGCTCTGGCGCCTGTCCGCAGACCGTATGAAGATGGATCGCGAGCACCTGGTGCCGCTTTCCTCGCAGGTCGCGGAACTCTTGCTGCGCCGTCGGCGGGCATCGGACCACGCTTTCGTCTTTCCCGGCGAGAAGTCGGGACAGCCGATCTCGGAAAACACGATGATCTTTGCCTGCTACCGCATGGGCTATCGTCGCAGGCAGACCGTGCATGGATTTCGGGGGCTTGGCTCGACATGGGCCAATGAAGCCGAATGCTATCGGCCGGACTGGATTGAAATGGCGCTAGCGCATGCCGACGAGGATGAAGTTCGCGGGGCCTATAACAGCGCGCTTTATCTGACGCCTCGCCGCCGCATGCTGCAGGATTGGGGCGACGAAATCCTCGCTTCCGATCGGATCGAAAAAGTGCCGGTGACGAGGATGTCGGCGCCGGGCCCCGGGCCGGCCCCGGCCGCCGCCTCGCCGCGTGACCTTCCCCCGGCCCCGGAGCGCCTTCCTTACTGGCGAAAATCCGGCTCGCTCCGGATCCCCCCCAGATCGCGCCTCTAGCCACGACGCCGCTTCGAAGTCGGTCGGCGCCTCCGGCGCCCGCCCTGACGGAGGAAGAGGAGGGCCGGGCGGGCCGGCGGATCGGGTACAGCGAGAGAGGCTCGCTGCGGGTCTGTCTGGAGACGCGATATGGGCAAGACAAAAACTCCCCGCGAGCGCTGCGGCACGCGGGCGCCGCTGTTTGAAGAAATCACCGGGCGCATCATCGCCGAATTAGAGGCGGGGCGGCTGCCCTGGGTCCAGCCTTGGAGCAGCGCAAAGGCAGCCATCGGCATGCCGTTCAATGCCGCGAGCGAGCGCCGCTATAGCGGCGTCAACATTCTCACCCTCTGGCATGCCGTCATTACCCGCGGCTTCACCGGGCATGGCTTTCTGACCTTCCGGCAGGCCGCGGCCTTGGGCGGTTCGGTGCGGCGCGGCGAGCGGGGAATCGCGGTTGTCTACAGCCACAGGGTCGGCAAAGGCGAACAGGGTGGAGGCGACGCAGGCGGCGGCAACGGCGGAGACGGCGGCGAAAGGAAAGGAGGCTTCTCATTCCTCAAGCAATTCACCGTCTTCTCGGTCGACCAGTGCGAAGGGCTGCCGGACCGTCTGCATATTCCGGCGGAGCCGATCCCGGAGGGATTGATCCTGCCCGAGGCGGAGGCCTTGATCGAGGCCACGCGTGCCGATGTCCGCATCGGCGGCGTGTCCGCCTATTACAGCCCGAGCCATGATTTCGTCGCCGTGCCGCGACCCGACGATTTCTTCGACCCGATCAACTGGCACCGGACGGCATTTCACGAGCTGGGTCACTGGACGGGCGCCAAGACGCGGCTCGACCGCGACCAGACGGGCAGCTTCGGATCGAAGCCCTATGGGCAGGAAGAGCTCGTCGCTGAAATGACCGGGGCCTTTGTCTGCGCTGCGCTCGGCATCGAGCCGACCGTGCGGCACGCGGATTACATCGGTTCCTGGCTCGCAATCATTCGCGAAGATCAGCGCGCGGTTCTGCGCGCCGCCAGCGCTGCATCGAAGGCGGCCGATTATCTACTCGCGTTCCGGGAGGCGGCGGGGGCGGACGAACATCCCGGTGAAGAGAGGGACGCTCTCGCGTGCGGCGAAGGCATTTTTGTCAGTCATGTCCATCGCGACAACCGCTTGGCGGGGAGGGCGGTGTCATGCAGCTCCTGACCCCTGAACTTGAAGCACAGCTCCGCGCCAATCTTGCCGCGAAGCTCGATGCGCTGGAGCGCGGCGAGCGCGAGCCCGATCCGATGCCTGTCCTTAGGCTGTTCAATCCGGTCGGTGCCGCGACATGGCTCGCGACCGTGCGCCGTATCGGCGTCAGTTCCTAGTGCAGGCTCAGCCTGTTCGAATAACCGGAGTATAATCGATGCCCGCTCGACTTACCTTGGCCAGTAATGGCTGCAACCGGGAAACCGGCAGGGGACAACAGCATGTCGAGAGCAAGGCCCTCAGGGACCGAAACCGTTGTAGGTCGTCCAAGGGTCAGGGCAAGACGTGTATGGCGAATGCTAGACTGCGTGAACCCCAGACCTGGGATTTGAGCCAGATCGAGGCGCATCAACGGTTGAAGCGCCTCAGCCGTGTGGAGTGTGATCATCAGTTGCGGTCACATCTTAGAAGAGTCGTCCCATCTTCGTTGGGGCCTCTCGATCCGGACACACGGACCACCCCGCATCGCGGGGCCAAAGGTCGAACGGGGCGCCTAACCACGTCGCATCTGGGAAATGATGTAAATACGGGATCGCCTAAACGGGCTGGCTTCACCAGACCCGCATGGCGACGGAGTCACCATATTAGCCAAATGCTCGGGGTAATGCCCGAGACAGCCGCCCTAGGGCGGACGGCCACGCGTGAAACCGCTCTGGCAACAGAGCAGGGGATCGCCTCTCGCCGGGTAAAGGGTGACGTACCTGCCGAGGTAGGCATCTTCATGACGATGCGGGGCGATGCCCCACGGAGGCGCTGATGCGCTCCGATATCGTGGAGAAGCGGCTTGCTTCAATCCTTGCTCTGTCGAAGCAGGGTAAGCGGATCAATGGACTGTTCCGGCTCCTCGCCTGCACCCGAATCTGGGAGCAGGCCTATGAGGACATCGCGTCCAATCAGGGCGCGCTGACCCCCGGCGTCGATCCTAACAACACTCTGAGCGGCTTCTCGCTGCAACGGGTGGAGCGGATCATCGCCGGGATAATGGACGGCTCCTACCGCTTCGCTCCTGTTCGCAGGCTATATATACCGAAACCCGATGGCCGTCAGCGGCCACTGGGTATCCCTACTGCCGACGATAAGCTCGTGCAGGCGGCGGTAAAGATCATCCTCGAACATGTGTACGAGCCGATCTTCTCCGACCGTTCGCACGGGTTCCGCAAGGGGCGATCCTGCCATTCCGCACTTGAGCAGATCAGGTATGGATGGAGCGGGGTCAAATGGCTAGTCGAGGTCGATGTGTCGGGGTTCTTCGACAATGTCGATCACGACATCCTCCTCAATCTCCTGCGCAAGCGGATCGACGACGAGAGGCTGATCGGCCTCATCGGTCGGATGCTGAAAGCGGGGTATATGGAAGACTGGAGGTTCCACCGAACCTTCAGCGGCACGCCTCAAGGCGGAGTGATATCGCCAATCCTAGCCAACATATATCTTCATGCGCTCGACGAGCACATGGAAGCGATGAAGGCGGGGTTCGATAAGGGCAAGAGACGCCGGAGCAATCCGGAGTGGGAAGTTCTTAAAAGGCGGATCGAACATTGTGGCAGGAAGATCGAACGCCGGAGGCGAAGGGGTGACGAAACCGACATCCCTGCGCTGATGGCTGAGATCGGGGAGTTGAAGCAGAAGCGCAGGGACGTACCGTTCTCTGACTGGTTCGACCCGGACTTCCGCCGTCTGACATACTGCCGTTATGCCGATGACTTCCTCATCGGGGTGATCGGCAGCAAGGCCGACGCGCGGGCCGTTATGGAGGCTGTTCAGACCTATCTGAACACCGCCCTGCGGCTCGACACGTCACCGCAGAAGACGGGAATCCGCAAGGCCAGCAAGGGTGCAGCGTTCCTTGGTTACAACGTGCGGACGCACACGCATCACCGGCATCACCATTACCGGCAAGAGGGGAAACGAACCACTCTTGCCAAGGTGGCCAGTGACCGGGTGCAACTGCACGCTCCCATCGGGAGGCTCGTCGCCTTCGCCGAGCGCAATCGGCTTGGGTCCTATTATATGAACAAGGGCTCGATGAGACCGGAGATGTGCAACCACTCCGACCTTGAGATCATCATAAGGTATAACGCCATGATGCGCGGCTTGGCCGAGTATTATAAGCTCGGCACGAGCTGGCGACGGGAAATCAGTCGCCTCTACCATGTGTGGTGGCGCAGTCTGATCAATACCTTAGCACGGAAGCACAAGTGCTCCGCTGCAGTGATCTGCCAGAAGCTTCACCATCGGGATAATTATGGTCTGTGGTACGAGGGCCGTACCGGACGGCGCTTTATGCGTGTGTTCGCCTTGAAGCACATCGTCACGGGGAGCGCTAATCGCGCCGACCTCGACCGCTTGCCCTCGCTGGCTGGCAACATGCGGACGGATATTATCGACCGCCTGAAAGCCAAAGTCTGCGAAGCCTGCGGTGCCGATGACGTGTCTGTTGAGGTGCATCATGCGCGGCGCCTGAATGACGTGAAGCACCGTAGCTTGCAGGTCCGCGTTCGCGCGGCCCGCAAGCGGAAAAGGGTCGTCCTGTGCGTCCCGTGTCATCACGCACATCACGCCGGTCGGCTTATCGCTCGCCTGAATACCTTGGATGCAGGTGCAGGAGCCGGATGATGGGAAACTATCAAGTCCGGTTCCGTGGGAGGGGTAGAGGGCAATCCCACTGGGAACCCTCGCCCCTACCCGACGAGATCGACGAGGACGGCGTCTTCTTCGGTCTTGCCGACCTGGGTTTTGGCTGCCCCGAGCTAGGACGCTTCGCGCTCGCCGATCTCGAGGGCGTCAGGCTGCCCTTCGGGCTTGCGATCGAGCGCGATCTCCATTTCACCGCGAGCCATCCGCTCTCGACCTATGCCGAGGCGGCGCGCTCGACCGGGTCGATCGTGCTCGGCGAACAGCGGCTCCGCCGCGCCGCGCAGCGGCTCTCGGGCCGCGATTGAAGCTTGCCGTTCGACTGGGGCCGCCGGCGGCGGCCCCGGGAGGAAGAGGGGGGGCGGGGGCCTTCGTGACGGGTTTGAAAGCCGGGGGAGTGTCTCGCGGCGGCCCGTCATGGAGAATGGCCATGGCTCGTTCCAAGCCTAAAATCACCCTCAGCCCGTCGCGCGATATCCCGTTCGACCGGCTGGTCCTGTCCCAGTCCAATGTGCGGCGCATCAAGGCCGGCGTGTCGATCAGCGAACTCGCCGACGACATCGCCCGTCGCACCTTGCTGCAGAGTCTCAATGTCCGTCCTCTGCTCGGCGAGGACGGCGAAGAAACCGGCCAGTTTGAAATCCCCGCAGGCGGCCGGCGCTTTCGCGCCCTCGAGCTTCTCGTGAAGCAGAAACGCCTTGCCAAGGACGCGCTGGTGCCCTGCATCGTTCAGGCAGCGTCGTCGATCCTCGCCGAGGAGGACAGCTATGCCGAAAATGCAGTGCGCGAAAATCTTCATCCGCTCGACGAGTTCCGCGCGATGCTGGTGATGGTCGAGAAGGGCAATGGCGTCGAAGCCATCGCCGCCCATTTCATGACGACACCCGCGGTGGTGCGCCAGCGCCTCAAGCTCGCCTCGGTCGCACCGGCCCTGCACGAGCTTTACGCCGAGGATGAAATGACCCTCGACCAGCTGATGGCGTTCACGGTTTCGGACGATCATGAGCGGCAGGTCCAGACCTGGGAGCTGCTCGCGCACAGCTTCAACAAGTCGCCGGCCTTCATTCGGCAGAAGCTCACCGAGAACAGCGTACGCGCCGCCGACAAGCGGGTGCGTTTCGTGTCGGTCGACGCCTACGTCGCCGCGGGCGGCGGCATCGTGCGCGACCTCTTCGAACCCGACGACGGCGGGTGGCTCACGGACCCGCCGCTGCTCGACCGGCTCGTCGACGAGAAATTGAAGGAGGTCGCCGAGCGCATCGGCGTCGAGGGCTGGAAATGGGTGCAGACCGCGATCGACCTGCCCTGGCAGGCGACGCGCGATCTTCGCGAACTGAGCAGCACTGAGATCGCAATGACCGACGTGGAAGCGGCGAAGGTCGCGGCGCTCGAAGCCGAGGCCGACGAACTTTCGGACAAATGGTCCGATGAGCCCGATGTTCCCGCAGAAGTGCATGCGCGGCTCGAGGCGATCGAGACCGAGATCGGCGCGCTCACCGATCGGCCGCAGATCTTCGACGAGGCCGAAGTCGGCATCGCCGGGGCCTTTGTATCGATTGATTATGATGGGACGATCCGGGTCGATCGCGGATTCGTACGGCGCGAGGATGAGCCGGTGGTCGACGACGGCGATTCGGACGGCGACGCCGTTGATGGCCAAGCGGTTGACGAAAGCGGCGAGGGCGCAGTCGGCGTCGCTGCGTCGCCGCCCGAGAGCGCAGATGGTGGCGAACGCGAGGAAGAAGGATTGAAACTGCTTCCCGATCGCATCGTGTCCGACCTCACCGCGTGGCGCACGCTCGCCCTGCAGGATTCCTTTGCCGGCAATCCGAAAGCTGCGTTCGCTGCGGTGCTGCACGCCATGGTGCTCTCGGTCTTCTACCGGACCAGCCATGAGACCTGTCTCGAGCTATCGGTGTCGACTGTCTATCTTACCAACGAGCCTGCGGGACTTCGCGAATGCGCGCCGGCGCGGTCGATAGAGGCACGTCATGAAGCATGGCGCGAACGGCTGCCGAACGAGGATGTCGACCTTTGGGATACCCTGCTCGCGTTCGACGAGACCGAACAGGCGATGCTGTTCGCGCATTGTGCGTCGCTCGGGATCAATGCGCAGGCCGAGGTCTTGCCCAAATATCCGAACGGGCGGGTGTCGGCACGCAGCGTCGAACGACGCATCGCCCACAGCCACGTCATTGCGCGCGCGGTCGGGCTCGATGTTGTCGGTGCTGGCTGGCGTCCGACGGCCGAGGGCTATTTCCGCGGTGTGACCAAGGCGCGGCTGCTGGCCGACGTCACCGAGGCGCGTGGGCCTGAGTTCGCGGCGATGATCGACCATCTCAAAAAGCCCGATATGGCGCGAGAGGCGGAAAAGCTGCTCGAGGAATCGGGCTGGCTGCCCGAGCCAATGCGCACGCCGCCAACGGACGATGCCACCGAGGCAGTCGAAGGCGGCGACGCCGCCGCTGGCGATCTCAGCGTGACGGCGAGCGATGTCGAAAGCGCCTATGCCGGCGCCGACGGCGAGCAGACCGCTTGGGACGAACTGCCGGTCGCCGCTGAATGATCCTGGACGGGGCGGCCAGCGCTGCCCCGTCACCTTCCGTGCGGCGGAGACTGCCCGATCGGCGGTCCCCGCCGCATTTTGTTGAAATCGAAGCGCGCCTTGTGTCACACTGTCGGCAACTGCCGGCAGGGGCTGTCGGCGCCGTGTGCGTTCAGTCGTTCGGGTCTTGCCGGGCGAGGGCGACGCCAGCCGCAAGGAAGCCCCATGGAGACTGTTTCAGACATCGCTCGCCGCCTCGCTGACAATGCGGAAGCTGTCTGCCGCCGCTATCTTTCGAACGGCCGGCGGGAGGGCCGCTATTGGCTCGTGGGTGACGTCCGGAATGCGCCGGGGCGGAGCCTCTATGTCCGTCTGTCCGGATCGGGCGACGCCAGCGGTCAGCCGGGCAAATGGACCGATGCCGAAAGCGGCGAACATGGCGATCTGCTCGACGTGATCGCTGCCAGCTGCGGTCATGCCAACCTCCGCGATACCCTCGCGGAGGCGCGGCGCTTCCTGAGCCTGCCGGCGACCGACAATGCCGAGCCTGCGAATCCGAAGCCGCGCAAGGCACCGGGCGGCACGCCCGCAGCGGCCCGGCGGCTTTGGGCGGCAGCACATCCGACCGCGGGGACGCTTGCCGCTTCCTATCTTGCCGGGCGCGGAATTCATCGCGCAGGCAATGATCCGGCGCTTCGCTTCCACCCGTCATGCTATTACCGCGCATCGCGCGATGATGTGCCGGGTGTCCGATCCACCTACCCGGCCATGATCGCTTCGGTGACCAACGACCATGGCGCGGTCGTCGGGGTCCATCGGACCTGGCTCGATCCGGCGGGCGGGAAGGCCGATGTTGCTTATCCTCGCCGTGCCATGGGCCAACTTCTTGGCTACGGCGTCCGCTTCGAGGCAGCTGCCGAAGTCATGGCGGCCGGCGAGGGCGTCGAAACCATCTTGTCCCTCCGCGAAATCCTCCCCGCCATGCCGATGATCGCCGGATTGTCGGCGGCGCATCTGGCCGCCATCCGATTTCCGGAAACGCTGCGCCGACTCTATGTCGCTTGCGACCGGGACGCCGCCGGGAAGGGCGCGCTGGCGACGCTGCGGGAGCGGGCGGTGGAACTGCACATCGAGGTGGTGCCGCTCATCCCCGCGCACGACGATTTCAATAGCGACCTTTGCGCGATGGGCAGAGACGCTTTTGCAGGTCGTGCGGCCGGGTTGCTCCGGCACGAGGACGTCGGGCGTTTCCTCAAATCGTGAGGCGGGCCGGCAGGGAAGGGAGCACGCGCGCAGCGGCGGCTTGGTCATCTGTCGATCTTCGAGGACCGCGCCTTCGGCCTTCGCTGGAGGGCGACTGCGGCAGGCGGACCGGGGAGCGCAATGGCGGCCGCGCGGCTATTTTCCGCCGGGGCTTTGCCCCTTTGCATCGCGAAGCAAAATAGCCTTCGGCCGCCATCCTCCGCTGGCGCTCCGGCCGCGCGTGGCTTCGCCGGCGCGCGGTGCCCACCCGCACCGCCTGCCGCAAGACGTCGCCGCGAAGGCCGCGGAAGGCGCGGCTGATCTCAGCGAGAACCGATATGACCTATGATGCCGATCTTCCCGAACCCGCCCATCCCTTCGAGCCATCGGCCAGCGCTTTCCTCCTTCAGGAAATGCAGCTTTACGGCCATCGCCCCTATGAGGATGAACCCGACGCGCGGCCGCTCCCAGACGACCGCCTTGCGGCCGGCGCGGTCGCCGACATCTTCGATGCGCTCGCGGGCTGCCTTACCCACACGCGGATCGAACCCGACCTTGAGGATCTGCTCTGGGCCGTCGTCAACATCTTCCACCGCGCCGGAACACGCGTTGAGCACGATCTCGATCGCAACGAGCAGGCGCAGCGCGAGCTTCAGCGCGAGCAGGATGGCAGCGAAATCCGCTCGGTCGAGCTCGAGCGCGCGATCGCCGAGGGCATCACCATGATCGAGCGGCGCGACGCAATGGAATATTTCCGCGAATGTGCCGCCGAGCAGTTCCGTATCCACGCCCGCACGGCCTGGATGCCGCGCACGGGGTCGCGCGTGCGGCACAAGACGATGACCGCGGCGATGATCGACAGCCGGGACTTCATGGACCGGCGTCTCCGCGAGAAGGCGAAATGCCTGATCCCCGAAGGCACGCGCATCGTCTTTTCGGGTGGGCCCTCATGCAACGATCATCGCCATATCTGGTCGGCGCTCGACAAGGTCCACGCCCGCCATGCCGATATGATCCTGCTTCACGGTGCCACGCCGACGGGAGCAGAACGTGCGGCGGCGTGCTGGGCCGACACGCGGGGTGTGCCGCAGGTTGCCTTTCGCCCCGACTGGAACCGCCACAAGAAGGCTGCGCCCTTCAAGCGCAACGAACGCATGATCGATGCGATGCCTGCGGGACTCGTCGTTTTCTCGGGCACCGGCATCCAGGACAATCTCGTCGACAAGGCCCGCGCGTTCGGCATCCCCGTCTGGGATTTTCGTGTCGGGCCCGAGGGATGAGGTGCCGATCTGGATTTGACAGCGCTTGCCTTCCGGCGAGCAGACTCACAGGATGGAAACAGTCATGCGTACCGACCTCGATCATCTTCCCCCCAACAAGCAGCGCGAACTCGAACGCGTGAAGGCGATCATCTTCGAAGAATTTGCCGACAGCATCGCGCTCGCGACGATGAACTGGAAGAGGAAGGGCCGCATCGAAAAGCTGATCCTTTACGGCAGCTATGCGCGCGGCGGCTGGGTCGACGAGCCGCATACCGCGAAAGGTTACCGGTCGGACTTCGATCTCCTCATCATCGTCAGCGACAAGCGCCTTACCGACAAAGTCGATTATTGGCTGAAGCTGGAGGACCGGCTCAATCGCGAGCTCGCGATCGACAAAACGCTGCACACGCCGGTGAACTTCATCGTCCATACGATGCAGGAGGTGAACGACGGGCTGGCACATGGGCGCTACTTCTTCATGGACCTCGCGAAGGACGGCATCGCGCTCTATGAGTTCGACGACAAGGAGTTGCACACGCCAAAGCCGAAGACGCCCGAGCAGGCGCTGGCGATGGCGCGGGAGTATTTTGAAGAGTGGATGCCGCAGGCAAACGCATTCTACAAAATGTACGAAACTGGCTTCGCTGAGGGGACGTTGAAGCAGGCATCGTTTGTGCTGCATCAGGCCACAGAAAGCTTATACCACTGCGTGCTGCTGGTCTGCACCTTCTATACGCCGCACGTTCACAACCTTGGCTTTCTCCGCACGCAGGCTGAGCGGCTCGATATGCGCTTGGTTGACGCATGGCCGCGCGAACTGAAGACGGATCGTTCGCGGTTCGAGAAGCTCAAGGAAGCCTATGTGAAGGCTCGCTACTCAAAGCATTATCGCATCTCTGAGGAAGAGCTCTCGTGGCTGGCGGAGCGTGTCGAGGAACTTGGCCGTGCCGTGCATGCGATTTGTACCGAACGGATCGCCGAACTCGAAGAGCGCTGCAAGCCGAGCTGACGCAGGAACGTTAGGTGGCAAGCCCGTCTGATGTCTTGAGCGCTTCGGTAATCATCACTGCAAGCGACTCCTCCGCCTGCACACGCGTCGCATGGTCTTTAGCCTCCAGATCGCGGCGAACCCATTGCGGCGCTCGCTCGATCGCACGAAGGACGATGTTGGTCAGGTCATCGGTCATAGGGGCGCTATAACGCCGCGCCGGAGGCTAGCAATGATATAGGTTTGCGCATTGCCGGTAATGCACGGCTGTTGCCGAAATACATCACGTGCCGGAATTTACCCTACGGCATGGTGAATCCGCTGGCGTGGTCACCGCACTGCTATATGCGCCGCATCGCGACCCGAATGAGGAGCTCTCTTCATTCACTTTTCCTTGGCGGCCTCTCGGGGCCGCCATTTTTTAAGGTGCGCGCGCGGTGGGTGTCGTCGTCCGGCCAATGTTGCAAGTGACCAAGCTCGGCCTTGCTCAGCATGAGCTCCCGTCCACTGCAGAAGAAATAGGGTGTGATGACCATCCTTCTGGTCCGAGCCTCTGCCGCCAAAAGCAACACCGCTAGCCTCGAATGGAACAGCGACCGAGGGACCTGCAGCCCGTTATCGTAATAGGATTTGACTTGCCCGCATGCCAATCCCTCCAGCAACTTTCGAACTTGCTTTCCGGCCGTGTCGTCGGGCAGTTCGTAGTTCGGGGGGAATGTCAGAGAGCGGCAAACATACTCATCGTACCGCAGCATATGTCGATGTATGAAACAACGGAAACTCCCCGGCAGAGGCTCTTGAGTCGCGGGTTCCACCGAGCTTTCTGACATATTTTGACGCAAACTGTGGCTCCATGACTTACGAACTTTCGGCCTGCTGACGTGCTCCCCTGATTGTTACCAGTCAGAGGTAGAGTCCGGCTCCTTCATGATGGTTGATTGATGGGATGGCAATGGTCCTGGGGGCATGCCCCCAGGACCATTGCCCGGCGATCTCGGCGGGGGTTTGCCCGCCCAG